>CACVAP010000029.1 GCA_902727895.1 uncultured Sulfurovum sp.
GTTATGATGATGCTATCTATGCAACACTAAGAATGTTAGAACTAATCCATGATGGAATTGACCTAGACAAAGAAATAGATGCTCTACCACAAGTATTTTCAACAGAAGAGATTAAAGTAGAGACTACTGAAGAAGAAAAGTTCTTGTTAATAGATAAAGTTAAAGAACTACTCAAAAACCCACCAGCTGACTTTCCAAAAATAGTAAATATTATTGATGTTGATGGGGTACGAATTAACTTTGAAAAAGGTTGGGGATTGGTTAGAGCCAGTAATACTACTCCTGTGCTTGTTACCCGTTTTGAGTCGGTTGATGAAGCACTAGCTAAAGAATATGAAGTGAGTGTAAATAATCTTATTGCTACGGCACAAAAACAGCTGTAGGGGTAAACAGATGAAAAATAGAATTCATTTTAATAGTTCAGAGAATCAAGAAGTACAAAAAGAGCAACTGTTTTTAGCCATTGAAAATGAACGAAAGACGATTGGTTATTATGATTTACCCAGTCAGAATATTGATGAAATTTTAGATTATAGTAAAACTTTTGATTCATCTATTGAAAATATTGTTGTTTTGGGCATAGGAGGTAGTTCTTTAGGTGCAAAAGCTATTTATGAGTTTTTAAAACCAGTTAAAGCTCCTTCACGTAAACTTTTCTTTTTTGAGAGTACCGATCCCCTTAATATTATGGAGATTTTATCTCAAATAGAATTGAGTAAATCACATATTTTAGTTATTTCTAAATCAGGAAGTACCGTTGAAACCATCTCAATATTTAAGTATTTATATGCACAAGAAAGTAATGCTTCTAATTATACTTTCATTACAGATAAAGATTCAGATCTTGATAAATTTGCGAATAAAATTGGATCAAAGATATTTTATTTACCTTCTAATGTAGGGGGACGTTTTTCTGTTCTTTCTGTTGTAGGATTACTTCCTTTATCTTTATGTTGCGTAGATATTAAAGAGCTTTTAAATGGAGCAAATAAGGTTCGAGAAAGCTTTTTTAATGATGGCTATTTAAAAGAGTCTCTTTTAAATAAAGCGATTTTTTATGCAAAGTATCATACAACCTATAATATTAATTGTCTTTTTGCTTATTCTGAAACATTGCGTTATTTTGTAGAATGGTATGTTCAGCTCTGGGGTGAAAGTTTGGGTAAAAAACAATGTAGTTCAGCATTTCATGTGGGCGTAACTCCTATTGGACTTATTGGACCTAAGGATCAACACTCTTTTTTACAACTCATTGTTGAAGGTACAAGAGACAAGTCAGTAACTTTTATTAAGGTTGCTGACTTTGAAAATGAATTGACTGTACCAGATATTGTTTTACCTTATTTAGAATCTTTAGATACTTTAAATGGTATTCCTTTTCATGAACTCATAACAATGCAGAGTGATTCTGTTATTGAAGCGTTAATCGAACAAAAAGATATCCCTTTAGATGAAATCATTATTGAGAGAGTAGATGAAGAGAGTATTGGACAGTTAATTTATTATTATGAACTATTGACATCCTTGGTAGGAGAATTAATTAATGTTAATACTTATAATCAGCCAGGTGTAGAGTCTGGAAAGATTATTTTAAAAGAAAAATTAAAAAATAGAAGGTAGAACAATGATAAGAAAATGTTTATTTCCAGCAGCAGGTTATGGTACAAGGTTCCTTCCTGCAACAAAAGCGACCCCTAAAGAGATGCTACCCATTTTGACTAAACCGTTAATCCAATATGGGGTGGAAGAGGCTCTTTCTGCTGGTATTAATACCATGGCAATTGTAAGTGGACGTGGTAAACGTGCCATTGAAGATCATTTTGATATCTCTTATGAACTTGAACATCAAATAAAGGGTGGCAGTAAAGAAAGGTTATTGACAGAAATTCGTTCATTAATTACACAGTGTACTTTCTCTTACACACGCCAAGTTGAGATGAAAGGTCTTGGACATGCTATTTTAACAGGTGAGACACTTATTGGTAATGAAGCATTTGCTGTTATTTTAGCAGATGATTTATGTCATGATGAAAATAAGAGTGTTTTAGAACAGATGACTGAAATTTATGAAAAATATCAGTGTTCAGTAGTAGCGATTGAAGAAGTTCCCATAGATGAAACTTATAAATATGGAGTAATAGCTGGTAAACTGGTAGATGGTACTGATGACACTTATAGAGTTACAGATATGGTAGAAAAGCCCGAACCAAAGGATGCGCCAAGTAATTTAGCTATTATCGGTCGTTATATTCTAACCCCAGATATTTTTGATATTTTACGAGAAACAAAACCTGGTAAAGGTGGAGAGGTTCAGATTACAGATGCTTTGATGGAACAAGCAAAAAAAGGTAAAGTAATTGCATTTAAATTTAAAGGTAAGAGGTTTGATTGTGGTTCTGTAGATGGATTTGTTGAAGCAACAAATTGGTTTTATAATAAGATGCAGTAGAGTACGATAATAATCGTACCTCTATTATTTTAGATGTTAAACATCTAAGTGCTTAACATCTTTTGCATGTGTTTCAATGTAGTTACGTCTTGGTTCAACTTCATCACCCATAAAGAGGACAAAGGTATCTGAAGCTGTTTCATCATCATCAATAACAACTTGAAGTAAACGTCTGTCTTCTGGATTCATGGTTGTTTCCCAAAGTTGTTCTGGGTTCATTTCTCCTAGACCTTTATAACGCTGAATATAAGCACCTTTTTTAGCCGAACTTTCAACTAAAGCAAGTAGTTCTAATAGGTCTTTCTCTTTGTATTCTTCAGTAATTCTATCAGATATTTTTTGATGCATATAAATAGCCTCATTATAGTGAGGTGAAGTAAATAGGTTATCATCTATAATTAATTCTTCAAGACCATCATTTGTTTGCACAAAATATTGAATATAGTCATCATTAATAGTTTTAGTTAAAATGTTATAGTCTAAATTATTAATAAACTTTTCAAGTGTTACAGCTAAGATTGTATTGTCAGTTGAAATAATGTCAGGATTTTCTACCATATAACGAATAACTTCTGGAAGAGCAAAACGTTTTTCTATTTCACCTAATGTCATTTTATAGTAGGCTACAAGCTTGAAGAGTTCAGTTAAGTCTTGTTTTCCCATGCTCTCAGATTCAAGTACAGAAATTCCATTCTCAATCAAGAAGTCATTAAGTGATTTGTCATCTTTTAGGTAAGTTTCATGTTTACCTTTTTTATAACGATAAAGAGGTGGTTGAGCTAAATATAGGTAACCTTTCTCAATAACTGGTTTTAAAAATCGGTAGAAGAAAGTCATAAGCAGTGTTTGAATATGTGATCCATCAACATCGGCATCGGTCATAATAATTACTTTATGGTAACGTAATTTTTCCTCGTTAAACTCTTCACCAATTCCACAACCTAAGGCTGTAATCATATTTTTGATTTCATCAGATTTTAAAATCTTTTCTAAACGTGCTTTTTCAACGTTAAGAATTTTACCTTTGAGAGGTAGAATAGCTTGAGATACACGGTCACGACCTTGTTTTGCTGAACCTCCAGCAGAATCCCCTTCTACCAGATAAATTTCTGAAAGTGCAGGGTCTTTACTTTGACAGTCTGCTAACTTCCCAGGAAGGGTTCCAATGCTCATATTGTCTTTACGTTTTACCAAGTCTTTGGCACGTTTAGCAGCATCACGACCACGTGCAGCCAGTAAAATTTGAGCCATAATGGCTTTGGCTTCAAGTGGGTTTTCTTCTAGGTATTTATTAAAGTGTTCAGAGAAAAATCTTTGAACCAATGGTCGAACATATGAAGAACCAAGTTTCCCTTTTGTTTGCCCCTCAAATTGAGGTTCAGGAACACGTACAGAGACAATACAAATTAGACCTTCTTTACAGTCATCACCTGTTATCTTGGTACCTTTTTCTTTTGCATTGGCATTTTTGGCGATGTAGCTTGACATTGAACGGGTTAATCCAGCTCTAAAACCAGCTTCGTGTGTACCCCCATCTGCTGTTTTAATGTTGTTTACAAAAGAGAGTGATTTTTCAGAGTCAGCATCACAATACATGAGTGCAATATCAATCTCAATATCATCAGCTGTACCTTGAAAGAATTGTGCATTTGAAAGAGGTTCTTTTGTATTCATGTCTTCAACGAACTGTTTAACTCCACCTTCAAAATGATAGGTCTCTTTTGTATTGTCTCGATCATCTTTAAATTCAATGCTAATTTTTGGATTTAGGTAAGCTAATTCCTTAAATCGTTTCATCAAGATTGCTTTTTGGAAAGTTACCGACTCTGTAAAAATAGTATCATCAGGCCAAAATTCAATTTTAGTTCCATGTTTACGTGTACTATCACCCGAAACCAGTGGAGCTTGAGGAATACCTTCTTTAAAGCTTTGAGTATGAATTTCTTTGTCTTTAAAAACAGTTAAATATAGATCTTTTGAAAGTGCATTTACAACAGAAACACCAACTCCATGAAGTCCACCAGAGACCTTGTACGTGTCTTTATCAAATTTACCACCAGCATGTAGTACAGTTAAAACAACGGTTGCTGCTGAGATTTTTTCAGTAGGGTGTAATCCAATTGGAATACCACGACCATTATCTTCAACTATAGCCGAACCTTCTTTTGTAAGTGTTACTTTAATCGTGTCACAAAAACCTGCCATTGCTTCATCAATGGAGTTGTCAACAACTTCATAAACAAGGTGGTGAAGCCCTTTTGTTGAAGTGTCACCGATATACATTCCTGGTCGTTTTCTAACTGCTTCTAGTCCCTTAAGGACCTTAATATTACTAGCACCATATTCTGCCATGATCACTCCAAATAGTTTATTATAATTGGTTCTATTTTACCGTAATTTTGGTTAGAAAGTGTTAAGAATTTTGAAGGAATTTTATGTTGGTAGAAGCTAAGCCTCTAGCTTCTAAAATGAATGGATATTTGGCACTCGTAGGGTTGGCTTTATCCGACGTGAAAATTTATAATAATGTACCAGATTGTCGTTTTTTAGTATGGACAATATCAATTTCATAAGGGTCTGTAAAAAGTTCTTTTTTATAGGCTTCAACAGCATAACGACCTATCATTGCAGCGTTGTCAGAACAGAATTCTAAGGGAGCTGTATGCAGGGTTTTTCCAAATTCAGCACAAAGTTTTTCATAGGCATTTCGAATGTAAAGATTTGCCGATGCACCACCAACTATTGCAAAATCTTTAATCTGCTCATCTGCAAAGACTTTTTTACTTTTTTGTAGAAGATGTAGTTTAACAGCTTTTTGAAAAGAGGCTGCAATGTCACTTCTGTTTTGCTCGGTTAAATTCTCAGTACCACCAAGTGACTCAATGGCTAAACGAACAGCATTTTTAAGCCCAGAAAGCGAAAAGGCAATGAGTTTAGAGTTACGTAAAGGAACAGGGAAAGAAAATGCATTTTCATCACCTTTGAGGGCTAATTGTTCAATGACTGGTCCACCAGGGTAGCCAAGACCCATCATCTTAGCAGTTTTGTCAAAACTTTCACCAACAGAATCATCTATACTTGTAGCAAGTATGGTCATTTTCTCTAAACTCTCTACACGAATAATCTGTGTATGTCCTCCGGAAATCAACAATACAAGTAAAGGTAAAATAGCCTCTTTTTCAATAAAAAGTGAATAGATGTGACCTTTTAAATGATGAACTGGAATAAGAGGAATGTTTTTACTTATAGCAATGGTCTTAGCCATAGCAATACCTTCTAAAAGCGTAACAGAAAGACCAGGTTGATTGGTGACGGCAACGGCTTTTAAATCATTTAAGTAAGGTTTGGTTTCCTCTAAAATATTGGGTAAATCAATGGCATGGAGACGTGAAGCGAGTTCTGGAACTACACCACCATAACAAGCATGTTCTTTTTCTTGAGATATTTTTTTATGAAAAACCAGTTCATTATTTTCTATTTTAGTGATGGCAATTGAGCTGTCATCACAGCTGGATTCTATACTTAATATCATCTTTTCTCTATTATTAAATTTTCAATAAATTCCCATTTTCCATGCCCTGAGTCTTCATTAATATGTCCAGCATTTTCAATAATTGTATAAGAAGCATTAAGTGTATGTGCTAGGTCTTTTGCTTCATCCAGTTTAACCCATGGATCATTGTCTGAAACAATAAGATGTATTTCTTTTGCATAAATATTACTGGGTATTTCACAAGGAAAAAAAGTTTTAATGGTCGCTTCTTCGGTACTTAAGCTAGGAGGAGAAACCATAAAAAGTCTTTCTACTGTTTCTAATTCTTCTTGGCATAACCAAAACCATAAGGTATTGGCTAAAGAGTGACAGACAACAGTGTCTGGTTTAAAGTCTTCTAAAATTTCTTTGACTTGTTTAACCCATCTGTTTTTCGAGGGGAAATGACAGTTGTCTAAAAGAGGGAAGGAAACAGTTCCATAATCTTTAGCAATTTCAGCTGCCAGTTCTGCTTGCCAGTGAGGAGCGTCTGAACCTCCCCAACCATGTAGGATTAGCGTTTTATTTGACATAAGCTCTTACCTCTTTATCTATTTGAATAATTTCTTTAATATCTCTGGCTTGTACATGCTCAAACATATGATAAGCATCTAAAACCATTTTACCCATGCCAAAGAAGTCACATTGGTCTTTTTCAAACTTTAAAATGGCTTCTTCATTGGCTGCATTAACGACAACACCTAAATGAGGATTGTCTAGTAAATGTTGTTTTATTTCCCAAATGGGGTAACGCTCGGCTTGAATAGGTAAGAATTCTAAAGCACCAATTTCCAGTAAATTGACTGGGGGTAAGATTTCTTCTTCAACTTTGCCTCTAAGTGCAAAAGCAATAGGAAGTTTCATGTCCACACCAGCAAAGTGTGCTGTGGTGGAACCATCGTTAAATTCAGCCAAAGCATGGATGATGGATTTTTTTTCAATAACAGCATCAATGTTGGATGTCCCAAAAAGCCATTTGGCTTCTAATAGTTCAAAGAGTTTGTTGGTCATGGTGGCTGAGTCAATGGTGATTTTGGCTCCCATGGACCAGTTAGGATGTTTAAGGGCTTGTGAAAAGGTTGCCTTTTGCATGTCTGCTATGTCCCAATCTCGTAAAGCACCACCTGAAGCAGTTACATAAAGTTTTGAAAACGGTCGTTCACCCATAAGATACCAAAGTCCAAAGTGTTCAGAATCTATGGGAACAATTTTTGACATGTCTATAAACTCACCAGCTACAACCAAAGATTCTTTATTGGCTAAAGCTACTTTTCGTCCAAGTTCAATGGACTTGAGGGTAGGGGCTAATCCAGCATATCCTACTAATGAATTTACAATGAGAGGACTAGAGGTATGTTCGAGTAGTTCTATAATCCCCTCAGCACCACAAAAAACATGTTTATGCTGTACTTTTTCTCGGTCAGACGCATTGGCTATGGCAACATACTTTGGTTTGTGTTCAGCTATTTGCTTGTTAAGGAGGTCAATGCTTTTTCCAGCAACCAAAGCTTCTATTTGAATGTCATAACGCTTAGCGACAATAAGGGTATTTACTCCAATGGATCCTGTAGAGCCAAGGAGAACGATACTGCTCATTATAAAAATGCTCTAAGTGCAATGAGCATCATAACAGCACCAAAGAGATAACCATCTAGTCTGTCAAGTACACCACCATGTCCAGGGAATATATCACCAGAATCTTTTACCCCAGCTTCACGTTTGAGGTAACTTTCAAAAAGGTCACCAAATACAGAAGCAGCAGCTGTTAAGAAGGAAACAATAAGTGCAATGAAGAATGGAACCAAGTCCATAAAGTATCCAGCAATGGCACCAGCTACGGTAGCAAAGGCAATTCCACCAATAACACCTTCAAGTGTTTTGTTGGGAGAGGTTGGAGAGAATTGTGTTTTACCAACACTTTTACCCACAAAGAAGGCACCTGTATCAGTAATAGCTACAATTACTAATAACCAAAGCATCCACTCTACACCAAAATCACGGTATAGCATGAACATAAAAAGGAAACCACTTACAGGGTAAAGAAATGGCATAAGTAATTTCTTTTTGATATGCTCTTGAGTATACGCAAGTTTAGCACCAAAGAAAATAGCCATTATAAAAAATAGGTCATCAGGGTTTGGATAGAAGTAAGCAACTAACCAAATAATAGTAGCATAGAGGTAAGGTGATTTTCTTTGAATTCCAAAAAGTT
>CACVAP010000030.1 GCA_902727895.1 uncultured Sulfurovum sp.
AATAATAATTAACGGGTGTGGCTACTAAACCCATGTCTAATACTTGACATCCTGCTTCGTTTAAGCCAGATGTTAAATAATCTCTTAAAACTGGTGAATGTGAACGTGCATCATATCCTATAGAAACAACTTTGTTTTTTCCTATCTTTTTACCTAAGTGATATCCTATTAATTTTACACTTTGTTCGTTCAATTCTTTTTCAAAAATTCCTCTTATGTCATACTCTCTGAAAATTGATTTTTTTATCATAATTAAAACCTTTATTAATGTTAATAATCAATTATAAATCAATTTATGTTACACAAAGATTAAATTAATATAAAATATATAAATTAGTATTTTATATTAAAATTTATACTAAAAATCTAAATTAAACTTAACAGAAAGTGTTCCTTCTTTGAACTTTGGACCCTCGTCGGAGTCCCATCTAGTGGGCGTATAGTAGTTTGAATAAATAATACTTGGGTGATAAGGTTTAGAATCAGCCCAACCAAAAGAGTAAGCATATTCACCATCATTAGAACCTATACTGTCAGGTTTATAATATTCATAAGCCGTACCTGAAACAAAAAACTTATCATAAAGAAAAGTTTTAGCTGAGAGGGTCAAACGATTTTGTTTTGTCGTAATATTATGTTTCAATTGAGCTGAAATCATAACATCATCTAAGACAACTGTTTTGGCTTTTATGTACACTTTTTTACTGTTGCTACTCGGCTTATACTTTATTTTTGCATTCAACTTAATATTGTCAACTAAAGCAACATCTTCTACTTTAGTTTTATAAGCAAGTTCCCAGTTACCACTTTGAAAATTAAATCTACTTTCACCATCTTTTGGACTAAACTTATTATTTGCATAGTTAGAATAATTCCAAGAAAAAGTATCTTGATGCCAATCGCTATACCCAAATGAATAGGAAAAATCAGGTTGATAATAAATATTATTGTAGTTGTTAATGTCTAAACTTGAGGTTGCCCCTAAAAAATAGTAAGAGTGAGGGTTTATCATAAATGTACCCTTTAATGCTTCTCTTCCACTGTTAGGCTCTTCTATATTTTGTAAGGTTGTTGAATAAGCAACGGAAAACTTAAACCATTTATTTAAAGGTTTAAAACCCGTACCTTGTTTCTTTTTAGTTTGACGAAAAAGTGCTACTTCATCTCCTAATTGATCACTTTCAAAAAGATCAAGCTTTTCTAACTCAACAATCTCTTCTTCTTTAGTCATAGAGCTGTTATTTTGTAAACGTCTTCTCTCTGCTTCTTCTAATTCTTTCTTCTTTAATAAAGCAAGACGTTGCTTTTCTCTCTCTTTTCTTCTTTTCTCTTCTAATGCTTTTTGTTCTAATGCTTTCTTTGCTTCATATAATTCTTTATTTTTCTTCACAAGAAGTAAGCGTTCTTCTTCTTTCTGTTTCGCCACTTCAAGTGCAATTCTTTCAGCTTCTTCTACTTCTTTCTTAGCCAATTCCATCGCAATATATTCAGATTTTTTTCGTTCTGCTTCTTTTTTTCTTTTTTCTTCTACTAATCTTATTTTTTCAGCTTTTTTCTGTTTTTTGAGAAGTGCTATAGATGTATTAAGCTTTTTATCCCCTATAGCCAACTTCTTTTTAAAAACTATTAATTCTTTTTTTGCAGTTATTAACTGCTGTTTATATTTATGCCTGACCCGTTCTAACTTTGCCAACTTTACACGTAGTTTAGCCTTCTTTTGGGCTACTTTTTTCTTGTATAATTGAACTAGTCTTTTTTTTTGGCTGCAATTTTCTTTTTCTTTACATAGTTCTTCATGTACACTTTAAACGGTTTATACTCTTCTTTACTAATTAAAGTATTCTTATAAGGTATATGATAATCATAGTTAAATGGTCGGGTAGCTAACATAAAGTTTTCAGAGTTCACATCTCCTTGCACAATCGTAGCTCTAGGTAAATTAACCTTTAGAACATCAAGAAAATCTAATGCTTCCTCTTTTGTATCAAACATTCCTACACGCACCACAAAGTTAACACCTTTTCTTTCCATACGTGCTAGCTCTTTTTCATCTTTTAAAGACTCCATAATTTGCTGTGCATCATAACGAAGTTCTATCTCTTTACTTTCTATGTAATACTTATTTTTTTCATTAATGGTACGTAGAGCAAGAAGATCATAAAGCTTAGGCTCTTTTGCATAGTAAAAATTTCCATTTTTCTTATAGTTTATTGCTTCTAAAACAGCTGCATTGGTACTAATATTTAATGACTTATTCGTATGTTTAGATTTTAAATAAACCCCACCATACCAACCATATCCTTCTTTATATAAATCTTTTACTTGATCCATAAGTGTTCTAGCATAATCATCAGTGTAACCATAAAGTGCATCATAAACAAAGGCTGCTTTTGTACTTAAAAGTCCTCTTTTATGCTCAGCTTTTCGACTACGATTTAAATTTTCCCAGAGTTTACCTTCATTGTAAATACTATTTTGAATCCAATGAGGTTTACGATCAAGACCCTCTTCTGTTGAGGTTGCCAATTTTCCTGTAATATTGTATCTGTCTTTTAAAGCCAAATATACATTTGATGAATAATGCTTATACTTCAAATAGTACGGTTGCTCCATCATTGTCCATAAATAACTCTCACCATTGGTTAATCTGTCTTCAAATCCCATTGGTACTTCATGGTTGTAAATGGCTTTATAGTCTAAGTTACGCTCATCAAATAAATGGCTATAAGCTTTAATGTTAAAGAACTTCATTGCATTATAGATGTAAAACTCTTTAGCTGGATCGACTATATCTGTAGTACCACCTTTGTCAGTTCCGTTAAACCATCTGTCCTGCATACCTTTAGCTAAAACAGCCCGTTTAAAGTCCCACTTCGCCACAATAGAAAATACATCTTGTCTGTACTTAGGATAATCTCTTTGTAAATGGAATAAACCTGTCATCATTTGTGCAACAGAATACAAGTCCCATCCACCAGCACGTCCAGCTTTTGAACCATCTTTTTTAACCATTTCACCTGTTTTTGCATTGTAGTATAAGTTAGGAAGCTCATTATTATAGATTTTCATCTTTTTTAATGTTTCCATCAATTTATCCATACGACTGGTAAAAATATCTTTATAAATAATATCTAAAGACTCAGCAGAAATGGTTGCCATAATGGTTTTTCCAATATGCTCAGGTCTAACAACTTTATACTTGTTCAGTCCATTAACCAAACCTGTTTCAGGATTATAGTTGTTTTCAAAATAGCTCCATGCAATCTTCGCAGACTTTAAGCTTGCCTCTTCACCATTACAATCTGCTGTTGAATTTTTCTCCATTCCACCAGCATAAGGTTCTAATATTAAGTGTTTCTTTTCTGTAGGAAGACAACGGAAGTTATTAATATTAGTACGATACGTATCATAAATACCACGATTTTCAAGTTTATGAAGTTTCTGTAATGGTCCCATTTTAGCTGAAAGCATCCCCTCTAATATAATAGAGTTCGTATTCAATGTCATTGCTTTATTTTGACCTGGTCGTTTCTCATAAATACCAGCATAAAACCCTTTTTTCGGGTCATAATTACCCTTTAAGTAGTTAAATACTTTTTGAGAATATGGCGTGTCAAAAAGATAATGCATTCCTAAACCAGCTTTGGTACTCACTGTTTTATATTCATCATAATCGGCACCATGCTGATTAATGGTTTTCCATGGTTCACCATTGGTATAAACGGTATTAAAAAGGAAGTATGGACGTCTGTCAATGTTGTCTTCCGTTACAGCTGTAATTTGACCTGTTCTTTTATAGCGTTCTTCTTGTACTTTATAGATGTTTCTAATATATTTACCTGATTCAGGATCATCAACACCATACTCAAAACCTAAATACCAAAATGGCTCACTCTCAACGAAGTTAGAGAAAAACGGTCGTGTATCCGTAGGAATTTTAATACCATAAACATCAACTTCATGTAGGAACTTATATTGTCTTGCTTCTCCAGCATTATGTCCCCAAAGTTCATAGCCACGTGCAAGGTATTCTTCATAACCTGTTAAGGCTTCATGCGTAATTTGCAGATTTCCCTCAGAAGAATACTGTCCACCATATAAATCACCCTCGACACTTAAAGCACGACAATATCGGTAACGAAGTGTTAATTTCTCAATAGCAGGTGCAAGGTTCTCTTCACACTGTTCAATAACATTTAAAGAAGAAAGCAAACGTGCCATATCGGCTGCTGACCATCCCGTACCATCTTTAACTGCTTTATTTACATAGTTCACCATCTTACCCGTGTTGGTGTTGTACGTTTTATTTGGAAGTTCATTATTAAAAAGATCCATTTTTTGCATTGTTGTTAGAAATTTACCCATCATCACTTCATAACGTTCTTGAGTAATAATACCAAACTGTTTAGCAGCAAAAATGGCATAGTTTGCATTTGCCCAGTCCCAAGTAGCTGCTGATGGATATTTATGTGCAGCTGCTGTCAAACCTGTTTTTTCATTAAAATTGTTTTCAATGTATTTCCAAGCAACACGCGCCATTTTCATCTCTTCGGCTGTGGGCTTACAACGTAATTGACAAGGTTTAACTTCAATCCCTGGTTTAATACAGCTATCATCTTCATCTGAACCAAAAAAGCTTGAACTAGATGATGATGTTGTTGTAATGTTAGCGTCAAACTCAATAACTTTAGCTGTACGATTAATCTGCCAAAAAATTGAAATTAGAAGCAACACAATAAGAAAGAGTGAAAGAATCGCTGCTAAAACGTAAAATTTATTATTTCTAATTTTATTCATATTAATATATCCTTAAAAAATCTTATTAGATATTAATCTAAATTATATCCTTTTTTTTAAAGAAAAAATATTAATTTAAAAATTATTTTAATATTTTATTAAAAATAGGTTATATTTTATTAAAATAAGTTAAAGCCTATATGAAATGTTAAATTTCTGTGAATACTTATTCTAGATTAACTAATTGATGGTTAATAAACTCTATATTTTTATTCTCAATGTCAATATAACTAGGTTGTAAAGATCTATGTTGAGGTGCAATTGGATGCATCCCCCCTTCAACCCAAAAAGGTATAATATTATTTGAATATATGGCACTAAATACCTCAAAATCTTCAAGATGTTTAGACGGTACCGTCTGATCATTAAAACTATGTGCAACTAAAGTTGGTACATCATATTTATTGAGTTGATTTATTGGTGAATAATTATCTAGCC
This sequence comes from uncultured Sulfurovum sp., assembly GCA_902727895.1. Taxonomy (GTDB): domain Bacteria; phylum Campylobacterota; class Campylobacteria; order Campylobacterales; family Sulfurovaceae; genus UBA1140. The sequence goes on from CACVAP010000030.1 coordinate 5,236, forward strand.
ATTTTAATCTCTTCTTATTATCTTCTATACCAGATAAGCTAATTTGTTTCTTTTTAGAAAAAAGTCGTAAATCTGTTGACATACTATTAAAAATACTTACTGAAATTTTATGTTTCGCTGTCAATTTTGAAATAGCTAATACAGCCAATTGTCCTCCTGCTGATTCTCCCATTACTAAAACCTTTGAACTGTTGGCATCATAACGCTGAGCATTGTTTAAAATATGTTCAACAGCAACTTTAACATCATCTACCATCTCAGCCATACCAATTCTTTCTTCTTCAAGTAAACGATAATTTATACTAACAGCTGTAAAGCCTCTGTCTGCATATTGCCTACAAAGGTTTTCATAACTCTTTTTATCTCCTTTAGTCCATCCTCCACCATGAACATAAATCATTAAAGGATTATTTTTACTTTTTTCTTTAGAATAAACATCGTAACCTTGGTAGAAATCAATCCCATAACTAATCTCTTTTTGTTCAATGATTTTATTTTTAGCTTCATAAGCAATTTTATTTAAATGAAAACGTAATAGTGGACCATGATATTGAGGTTCTAATTTTATATTTTTAGGTTGGATCTTTTGGCTCTCTTTAAGAGGGAAATAGTCTAAAATCTTTTCTTCTTCTAACGCTTCTTCCATGAAATATTCAATAGAGTTTTCATCCAATGCATTAGCCCACTCCTTTTTGTACTTGCTTCCTAAAATTAAAGTCTTAGACCAATACCAGTCCATCTGTAAAGCTGGGGAAAGGGCTATGGCTGTCTCGACCTTTGAAGCTAAACCATCTAACTCTTTTTGAAAGTTCATTAAATTCTGACAAATACTACTACCCTCATCCTTTTTCTCTTTCACACAAGCTTCAAAAAGATTTACAGGACTCTCCTGCAATACCAAACCCATAATATTTTGACGAAAATAAGGAAGAAGATTTGTTTGTGCAACCGAAAGTAAGCTTCCAGTGAAACCCTTTGCCATTAAAACAACTTTTTTCTCATTGTTAATTTCAAGACGGATTTCTTTTTGTATATCTGTAATGGTATGGGTGATATTTATGTCAGGGGAAAGTAAAACTACTTTATGTTTTGAAGATTGACAAAATGACTTTTCATTTTTATCATCAAGTTCAAAACAAAGTATTTTTACCGTTTGATTACTCTCTATGTAATTAGCATATAAAAAGAAAGAGAAACAAATAATCATCGTTACTATTTTCAATTATTTCCTTCACTTTACTTATTTAATAATTATAAGTTTATCTAAAATTATTTATTTTCTCTATGTCCAAATTCTTCTGTCCAGTAAACTCCATACTGTGTACCAGTTTCTACCACAATACCAACACCAAACTCAGTAAAAGAATCATTCATCATGTTTGCACAATGTCCTGGACTTGCAAGCCAACCAGCTATCACATCCGTCAGACATGAGAAACCACCACCTATGTTTTCTCCTACTATATCATAATCTGTATAACCATGATCATCAATACGTTCTGTAAAAAAACTTTTTCTACCTCTGTTATATCCAGCAATATCATACTCCGTACCTGAACCATCATGTGAAAATGTATCAGTCATTGCTAAGTCTCTACTATGCTCATATGCTGCTTCAGCTAATGCCGTATTCCAAACTAAAGGTTGACTAGGTCCAACAATTCCTAAGCCATCATTACAGTCAATCTTTTGATTTCGAGCTTCATTAATAGCAACTAAAATCTCATTTTCTGTAGGATAAACAAAAGATTCTGTATCGCTATTCGTAGTACTACTAGAAGTACCTCCTCCACAGTTAGTTATAAAAAAACCAACTAACACTATTAATAACCTACGATAATACATATTTCATCCTTGTATAAAAACATATCTTGAGTTTATTACCAACCGACCAACTGGTTGGTATATTAAAAGTTTATCACTATTGCTTCACAAAGTCAATAAATATTTAAATTTTAATATTAATATTATATATTAATAAATTTTTAATATTATTGACTTTAATCATGATGAATATAATTTATTTTGTATGTTTATAAAGTATTAATGTGGGAATATGTTTCGGAGGGGAACTGTGTATAGTAGTTGTAAATGTTTAGCCATAAACAGCTAAACATTTACATTTTTTATATGAATGTTATCGAGTGATAAAAGAAAAACCGACTTTGTACTTAACCATTAGCCACATAAAAATAAACACTAATGAGTGTGCCAAGGTATTAACTAACATATTTCCTTCTTGAAACCAAGCAATATTAGCAATTACAATACAAGCATAAACATGTAAAATAAATACATAAAGTGATGCCTGACCGATTGGAATGAAGAACCAACCAAATACTTTGTTAATAGGCTTCCAAAAATAAGATAACAATGCATACGAAACAAAAAGTATGGCAAAGTCATTGACCAATCGTCCTAAGCCCAAAGTATTTTTCTGAAAATACTGTTTATAAATACTTCTAAAAGTATCTGGATCAATAACATGTAATCTCATATAGTCTGGAATCTTTCCTGACATTGGGTTATTGTAAGTAAAAAATAAAAGTGCTACATAAATAGCCAATACAAGACCAAAAGCTATGGCACCTTTCTTAGAATGGAAGAAGTTCCAAACCTCATTACGATAATAACCAATCGCCAAACCATGCACAAAAAGAACTTGCCAAGATAATACTGGGAAAGCATACTCAAACTGTGCGCCTGTTGGACGTGCATTAAATCCACTGTTGGCGAAGTAAATTAACCAACTGATTGTTAAAACTGTCATTATCTGCTTTTTAGAAAATAACCATAATATAAATGGTGAAAACATCAATAAAACAACATAAAGACCTAAAATCTGAAATTGATGAGGACCATAACGAAGCAGTACAAATTTAGCAATAATTCTGTCTTGATACTGAGCAAATAAAGCAAAGTCTGGATACAAGTTATAAACTTTTCCAGAATAAGCTTTAAAAGTCATGGCTGCTGAAGCATCCACAAATATATTAAGAACAGCAATAGATATAATAACTATTAAAGAAGTTCTGTAAAGTAAAAAAGCTCTACCAAACTGTTTTGAAATCGTTGTTCCAAGGTCATCATTTCCCATACGCATACGAGAAAGAAGTCCTAAAATGGCTCCTGAAAGCATTACAAAACCTTCAGCACCCGTAACAGCTCCTAAACGCTCCCAAGCAATAAAGTTGTAATACGAAAAAATATCAATATGGACAACAATCAAAATTAACATAACAAATCCACGGATAAAGTCTACCCGTAAATCTCTTTTACCCCCATCTGCTGGGTACTGGAACATTTGTAGAAATGAACCCATTGGTTTCATAGCTGGTATATTATTCATCTCTTATCCTTTATTGGTTATTAATCATTTTAAGAAGTGGACCTTCTTGTTTAAAGAGAATAGACTCTAAAACAATTGCATTAGTATTACAAGTTAATGATTTATTAATTTTCTTGTCTTTTTCATAAATTCCTGTATACCAACCTCTGTCACTCTGTAGAGGTTGAAGTGCTTCTACTAACTCTTTGGTATAGTTAGAGTCGTATAATGCATCCATGGCAAATGAAGCTTTCGTACTTAACTGCTTCATGTCATTAATAACATTACCTTGCTCATCAATCGCTACCCATTTGTCTTTGTTAACATAAACATTATTGTAAACAAAATAAGGTGCTTGATCTAAATGATCTTCTGAAACAGCTGTTAAAATTTTTGTCTCTTTATAACGTTGTCTTTGTGCTTCGTATAAACGGTATGAAAACTCTTTTGAGAAATAATCCCAACCAAATTCTAAACCATCTAACATATAAGGTTCCATTACAACATAGTTATTTGCATCTGAGTGTTCTTTGTCTCTTTTGTCATAAGGCACTTCAACATCATAGATGTCAATAAACTCTAAATACTTGTCATAACGTAAAGCATTACTAATATCTACCCCAAAGGTTGCAAACATTTTAGAAGTGTATTGCTCATACCCTAAACGACCCTCTTGAAGAAGTGATTCATTACCATCTTCAACAACAGCTCCATATAAAGCACCCTCTTTGGTCATTTCTCTAACATTCCATCGTGTAAGAATCTGACGTAATTCTTTATGATACTCAGGTTGGTTAAACTGCACATACGCCATAGGAATTAAAACACGACCAATATCAATTGCTGACCAACCAATACCATCTTTCGTATCCACATTCGCATAATCTGTCATGGCTAAAGTTGCTGCATTATAAACTTTGTTAGGAAGTACGCCTCTATAGAGTTCCACTTTTCCTAAAGTATCCAATGCTGTACGCATACGTTTGTCATATACTTCATGCGTAATAAGCTTCAACTTCTCAGCAGAAATCAATGCCATTAAGTAGTTACCTGTATCCCAAAGTGTTGTTGAGGGGAAGTTATCAACAGAACTTACCAATCCAGTAGCTTCATGATAATTGTTTTCAAAGTAAATCCATGCTGTTTTAGCAGCTTGCATATCAGCAGCTGTCAGAACTTTTTTCGTTACATTTAAGTCAGGAGCAATGGCTCTTTCTATCTCAATCACACCTAATCCTTGTTTTCTCATGTCAAGATTGTTTAAAAAGTAGATGAATACACTACCAAATATTAATGCAGATAAAAAGACTATATGGTGTCTAGCTCGTTTTAAATTTTTATACTTATCCATATCAATATCCTTACTTATTGTTTATTTTATGGGGAATCATGACAACTCTCCGATTTTTACTATAATCACTGGGCGACGTACCAAAACTAATAGGTCGTTTTTCTCCAAAAGATTGCATGTTAAATCTATTGCTAGCAATCCCTCTACTTTGTAAATAAGTAGCTATGGAAACAGCTCTATTTTTAGTTAGCTTATCGTTATAAGCATGGCTACCACGCTGGTCGGCATGGGTTTCAATTGTATATTTATAATTAGGACAAGCGTTTATCTTATTCACAAAAGTGTCTAACATATATTGTTTGGCTGTCAAAATCTGACTACTTCCTGTTCTAAATACTTCCATGTTCATGGTAGTACTTTGCTCACACCCTACAAGTTCTTTTGCTTCCTCCACATAAATGGTTTCTTGTGGTCTAACAACTTCATAACTTACCACTTGTTGTTGAGGCATTACTCTTTCATAAGTCACAACTTTTCTATACAGTTCTTCTCCACCAACCAGAGGTGAAGTATTTGCACACACCAACTCTTTTTGAACAACGGTAGGCGCAACAAACTTTTCAACAGCTACTACTTTTTGAACAGGAACTACCTTTGGTGTAGACACTACTTTTTGTACGACTTGCTCTACTACTTTTGTCGTAACAGGCGCACGTTGATAAGCTCTAGCTGGATAAGCCTGTGCTACTGCTCTAGGTTCCTGTACTTTCTTAACAACTGTTTTTTTAACAACCACTTTTCTAGCAGGTGCTGTATACGCTAAGTTTCCGTGAGAAGTGTAATTAATAGCTTTTTCTTTCACTACTTGTTTAACAACTTTCTCTTTTTTTACAACAGGTTTTTGTACAACAGGTTTTTTAGCAATTTCTTTCTTTACCACAGGCTTTTTGATTACAGGTTTTTTTACTTCAGGTTTCTTTACGACCTTCTTCTTTTCAACCTTCTTCTTAGGCACAGTTTTATTTTCTGCTTTAGCTTTGTCACTAACAAACTTTTCAACAACTTTTATAACAGCTTTTGGAAACCAGTCTTCTAGTTTTGCACAGTCAGTGGTACGCTGTGCTGTTTTCCATGTTGTTAATTGCATATTTAAGTCAGGATTTCGTAAAACCCTAGCACCCTCTGTTAAAGAAGCCGAAACAGATGCAGAACAACAATTGTTATAAGTTTTCTTTTTCTCTCCCTTTTTATAAGGGCCTAAAAAAGCTGGAAACGATGTTGAGATGTTAATGGTTGGTTGTCCAAACTTCCACTTTACACCCTCTTTGTTCAAAAGTTTTATGTTGTGCTTTTTTAAAATGGCAATAACTTTTTTCTTAACATCAAAAGGTATTTTCATTTTTCTTTTTTTAGAACCTTGTAAATAAGAGTCTAAGTTTATGTACACAGCTTTTAAACCTTTTAAAGACTTATTGACTTTTTCATACTTTTCTTTTCCTAAGATTACTGGCTTCTTAGGCTTAGGGTAGTAATGAACTTTCTTTTTAGGAACAGTTTTTTTCTGTGCTTCTTTTTTCTTCTGAGTATCTGTTTTTTTATTTGTGTCTTTTTTGACTTCTGTACTTTTTTTCTTTTCTGTAGTCTTCTTCTGTTCAGTACTTTTCTTATTCTCACTGTTCTTTTTCTCTTGAGGCTTTTGCTTTTGACTTTCTGTTTTCTTCTTTGGCTCCGTTTTTGTCTCTTCAGCCATCGCTGTAGTAGACAAAAAAACAAAAGAAAGAATTAAAAAAAGTATTTTATTAGGCATAAGTTACTCCTCGTATTTAAATAGTGCTGCTTGAACAATCGCCCATAATGAAACCATATTAAAGAATGACCACATCAAGTTAACGCTGTATCCTGTTAAGTAAATTCGCTCACCAATTAAATGCATGGTTGTTGCGTAAATAATTGCAAGAGCATAAAGCCCAATCAATGCCATCTGTACACGTACCATAGAAAGGTAGTTACCAGCCATGGCTGTTTTTGAAGTAACCACAAACTTAATAGGTTTTCGTCTTACAACATCCCAGAACGCTCTTAAGATAATCGGGAAAATCGCAATAAAGAACTGCCCACCACGGTTGGAGTTTATTCCCCAAGTCGCGATGAGCAATGCCATTTGGTTAAAGAACAAGAACGGTATAAGGTGAATAAAGAAATCCATCGAATAACTCTGAACAGGTGCAATGTTTGTAAACATAAAGATAATCGGTGAGAAAAGTAATATCACCAACCAAATCGCACCTGTATAAGACCAGAAAGTAGAAAAATACATTAACTTCTGTCCTAAACTTAGACCCGATTTAAAGAAACGCCCAAACTCTTTGGTTACCAAGTCAATGGTTCCTCCTGCATATCTAAAACGCTGTGCTGACCATGTAATTAAATCCATAGGAGAAAGCATTTTTGATTCTACATCTGGGTGCATTACGGACTTATATTTTTTTTGTTTATGTGCATGTACCAAAAGAGACGTATAAATATCTTCAGAAGTATGATAAGAGATATACTCTACATCAAGCTCTCTAATGGCTTTATCTTGATCTTTAGACTCTAAGATTCTGTTAACCCAACGAGAGATAGCAACACGACGCAAAGCAGACGTTCTATGAATAGATGTTGCTCCACAACAAAATGATGCATTGTAGTTGTTTCTTCTTCTTTGAATTACATCAAAAAACATAGCAGGGTCATTGGCAAAAACATCTTCACCAACTTTTACTTTTCCAAAGAATCGCTGAAAGAAGTTCGCGCTCTTTTTTGCCACAGAACCGTAATTTTCTTGCCAGCTGTCTTCTAGGTTTTTACCTTCTGTAAGGTCACAAAACCATTGTGGTGTTTGAACCCAAGCTACGCTATCGTCTTTAAAGTAACCCATGGTATTGAGTAAAATGTTTGGAAATAAGCGTGTATCCGAATCAATAATCACAATAAAATCACCTAATGATTCATCCATTGCATTGGTAATGGCTCCAGCTTTACGACCTTTTGAAGAGGTTCTTAAAATCTGAGGAACCCCCTCTTCTTTCGTCATTTTCGTCATCTCTTCATTACCACTGTCATCTAGTAGATAGTAACAAACATCCCAAGTTGGAAGTTTTTTAACAGCTTTAGCAGCATGAATGGTTTCACGTACTAAAGCAGGGTCTTCGTTAAAAACAGGAATGTAAACATCTATCTTGATTTTTTTATCTTGATAAACGGCTACTTGTCCATCTTCTACCACGTCATCCATGGTTTTAGGTGCTGACTTTTTCTTAGTATCTTTTATATGCCAAAAGTTAATTACTACTAAAATAGTACCAATAAACATCATGGTCTCTGCAAATGCTAGAGGAATGGCAAACCAAAGGGCTTCCATATTTAATGATTCTGTCCAACGATAATGTAAATACCAGAGACCTAACATAATTGCCACAACACCAAAAAACTGGAAGAGTGACTGATTTAATTCAGATGGTTCTTGTGGTGTTTCTGGTACTCGGTCATCATATTTAGGTTCTAGGAAATATAGTTCATTCACTACTTATCCTTTTTGTTTTTTACCATTAACGGTGTAAGTTTATAACTGTTTACAGCAAGTGTTTGTCCATCTTTGTCTTTTAATTCTATGTCTAACTTTACATCTCCTTGAAGCTGTAAAGCTGTTCCTAGCTTTATCAAAGAATCTCTATTAATACTTACTGGATAGTCGTAATTCTTAGTCCTATTATTGGTAGTTAATTTTAAATGAAATGTTGCGCCTTCAATAGCTTGAAGCGTATCGTTCACAACAAAAAACTCTATTTTGTTATCATTATTTTGCTTCGCCACCACAATAATGGGTGCGTAAGCTTCTTTTAATGCTCGGTAACCCATCTTAGGTTCTAAGTAATAATCCACAACGCCCCAGTTCATAGAAGGCCAACCCTCTTTAAACATGAATTGAAATATGGCTGTTGTCTTATCATACTTTTGAATACGAAGCATCTCGGTTGCAAATTTAGTTAAGTCATATTGGTACTGTTGAGAATCTTTAATAAACTGCTTCACACTGCCTTTAAACTCAACACCATAATCTTTAGAATTTTTAAATTGGAAGTTATGGTATTCCCAATGGGCTTTGGCTTTTTTAGAGGTTGGTTTTAAATATTTATTGGGTACAAACTTCTTAAGACTCTCAAAATTTGGAATAGCCTGTGCGCCATACTCTGTAATAACTTGTGCGCGTGATGGTTTAACAAAATCACGGTAAGTTTGAGAGTACCAACCATACCAAGGATGCTCAACATTAGAAGAGACTTTTTTTGTTATATGAAAAGTATCATAGGCACTAACAACATCGTATAACTTTTGGTCTAGTTTTTTATTTTGCTCTGGATTATAATCTGGATATTTCCATTTCATCCAACTTGAATCCCAAGGTGGCTCATTATGCATCGTCCAGATATAAATACTTGGATGGTTATAAAGTAAATCAACCATTTCAATGGCTTGTTTCACAGCTTCTTTTTCAAAAGCTTTCGACTCACTGTATCCCCATTGAAGGTTATAATCTTGCCAAACTAAAAAACCCATCTCATCACATAGCTTGTAAAACCTTTTTGGTTCAACATGTGCATGCACACGAATGGCATTGATATGTGCATCTTTCATAAGCTGTAAATCTTTACGTAAAGCCTCTTCATCCATCTCTGACATGTATTGACTAGAGATGTAGTTTGTACCTTTTATGTAAATATTATCACCATTTAAGAAGTGTGCTTTACCATTGTTTTGAACTAAGGTTTTAAATCCTGTTTGAATTGTGTGCTTTGTATCAGCAGTTTCAAGTGTTAAGTTATATAAGTGAGGAAAGCCTCTGTCATGTGTTGTCCAAAGTTTAGCACCTTCTAACGAAAACGATAGTTCTTGATTTTTTGCATGTTTAACTTCGAACTCTTTGACAAAAGTTTTACCTTCAAAGTTTGAAGGAGCTACTGTCACTTTAACTTTAGAGCTTGAATTAAAAAATGAACGCTCAAATCTTTTTAAATCAAATTTTATCTTTAAATCAACAAGGTTTTCTTTTAAAGTTGGCGTAACTTTAAGGGCTTCAAACTTGTGTTCGTTATAACTTTTAATGCTTACATCATTCCAAATACCACCAGAGTTTCTGTCTTGACCTTTAGCAGACCAAGCACCTCCAGGACGCGTGTCATGATGTCCAAAAACACCACGAAGTAATGTTTTACGTAAACTATAGTTCTGAGGATAGTTTTCTAATGGAGAATTTACTTTAACCACAATGCTATTTTTAGCATCTGTCAAATAATCACTAATATCAAATTCAAACGTTTGAAAGTATCCTTTATGAGAACCTACTAAATAACCATTTACCCAAACATCACAAAGATAGTCAACCCCTTTAAAATTTAAAAAATGTTTTGTATCTTTAGGAAATTTAGAAGCATCTATCTCTTTTTTGAACCAAATAATTCCAGCATGATTAACACCTTGTTTGTACCAGTTATTGGGTAAAGTCATTTTAGGGTCATCAGCAGAAAATTCGTAGTGGTAACCTTCTGCTTTTGGTTCATGATTGATGTGATATTGCCACTCTCCAGCAAGAGAAACTGTCTGAGGGAAGACAGTACTTGCTTGGATTGAGATAAGGGTTAAAAGTAGTATAAATATATATCTCATAATAAATTCTTTCTTATGTTGATTTGCTTTTAGGTTAACGGCTGGTCTCTAAGTCAGAAATATGTTGAATCATTTCCATAATTTCTTTTTGTTCTTCGCTTAAAACACCTTCTTCTTTTCTTGCATCATCCACTAGGAAACTCATATCTGACTCTTCAATATCAATCGAAGTTCCAAGAGGGTTAATAATATATTTACCAGCAATAATTTTTTTGTCAATCTGAGCATGTTTACTCACTTTGGTATAACCAAGAACGACAGACTCACTAACTTTTGCATCTTCTTTAATAATACATCCCGAACCAATCATTGAAGGACCTACAATTTTGGCTCCTTTTTCTAAACGCACACTTGAACCAAAATAGATAGGAGCAACAAGCTCAACCTCATCTAAATTAATGTCACAGTTAATTCCTGCCCAAATACCAGGTTGAATCTCTTTTCCATATGGTTTTACCCCATTAATCTCTTCATTCACCAACATCATGTTTGCTTCATAAAAGTCTTTAGTTGATCCAACATCTACCCATTGGAACTTAGGAGCAGTTGCATAGAATGGCTCACCTTTTTCAACAAGTAGTGGTAAAAGTTCTCCACCAATATCAAACTCACCATCATCAGGAATATAGTCAAATACTTTTGGATCAAAAATATAAATACCTGTGTTAATAATATTACTTTTTGCTTCTTCTACTTTTGGCTTTTCTTGGAATGAAAGAACCTTGTTATTTTCATCTGTAACAACAACACCATATTTGTAAACTTCATCTTTTGGAACTTCTTTACAAATTACGGTTGCAGTTGCATTGTTCTTTTTATGAAAATTCATCGCAGCTGTAAAGTCAAGGTCAATTAAGGCATCACCACAAATAACCAAGAATGGCTCATCAAAGAACTTTGAATAATCTTGCACTTTTTTAAGTCCACCAGCAGAACCCAGTCCTATAGGAACAATCTCACCCTCAACCAGTTTACCTTCTAAAGAGTAAGCGATTTGCATATCGTAGTCTGCACCACCTTTATAGTGATCTTCAATGGTATTTGCCATGTATCCAACGGTTACAATTACTTCATCAAAACTATGCTTCTTTAATAATTCAAGTAAAAAACTCATAATTGGTCTCTCTACAATTGGTACCATTGGTTTTGGTAACATGTATGTTAATGGTCTAACACGTGTACCTTTTCCTCCTGCTAATATAACTGCTTTCATAATTTATTCCTTATATTTATATTTCAAAAACCAATTTAATTAAGTTTTTATTTACTTCTATCTCTGTACATGTTAATACGGCTAATTTGAGACCTCTTCCACCTTCGGAAAGGTAGTCTAATTCTGCTGCTTCTTCTTTTGTAGGAAGAGGTGGGTAACCTTCTCCTTCATCTTTCATCGTAATAATAATTTTCTCATCATCTGACTGAAAATCAATTACAACTTTTTTAGAGGCCTCTAGCATATTTCCATGGACAATAGCATTCGTCACAATCTCTTGACTAATTAACAATACTTTGTTACGAACCTTCGAACTAATTCCTGCATCAAGACGTGTCTCAACCCAAGTGTAGACCTTTGGAACTTCTTCAATCGTACTGTTGATTATGAGAGTATCTTTGGGCATCATTTCAATTCTTTTATAAAATTAATTACTAGCTTCAGTAATGGTAAAAATCTTATCTAACTGAGTAATCTCCAAAAGTTCAATTGGCTGTTCATTTAGAGCAGAAAGTTCTAATGACCCTTCAAGCGTTTTTAAATGTTTAAATACACTGATTAATACACTTAAACCTGAACTATCAATAAACTCTACTTCTTTAAGGTTAATAATTAAATGATGATTTTCTTCTCCAATAACCTTAAGAATATCGTCCTTCAATGCTTTCATGTTTGAAACATCTAATTTTTTTCTCTTAATATCTACTATAATTTGTTTGCTGTTCTCTACTTGTGTTATCTTTGTCATCTTTGTTTCCTTTAGTATTATTATGATAAATAATATATATATTAAACTTAAGTTAGATTTAATTTAATGGGTTTTCATTCTTATATAGTGTATTTTAGGCATTCTTCTGGTCTATTTTCTGATTAAAATCTTAATTAATAATATTAAAAAACATTTTTTATACTTAATTTAAAATTAAAATAAAAATTTACATTTTTTAATTAATTTAATAATTATATTATGGTACTTATGATAGAATTAATCATATATAAAACAAAGGCGAGACCAATGAATAGCAATGAAAAACTCAATAAAGTATTAATTGTAGATGATGAAGTTTTTAATCTCGATCTACTAGAAATTGCCCTATCAGACTTACAAGATTCAGAAATTATTCGCGCTACTGATGGATTTCAAGTTTTAAAAAAAGTTCAAGAGACATACTTTGACCTTATAATTCTTGACATCTCAATGCCAGAACTTGATGGATTAGAAGTACTACAAGAGTTAAAACGTACTGATGCTACTTCATACATACCTGTCATTGTTGTTACCTCTAAAACTGAAGACCGATATAAAGCTTTGGAAATGGGTGCTGAAGAATTTTTATCTAAACCCATAGATGTTATAGAATTACGTTTTCGTGTAAATAACCTTTTACGTTTAAAGAAATACAATGACTTACAAGTTTCATTTAACCAACTACTTGAAGAAGAAGTAGCAAAGAAAGAGAACCTATTACGGAATCTTGCGCATGTAGAGCAAGAACTAGAATTAGCAAGAGAGATTCAACAAAGTCTGGTTCCAAAGGTTTACCCAAAATCTGATGTTTTAGATGTACATGGTTCTTGTACCCCTGCTTTTGAAGTTGGTGGAGACTACTTTGATGTTTTCAAAACAGACAATGGTAACTACACTGTTTTTGTTATCTCTGATGTTTCAGGACATGGTTTTGCTTCGGCTTTAGTTTCTATGCAGTTTCGTACACTTATAAGGTCTAAACTTCTTAGTGAATCAAAAACCTTTACTGAGCATATTGAAGAGATAAACAACATTATGTGTGGTGAAAATGAAGAAGCTTCCATGTTTATTACAGGACTCTTCTTACGCTACTGCCATGAAACACAAGTCATGGAGTTTATCAATGCTGGTCACCACGATCCTATTGGAATAGAAGGCATGGAGTACAGTAGAGGTATCCCAATTGGGATTCAAGACCACATGCCTTTTGCTACTACAACAGCAGTCTTTGAAAAAGGAATGCAACTTCTGGTTTATACTGATGGTATTATTGAAGAAGAAAACAGCGAAAAAGAGATGTATGGTGATCGTATCTATGCACTCAAAGAAAAAGTTAAAGATCATGATGCACGTAAACAAACTGAACTTATTTTAGAAGAATATAATGAATTTATAGAAAAACAAAAAGATGATGTAACCATTTTAATTATAAAAGCCATTTAATCTAAAATTTTTCTATCATCATAAATTTGTTACAATATTAAATGAAAAAAATAACTTATATCTTTATAACAAATCTAACACTTAACAAAAAGAGCCTAATATGAAATACTACCCTCACATATTAGCGCTTCTCTTCTCTCTCTTCTTTATACTTTTAGCTATCAACCCTTTCGACAGAGCCGTCTGGGTCATCGAAGTTATTCCAGTTGTTGCCATCTTTTTAGCATTAGTTTTTTCCTATTCTAAATTTAAATTCACCCATCTCTCATACAGTTTAATGGCAGTTTGGTTATTTTGGCATACCATTGGTGGACACTACACTTTTGCCAATGTCCCCTTTGACTTCATAACCAATCTATTTAATTTTGAACGAAACCATTTTGACAGAATTGGTCATCTTTCTATGGGCTTTTACGCCTACCCTATGGCTGAGTTTTTAATCAGAAAAAAATACACAGGAGCTGTTTTAGCATCAATCTTTGGACTCTTTTTTATTATGAGTATTGCCTGTGCCTATGAAATCATTGAATGGGCTTACGCTGTCATAGAAGGTGGCAATACAGGAATAGAGTTTTTAGGTTCACAAGGTGACATTTGGGACGCTCAAAAAGACATGCTGGCTGATACTCTTGGGGCTATTCTTACGCTAGGGTTGTTTTGGTATGTTAAGCCTTATAAGCGAAGTTATATATAGAGTATAAAAAATTAGCTATAATCAAAATTATAAAATTTTAAAGGTTAGTGAAATGATGATTACATTAAAGATACCAAATGAACAACTTTTTGATAAAATATTGTGGCTTTTAAATCGTTTTAAAAATGATGGGTTGGAGATTATTACCAGTAATACAGAACAAAATGAAGCTACACCTAAATCAACTAAAAACCATGTAGACTTGTCTAACTTCTCAGGTATGTGGGAAGATAGAGAGATAACGCAAGAGTCTATTAGAAAAAAAGCTTGGAAATGATAGTTTTAGATACCAATATACTTATAGAGATTTTAAAAGGTAATGAGAAAACGATTAAAAAAGTACACTCTTTTTCTGAAGAGCTTGTTATCTCTTCTATTTCTGTGATGGAGCTTTATTATGGTGCTATCAATAAAGCTGAACTTAAAAAACTTGAAAAGTTTGTATCGATTTTCAAGATAAAGGATTTAGATGAATCCATATCTATCACATCTACGCACCTTATAAAAACCTATGCAAAGAGCCATAACCTAGATATTCCAGATAGTCTTATAGCTTCAACTGCTTTAGTTTTGGAGTCTAAAATTTTTACTTATAACATTAAGGACTTTAGATATATTGATGGGTTAGAGTTGATTGAATTTTAGACTGACACTGGTTTAAATCAAAAATAAAATCTTAACCATCCAAAATAAATTCGCTACAATACAGCATGAAAAAAGAAAAAGTGGAGATGTTAATACCTGATGCAGTATTTGAAAAAGAGTATGAACATCAAATAGAATTTGACTTAACAAGCATAAAAAAACTCACTAGCCGTAATCTAGATCCCTCTATAGAAAAACCTCATCGGGTTGGGTTTAATGTCATTATGATTGTATTTGAGGGGAAAGGCATGCATACGGTAGACTTTGTTCCTTATAGTTATAGAAAAGGTACGGTGTTTTTTATTGCTAAAGATCAAGTGCATAACTTTAAAATAAATCCAGATGCCGATGCTTACCTTTTGCCTTTTACAGACACTTTTTTGAGTCGTCTGATTGTCAATGAGGAGTTAAAAGTTTTATATGAGATGTTTGACTATGTTCTATACCCTGCCAAAATTCAACTTGATGATGACAAATATGAAGATGTTCTAAAACTCCTACAAGTCTTGGAAAAAGAATTTAGCATTGAAATGGATAACTTTAAAGCGTTAATCTTAACACCATTACTTCAAGCTATGATTTTAAAGTTAAGTAGAGAACGGTTAACGCAAAGGTTGCCATTGGAACAGAAAGATAAAGCTTTGTATAGGAAGTTTAAACAACTCTCTTTCAACCATGACTATTCGGTGCATGTCAATGACTATGCAAAAATACTTAATGTTTCGAGTAAGACTTTGACCAATATGTTAAATAAGTATCTTGGAAAATCTACTAAAAAATATCTTGATGAACATCTTATCTTAAAGATTAAACGGCTTTTACTAGATGAGAATTTGACCATAGAAAATATATCAGACCAACTCTGTTTTGATGAACCTACTAATATGGTGAAGTTTTTTAAACGCTATGAAAACCTAACCCCTACAGAATTTAAGAAATTGCATACGTTTTAAACAATTTTCCGTTTTTTACCATAAATCGTATCTTTTTTACCTATCCAGCATACCCCTATTCCTTATATACTTAGACATCATAAAACAAAAGGAACAAACATGAAAACTAAACTAACTACATTATCAGTATTAACAGCACTTCTTATCTTAGGAACTACAGCTTCTGCACAAAATGAAGTAAAACAACCTATAGACGTAAAAATCTATCAAGTTGAAAAGAGATTAGACAACTATACACGACCCATAACTTTTACACCTACTAAAGCAACAGCAGTTAATGGTGCTATTTCTGAAAATATTATGACTACGACACAAAATATTTTAAATAAAGAGGCATATTTTCTTAAAAAAGCAATGGTGAAAACAGTAGGTGAAGATGCATTTAGTGCATGGGAACTTACAAGTGATGAAGGTGGTGTTCACCATCACCAAACTGCACCTAACCCTTTAACGTATTATGCCGTTGGAGCTTCTTCAAGCTTATTGACACAAGTAGAAAGAGCCATTCAAGTTATGGGATTAGAGGTTGAAGAAGTTAAAGTTGAATCAAAAATATTTTTTAGATGGTCTGATGCCATGACCAATAAATGGGCTGGATTTACAGATAAAGTTGTCTCAAACATTCTCATAAAAAGTAATGAGTCACCTGAGAAAATTAAAGCTTTAAAAGAAATGGCACTAAACGCTTGGGCTGTTGGTGAAGGATTGGCGAATAAAAGTACCATAGATGTTGGCATACTTGTTAATTCTGATGAGTGGGCTGGGGTACAAGCACGTTCGGGGAACGTACCCTCACCTATTTCAGTTGACAACGGTAAAACCATTACCAACATAACACCTGACTTGACATTAAAGACCATGGAAGTAGAAAAAGACCTTGCAGTAGAGATGGGGAATTTTCCCAACCCAATGGTATTTACAGAAATTTCTATTGCTGAATCAGCAAAGGATGCTGACAGACCATATATGCATAAGATAAGAGCAAAATCATTGACCCAGAATTACAAAACTTGGGAACTCTATGCTGATGATAGTCGTGGATATAAAGGCATAGACAAAGCACCAACATCAAGAGCTTACTTTACAGTGGGTACTTCATTTTGTTTAAAGAGTCAATTGACTGCTGCCAAAATGGCTTATAAAAAACAAGGTGTTAACATAGAAGACTTTAGAGTTGAGCATCAGTTTAACTACCAACAAGAGAACTTTATGACACCAAGCATGAAAGGTCATCTTGATGATGTAATTACCAGAGTCATTGTAAAAAGTGATGCTGACAAAGAAGTTGTAAATAACTATGCAAAAATGGCACTTCGTATGTGTTTTGCTGGAGAAGGAATTCAAAATGAGACTGAGATGGACACGAAGGTTTATCTTAATGGGAAAGTCTTGAAGTAAGAATATGAAAAAACTGTTACCAAGCATTTACTTTTTATTACCCATCGTTTAATCAAGATAAGTACAATTAGACTATCAAAACAATATAAGGATAAAAAATGAATAAAATTATTACAACATTGGCTATTTTCGCACTGACAGTAAGTTTTGCACAAAGTGGAGGTGGTAAACCACCTAGAGGTGGAACACCACCAACAGAAGCAATCACAGCTTGTGAAGGTCAAGAAGTAGCTGCAACTTGTTCAATGGAGACACCAAGAGGTGACACCGTAGAAGGAACTTGTGAAAACACACCTGATAACAAATATTTTGCTTGTAGACCTAACGATCATAAAGAGCGTCCATCTAACTAATTAATCAAGAAGAGCTAAGAAGAGATTAGTCTAAGTGACTAATCCCCTCTTTAACTTCTTCTTCTTGTCCATGAATTGATTTGAGCAATGTTAATACTTTTATAGTTAAAGACCAAAACGCATTTAAATCAAATGATTCATCACTGTATTCTAGTTTTTCACACATATCAGCAATATCATTTATTTGCAGTGAACGAAGAATACCTCTTAGCCCATGCATTTTTGCCTTAACAGCCTCTTTGTCTTCTTTCTCCATTGCAGCAGTTACTTCTTCTACAATCGTTGTTGTATTGTTCATAAACGATTCAAACAAACGAACTAATATTGCATTGTTAAAATGCATTGTATCTTTTGCGCTTTTTAAAGACGCTAATATATTTTCTAACTCATAAACCTCTTCTACTTCAGGTAGGACTTCTGTCTCTTGCTCATTTGAATACTTTACCAAGACAGTATGTAAGCTTTGTGGATTAATTGGTTTACTAATATAATCATCCATACCAACACTTAAAAAGTGTTCTCTGTCACCTTCTAATGCATTGGCTGTTAACGCTACAATAGGGGTATTTATACCTAACTCTCGTAACTCTGTTGTTGCATCAATTCCATTTAGAACGGGCATGTTAATGTCCATCAAGACAAGATCATAATCTTTCTGTTGGGCCATTAACACAGCCTCTTCACCATTTATTGCAAAATCAGGGATAAGATTATATTTCAGCAACATTTCGTTAATCAATATACGATTAATGTCATAATCTTCTGCAATCAATATCTCTAACTGTAAGTCTTCCTCTTCAGCAACAACTTCTTCTTCATTAGGCGTATAGTTCAACTCTAAAATAGCATTGTAAAGTTCAGAAGGATAATCTGAAAAAGACTCTATATGATAAACGTTTGAATCTAATTCATCTTTCAGCTTTTGCCCAAGGTCTTCTTGAACTAAAATTACATTATGTTCGTTTTGAAGTAACGGTTGGCAGTTCCATGATTCAAAAGTAATGGCAATATGCTCTTTCTTATCTGAATTCATTAACTCATCCATGGATAAAACAACAAAATCTAATTTAAAATATTTTAATTGTAAAGCCACTTTATCAAACATTGGATTATACGATTTCAATAAATAGATAGGAGGATTAAGAATCTGTTTACTTAAAGTATTACTCATCTCACACTTGTCAAATGAAACCACAAAGTAAAAACAACTTCCCTCACCTTCAACACTGGTTACTTTCAGTTCACTGCCCATCAAGGCACATAAGGAAGCAGATATGGTAAGTCCTAAACCACTTCCTCCAAAATTTCGTGTCGTACTACTGTCAGCTTGAATAAAAGATTTAAAAATACTTTTTAATCTCTCTTCTGCAATCCCAATACCTGTGTCTTCGACTGAAAATTTCAAGGTCTCTTTAGAGTCATCAGAGTTTTCAAGCTTTTCAATACGTAAATCAATCGTACCTTTTATAGCTGTAAATTTTAAAGCATTATTAAGTAAGTTGGTTAATATTTGAGAAACTCTCAAATTGTCCATAGAGAGACATTCACTAATTTGAGCGTCTATGTGTATACGATAGTTAATATTTTTCTCTTTTGCCTTAGGTAAAAATACGGTAGCAGCACTACGTAATTCAGTAAAAGGGTTAACTTCCACTAAATCAAGTTCTAGCTTACCACTCTCTATCTTAGAAAAGTCAAGAATATCATCAACAAGCTTTAACAGTGTATGCGTTGAATGTTCAATTAGTTTGGTAAACCTTTGCTGTTCATGATTTAGAGGACTATTTCTAAGTAACTTTGTAAATCCAAAAATACCATTCATCGGTGTTCGTATCTCATGACTCATGTTTGCCATAAACGTAGACTTAAGTTTTTCAGAAGTTTCAGCCATCTCTTTAGCTTCTTCTATGACTGTTACGTCTATTAAATTCACTATCATAAAAGGTTCATTATTCAATACTAGAGAAGATATTAATACTTTAAAAATAGTATTTATCCCTGCTCTATTTTTAATTAATGCCCTATGCTCAAGCTCTGGATTCTCTAATACAATGTCTATCCATTCGGTAGATGAAACATCCATTAAAGTTGGGGGAGAAAGAAAACCGTCTTTCTCTATAAATAATTCACATAAACATTTATGCTCACATTGAAATTCAATTAAACTGTCAAAGTCAAATGTTTCAAAGAATTTTTCATTTACAGAAGTTAGTCCATTAATGCTATCCATTGTAAACACCACATTATCTTGACTATTAAAAAGCATATGATTATACTTTTCTTCTCTCTCTATCTTATCTTTTAATTGTTGGGTAGTTTCATCGTATTTTGCATAGCTATTAGCAATGTCCTCTAAAAGTAATTGCGTTTTATCAGCAAACATACTAAAGTCAAACTCTTCACCCAAGTTGTCTTTTATCTGTTCCTTTAAGAGGTCATGCATCTTAGTATCCTGATTTCATATTTATTTATATTTTTCTAACCCAAACTGCTAGTTAAAAGCCAATTGTTGATGAGCTACAGATAACTTAAAAAACCTATCAATGGAGTAAGCCAAAAGAAACAATTTTAGCTTAACAAGAAAGCCACGGATAGAGGTAGCTCGAATAACTTTACCAAACTTAGCAGTAATAACAGAAAAAGCTGTTTCAACACCTTTTCTAATCTTTCGTTTGACCTTATGAGCTGGGTCTTGTTGCATATTTTTACGTTTTAAAGCAGAAAGTTCAATTCCAAATTTAGCTAAAAAACTTTCTAGTTTCCCCGAAATATAGCCCTTGTCTCCAATCACAATAGAATTCTTAGGAAGGTTTGGAAGAAATTTATAAGAAGCAGTAGTATCATGCATTGAACCTTCTGATATATAATAAGAAACAGGTTCTTGATTCGTTGTAACTACCATATGAACTTTAAATCCATAAAAGTATTTTTTCTTTGAGGCATTATATCCTTTCAATGAAATATCCCTCCAAAGTTTTGACCTTTTCTCTCTTTGAATCTGACATAACTCTACTGGAAAGGAATCTACTGAATAGATTTGTAAACCATTTAACTTAATAAATAGGTCACTTAGAAAAACAAATAACTGTTCTATCTCCTCTTCTAATTGAATTATTCTTCTTGTAAACCTTGAATATTCAACTTCATTTACTAACTTCATCCCCATTCCATAATAATGTGCTTTTGAATAATTACCATTAAAATCATTCACTGCCAAATACCCTAAAAATAATACTTCGCTATCACTAATCTCTGACAACTTATGTTCTTCTTTTTCCATTACCCCTTTTAGGAATTCTTCTATTAAGCAGTATATCGTTATCATTCTTTGTTCCATAATCTTGCCTCTTAAAGCTTTTATGGAACTCTACTCTCTTTATCCTTTACCTCTTTTTTACTAGCAGTTTGGGTATTTTTCTAATATATCTAATAACTCTACTTGATTAATTGGCTTCGTTAAAACATCATTCATTCCAACATCTAAAAACTCTTCTTTTTCAGTTTTTAAAGCACTTGCTGACAATGCAACAATGGGAATATCTTTATCAAATTTTCGTATTTCTATGGTTGCATCTTTACCTGAAAGTTTTGGCATTTGATTGTCCATCAATACTAAGTTATAAGTCTCATTTTTTACTGCTTCAATGGCTAAAAGACCATTTTCAACAACATCAAAAGGAACAGAAAACTGTTCTAAAAGTAACGATATCAGTAAAATATTAACTTCATTGTCTTCTGCAACTAAAATTTTACCCTCAAAGTTTTCAATACCAGTCTTCTCTACTTTAACAACCTTCTTTGTTTCTTCAACAATTTTTAGAGGAATTTGGAAACCAAAAACACTTCCTTTCCCATGTATACTTTTAAAGACAATTTTCCCTGACATTAGTTCAATCAATTGTTTAGAAATAGATAGACCTAAACCTGTACCACCATATTCACGCGTAACCGTTCGGTCTTCTTGTTCAAAACTATTAAAGATTTTACCTTGAGCTGACTCTTTAATTCCAATCCCTGTGTCAACAATTTTTACAATTAATTCACCTGTAGCATGAGCATAAGAAGCTTTAATGCTTACCGTACCTCTTTTAGGAGTAAACTTTAAAGCATTCGAAACAAAATTCGAAACAATTTGCATAATTCGGATGTCATCAACTAGCAATGCTTTTGGAAAGTCTTTAGAGAAAGTAATGAAAAAATCAATATCTTTTTCTTTGGCTAAATTGGCAAATAGCGAATAGCCATGTTCAAGCTTTTCTTTTAAATTTACTTCAATATGAGAAATTTTAAATTGTCCACTTTGTAGTTTTGAAAAGTCTAAAATGTCATTAATTATTTTTAAAAGGCTTTCACTGCTGTCATGTATAATATTTAAATAATTTGCAAAAGCTATCTCTTCATATTCTGTAGATTTCATAATCTCTACAAAACCCATAATTGCATTTAGTGGTGTACGTATTTCATGTGACATATTTGAGACAAAATCATCTTTAGTTTTCATCGCTATATTTGCATTTTTAAGTGCTGTTGTTAACTTTTCAGTACGTTCTGTTACTAACTTTTCTAGGTTTTGATTAATCTCATAAAGCTCACTACTTTTTTCTTCTAAGAGCCGTTCTGACTCTTTTCTTGCGTTTCGTTCACGATTAACAATTCGCTTAATTCGTTCATCATCCATAATATATTAAACCTTTATTTATATGCGTGTTACTTCAAAGAAGACACCTTTATCATCTTCTTGCCCCATCTTAATTTCTATGGGCTGTTTATAATGGTTTGAGAGCCCTTGAATTAATCCTTTTGCTAAATGGTGTAATTTTTTAGATGAAACATAGTAAAACTTAAAACTATGATCATCTTTAGAAACAATATCAAATTTAGGTAATTCAGCATCAGGATAAAGCTTTTGAACTTCTACATGAATATAAGTTTCAACTTGCTCTAAAAAGTCTAGTACATTCTCAGTCTTTGCAAGTTCTGGATGCATTGATAATAAACGGGTAAATAAGTATTCTCCAAATACTTCTAGTAAATCAGGAATGGGTATTTTACTGTGTTCATGTAACTTCACTACAATGTTTAAAAGTTCGGAAAAAGGATAGTTTCCAGTGGCTGAGTACGCACCATCATTTGTAAGTTCTAAGTCCATAAGAATATCATCTAAAAATTCAAACCCAAATTTTTCTTCAACCAACTCGTATAGCTCTGTAAATATTATGCCTCTCATTGTAAGGTCCTTATATTAAAATTTATTTAATATATTATCATAATTATTTAAATAAGAGTATTGAAAAGTTTGATTTTTTCTTTACGCTTCATCTTCTTTATCAAAAACTCTCTTTTACTCGCTAAACTACGGTTTTCAAGTGCTTCACGGTACACCAAACTAACAGGTCTTCTAGCACGAGTATACTTCGCCCCTTTTTGTGAATTATTGTGTTCATCTACACGGCGTTCGAGGTCAGTGGTGATTCCTGTGTACAAAGTATCATCAGAACACTGCACCATATAGACAAAATACACCTTAGTTTATACGGCTCTCATATTAATATGTTTTTCAATGTAATCTACAAACTCTTTAAGTTCTATAGCATTCATAACAGACTTAGGAATGATTTTGAAATTAGCAATTCCTGTGTATAGGATCACGTATTTATCATCTTCTTTGTATTTTCTAAAAGCATCCCATGGAATTGGCTTTTCATTGCCCCCTACACGAATTCCTTTTGCAGACACCCTTAAAGTCACTTCTTTAGACAAAGTATCACTTTGCTTATAAAGTCTTTTAGACTGATAAGTCCCAAGCATTTTAGTCAATAACAAATAAAAAGCTATGGCAAAAAATAGACCCCCAAAGTTTCTAATTATCTCACGTGTATTCGAATAGTCTGTCATAATAATAATCGCTGTTACAGCCATCATAATATACACGGCTATCATCAGTTTTCTAAAACCCATTTTTTGATGTAACAGTACAGCTTCTAAATACTCTTCTTGACTTAGTTTATATTTTACTTTCATTGTTTCCCTTTTTTCGTCGGCTAAAGCCAACCCTACAAATCAAAAACTGAAATTGAATTTGAAAACTGTAGGGTTGGCTTTAGCCGACATAATTCTAAATACTATTTCTTTCTAGCAACCAAAGAGACTTTCATACTTTTGTCACCACAAATTCCCTCGTCCATAAACTCTTTTAATTCTATTATTTTATAGTCTTTAGAAAAATACTCTTCTAACTCACCTTGCTCTAACAGAAAAGCTCTGTTTGAGGGTACTTTTGTATTTTCATCACTGTGCATAAAAGTCTCAAAAATCAAAAGCCCACCTTCGTTTAACGCAACTGTTATTTGAGGAAAAAGTTTACGCTCTAAAAAATAAGTACAAACAATTAAATCATAAGCATTTTCTTTTAAAGTATACGTATCAAAATCTACCATTTGAGCCTTGATATTTTCCACACCCTCTAAACTCTCTATTGCCACCTCAGAAATATCTAAAGCATCCACTTCAAAGCCTTCTTGGGCTAGAAATCTACTGTTTCGTCCTTTTCCACAGGCAATATCTAAGGCTTTTGTACCACTTGCTTCTTTTGCATAAACTTTAACAACTTCCACTATTTTTATGGGAGCTGGATTATTTTTATATTTTTCATCCCAACGTTTTTTATCTGCACTGCTCATTATCGTTCCAAGTCTGGTGATTTTCTACACCATTTTAAAAAAAGTCTATCAGGATTTACCCGTTCATCTATTGCTTTTCCATCTACAATGTTATCTGCTAACATTTTTCCCATAAAAGGAGCAAATACAAAACCACGCCCTCCAAGACCATTACAAACATAAAGGTTTTCCATACGTTTAGGTGCTTCTTTTAACCTTGCACCACGCACAAGCTTTGGATTTTCCTCTAACATCTCTGGCACATCAATCACAGAACCAACCAAAGGAAAATAATCTTTAGAACCAGCTCTCATGCCACAAAAAGTCTCTTTCAATTTAAAGTCAGAAGTGTCAACCATGGTTGATGCCACTTCAAAAAGTCCTTCTAAAGGTTTTTCGCCACAACGCACACAGGTATTAATCTCTTTTTCATGGGTAGCCCCTATTTTTACAATGCCTTCTATGTTTGCTGAAACAGAAATCTTTTTATGAAGAGAAACATCTAAGTCTAACTCAGTCTCATAGTCGCCACGTGTTCCCCAAGTTCCTCTAACACCCATGTAACGCATGTCAAAAAATTTGTTTTCATAACCTGTTGCTAAAATGAGCTTACCTGAAGTATACTCACCTATATTCCAAATAGCATCTTCATAATTCAAAGACTTTACATCATACTGAATATAGTCAATGTTTTCTAAAAATGCTTCACACATTTTAGGTGCATCACAAACACCAGCCTCATCAAACAAAAAGCTGTCTTGAGATTTTTTAATACCAAGCATTTTTAGTTTTTCTTCTGTTACCCATGCTCGTTTTGAAGTATCATACTTTTCATACTCAAAAAACTGTGTGGCATCCTCTTCATCTTTAGGAATACGAATCACACCTGTCTGTGCAAAATATTTTGGAAATTTTTCAAGGTAAAAGTCTTTCGAGAATTCAAAAGCTTCATTGGTAAGAGATTGTAAAGCAGAGCCTTTTCCAATCTTAGGAGAAACAAAAGCACCAGCAGCAGCAGATCCACCTTTTTTAGCAATACCACCACGGTCAAGCACTAAAACATTTAAACCTTTTTCTTTTAAAAAGTAAGCCGAAGAACACCCTGCAATCCCTGCGCCAATCACTATGACATCATAGTTTTTCATCTTGTATTCTCCTATGGAACATCCTTGTATATGGACATAATTATAACCAACTTTCTAAGTAAAAAGAATAGCTAATGTAAATATTTAAATAGATATATTAAGAATAAAGAATAATGTTTTATTTAAAGTTAAAGGTAAGTAGCTTTCAATTTGAAAACTACTTACCAAAAGAGAATTTTACAGCTACTCTTTGTCTTTAAAACCTAAAGAAACAGAGTTAATACAATGACGTGTACTCGTCTCTGTTATTCCTTCACCCTTAAACACATGACCTAAATGTCCCTTACAGTTTGAACAAATAACTTCAATACGTCTACCATCTGCATCTGGTACTTCAGTAACAGACCCTTCAAAAGCCTCATCAAAACTTGGCCAACCTGTAAAGGAATCAAATTTTGTGTCTGATGAAAAAAGTTCTGCATTACATTGACGACAAGTATAAGTCCCCTCTTCATAATGGTTCCAATATTTGCCTGCAAAAGACTTTTCAGTTCCTTTATTGAGAATGATGTTTTTCTCTTCTTCTGTTAATTCATTATATGCCATGTTTTTTCCTTTAGTTTTTTGTACTTTTTCGCACTATAGCATAATATGTTAAAGGATAGATAGAGTCCCTAAAACACTCAAACGCTCTTAACAGCTGCCAATGCCTCTTTTGTAAGATTTGTTATTCCTTCAAAATTTTTCGCTTTTAACATCTCATCAGGAATAATCCATGAACCTCCAACACATAAGACATTTTTTAAATTTAAAAATGCATTTAGATTAGTAAGATTCACGCCACCAGTAGGACAAAAGGAAATGCTAGGGAAAGGACCTCCAAAAGCTTTAAGTATATCAACCCCACCAGCTAAGGCTGCTGGATAAAGTTTACATCCTTCAAACCCATTATTTTTAGCCAACATCACCTCTGAAGCTGTTGCAACACCTGGTATGAGTACTACGTCTAACTCTTTTGAAGTGAGCATTAATTCCTCACTAATCCCTGGACTAAAAATAAAGGATGCACCATATTCAACAGCCATTTTAAAATCTCTTGCATTGAGTACCGTACCAGCACCCACATGCATCTCTGGCAAAGCATGAGCAATGGATTCAATGGATTTTAAAGCTGCCTTTGTACGTAAAGTCACTTCCATAATATTAATGCCCCCTTCTAAAAGAGCTTTAGCAAGAGGTAGCGCATCTTCCACCTCATCTAAGGAAATTACTGGAACAATGGGTGAGAGTTGCATTAGCTCTTTAGCTGTCATCTTTAACATTAGGCACGCTCCTCACCAGGGATATCAAAGACACTTGCACCCTCTTCAGCTAATCCCACATTTTGTCGTACCGTGGAAAAAAGCTCTCGACCAAAGCCATAGTAATTACTGTTTAAGGTAGGTTTCTCAAAGTCACGACGCGCTAATACTTCGTCATCTACTAAAAGACTTATCTCACCGTTTTGGGCATCAAAACGAATCATATCTCCTGTTTTCACTTTGGCTAACAAACCACCACTTAATGCCTCTGGTGAGAAATGAATGGCAGAAGGCACTTTACCCGAAGCTCCTGACATCCGTCCATCGGTAACAATCGCCACTTTAAACCCTTTGTCTTGTAGTACACCCAAGGCTGGCATAAGTCCATGTAACTCTGGCATACCATTGGCCTTTGGTCCTTGATAACGCACAACAGCTATAAAATCTTTCTCTAACTCACCCTTTTTAAAAGCATCTTGCAATTCTTCTTGCGATTCAAAAACAATGGCCCCAGCTTCAATGATAAACTGTTCAGGTTTTAATGCCGAAGTTTTAATAACACTGCGTCCAAGGTTCCCACTTAGTAGTTTTAACCCACCTTCACTGCTAAATGGATTTTCAATACTGGAGATAACATTTTCATCACGAGACACTTCAGCTCCTTTTTCAAAGCTCACATCCCCACAACTTGATACAGGTTCCACAATATAATTGTCTAAGCCTTTACCCACTACCGTTTCAACATCATTGTGTACCAATCCAGCTTTTAGTAATTGAGCAATCACCACACTCATTCCTCCAGCTTCTCTAAAGTGGTTTACGTCAGCTTGACCATTAGGATACATTTTACAAAGTAGAGGTGTCACTTTAGAGATGGCATCAAAATCATCCCAATTAATAATAATCCCAGCAGCACGTGCCATGGCTATAATGTGTAAAGTATGGTTCGTCGATCCTCCCGTTGCCATAAGTCCTACAATGGCATTTACAAAACTTTTTTCATCCACAATCTTAGCAATAGGTTTATATGTTCCTTTAAATTCCGTCATGGTTAAAATATTTTCAGCTGCTTTCACCGTTAAGGCTTCGCGTAATGGTGTGTTGGCATTGACAAATGAACTGTTTGGTAACTGTAAACCCATCATCTCTAGAAGCATTTGATTAGAGTTTGCTGTTCCATAAAAGGTACAGGTTCCACTACTATGATAAGAAGCTGCTTCTGTACGTAATAAAGTCCCTTCAGAAACTTTCCCTTGAGCAAACTCTTGACGTACTTTTGCTTTTTCGGAATTACTAATACCTGATGCCATTGGACCAGCTGGAACAAACATAGCAGGTAGGTGACCAAAAGCTAAAGCACCAATGAGTAAACCTGGAACAATCTTGTCACAAACACCCAAGTACAATGCACCATCATAAACATTATGTGACAAAGCAATGGCTGTTCCCATGGCAATGTTGTCACGACTAAAGAGGCTTAACTCCATACCTGGTTGGGATTGCGTTACCCCATCACACATAGCAGGAACACCTCCAGCTACTTGTGCTGTCGCTCCTGAATCCACCAAAATACGTTTAATAAGTGCTGGATAAAGCTTAAAAGGTTCATGCGCTGATAACATGTCATTGTATGCTGTTACAATGGCAATGTTCGGACTCTGCATCTCAGCCAAAGTTTCTTTCTCTTCAACCTTCATAGGTGCCATAGCATGCGCTAAGTTACTACAACCCAACTGATTTCGATTAACCCCATTTTGTTGTGCTAATTGAATACGATCCAAATAGACTTTTCGACTTTTTTTAGAGCGTTCTATAATATTTTGAGTTACTTCTTCTATAACGGGATTCATTTATAATACACCTCTATATTTTTGATTTTTTGATTTAGTATAGCACGAATTGGCATACTCTCTTTGTCTTCACCACTTAGGGCTTCTTCATAAACAACTCTCTTCTCTTTACCTTCAAAATGCAAATAGATATTCTTCGCACTCAAAATGGCATTGAGTGTTAAACTCATGCGTTTATGTGCTGCTGTAGTCGGTTCAATCGTAATGCAAAGCTCCTCACTGCTAAATGCCTCTGCTAGCCGTTCATTATTTGGAAAGAGTGATGCTGTATGAGCATCCGTACCCATCCCTAAAACCACTACATCAAAAGGAAAAAGTTCAGCTTTCAACTTTTCAGAACAAAGCGCTTCAGCCAAGCTATTCTCTTGCTCATTATTATACATCCCAACAAATCTAGCAAAGCGTGCTTCATCTTTCATCAAAACCTCTTGCACAAGATGTGCATTACTGTCTTTATGCTCATTGTCAACCCAGCGCTCATCACAAAGACCAATGGTTACTTTATCCCATGCTAAAGGAATCTTTCGTAATTTTTTGAAAAGAGCTTTTGGGGTACTCCCACCTGAAACCAAAAGGCTTGCCGAACCTTTGTTCTTAATTGCCTCTTCAAGATTGCGTGCTATATTCTGACTCAAGGTCACCAATAATGTCTCTTGTTTACTAAAAAAATACTCTCTTCTACTCATCATGCCAACTCCTACCATCACGTGCGATCAGTTGAATTGATGCTGTTGGACCATCAGTTCCTGAACGATATTTTTTCATGGAAACAACATTCTCTTCCCACGCCTCTAAAATTACATCTGCCCACTTCCATGCAGCCTCAACCTCATCCAAACGCATAAACAACGTTGGATTACTACGAATCACATCTAAAAGTAAACGCTCGTAGGCATCAGGTTTATGTTTCATGTTCATTGGGGTATTGAGTTCTAATTCAACTTGTTGCAGTCGCATCTCTTCACTTAAACCTGGAACTTTATTCATGAGTTGTAACTCAATACTCTCTTTCGGTTGCAAGGAAATAATCAACTTATTTTCAGAAATGCATCGACCTTGGTTCGCAAAAATGGAATGTGGTACAGCTTTAAATTGAATCACAATTTCAGAGTTTCGCTTATGCATACGTTTCCCACTACGTAAGTAAAAAGGTACGCCATTCCAACGCCAGTTATCAATGTCCACACGCAAGGCTGCAAAGGTTTCAGTAGTACTATTGGGGACACCATCGGTATAGTTAGGAACCGTTTCCCCATCACTTACCCCTTGCGTATACTGAGCACGTACTGTTTTTTGTACGATGTCTCTTGGTGTCATCTTACGTAAGGAGCGTAAAACTTTGACTTTTTCATCCCGTACACTGTCAGCGTCAAGAGAACAAGGGGCTTCCATGGCAACCAAACAAAGCAACTGCATAAGATGATTTTGAATCATGTCACGCATGGCACCATACTCATCATAATAGTCCCATCGCCCTTCAACCCCCACATTTTCAGCCACCGTAATCTGAACATGATCTATGTTATTAGCATCCCAAAGTGGCATAAAGAATCGGTTAGAAAAACGCAGTGCCATAATGTTTTGTACCGTGTCTTTACCTAAATAGTGGTCAATACGATAAATTTGTGACTCGTTAAAGTATTGTAGTATTCCTTTGTTAATAAGCCGAGCAGATTCTAAATCGCGTCCAATGGGTTTTTCAAGTACCACCCGACTCTTTGGGGTAATTAAATTCCACTTATGTAAAGAGGAACAAATGGTGCTAAAAAAATCAGATGCCGTTGAGAGATAATTTATCCGTTCCCTATCGGGTTTTTGGCTTAAGAGTTTGAACAATCCTTCATAACTACTGTTGTCATTAAACTCAATAATGACTACGTCTAACTGCTTCTCAAAAACTTTAAACTTTCCCTCATCAAAAGCGTTTTCTTTTAAAAAATTTTTAAGTTTTTCTTTTACCAATTTTCTATGCTCTTCACCCGTCATTTCAACGCGTGTCACCGTAATAATCCGACTTTTGGAATCCAAATAACCCGTATCGGTTAAATGATAGAGTGCTGGCATAAGCTTCCTAAATGCTAAGTCTCCATGTCCTCCAAAAATGACAACATCACAAACACTTTGTAAGTCAGCCATGCTTTACCTTTTTTTAAAATTTATAATTATTACTCAAGTATAGCCCAATTAATAACCATGAAGTGACACAAAAATGGTTACTTTTTATTCAATTTTACTTCTAAGCTTGAATATGCTTTGCTTTCAGGCTGTTCTTTCTCTTTTAACAGTAATTTATTGTCTAAGTGCCAAGTTGGTTTTTGTCCCTCCTATGTCTTCTGCTAGTATCATGTTTACTCCTTAAAAGTCCTATTTAAAAACTATAATCTAACATAAGTAATTTTAAAGTTTCTCTAGCTAATATAACCTCATGAAATTAAATGACATTAAACTAACTAACCCTTACCTAAAATTAGATGCTGAGTTCCATGACAGAGTTAAGCCTGACCCACTTGACAAAGCACATCTCATCCATGTAAACAGAACTGTAGCTAATACGCTTGGCATAGATGACGATGAGCTGAAATCAGAAGATTTTGTAAGATTACTTAACGGTGAATTTGAAGCTGAAGGCTCTGATCCTTTTGCCATGTGTTATGCAGGACATCAATTTGGACATTTTGTGCCACGTCTTGGAGATGGTCGTGCCATCAACATTGGAACCATTGACAAGTTTCAACTGCAACTAAAAGGTGCTGGTATTACTGAGTATTCTCGTATGGGTGATGGACGTGCTGTGCTTCGTTCAAGCATTAGAGAATACCTTATGAGCGAAGCCATGACCAACTTACGTATTCCTACCACGCTTTGTTTAGGGATTATTGGTTCAGAACATCCTGTAAGACGTGAAAGCATTGAAAAAGGTGCGATTGTTTGTCGTGTTTCAACGA
Source organism: uncultured Sulfurovum sp. (assembly GCA_902727895.1). Classification (GTDB taxonomy): domain Bacteria; phylum Campylobacterota; class Campylobacteria; order Campylobacterales; family Sulfurovaceae; genus UBA1140. Next base: position 36,848 of record CACVAP010000030.1, read on the forward strand.
CTTGGGTTCGTTTTGGTACTTTTGAATACTATGCAGCTAATGGAATGTTTAAAGAGTTAAAAGAGTTGGCTGACTATGTTATAGATGAAAGTTTCCCTCATATTAACGGTAGACCAGACCCTTATAAACTACTGTTTAACGAAGTAATGGTTATTACTTCTCGACTTATGGCGCAATGGATGTCAGTAGGATTTAACCATGGCGTTATGAATACCGATAATATGTCCATTGGTGGGCTTACGCTTGATTATGGACCTTTTTCATTTTTAGATGACTACAAAGCTGGACATGTTTCTAACCATACCGATGTTGAGGGACGTTACTCTTTTGAAAACCAACCTGCTATTTCAAGATGGAACTTAGAACAACTTATGAAAGCCCTTAGCCCCCTAACCCCTATAGAAGGTATGGAAAAACTCTTGTCCATGTATGACAAGGTGTATGTACGATACACCCATTACTACATGTGTAAAAAGCTTGGACTAGAAGGAACTGTAGAAGGTGACCCAGAACTCATAGACGACATGTATGACATGCTAGAAAAGTTACAAGTGGACTATACGCTTTTTCTTAGAACTCTTAGCCACTACAAACATAAAGGTGACAGAACCGACCTACTAGCTACAGGGCTTTACCATGAGCCTATGAATGAATGGTTAAATGCCTATGATGAACGTATAAAATACATCGACCCAACGGAACGTAGAAATCAGATGTTAAATGTAAACCCTAAATATGTTTTGAAAAACTACATGTTACAAGAAGGAATTGACGCAGCAGAAAATGGTGATTTTTCTGTAGTAGATGACCTCTTTAAGCTCGCTAAACAGCCTTTTGAAGAGCATCCAGAGTTTGAAAGATGGGCAAAAGCTACGCCTAAAGAATTTAAGAACCAAAAACTTTCTTGTTCATCTTAATAAATTTAATCTAACATCAAGGTGCGTTTTTCCAACGCACCCTTGAAGTAAAAAATTATTCAGCAGGTGCTTCTTCTCTCATTGACTCTTCTACTGCTCTTGCATTCTCTTGTTCTTCTCTGAGTATGATTTGCTCTTCTGTTAAGCCTTCATCGCCACTCTCAGTTTCTTGCTCTTCTATTAATGCTTGTTCTTCTCTGGCAGCTTCTCTTAGTAATTCTAGCTCTTCTGACATTGCCTCTTGTTCTTCTGAGACAACCTGTTCTGCGTCTTGGACTATTCCTTCTGTCTGTTCAGTTGCATTTTCATCAGCATAACAAGGCGTCAATAACAAACCTAAACCTATCGAGATTAATAAACTTTTATACATTTTCATACTCAAACTCCAAAATTTTGATTTAAGTTTTCAACTTTTTAGGTTGAAATAAAAGATTGTAGCATTTTTATGTTTAGCTTAACAAATATAATTAGATTACAAAAGGTAATCTTATGAATGTAGAAATGGGATGTTAAATGTAAAATAGTGTAACGGGGAAGATTGAAATTTCATATTCAGAAAGGTAAGCAGATTTTTATCGAGGCTCAGTCTGCTTAGATAGTTATTTTTGTTAGAAGTTTATTTTCCAACAAAAATCTATTTACTTTCTTCTTTATTTTTCATGTATTCTAAAAGTTCTTCTTTTTTGATGTCTAATTTTTCTACAACATCATCTATGGCTAATTTAAAATCTTTTATCATTACTATTGCATTTTCAAAAGTGGCTTTTTCAAAACCAATCTCATAAAATGGTGTTTTTTCTACATCTACAGTTAACATGTCAACTCCTTTTTTTACTTCATCTTTTAAGTTTCTATTACTTGAAAGAATATTTACCATTTTAAGATAGTTTCTAAACGCTTGCCCTTCACTTAGCTCACGAAGTCGTCTTAAAATGGTATTAACTACCATCTGTTTGTCTTTATCTTCAAAATCACAAAGAATTGAAAGAACCACAGCAGAGGGATTATCACTCTGAATAAGCTCTTCACAAGAGATATTTTTCATATCTATTATAGCATAAGAATAATCCAGCCCATCCTTATTGATACTATTTTTCATATTACATTGCCATTCACCAATATAGAGTAGATACTGTTTCACTTCTAAATCTTCATACTCAAAAAGTATATCACTAAGATAACGTAACATTCGTTGATGCATCTGTTTATGGTTATTGTTTTGTATTTCTATATGAATTATCTCATTACCATTTTTAAAAATTAAGTCAGCATCACGTTTTTCTATGCGTGTAAACTCTTTATCAATAAGTTCCATATCTTCACTTATCTCAATATTGAGAATATGTCTTGATATATCTTTGGCTATATTTTTAAGTATTTCTTTACTTATGATGTCTTTATCACCCATACTTAAAGCCTTTATTTTAGATTTTTAGTATTTTAATATAAAAAAATATTTTTTGTTTAAAATGTGTCAAGTTGTCATCGAATTTTTTTAGCTTAAATGAAAATTGCTTTTTAATGGGCGAAGGCTACGCCTAAGGAATTTAGGAATCAGAGGCTGAGTTGTTCGTCGTGAACCCATAGGGAAATGTTCCCTGTGGCTATCTATACAAAAATTTATACCTACAAAATCTTTAGAAACTCACCATAAACCAACTTACGAAGCTTCTTAATAGACTTACCTTTTCGCTCAACAACAACCTCATCATCAACCACTATTTTAAAATAAGCCTCGCCATTCTCTTCTCCAAATGATTCAGAAAAATTAATCTTTTTATCTTTGGCTAAGGTTGTAGCTAATGTCTGAGCATCTGTTTTACTAGTAGGTGTTTGTGTTGTATGGTAATGCATAAAACTTTGTTGTAAAAAACTTGAAAAAAGTTTACTATCATATTCTTCTAAATAATGTAAAAACAAATAAAAATGTTCTCTCTTAGCCTCACAAAAATCTTCTAACGCCATAAGTGTTAAAAGCTCTTTTATAAATACTTCACTTTCAAAATAAGTTATGAGTTTAAGTGCATAATCTAAGTTCTTATCTATCTTCAAAAAACAGATAAATCGTTCTATTTCTAACACATAATAAGCTTTTCCAAATCGTTTGCCATATTCTAACTTTTTACTATTTTTCATGTCAGAACGGAGGGTACTTTTATGCTGTTCTATAAAAATATGAAGCTGTTGAAATGGGAGATGATAGAGTTTTTTTGGCATGAAGTATTATATCGTAGGTTCGATTTTATCGAACATTTAATTTAGATGGATACTGAGACAAGAATTTATATGCCTATAAAACCCAATAGGACGTTCGATAAAATCGAACCTACACATGGAGCGACCGACGAGAATCGAACTCGCGTAACTGGATTGGATTCCAATCTGGGGTTGAAGCCCAGCACACAGCCATTATGTCACAGTCGCTTTTTCAAAAAAACATATTTTAGTTATTTATACTCCTAATAATTTATCTAAATTTTTGATTATTCCATCCATTGCTTCTATATCTCTATTTGTTTGTTCAACATTCTTCTCTTTTTGTTCAACATTCTTCTCTTTTTGTTTAATCACAGCCATTTGTTTTTTTAACTCTTCAGAATACTCTTTAGCTAATTTATCATAATTGTCTGACTCTTCATCAAAAAACTTTATTAGTTCTGATAATTTTCCTCCTGAGACTATTGCTATTTCACCAGAAAATGTTTGATTTAATCTATCTTTAGCTTCTGTTCACCCATAAATATTTGGCTTTGAAATTGATGCAGCAGCATAAAATATTGAATTATAAGCATTTGCTTTTATTTCATCTGCTAATTGTTCAAAACTAGCTTTATTTTCATTGTAAATAGAAATAATTAACTTTTTAGCTTTTGGATTCCCATTAATATCTCAAATAAAATCTATATAATCATTATCAAAGTCTTCCATCAAGTCTTCATCTCCAAGGATACTTTCATATTCTTTTAAAACTTCTTTTTCTGTCAGTTGCAGTGAAGTGTTATCAGCATTCGCATATAAACTTCCTGCTCCTAAAAAAAGTATAGAATATATGATCCATTTTATTTTTTGCATATCTTCTCCTTTCATATCATCAAACCCCAATTTTTCAACAGAGCAAACATAAAGTTTCAAAAGATTACAATTTTTTGTCATGCACTTGTATTTTACACATCTAACTCACCCTGCACTTACTTACTGGGTATCCCTCCCAGCCCTCGTTACAGACCAACTTAGACCATGACTTTTCTGTTTCTCTTTTTCTCCATAAAGCTTATGCCCTTTTCGTCAAGGTTGTGACCCTAGCTTACTCATTGACACTTCTGTTTGGTGTGTACTTTTAAAATTTTTGATTTAAATTTTCCAACGGATTAGGTTGGAATGGATTATTATAGCATTTTTTATAAAGACAAATCTAAAGTATTTAACATTAAAAATCAGAATTATAGATGTAATTATCTTTAAAAATACTCCTTTGGTTTTGACAGTGTTTTCAGGGGAAAACACCCTACGGGATGGAAACACGAAAAAAGTCATTTTCAACCAAATATTAATGAAGTTGAATTAAAAGAATATTTTTAAAAAGATTCATATAGGGGTCAGTCGCCACCTTAAGAAATCATAAAAATCCGAACAATTTTACCAATAATTCCTAAAAAAGAGTATTAATCAAATATTTGATACTCCTGTTGAACTTAGGTATTTATCTTCATCATACATCTC
>CACVAP010000031.1 GCA_902727895.1 uncultured Sulfurovum sp.
AAAATAACCTAAATTTTAGACCTAGAAAAACTCTTGGCTTCAAAACTCCTAATGAAATTTTTCATGCTACAATTACAGTCAACAGTAAATCAGCTTAGGTGTGTTGCACTTGTTGGTTGAATGTAAGTTATTAAAGAAAAATACTTCTTAATAAAATAAGAAGTATTTATTGAAGTTAAAAAAGATATTTAAAAGTCTAGCTATAAAGTTTTGCTACACCTAATTTTTCATGAAAAGCATCAGCTGCTTCTTCACTAATGTTTAAACCTTTTGCAAGTTTGTCCAAGTAAAGTGCTTCTTCTTTTGAGTCAAGGTTAATGGTTGATAGAGAAGAAAGGTAAACTTCTGCTTCTATACCAGATGCATTTTCTATAACACCCTCTAAGTCAAGAGGAGCAGCCATTTCACTTTTTACAAATTCTAGCTCTTCAGCTGTTACTTCACCAATATGTTCAACAATCTTTGCTTGTTCTTCTGCATCTATTTGACCGTCTGCTTTGGCAGCGTTTATCATGGCTTTTAGTAGGGTTCTTGCTTGCTCTTCTTGAGAAGCTGTAGGTGTTCCTACGTCTTGACCAGAAAGTGCAGCAGAAAGTAAACCACCTAGACCATTGTCATTGTTAGTTGTGGATGTTTGTGAACTACCACCTGTTAAGCCTGAAAGTAAATCACCTATACCTCCACCTTGTGAAGCGTTGTTATTGTTTCCACCCATAAGTCCACCTAACATATCACCAATTCCTCCTCCACCAGAAGAAGAATTGTTATTCATCATAGAACTTGTTACTTTGGCTACAACCATACCCATTGCCATTTTTCCTAGCATACTCATCATGCTCATATTTATTTCCTTATATTATATTTGGGTTAATTGTACCATAAATTTATTGAGTGGGTTAAGGGTGTTTTTCCTACTTTAGTACCAATAACGCATCTCGATAAATAGGTTCATCTATAAATCCATAGAGTTCATCCATAAACCCATTTTCACCTTTAAGTGCTGAGGCTTCAAAAACTGTTTTAATATGTTTGGCACGTTTTATGGCTTCAGCGTCTAATCCAAACACTTGATTCGCAATCTCAACTTGAAGTGGTCCCATACAAGCCTTAGTAGTAAATCCCATACGCTTTTCAAGTTCACACCAAGCTTTAAACTCTTTGGTATCTTTATAGTCTTGAAACATAAATGAGATGGGGTTTAACCCAGCTGTTTTAGCGTCTATAAGAAACTTTGACAGTATATACTGAATGGTTGGATTGTCTTGTGTTACTAGCGACTGAGGTAGGCCTAAAGACGTTAGTAAGTCCAAAATACCAATGTTCGCTGTCGTAAATCTGTCAATACCTCCAAAAGTAGCCAAGTTTTGAAAAGCTTCTTTTGTTTCCAATGAAATATGTATATCAATTTCACGGTTAAGTAATCTATCAACTTCTAAAATCTCATCACGTGTTTTAATTTTTGCAACACGCACAGCATCAAAAGAAAAGCTGTTTAAAAAAACCATCTCTTCTCGTCCACCTTCCTCTAAAGGATTGACACGCACAATTATAAAAGAGTTAGACTCCTCTAAATGAGAAAGAAAAAGAGCAATGTTATGTAGGGCTTCTTTTTTTCTACTAGGAGCAATGGCATCTTCTAAATTTAGGGTAATCATATCTGCTGGTAGATTGTCTATGCTGTTAATGTGTTTTAGACGAAGAGGATTGAGCATCATGTTTGAACGAAAAGTTTTAGTGGTACAGGGTTTTTTATTTTTCGTGCCTAAGTGTTTCAGTCGTTCATTGACGGATAGTTTTTCTATGAAATCTAAGGATTCAAATATCATATTTTATGCTACTTTCACTTTTTTAAAATATAATATCTAAATTATAAGGATTTATATGAAAAAAATTATATCAGCATCACTATTACTAAGTTTGCCCTTCTTGTTAGTGGCCAAAAAACCAAAAGTGTATGAAACAGCTGTGTTGGAATGTCCAGCATACAATAATATGAAACGTACCATGAATACAAATGATATACAACTTGAAATTGGTAAAGAATATAGAGTTTTACAAAAGAGTAAAGGGCTTGTTTTAACCCTTATAGAGGGAGAACGTATTGCTCAACGATGGGTTAAAGAAGTTTGTCTTTCAGATGGAAAAGAGAAAGCAGTTCCAGCTCTTGTAAAAGAAACGGTAGACACACCTGAAAAGAGTTCTTCTTTTGCTGAACGTCTGGCTAACAATAACAAAGCCCCTCAAGCCCAAAGTTCTAAAAAAACTTCAAAACAAAACTTACTAGCACTCTCATGGCAAAATGCTTTTTGTCAAACACATCAGTATAAAAAAGAGTGTAAATCTATGGACGCTAAAGATTTTGGTGCTTTTGAATTTGTACTTCATGGACTTTGGCCACAACCTAGAAACAACGCTTATTGTAATGTCTCTAAAAAACAAATTGGTATGGACAAAAATAAACAATGGTATAACCTTGATAAGTTAGAGCTTGATACAGAGACACGTACGAGACTTGCGAAACTTATGCCAGGTTACGCTTCTAACTTACACCGACACGAATGGGTAAAACATGGTACTTGTTATGGAACTTCAGCCGATGAGTACTATGATGACTCTATGGCATTACAAACACAGATTAATGAATCAAAAGTGCAAGAGTATTTTAAACAAAACATTGGACGGATGATAAATCTAAAAGAGGTTCGTAAAGTATTTGACAAAGAGTTTGGTAAAGGTGCTGGAGACCATGTAACCATGCAGTGTAAAAAAGGTTTAGTAACAGAGCTTTGGTTGCATTTAGGGTCGGGTAGTACAGATTTAAGAGAGTTGTTTAAAAGTGGTGAGACACCTAAAAGTAGATGTCATAAAGGTCGTGTGGACGCTGTAGGGTTTTAGTTTCTAATAAAGCACCTATATTTGACTACTTACAACTTTCAGGTTTAAAGTAGTCAAACATCTTTCTTAGGTTCTCAGAAACTTCTTGCTTTTCTCTTTTACTTACATAGTTTGATATAAATTGATAAAAGATGCAATAAGCGTTATAAGAAGAGCCAAGATGTTGCCTCTTGGCTATATGCTCTTCATCTCTTGCATTTGTCTCACAATATTGAAGCATAAGTTCAAAGTCTAATTGAAGAGATTTTTGAAACTCTATTCTGTTTACCTCAATATGATATCTAAGTCTTTCATCATTACTTGTTAACACATCATAAATCCCTAATGTAAGTAATTTGCTAATATTTTCTTTACTTAAATATTCTTCGACCAGTTCTAGTTTAATATCTTTAATAGGCATATTCAAATGTCTCTTATGCTGTTTGAGTACATAAGGCTTTTAGCGTATGCACAGAGATAATTTTTAGTCTAATATCTCTACCCATACTTCTTTCACAAGATGCGATTGCTTCTTGGAAAATGCTTACATCTCTTTTTGTACAAACAAGAACAGAAGCTCCAGAATCTAATGCATTTAAAAGCATGGTTCCAGCTTTTAAATGTGCTATTTCAAAGTGTGTGTCCATGAGTGTTTGACCAGCCAGTTTGTGTGACTTTTCAAATGTTACATAAGAAGCAGCATGGCTTTTAATCAGTGTTCGAACCTCATCTAGGTCATCTGTATTTGAACCTGTGTAAAGTGCAACATTTGAAGATGCTAAAGTCTCAGTATCTAAATCATGGTTCTTTTTGCCTAAGGTAAGTTTGTCATAAAAACTTGCTGTGTCTTTAAGGTTTAATGCTTTTTTGAGTTGCGCAATTACCTCTCCATAGTCTTCACCTTGTAAAACATTGTTTTCATACTCACAACATCTAATTCCATTAAATTCATCAGAGATTGCTTCTAGAATTTCTTCTCTATGTTCTGAACCATCAGATATCATTTTAGCAGCAACTACTAAAACAGCATCTCCAATGTATTGACGGTTATAATTACTGCTTTCAGATGCATAATGCATTGGGTACAGTGACTCATAGTATGCTTTGTCATCTTCAGAAGCATAAGGTGCTATGAGTTCAAAGCTTTCCATAAAGTCATCATCATTTAAAATGAGTCCATTGTTAGAACGGTAAGAGGTTGCAGGATCAATTTTTAGTTCTGTACCAAGTGTTGCTACAACATCTGCTATGGAAGTTTCAGAAGTAGTTATTAGGTTATTTATTTTTAAAATAACGTTTTTATTGGGAAATGAAAAGTCAGGGTTTTTACTTTTAACTTTGTCTAAAAGGTCAATAACCGTTGCATCTTTTTTTATAGTGATGTCAAAGTTTTTATAGTATGGTAAATAGTCTGTAGCAGAGTTAAAGAAAAAAGCTCTAACTTGTAAGTTTATCATGTTTGCAAATGGCATATGGGCATCCTAATTTATATTGTTATTATTTAAGCATATTTTCTTGATAAAGAGAAGAGATAGGAGAAGTTTTATAGAAAAAACCATTTAGTGTGTAATTGAAAGCATATATTATTTTAAAGTAGTTTATAATATTAAAATATATTTAAGATAAAGGATTTTAATGAATAGAACAGTTATTTTAGGACTTGTAATGATATCTCTCATCATGTTTTGGTTGGTAGGGTTTGTCAACACATTACATGATGATGTGGATGTAAGTCATGGGTTTCAAGAAAAAACTTTAGCTACTGGAGCAAAGAGCCATGGAACAGTCAATATTTATGGAACTGAGGATTTAGTATTCAGTGAATTATCCGAGCAAGAGAAAAAGCGTTTATGGAATAGTTCAGACCTAAAAGTTGAGATGTTAAAACTTTTTCCACACTTTGTAAGAATGAAAAGTTTTGTGGATCAGAATGTTGAAGAAGAGGGTGCTTTTAAAGAATTATTAATCTCCCATATAGAAGAGATAGAACTTGAATATATTGGGGGTTCTTTAAGTGGAGAAAAGGCTCAACAAGCCCTTTCAGCATTTTAATAGATTGGTGTATATGCTACCGACCTTGAAACTCAAAAGACTTTTGTGTGCTAAAGTTATATTTTTTAGCTAGAAATTTTCCTAACTTTGAGTCTAGGGTATGATTATATGCTCTGACTACAGTGTTGTAAGCACGTCTTTTATGATGAATTTTTTCTGCTAATTCTTCAGAAGCATTATGCTTATGCTTTTCTACATTTGTGTCAAGTTCTTTTAATAAAACAGAGAGCTTATGCTTAAAAGAGTTGAGTTTAAAATAAAGAAAAAATGGATAGAGAATAATTAGAATAACAATGCTCATTAACATAGCCGTACTGCTCATAAAATGGACTCCTTTTCACTGGCAATAATAGTTTTTAAATAGCTATTTTCATTTAAATACAAATAAAGCTTTCCTAAGAGTTCTTCTTTTTGTGTCGATGAAATAAGCGTAGAAGTTTGAATTTGTGTTTTGAGTTGTTTGTTTAGATAGTTTTTGTCATAGTCTATGTCGTCTAAAACATCTAAAGTGTGTTGTGCTTCTATGAGTTTAGACAGTGTAAAATGTCCCTCTTCATCAAAATCTACCGTTACTTCAGTAGGATGGGTAAATAGATTATGTTGCATCCCCAGTACTTCTTGGTAAGCACCTGTTAGGAAAAAGGCTAAAAAATACTCTTCTTTATCTATGTCTACATCATGTAAATAGAGAGGAGCATTGTCATCAAAAGGAATTTCTCCATCAGAATCACAAGTAATGTCCCACAGTGTTGCTGGATTGGTCGCTTTAATGTCCAGTTTGTCTATGGGCATAACAGGGAAATGCTGTTTTAAACCCCAAAAGTCTGCTAAAGACTGAAAAGCAGAGAAGTTTACTAAGTAACGCTCTTGAATTTTGTTTTGTAGTTTTAGTAACTCTTGTGAACCATCAGAAAGCAGTAAGATAGACTTTTTGATAATAAGATGTACGAGTATCTCAGCATTGGAACGGTCTTCAAGGTCTATGTATCCTAAATCAAATAGCGTTAGTAAACTCTCCATATGGTCAAGTGCATCATGTAGATACTCTCTGGCATTAGAACGGGTCAAATCTTTCCATAAAGCATTTAGCTCTTCAATAAGAGGGGGGTTCTGCTCCTTAATACGTAAAGACTTCTCTTGATAGTCTTGTGAGAAGAGTTCTAACACAGGCGCTATAAGCACAGCATGGGAAGCAGCAATGAAGCGACCAGACTCTGTAAAGATATCAGGCTCTTCAATATTTTTGTTTTTAGCAATCTCTTTTATAAGGAAGACGACATCATTGGCAAATTCACTAAGGGCGTAGTTAATTTCTTTTTTGTGAGGGTATTGACCATATTCAACAGCCAACCCACCACCAATGTTAATAGCAGATAGGGCATAAGCACCACGGTTCTTTAAATCAGCATAGATATTACCAGCTTCACGTAAGGCTTTTTTTAAGGGGTTAATCTCAGACATCTGTGAACCTATATGAAAATGCACCATCCATAACTGTTCAAGTAAGTCATGTTTAGCCATAAGGTCATAAGCTTCTAAGAGTTCCGTAGAGGTAAGACCAAACTTAGAAGAGTACCCACCACTCTTAGCCCAAATACCAATACCTGAACTGTGTAAACGTATGCGTACACCTATCTTAGGAATAATCGCTTCTTTATTCTCTTGGTTAAATTCAGAATGTACTTGGATAATAGTCTCAAGCTCTCCCAAACCCTCTATGGTAATGGTAATGTTATGTCCCATTGCTCTGGCTATAAAACACAAAGAAATCATCTCTTTGTCTTTGAACCCATTAACGGTAATAGGTGCACCAAGTGGGGTATGGGTCATAGCAATAACAAGCTCTGCTTTGCTTCCTGCCTCTAAGCCATAGTTAAACTCTTTAGAAACATCCATAAGCGAATTAACAAAGTTAGGATATTGATTAACCTTTAGAGGAAAAACAGCATGAAAGTTACCTTGGTAGTTAAACTCTTCTTTTGCTCGATTAAACTGTGTATAGAGCGTAGAGATTTGTTTTTTTATTAAATGAGGAAAGCGAAGAAGCATTGGTCCTCTGTAGCCTTCATCTCTAAGTTTTTGTGTAATTTCAAGGAGAGATGGTTGAGTTTTATGGTTTACATTTACCGTGTTGTCTTTAATGATAAAATTTTCGTCTGCCCAGATATTCAGACCATAGTTTGTTTGCATGTATTTACCCTAGGATTATTTAAAAGTATTATATCCAAATAGAAAAGATATAATTCGCTTAAGATTTAGATTAGGGACTGGAATGAAAAATATTATTGCCATTGACTTAGGTTCAAATAGCTTAAGACTTTTAAAGATGAATATGGAAACAAAAGAGAGCTTAGGTACCTTTCATAAGACTGTTAAAACAGCAGATGGTTTAGCACAAACAGGTAAGATAAATGAAGATGCTCTTAGTAGAGTAGTTGCAGCACTTAACGAAGCCAAAGAAGAACTAGACTTTAGCGATGCTAGGGTAAAAGCTGTTACGACAGAAGCCATTCGTCAAGCAAAGAATGGTTTAGAGATTTTAAAAAGCATTGCCGATCAGACAGGTATACGCTTTGAAGTCATTGATGGTGTGGCAGAAGCTAAGTATGCGTTGAAAGCAGCTCAAAATCGTTTGGAACATTTAGGGAAAGAACCTAAGCACTTTATGTTGGTTGACATTGGTGGTGGTTCTACGGAGATGTTGTTTTACTATGGTGAAGAGAAATACTTTTCAAAGAGTTTTCAAGTAGGGATTGTTACCGTTACTCAGAAGTTTAAAAACTTGGATGAAATTGCCAAAGCCATTCCTATTGTTATGGAACCAATGCGAGCTTATTATGATGAGGTGGTAGAAGCGTATGGAGAAGTAGAACTCTTTATTGCAACAGCTGGAACACCAACAACCATTGCAGCCATGAAAAAAGGGATGAGTTATGCTACTTATGAGCCTGAAAATATTCATGGTACTATTTTAACGCGAAAAGATTTAGCCGACAATTTAAAAGCATTAATTGAAATGAGTAAAGAAGATAAAGTAAAAGCTGTAGGTATTGGTCGTGATGACTTGATAGCTTCAGGTGTTTTAATCTATGATGAAATTTATAATATCTCTGGATTTAAAGAGTCAATGGTCATTGATGATGGTATCCGTGAAGGTGTGGCTTTTGATGAGTCTTCTAAGTAATAAACTAAAGGATTAACTATGAAAAAAGTATGTAATGCTTATGATCCAACTGAGGCACATATTATTAAAGGTGTGTTGGAATCATATGGTATAAAAGCAGAGGTGCAAGATGACCAATTACATAATTTAGTTGCTGGTATTGGTTATACTGAAGCTGTAATTCCAACTATTTGGATATTTGATGACCGTCAATATGATGAAGCGCAAGGTATATTAGACGAATATGAAAAAAAGAAGAAAGACCAAACTAGAGATGAAGTCATATGGGTTTGTTCTTCTTGTCAGGAAGAATCTACTGAAGCATTTACTGAATGTTGGAATTGTGGTGCGAGTAGAAGTCCTTAAAGATTGAAAAGGTTAAAATAAATTATGTATATACCTGATATTGTTAAACAAATCTCAAAAGACTTAAATGAAGTCAATGCAAAAGCATTGATAGTGGGTGGTTCTGTACGTGACCACTTTTTAGAACTTCCTATTAAAGACTATGATGTAGAAGTATATGGTTTAGAAAGACTAGAAGATTTAGAAAAAATATTGTTAAAGTATGGTTCTGTTAATTTAGTAGGTAAAAGCTTTGGTGTCCTAAAGTTTGTCCATGAAGGTGAAGAGTACGATTTTTCTTTTCCACGCACAGAACAAAAAACAGCTTTAGGTCATAAAGGGTTTGATATTTCTTGTGATGGCTCTTTAAGTTTTAAAGAGGCAGCCTTACGTCGGGACTTCACCATTAATGCCATGGGTTATGACATAGAGAGAAAAGCCTTTATAGACCCTTATGCTGCTAAAGCAGACATGCAAAACAAAGTACTAAGACACATCAACACTAAAACATTTATAGAAGATCCTTTACGTGTTTATAGAGCTGTACAGTTTTGTGCTAGGTTTGACTACACTTTAGACGCTCAGACTTTTGCGCTTTGTCAAAGTATGGTTGAAGAAGGCATGTTAGAAGAGTTACCCAAAGAGCGTGTGTATATTGAGTTTACAAAACTTTTATTAAAGTCTAAAAAGCCTTCCATAGGTTTTGAGTTAATGAGAAAGCTAGGGATTATTGAAAAGTATTATCCTGAACTTCATGCACTTATAGATGTTCCTCAAAGTCCTGTTTGGCATCCTGAAGGTGATGTTTGGATACATACTATGATGTGTATAGATAAAATGGTTACCCTACAGACAGGGAATGAAAAGGATGATTTGAAAATGATGTTTGCCATTTTATGTCATGACTTAGGAAAAGCTACCCATACTCAAATAGGAACAGAAAAAATCTCAGCTATTGGGCATGAGTTGGCTGGAATTGAACCTACTGAAAGGTTTATGTACCGAATTACGGATGAACATGATTTTATAAAGTCTCTTCTTCCTTTGGTTGAACATCATTTAGCACCTTCTATTTATTTTCGAGGAAACGCCAAAAAATCAACCATACGTAGATTGGCAACGAAAGTAAATATTGAAGAATTGGTAACCGTAGCTAGAGCAGATTTTCTAGGACGAACTACAGAAGCATCTTTAAAAGGTGTTTATGAAGCTGGAGATTGGTTGCTTGAAAATGCTAAAGTATTGGATGTTTATAATACCCCCATGGCGCCTTTTATACAAGGACGTGATTTAATAGCATTGGGAATGGAACCCTCTAAAGAGTTTAAAGTATTGTTAGACAATGTTTATATGGCTCAGCTTGATGGAAAAGTTTTAAATAAAGATCAAGCCATAAGTTATATACGAAACTTAATATAATATTAACTATATATTAATAAAAATTTAAGTAAAATAAATTAATATTAATCTAAGGTTATATAGTGAAAAAGAATGAAATAATCCATAAAATACGTTTAGCACGTTTAGCGCATGTTCAGTGGGTACAACGTGCTAAATCCTTAGTCAACGGGTTTCCCATAAAAGAAGAAGACATACCCCTAACTCCTGATGCTTGTGCATTTGGAAAATGGTTTTATTCTGATGGACAAATACTCTTGGCGATTTTTAATGAGACATCGGTAAAAGATTTAGAAAACCTACATAATGAATTACATGAAGAATATATGAGCATTTTTAAAATATATTTTGATATTTCTAATCTTAGTTTTTTCTCAAAATTATTAAAACAAGGTAAGAAAATTACAAAAGAAGAACAAAATAAAGCCCAATTATATTTGAAGTCTTTAGAGAAAGTTTCAGATGTTTTAATTAAAAAGCTCAACATCATGGAAACCAAAATCAATATGGCTGATGAAGAGATATTTGAGAAGTATTCTTAATTCTTCTCAAAAGTAGCTAGTGAGAGTTAGCTACTATTCGTTTCTGAGTACCTTTAATGGATCAGTTGACGAGGCTTTGTTTGCTGGATAAATTGATGAAATCATCACAATAACAATAGCACCAAGAATAATTAGAACAAAATCTAGTATGGTTAAGTCAATTGGTAATTTACTGAAACCATAAACATCTTCTGAGAGTTGAATAATAGGAAAAGTAGTTAAGACCCACATTCCTATGAGTCCCAAAAGTGTCCCTACAACTATTCCTGCAAAACCAATAATCGCACCTAATTTAAAAAAGATACTTTTAATTTCACTACTAGTAGCTCCCAGTGTTTTCATAAAAGCAATTTCTGTTCTACGACTCATAACTGTCATAAGTAAAGAAGAGATAATGTTCAAGGCTGCTACTAAGATAATAAGTAGTAAAACTAAAAACAGTGCTTTCTTTTCCATTTCCATGGCTGCAAAGAAAGAAGCATTTTGTTCCCACCAACCTTGAAGACGTACGCCTTTATAGGCATCAATACTTTTTAGATACTCATTCATAAGTTTAATGTCATTCATTGCATTAGCAGAGTAAATATGTATACCATCATAAATACCAGCGTCACGTTTTAAGACTTTGTGAAAGGCTGCATGGGTTGTGTACATGATTACCTTATCATAGTTTGTAAGACCAGAACTAAAAGCTGCATCTATGACAAAACGTTTTTGAGTAGGCATGGTTCCAAAACCAATGGTTTCACCTTTTAAAAAGAGTAAGGTAAGTTTGTCTCCATGTTTAAGCGCTGACTCTTCTAATACTGTCTCGCCAACAACAAGTTTATATTTGCTAGGGCTTTGTAGAGAGTTTTCTAATGCTTTTTTAAATACTTCATTGATTTGTGCTTCTTTTTTAAAATCCACACCATAAAGTTGAGAAGCACTTCCACCATAACCACTCTTACTCGCAACATGCGTAATATAATAAGGTGAAAAAATTAATTCTGGAAATTTTGTCGAGAGTTTATTAACTAAATCATCTGTCACATTTTCATAACCAATTGGTACAAGTGTAAGAGGGTAGTTCATAACAAAAAGACGTTTTTTGAATTCTTTTTGTGTTCCGTTCATAATACCCATGGCAAGCATAAGTACCATAACACCAGCTGCAACACTTAATAAAGAGAGAATAGAAGAGATAAAGATAAAAGGATTATCTTTATCGTATTTGAGATAGTGTTTAATTATTTTGTTTATAAAAGTAGTGTTGTTAGCCATTGCCATTATGCAAGTAGCCCCTTTTTAGGTCCACTCACACCACAACACTGTTTAAACTTTTTACCTGAACCACAAGGACAAGCATCATTTCTTTTTGGTTTCTTTTCAAAAACTGCTGTAGATGGTTCTTCAGGCTCTTCATTTGTTTTAGCATTCGCTAAATCAACTTCGAGTTCGTCTCTCATTGCATCTAGTTTAGCTTGTTCTTCTGCTGGGTCTTGGAAGTTAAACTGTACTACTTGAAGTACTTTAATGGCTTCATACTTAATACGTTCTACCAGTCCCATGAAAAGATTATAAGAATCTTTTTTATACTCAGTTAAGGGATCTTTTTGGTTATAACCTCTAAGACCAATACCTGTTTTCATTACATCCATCTCATAAAGGTGATCTCTCCACTGAGGATCGAGTACTTGAAGGTAAAGAATTCTTTGTACTTCTGAACGTTGTTCTTCATTAAGCTCTTCCATTTTTGCTTCGTAAGTATGGGTAAGAACTTCTAATATTAATTCATGTAAGTCATCATAATCTTTTTCTTTTAAAGTACTAAGTTCAAGATCAATGTTTACTTCTTCCCGTAAAATATTTTGAAGCTTTTCAATATTGAAGTCTTCTTCAGCCCCACCATTATAAATTTCAGACTCTACAAGAACATGGTCAACATATTCTAAACGGTTCTCTTTAATTTTTGAGTCAATGTCATATTCTTTATCTAAAAGGTTATTTCTAAACTTATAGATTGCTTTTCTTTGCTCACTGGCAATATCATCATATTCTAAAACATGCTTACGTGATTCGTAGTGCATGTTTTCAACTTTGGTTTGTGCTTTTTCTACAGAACGTGTTACAATTTTTGAATCAATGTATTCACCTTCTTCAACACCCAGTTTGTTCATGATGTTACGGATTTTGTCTCCACCAAAAATTCTTAGTAGGTTATCATCTAATGAAAGATAAAATTGAGAAACACCAGCATCACCTTGTCGTCCACTTCGTCCACGTAGTTGGTTGTCAATACGTCTACTTTCATGTCTTTCAGTTCCTAAGATGTAAAGTCCACCAAGTTCTTTGATTTCATCTGTAATTTTAATATCAACCCCACGTCCAGCCATGTTAGTGGCAACGGTTACAGCACCTTTTTTACCAGCCTCCATAATGATTTGAGCTTCATTTTCATGGTTTTTAGCATTTAGTGTGTTATGAGGAATCTTTGCAGCTTTAAGTCTTTGGTGAACGAGTTCAGACTTTTCAATAGAAGCTGTACCAATAAGTACAGGTTGTCCAGAAACATGAAGTTCTTGAACTTTTTTAGCAACAGCATCCAGTTTTTCTTTTTCAGTATTGTAAATAAGGTCGTTAAAATCTTTTCTACCAATAGGTAAGTTTGTTGGAATAGACAGCACTTCTAAGCTATAAATTTCTGCAAACTCAGTTGCTTCTGTCTGTGCTGTTCCTGTCATCCCTGCTAGTTTGTCATAAGCTCTAAAGTAGTTTTGGTAAGTAATCTCTGCTAATGTTTGAGATTCATCTTTAACCTCAACACCTTCTTTAGCTTCAATGGCTTGGTGAAGTCCTTCTGAGAAACGACGACCTTCACTTAAACGACCTGTAAATTCATCAACAATTACAATCTCACCATTACGTGAAACATAATCAATGTCTTCTACAAAAATGTATTGTGCTTTCATGGCTTGGTCAAGGTGGTGTGAAAGTGAAGCATTTTCAAGTGAATAGAGATTGTCAACTTCAAAAAGATCTTGTGCTTTTAGCAGTCCATCTTCTGTCATAACAACTTGTTTATTTTTTTCATCAACATAGAAGTCACCTGTTATTTGCTCAGGTTCTCCTGGCTTGGTGTCAGCTTTTTCACCTTTTTCCATTTGTAAAGCAATTTTATTGGCTTGTACATAATAAACAGTGTCACGTTGAACAGGACCAGAAATAATAAGAGGAGTTCTCGCTTCATCAATTAAAATTGAATCGACTTCATCAACAATAGCATAATGATGTTCACGTTGAACTTTTTCTTCTGCTCTTGTTTTCATGTTATCACGTAAGTAATCAAAACCATACTCGTTGTTGGTTCCGTATGTGATGTCACAGTCGTATTGTGCTTTCTTAGTCATTTCATCGTGGATTTCATCTGTTAGACAACCAACGGTATAACCTAAAAAGTTATAGAGTTGACCCATTTCTTGTGAATCTCTTGTTGCTAGGTAATCATTCACGGTTACAATATGTACCCCTTTACCTAACATGGCATTTAAAACAACAGCAAGGGTTGCAACAAGTGTTTTACCCTCACCAGTTTTCATCTCAGCAATAGAGTTGTTATGGAGTACCATACCACCAACAAGTTGTACATCATGATGACGCATACCCAAAACACGCACACTGGCTTCTCTTGTTATGGCGAAAGATTCATTGAGTACCTCATCAAGACTTCTTTCATTTGCTAGTACAGCGTTCTTTAGTGCCGTAAATGCATTCTTCAGTTCATCATCTGAAAGTTTTTTGTAATCATCTTCTAATTTATTAATTTTTTGCGCTCTTTTTAAATAACCTTTTACAACTTTGTCATTTTTAGAACCGAATAGCATCTTTAACATTATTATTATAACCTAGTATTAAAATTGTCATTATTTTATCAAAAATATGTGTAAGTGTTGTTTAGCTGTTACCTATTAAGGTCAATATATTATAATTCGCAACATAGATTAAATCAGCTTATATTAGGAAATAACATGGATAAAATTAAAATTGGGGTAGTAACCACAAGTGATAGAGCGAGTGAAGGTATTTACGAAGACATTTCAGGGGTAGCCATTATGGATACGATGAAAGAATATT
Organism: uncultured Sulfurovum sp.; assembly: GCA_902727895.1. Lineage (GTDB taxonomy): Bacteria > Campylobacterota > Campylobacteria > Campylobacterales > Sulfurovaceae > UBA1140. The sequence goes on from CACVAP010000031.1 coordinate 14,488, forward strand.
TGTTAAATGAATGTGAATATGAGTACCGTTGTATTCCCGATGAACAAGCAATTATTGAGACCACATTGATTAAACTTGCGCGTGAGGAACACTGTGATATTATTGTTACCACAGGGGGAACTGGACCAGCACCAAGAGACGTAACCACGGAAGCTACAGAGAATGTTTGTCAAAAGCTTCTTCCTGGTTTTGGAGAGCAAATGCGTGCTGTAAGTTTACAATATGTTCCAACAGCCATTTTATCACGACAAACAGCTGGTATTTGTAATAAGACATTGATTATTAATCTTCCTGGAAAACCAAAGTCCATTCGTGAATGTTTAGATGCTGTTTTCCCTGCTGTTCCCTATTGTGTTGATCTTATAGGTGGTGCTTTTATGGAAGCAGATGAAAAAGTAATTAAAATTTTTAGACCAAAAAGTAAATAAAATGAATGTTGAATTTATAGAAGCAAAACTCCAAGAGATTTATGCAGAACTTGAAAAAGAAGTGATGACGGTACTTATGGATGAGTCTTTAGACAGAAAACAAACCAACTTACACATGCAACCATTGAAGACAACTAAGCAGATTTTAGAAAATGCTTTAGACAGTATAAAAATGGTTGATAAGCGTGCTAAAGAAGAGCTAGAAAAATAAGTCCACAATTTTTAGGCAAAATAGCGAGAACATAATCACACATCAAGTGTGGTTTTGCTATATTTTTACCTAGAAAAAAGGACTTCATACATGAAATTATTTATATCACTTTTAGCACTGAGCATTACGCTTTCTGCTGACATTACTTTACCCCAAAACTTCAAAACTGACTTTCACCAAAGCATCACCAATGAAAAAGGAAAAGTCATTAATTATGAGGGAACAGTACTCTTCAAAAATTTAAAAGAATCTTTAGCAAATATTATGGGCGAAGAGACGAACTACACAAGAAGTCTTTTTAAATGGTCATACACAGTACCAACAAAAAAAGAAGTTTGTACTGATGGTACTCAGCTAATTGTGGTTGATCATGACTTAGAACAGGTTTCTAATTACTTAATTGAAGAAGGTATGAACCTTGATGAGATTTTAAAAATAGCTAACAAGATTTCATCTACAGATTATCAGGCTACTTATAAAGACATTGAATACCTTATTACTTTAGATGACAAAGCACAACTTCAACAGATAGTATATGTAGATAGTTTAGACAACAATGTAAAGATAATATTTAAAAATATGAACTACAATACTACTGTAAATGAGACTTCTTTAGAGTGTTCAGCTCCAGAAGTATATGACATTATAAAAGGTTAGTCTTGGATAGTTTAGTTACAGGGTTCCAAATAGGAAATTCCTTCTACATAGGGCTTGGACTATTTTTGTTAATTACCATCTTAATTTCTACGATTATTGTTTTCTTTATGTCACGTATCTCTAGGTTAGAAGCCATTTTAGAACATGCTAAAGCCATAGATGCTGCTAAAGAAGAACGTATGAGTGAATTTTACGAAGCATTTCAAGAAGAGCGTTCTAAAAATATGGGTTTAGAAAAAGAGCTTGAATACTTTTCCGAGAGTAAAGAAAAGATTAAAGAGTACGAATCAAAGCTAGAACGACTTAAAGAGCGTATGGTAGATGAAGCAAAAGAACATTTAACAGAAATACATAAAGAACGATCTGCATTAGAACAGTTAAATGTTCATTATGAGTTGCTTGAGCAAAGCTTTATGAAACAAGAAGAGAGTCATAAGGTTTTGTCAAAACGAAATGAAGACTTAGTTGACGTAAACAATAACCTGCATTTAAAAGTACGCGAAACGCAAATTAAAGTAAGTGAACAGCAAAAACAAAACTATGAAAAAATGCAAATGATGAATGAGCATAGGGGAGAAATCAAAGAAGAATTTGCCCAACTAGCAGCAAAAGTCTTTGAAGGAAACTCAAAAGAGTTCTCAAAACTGAGCCAAGAAAACCTTTCATCACTCATTAAACCAATGGAAAGCCAAATCTCTGATTTTAAACAACAAATCAATACCTTGTATAGTGACGAGTCAAAAGACAGAGCCATGTTAAAGCAAGAGATTATGTCACTTAAAGAGTTAAACCAACAGATAAGCCAAGATGCCATAAATCTTACGAATGCACTAAAAGGTGAAAAGAAACAACAAGGTATTTGGGGTGAGATGATTTTAGAGAAAGTTCTAGAGTCCTCTGGTTTGCGTAAAGGGGTAGAGTATACCCGTGAAGTTCCTTTAAAAAATGACGAGGGAAAAAGCTACCGTCCAGATGTTTTAGTACACCTTCCTGACAGTCGAGACCTTATCATAGATGCGAAGACTTCACTGAATGCGTATGAACGATTTATCTCAGCAGAGACAGCAGAGTTAAAAGAGGTACATCTTAATGAACACATTAATGCCATAAGAGCGCACATTAAAGATTTGTCATCAAAAAACTATGAAAAGCTTTTAGGTATTAACACTTTAGACTTCATCTTTATGTTTGTTCCTATAGAGGGAGCGTTAGCACTGGCATTGGAAAAAGACCCTGCTTTATATGACAATGCATTTAAACATCAAATTTTACTTGTAGGTCCAACAACATTACTCATAGGTTTACGTGCCATTGAAAATGTATGGAAGTACGAGAAACAAACTCAAAATGCAAAAGAGATAGCCTCAAGAGCTGGTGCTTTGTATGACAAATTTGTAAGTTTCTCAGATGACATGGTAAAAATATCTAAACAGTTTGACACGCTACAAGGTACATTTGAAGTGGCTAAGAAGCGTTTGAGTGAAGGGAAAGGTAACATCGTAAGACAAGTAGAACAACTTAAAGAGATGGGTGCTAAGACGACTAAAAAAATACCTAAAGAATTAGGGTAGACCCGTAAGGTGTTTTCCCCTGAAAACACCGTCAAAACCAAACACAAATATTTTAAACATGCCAATTTGTATAACACGGTGTTTTCGGGGGAAAACACCCTACCGAAGCAAAGCAATATAAGGCTAAAATTGCCTTATGATAACAAACGAATTAAAAAGCCAAGTAGATAAAATATGGGAGACCTTTTGGACAGGAGGAATCTCTAACCCCTTAACCGTTGTAGAGCAGTTTACTTTTTTGATTTTTATAAAAAGTCTTGACACTGCACAGCGTACCATTGACAAAAAGAAACTTCTTTCGCCTAACACAAAAGACATTTTCCCTACAGACAAAAAGCACTTACGTTGGGAAGAACTCTCTAACTTAGCAGCTTTAGAAATGTTTAGCGTATTTCAAACTGAGATATTTCCTTTTATTAAAACACTTTCTTCTGAACAGTCAGCATTTGCGAACTATATGAAAGATGCTTCTTTTCTTATTCCTACCCCGAAGCTTTTACAAAAGGTTGTGGACTTGGTTTCTAAGTTAAACTTGGAAGACAAAGACATTAAAGGTGACCTTTACGAATACCTACTAAGTAAACTTGCCACAGCTGGAACCAATGGACAGTTTAGAACGCCAAGACATATTATTAAGATGATGGTATCGTTAATGCTAAAAGATGCAAAGGTAGATAAAAATTATAATATCTACGATCCAGCTTGTGGTACGGCAGGGTTTCTTATAAATTCGATAGAGTACATTAAAGAGCAAAGAGCTGAAATACTCAATGACTTAAGTGTTTCAGAGTTTGAGTCGCTTTTCCATGGAAATGACTTTGACATCTCTATGGCAAGAATTGCGTCTATGAACATGATGTTACACTCCATAGGTTCAGCCAACATTTCTAACAGCGATGCTCTTTCAAAGTTTGACCATACACAAGAAGAGCGTTACGACCTCATACTTGCGAATCCACCGTTTAAAGGTTCACTCGATTATGATGAGGTTGCTAAACCCATTTTAGAAGTGGCTAAAACCAAAAAAACAGAGCTTCTTTTTCTTTCGCTCATACTTAAGTCTCTTAAAGTTGGTGGACGTTGTGCTGTGATTATTCCTGATGGGGTATTGTTTGGTTCAACCAAAGCTCACAAAGAGATACGAGAAGAGATAGTAAGTAATCAACAGTTAGATGCTATTATATCTATGCCGAGTGGGGTTTTTAAACCTTATGCTGGAGTGAGTACGGCTATTATGCTCTTTACTAAAACCGACGGACATAAAAATGAAAATGTTTGGTTTTATGACATGCAAAATGATGGATATACGTTAAATGACAATCGTACAGCTTGTGAGGGTTCAAACATACCCGACATTTTAGAGCGTTTTTCTAAATTAGACCAAGAGGGTGAACGAAAACGAACAGAGCAGAGTTTTTTAGTGCCTGTAAGTGAGATAGAAGCGAATGATTTTGACCTTAGTATTAACCGTTATAAAGAGATTGTTTATGAGAAGGTAGAGTATGATGAACCTTCTAAGATATTGGCTGATATTGAGGCGATAGAGAAAGAGATAGGTTTGGGGCTTCGAGAATTGAAAGGGATGATAGATTAAAGTATGCATTGAATATTCATTGAACATACAATGAATATTTGTTATACTCGTATAAATGAATAAAGGATTGCTTATGAATGCAAAAGAGATTAAAGTACAAACTTCTTTACGAATTGACAAAGATTCTTTGGCTGATGCTAAAGAGATACTCAATGAAGTGGGTATGAATTTTTCAGAAGCTGTGAATATTTTTACAAAAATGATAGTAAAACATAAAGGTTTACCTTTTGAAGTAAAAATACCAAACAACGAACAAGATGAATTAACACAAAAGCTTTATCGTGCATTAGAAGAAGTTGCTCAGATAGAAAACGCTGAGAAGAAAGCAACAAAAGCAAGAGATTTTTTAGATGAGCTATGAAGTTAATGTTGTTGATGAGTTTAAAAAAGATGTCAAGAAGCTTTTTAAAAAGTATAAATCTATTAAAGGTGATATTTTAGAGCTTATTGAAGTTTTAGAAGAAGATTATAGTGTTGGTATTCATTTGGGTAATGACCTCTATAAAATAAGGGTAAAAAATAGCGATGTAGGTGGTAAAAGTGGTGGATATAGAGTTATATACTACACAAAACTTTCAAACAACTCTGTTTACCTTTTAACCATATATTCAAAAACACAAAAAGAGAACATAGACGTGAAAATATTACAACCGATTATTGATAAATTGAATAAGGTAGTTGATGGAGAAGGTTAAGTTAAGTAAGATAAGGGATCTTTGTGAGAAAACTTTTAATATTAATTGGAAAAACAATAAAGAAGAAATCTTTGAATACATTGATTTATCAGCAGTTTCAAGAGAAAAATTATTAATTTTTGAAAGTAGTAAAGTAGATATTAATAATGCACCAAGTAGAGCTAAACAAATCATTCGTACTAATGATATTCTTTTTGCAACAACTAGACCTACGCTAAAAAGAATTGCAATAGTTCCTAAAGAATATGATAAGCAGATATGCAGTACAGGTTTTGCTGTTTTAAGAATAAAAAATAATTTAGCAGTTTTTAAATATATATTTTATTTATTACAAACTGTTAAATTTATACAAAGAATGGAGGATGTGCAACGAGGAGCTAGCTACCCTGCTGTAAGTAATAAGGATATTATGGATTTTAAAATTCCTTTACCCTCTTTAGATAAACAAAAAACCATAGCCCAAACCCTAGACAAAGCCAAAGAACTTATAGAACTACGTAAAACTTCTATTAAAAAGCTTGATGAACTTTCTAAATCTGTTTTTATTGATATGTTTGGTGACCCTGTGGAGAATCCTATGGGATGGACTGATTCTAGGTTAGGGGAATTAATTCATTCTGCAAAAGATGGACCTCATGAAAGTCCAAAGTATTCAGATGAAGGAATTCCTTTTTTATCTGCTCGACATGTAAGACCAAATAAAATGATTTGGAATGATTTAAAATATATTGATAGAGAAACAGCCGAAAGGTATTGGAAAAAATGTAAACCAGAAATAGGTGATATTCTTTATAGTAAAGGTGGTACAACAGGCTTTGCAGTAAGTGTGAATACTGATAAAGATTTTGCTATTTGGGTACATATTGCATTATTAAAGCCTATTCATGAAAATGTAAATTATATTTGGTTAGAAAGAATGTTAAATACTAGTTATTGTTATTCTCAGTCTCAACATTTGACTAAAGGTATTGCAAATAAGGATTTAGGATTAAAACGAATGGTCAATATTAAAATGTATTTACCTCCAATAGACCTACAAAACAAATTCGCCAAAACCATACAAAAAATAGAAATCCAAAAAGCTCTTTATGAAAAAGAGTTAGTAAAGTTAGAAGAAAACTTTGAAGCCCTTTTAGCCAAAAGCTTTGGGTAGGGTGTGATTGCCATCACACCAAAGGTTACAATGTTATTTATGCATTTTATTTTACGTCGATGTTAATTGGTGTGATAGCAATCACCCCCTACAATAGAATAAGGAAATAAATAGGGCAATATATGAGTAATTTTACATTTTTAGTACATGAATTTGAAACATTAAAAAGCAATTCGATTAAATCAGAAAGTTATGCTGTAACAGATCCACTTGTTTCAGCCATTTGTAGCAGAAAAGCATTAGAAACCTCTGTTAAGTTTATGTATAAGATAGACAAAGAGTTAGATGAAAAATTTGCTAAAAAAAATGAATTCCTTTTACTTCTACAAAAACGTGACTTTTTAGACATTATCCCCTTTGAATTTGTAGACGAACTCCACTTTATACGAAAACTAGGAAACCAAGCTGCCCATAGTAATGATGTAATATCAAGTAAGAACAGTATGTATGCTAATCAATGTTTGTACAAGTTTCAACGCTGGTTGGTAGAAGTCTATAGTTCTTATGAAGTAGTAGATAACTACGACTCGACAAAAATGCTTCCTGTTAAAGCCACAGAGACAAAAGAAGAGATATTAGCCAAGCCTAAAGAGCAAGAAGAACTTGAAGAACAAAATGCAGTACTCCACGCACAAATAGAAGCTTTAAAAGCACAAATACCAAACAAACAAGTAGCTCCTGTTAAAGTAGAAGGGCTAAATGAAAAAGAAACACGTCAAAAACTCATAGATTTAGAGCTGTATGAAGCTGGTTATGACATAGAGAAGTTCCAAGAAGGTTTGGATGTTGAGTATAAAGTAACCTTAGACGATGGTCATAATGGATATGCTGATTATGTTATATGGTCTGATGACGGAAAACCCTTGGCTGTTATAGAAGCAAAGAAAGCATCTGTATCGGTAAGTGCAGGTAAGCATCAAGCACGACGTTACACAGAAGCATTAAAAAAACAGTATAAGTGCGATGTCTTGACTTTTGTAACCAATGGTAGAGTCATAGAGTACAGTGATGGAGATTCTGCTTTTAGAGAGATACATAGTATATTTCCTCAAGATGAGTTAAACAGAGCATTAAAGAAAAAGCTTGCTATGAAGCGTAACGTACCCTCTAGGTATGCGATAGACAATAACATTACCGACAGAGGTTACCAAAAACGGGTTATTGCTTCGGTGTTGAAACATTTTGAGAGTGGACAACGTAGGGCTATTTTGGTTATGGCTACAGGGACAGGTAAAACACGGGTGAGTGCTAGTTTGAGTGATGTGCTTATTCGTGCTGGTTGGGTTACAAAAGTTCTCTTTTTGGCTGATCGAAAAGAGTTGGTTAAACAGGCATATAAGAATTATTCTGAGTACTTGGATGAGACGACGGTTAATCTGGTGTTAGAGAAAAAAGATTTAAATGTACGAATGCACTTTGGTACTTATGAAACAGTACATAACCTTATAGAGAAAGGAGCGTATAACTCAGCTTACTTTGACCTCATTATAGTGGATGAAGCTCATAGGACAATTTATAAAAAGTACCGAGCCATCTTTGAGTATTTTGATGCCTTTGTGTTAGGACTTACAGCTACCCCTGCTGATGAAGTACACAGAAACACCTATAACTTTTTTAATGCTTCAGAGGGTGAACCAACAGACTCTTATGGATTACGCCAAGCCATAGACGACACTAACCTAGTTGACTTTGAACCTTATGAGATAGACTTAGGTATTGTAAAGCGTGGTATAAAGTATGCAGAACTAAGTGAAGATGAGAAAGAGCATTATGAAGAGACCTTTGACGAAGAGGAAGAAGAGATAAGCTCAAGCGAAATAAATAAACGTGTACTGAACAAAGAGACCAATGACAAAGTACTACAGTACCTACATCAACATGGCTTTAAGATAGAAGAGGGAAACAAGATAGGTAAAAGTATTATCTTTGCTAAGAACAAAAAACATGCAGAGTACATAAAAGAGAGGTTTGACATACTCTATCCTAGTCGTGCGAAAGAGGCTCAGCTTATTCATTCTGATATAGCCCATGTGGATGACTTGTTAGATAACTTTAAAAAACCAAAAGAAAATCCACAAATTGCCATAAGTGTAGACATGCTTGACACAGGAATAGATGTACCTGAACTACTGAACCTCGTTTTCTTTAAACCGATAAAGTCTAAAATCAAGTTTTGGCAAATGATAGGAAGAGGAACACGGCTTTGTCCTAATCTGTTTGGAGAGGGAAAAAACAAAGAGAAGTTTAAAGTTTTTGATTTCTGTGCAAATTTTAGCTACTTTGAGATTCATGCCGATGGCTTGCCTTCACAGCGTACGGTTTCACTTAAAGAACGACTCTTTTTAAAACGTGTCAAAATGTTAACGACCATGCCAAAGGGAAGTACAAAAGAAGCCATAAAAAATGTAATTGCTTCACAGTTAGATGCGTTGGATACTTCAGCTTATACTCTTAAAAAACATAAACATCTTGTTGAAGAACTAAGAGCTATTAATTTGGATTATATTTCTGATGAGGTATTAGCCAAGCTTAAAATTGTTTCAGAGTACATTGAAGATGAGACTCATGTAGAAAAACAACGTTTTGAGATGCTAACGCTAAATGCCCAAGAAGCATTAGTCAAAGGTGAGCAGAGTCAAAAGCATACAGATGAGATAAAAGAACGCTGTTTTGTTTTAAAGTCTAAATCCCACAACATTAAAGCCATACAAGAGCAAGAAAATAAGATAGATGCTGTACTTGAAGGTGCTAATGACTTGGGAAGTGTAGAGGGATTAGAAACTTTAAAAAATGACATTTCCCATTTAGCCAATTTGTCTTTACTTAAGAGAGTAGATCCTGTTAAGAGTGACTTTAGAGACAAAGTAGAAGATGTGCGTATTTTAAAAAGTGAAAATTTCATTAAAAAAGCAGACATAGAGACAAAAGTTCAAAAAGTATTTGCCAACTACATAGAAAGGCTCTCTGAACTGGATGTTTTAAAAAATACTCAACTCATTAGCGACAAAGAGATAAGTGACATAAAACATCAAGTTTTTGATTATGAAAAGATAGTAGAAGACAAACTTCAAAACAGTGATGATTTTGCTACTTTAATGCAAGAGGTTATGAACAGTTCAAGCAAACAGATAGCCAACAAAATCTTTGACAATTACATTGAAAAGGGAACCTACACGCAAAAGCAGGTAGAATTAACTAATGAGATTAAAAACATACTCTTTGGAAAGAAGTACGCTACTTTAGAAGCTTCTCTTTCTGGGGTTAAAGATGAGTTGTTTTCAGAGACTCATCCAATTGCCAATGTTTTTGAACGTTTAAGTGAAGATGAGCAGATGATGATTGTAAATCTTATAACGCTTTTAGGAAATGTAGAACAACAGTTAAAATAAGGAAAAAACATGAAAGTAAAATACACAACAAAACTAGCAGAACATCAACAAAAGCCAAAAAAAGTTTTTAAGAAAAATGGAAATATTCAGAGAGAGTTTTATCAACAAGAACTTGATGCTCTTCATTTAGAGTTGGTAAAGCTTCAGAAATGGATTATAGACAATGACAAACGTCTGCTAATTATTTTTGAAGGCATGGATACAGGTGGAAAGTCTTCTTCTATTAAAGCGTTAAATGCTTTTTGGAATCCTCGTGAAGCACGTTCGGTGGCACTTTCTAAACCTAATTCTAAAGAGCTTGGACAGTGGTATTTTCAACGTCATTTGAAGCAAATACCTAATGAAGGTGAAATCGTATGTTTTGACCGTTCTTGGTATAACAGAGCAGGGATAGAAGCAGTATTTGGTTTTTGTACAGAGGAAGAACATAAACTTTTTTACAAACAAGTAAATGATGTAGAGAAGATGTTGGTAGACGATGGCGTGATGGTATTTAAATTTTATTTGAATATTTCTCATGAAACACAAGCAAAACGTATAAAAGACAGAGAAAATGACCCATTGAAGTCTTGGAAACTTTCTGACTTGGATTATAAGTCACATGAAAATTATGACAAATATGTAAAGCTTAGAGATAAAATGTTTAAAAAGTCGGGAACAGAACATGCACTATGGTGTATGTTAGATGCTAATGACAAAAAGAGAGCAAGACTTAATTTGATTCGTTTTGTATTGGGTAATGTTGATTATGCAGACCGTAATAACGAACTTATTACGGGTGTTGATGAAAAGGTACTTACTTTTTTTAACTAGTTTGAATTAGTTCATTTCTTCTCTAAGAAGGAGTGAATCCATCCAGTTGTTCTCAGAGTTTCCCTTAACAACTTCGTAGGTAATATCTCCACGGTTTTCTTCAACATATTCATAAGCTTCTTCTGTTAGGAAAAATCCTGACATGCTGTAGTGTAGGCTCAAATCATAATTTTCAAAAACAGGATTGTCTTTTTTAAAATCATCTCTTTGTTGTTGAAACACTTTTAATTCATCAATAGAAATGTCCAGTTGGTTATCACGACAGTGGATAAGTAAGATTTTCTTGTTCTTTTTAGCAATAAGCGTAATGTTTCTATTTTTGTCTTGCTGTGTCTTGTCTTTGGAGTGATGCCAAACAGTATAACCTTGTGCTTGAAAAGAGTCTTTTATAAATTCTTCATATAGATTGTTTTCTATGTATGAGCGTACTGTAGTTTGAATGGTAGCAAGAAGCTCTTGATTTTGCATAATACTTTTTTCCCAGTAGACATAATGAACCCTACTGTTTGAACTGGTATACTCTATGGCACCATTTTCTTTTCCGAGGTCAGTAGCTAGCCACCAAATATAGTGTTCTTTTTCAATCCACTTTAGTGTAGTAAGGATTTGGTTTAGTTGCCGAGGTTCAATAGAAAAGAATTTTGCAAGTTCAGTAGCACTAATATATTCATTTTTCATATTGGGTTTAAAAATATTTCTAGGTATGATTGACATAGTTATATCCTTTCATTTACTATATATTATATTAAATATTTAATATAAATTCTTAATACTATAGAAAGATATTAAAAAGAGTAAGGATGAGAAACAGATTCTGTTACCTTAAAAATAAACTAGGGTGTATGGAGTGAATTTATAGTTAAAAATATTTTTTTGTGTTAAAATTCTTCAATAATTCAAGGAGCAGGGCATCTACAAAAAAACATTTCTTATTCTTATGTTGGTCATATTGACTAACATAAACCTTATGGCGAAAACAGCTAACTATTTACGTCAAACTTCTCTCAATGAGCATCAATTAAACTTAGTCTTTAAATACCCTATAGGAAATGTAAAACATTTTACTATTAAGGGTAATGGTATTGTAAAACATGTGTATGACATTGAAAATACTTCTTTACCCAGTACTCAAAATATTGGGCAATATAAGGCAAAGGGTGTACAAGCTTTTAGAATAGCCCAATATAACAAAAAAGTTTTACGGGTTGTTATAGAAGCAACGCGATATATGAAAGGGAGTTTTGAAATTAAGGGTCGTAAGTTAACACTTCTTTTACCTATGGCTAAGGGGAGTATTAAAAAGCAAGTAACTTATAAAAAACATGTTGAACAAAAGGTTAAAAAAAACAGTCGAAAAAATACTCAAAAGTCTTATCGGTACAATTCAAAACGAAAATATAAAACAATTATCTTAGATGCAGGTCATGGTGGACGAGATGTTGGTGCTTCTTCAAAACATGTGCGTGAAAAAGACTTAACCTTGAGTATGACGTTGAAGTTAAAAAATATTTTACAAAAGATGGGCTACAAAGTACTGCTTACAAGAACTAAAGACAAATTTATGAACTTAAAGCAACGTACAGATTATGTTTATAATCGTAAAGGGTCAATTTTTGTCTCCATACATGCAAATGCAGCACCTAAAAAGAGAACGAAAGGTGTTCGCTATGAGGGTATGGAAGTATTTTATTTGAGTTTGAAAAATTCTAAAAGAATTAGTAAGACAAGAGCTGTCTATCGTGGTAGAAAAGTTTACAGTAAAAGTTCCTACAGAAAAATGGTAAGTTCGTGGAAGTTTTCTCAGTCTAAAGCGTTAGCGCATCTTGTACGTAAAAATGTACTTTCTAATGTAGGTAGAGAATACAAGATATATGACAAAGGAATAAAGCGAAAAGATTTTTGGGTATTACTCGCAACCAAAATGCCATCTATTTTAGTTGAGACAGGATATCTAACAAATAAAGATGAAGTTAAGAAACTAAAGGACAGTCATTACCAGACATTATTAATGGAAGGTATTGCGAATGGGATTAACCGATACTATGGACTACTTTAAGTAGGCTTCTTGATATGTTTTTCCTTCAGTTTGGCTATTTTTATGTTAGACTACTTAACACGACACAAAAGTTAAAATAAAAGAAGGAAGATACATGTTAGAACAAATATTTAACCCAAACCCTGAGTTTGCAAAAGATGCAGCCATTAATTCAATGGATGCTTATTGGGAGTTACAAAACAAAGCTATCGAAGACTATGAAGGTTATTGGAAAGGTTTCGCTGATAAGAAGATTGACTGGATTGAACCATATGACACAGTACTAGATGAGTCTAATGCACCATTCTACAAGTGGTTCTCAAATGGTAAACTAAATGTATCTAACCAATGTATCGACAGACACTTAGCTGATAAAGCTGATCAGAATGCCATTATTTTTGAAGGAGATAAAGGTGACGTTGAGCATATTACTTATGCACAGCTTTCTGAGCGAACAAACAAAATGGCAAACTTACTTAAAAACAAGTTTGGTGTAAAAAAAGGTGATAGAGTCGTTCTTTATATGCCAATGATTCCAGAAGCAGCGTATGCAATGTTAGCTTGTACACGTATTGGTGCGATTCACTCTATTGTATTTGGTGGATTCTCTTCAGAGGCACTAAAAGATAGAATCGAAGATGCTGAAGCAAAAGTTGTTATTACAGCTGATGGTGCTTTCAGAAAAGGTAAGCCTTACATGCTTAAAAATGTTGTTGATGACGCATTAAGCCAAGGTGGAGAAAGCATTGAAGCTGTTCTAGTTGTTAAAAGAAACAATGAAGAGATTACATGGGTAGATGGTAGAGATCATAACTATAATGAACTAATTACTGAAGAGTCTGCTGAGTGTCCTTTTGAGCCAATGGAATCAGAAGATCCACTTTTCTTACTCTATACATCAGGTTCAACAGGAAAACCAAAAGGGGTTCAACACTCAACAGCTGGTTACATTCTTTGGGCGCAAATGACTATGGAATGGGTATTTGACTTACGTCAAAACGATGTGTACTGGTGTACAGCTGATATTGGTTGGATTACAGGACATACGTACATTGTTTATGGACCTCTTGCAGCTGGTGGAACGACAGTTATGTTTGAAGGTGTACCAACGTACCCAGATGCAGGACGTGCTTGGAAGATGGTTCAAGACCATAACATTACTCAATTCTATACAGCACCTACAGCAATTAGATTACTTCACAAAACAGGTGAAGATGAGCCTAAGAAATATGACCTTTCAAAACTAAGAGTACTTGGAACAGTTGGTGAGCCTATTGATCCTCCAGCATGGAAATGGTACTACGAAGTAGTTGGAAATTCTAACTGTGCTATTGTTGATACTTATTGGCAAACAGAAACAGGTGGACATATGATTTCTCCATTACCAGGAGCTACACCTATTAAACCTGCTTGTGCTACATTTGCATTACCAGGAATTATTGCTGAAATTATTGAAGAAGATGGAACACCAACACCAGTTGGAGAGAAAGGTTTCATGTGTATTACTAAACCTTGGCCATCAATGATTAGAACCATTTGGAATGATCCAGAAAGATTCAAAAAATCATACTTTGGTGATTGTAAAAAAGATGGTCAGCCAGTTTACTTTACAGGTGATGGTGCAATGATTGCTGAAGATGGTTACATTACGATTACTGGTAGAACTGATGATGTTATTAACGTATCGGGACACAGAATGGGAACAGCAGAAGTAGAAGCTGCTATTAAAAAGCATGATTCTGTTGCAGCAGTTGCTGTTGTTGGAAAACCTCATGAAATTAAAGGTGAGGGTATCTTTGCTTATATCGTATTGAAAAATCCAGATGAAGCAAATGATGAACTTAAAATAGCAATTAATAAAGTAATCAAAAAAGAAATTGGTGCTATTGCTCTTTGTGATGCAATGGCGTTTGTTCCAGATGTTCCTAAAACACGTTCAGGTAAAATTATGAGAAGAATTTTACGTTCAATTGTTAAAGGTGAAGAGATTACTCAAGATACTTCAACACTTGAAGATCCTTCTATTGTTGGTGTTATTGAGAAGATTGTAAAAGAGTCATAAGCTCTTTCTCTTCTTCCCTTTTTTAAAAATATACTACACGACAACGTCGTGTAAGTCGGGATATCTCATCCCGACTTTAACTCTCCCTCATAAATAAATTGTAAATAATTGTTGATAACTACGCTTCTTGCAAAGTTCTCTTTTAGTTTAGGGCTTGGTTTAATTTTATCTGAGTTTTTTTAGATACACTAATTAGAAGGTTTTATACTGGAATATTGGAGTGTGTTATTTATGAAAATCATTAAACTTATCTCATCGCTTGTTGCTGTACTTTTATTATGTATAGTTGTGTACTTTTCTGTGGAACTTATAAAGTCTGGGGAAGATGCTAAAAGTTATAAACGTGACTATGCAGAACTTCATTCTGTAAAATATGGTATGTTTAACTCTGATGCATGGACAATGAAAATTACAAAAGTTGTAGAAAGAAAGATAGATAATTTTAATCTAAATGTAAACAACAGAGATCAAATAGAGGGTTATGTAAGTACCATTATTGATACGCTCATCATTGAAACAGAACGTATTGTAAAAGAGAGAAACAAGAACCAAAGTGGTTTCTTTAGTAGTTTTATGGGTTCAACAAAACAGATGCTTACAGATTCTATTGTAGACTTTAAAGATTTACGTAATCGTGTACCAGAGTTTACCTCTGCTGTTATGATAGAAATAGAAAAGCCAGAAAATCAAGAAAGAGTAAAAAAAGTTTTAAGAGAAAAGCTTAAAGAGTTTATGAACAATAAATTTAAAGCAAGTACCGACATGACAACTTATAATAAGTTGGTAGAAAAATATGACTCACCAGAAGTCTTAGATAAAAAAATCGAAGAAAATTCTGAGTATATGCATAGCATAATGCTAAAGATAGTATCTCTCTCGGGTATTATACTTTTAATGGTAGTCTTCCAAGGTAGGCTAAACTCTTTATCGTTACTTACGCTTTCTGGTACGACTTTGAGTTTACTTGTTACGGGTATTATGCTTCCTATGTTAGACATAGAAGCTAAGATTTCTAAACTCAATTTTGTGGTGCTTGACCAAGCTATCATTTTTGAAAATCAAATTTTATTTTTTCAATCTAAGAGTATTACAGATTTACTGGTATTACTTTTGGAGTCTGGAGAGGGTAAAATGATATTTGTAGGAATATTGCTGGTAATGTTCTCTATTATATTTCCGTTATTAAAACTCATAGCTACTACCATATATTACTATTCAGCCGGAGCAATGGCTAACAATGGGGCAACCCGTTTCTTTGCACTTTATTCCACTAAATGGTCTATGGCAGATGTAATGGTAGTTTCTATGTTTATGGCATATTTAGGACTAGATGGCGTAGTAGATAACGAATTAAAAAAACTTGGAACCCAAGATGACCCTGTTAATATTATTACTTTTAATGGAACACATTTAGAGGTCGGGTTCTTTTTGTTTTTATCTTTCGTTTTAATTAGTTTTGTACTATCAATACTTGTGGAAAAAAGTAGAAAAAGCAAAGACGAAGAGAGCGTAACTGAGAAGGAAATTGTTTAAAGTTTTGGGGCTAATATTTTGATATACTCTTTTCAAAAAAATAACACATCAAAAAAACAAAGGAAAATTATGAAAACAATGACATGTAGAGAACTTGGAGGAGCTTGTGACATTAAATTACAAGCTGAAACTTTTGGATCAATGAGCGAACTAAGTATGAAACACGGTATAGAAATGATGCAACAGAATGATGAAGCACATATGAAAGCCATTCAAAATATGAAAGAAATTATGCAAAATCCAGTGACTATGAATGAATGGTTTAGAATGAAAAAAGAAGAGTTTGACGCTTTACCTGAAGATTAAGACTTTAGGTAAACAAACGACTAAAAAAAGAACCTTTCCCGACTAAGTTGTCAATAAGTTCAAAATAATAAGTTTCATTTTTTAAACCCATGTTGACATATTTGAGTTGTTCATCAGGCATGACAGCTAGGGTAAAAGGTACAGAACGTACTTTAAAAGCATCTGCCAATTTTGGGTTTCTTGTTACATCGCATTTCACAACCACAACACCATTTTCTTCACCGTACTTCTCAAGTTTTTCATCTATGAGTTTAGTCAGTATTTGGCAAGGTCCACAAGAGGGAGAATAGAAGTCTATAAAGACAGGTTTGTCATTGTTTTTGATGATTTCATTATAATTATTATCTGTAAGTTCCATGGGCGTATTGTAGCAAATTTTTTTAAAGATGTGATTTCCTTGACACTCTTAATTATTTCACTTTTAAGTAATATACCAATTTTTATAAATTCTTTTTAGCTGCCAATTCTCTAAGTTTATCTTTCTTACTTTTCTTCTTGCCTTTAACAGGAGCAGGACCTTTTTGTTTTTTAGGGGCTTCCCCCGTTAATTCATAACCTTTCACACTTTCACGTTCCAATTTTATTTCGCTACGTTTTTCTATGAGTTTAAAGTGGGCTTGTTCTTCATGTCCTATGAAACTTACAGCCACACCAGTTTCTCCTGCTCTTCCTGTTCGCCCAATTCTATGAATATAGTCAGCAGGAGAACGTGGTAAGTCAAAGTTTATAATACAGTCTATGCCTTCTATATGCAATCCACGAGAAATAATATCAGTGGTAAACAAAACCTGAATCTTTTTTTCTTTAAACGCTTTAATGGTGTAGTTACGATCTTCTTGACTTAAATCAGCATGAAAAGACTCGGCTAAGTAACCACGTTTTCTAAATTTTTCAGCGATGTTGTCTGTGGCTCTTTTATTTGCCATAAAAACCAGAACTTGTTTCCATTTTTCTTGTTTGAGTAAGTACCGAAGTACAGGACCTCTGTTTTCAGGGTTTACTTCTATAACTCTTTGCTTTATCTTCTCAACAGTTGGTTCTTCATGTTCTACGCTTACTTTAACAGCTTCTGTAGTTACTTTGGCAGCAATGTCTAAGATTTTTTGAGGGTAGGTTGCTGAGAAAAGAAGGTTTTGACGCTTAGACGGGATGGCTTTTAAGATCTCATCTAACTCTTCTGCAAACCCAAGGTTTAACATTTTGTCAGCTTCGTCTAGTACTAAGTATTCTAAATGCTTTAATGACATTTGATTTTTAGAGAGAACATCTAAAAATCTTCCAGAAGTTGCAACTATAACATCACAACCTTTTTGAATGCTATAAATCTGGTCGCCAATACCTTCACCACCAATAACAGAAACTATTTTTGGCTTAGGGTTAAGTGCCTTAGAAAAGAGTGAAAAAGTTTCACTTATTTGTAAGGTAAGTTCACGGGTAGGGGCTAAAACCAAAACTTTAATTTTTCGTTTTCCCTCTGTAGGGTTTTGTGCTAAGAGTTCTAAAAGTGGTAAAACAAAAGCAGCAGATTTTCCTGTACCTGTTTGTGCCTGTGCCATAATATCACGACGCTCTAGAACCAGAGGTATGACTTTTTCTTGTATGGGTGTGGGTTTTAGGTAGTTGTTTTTTTGAAGTTCTTTTTGGAGTGTGCTACTAAGCCCCAGTGTGGAAAAACCCATTAATACTTCTTATTTGTATTAACAAGTAGATCTTCTTCTGAAAGGTCAAGAAGTAAGTTACCTAAACTATTTAAAGAAAAAAGTTGTAATGTTTCACTTTTTTCTTTTTTTAATTCAGTTGAAAATTTATTTTTAGAGAAAATAACATAAGCGTCTATATCAAGTTTTGCTTTGTGGCATTTTTCTTGAAGTTTAGTAATCTCATTCTTTTTTGCTTTTGTTTTAGCAAATTTACAAGTACCAGCTATCATTTTTCCAGATTTTGTTTTGGCTAAAAGGTCTATCTCTACTTGTGTGTCCCAATATGAACCAATACGCATTATTTTGTCGTCAGAATTTTCGTTGTGTGCTTTTTTAACAAGTTCTAAAAAAAGTTGTTGGTAGACATGGTTGCTAAATTCCAATTTCATTTCTCTCCAACGGTCATAAAATTCATCGTACTCACCAGCTTTAATACCTTTGTAGTTAGGCGAAATAAGTGCAAACCAAAAACGCATAAATGGTTGAGAAAAAAGAAGTTTTCCAGAAACTTTTTCATGGTCCACTAAAGGTTTCTCAACAGACTTGTCAGATTTTAAAAGTCCTTCAGCTATGAGAAAGTCAATAGATTCCTCTCCATGAAGTCGGTCAACCTGTGCTTTTTTAAAAGCAGAATGTTCACGTCTATCTCCCACAGCCAGTGCTGTTAAAATCTTATGATGAATCTCTTTACTTTGCGTAATCTTTGTGGTGTCACCATGAATGTAACGGTAGTTGTCCAAGACTTTGTCGGCTATGAGTTCATTTAAAGACTGAGTAAAGTCAACTCTCCAACCCATTCCACCAAAAACAGCGAAGTATTCTAGAGCAGTTTCTAAGTTAGTAGCGTTGTTTTGGTAACAAAAAGAGCGAAATTGCTGAAGTATGGTAGGTTGTGCAGACATGGGTAAAAGACCTTGGATTAATTTATGGAATTATAACATTATAAAATGAGAAAAATTTAATGAAACTAGTATTTGTCTATTTTTATATATTAGAGCTATTAATATCAGAAGAAATTAGCTTATAGTTACTAACTAACTCAATTTGGGTATAATTCTACTTTTAAGATAAAAAGGATTTCCTATCAACGCATTTCAAAAATTTAACCTTCACCCAGACATTGTAAAAACCATCACATTTGAAAATGCTACGGCTATCCAAAACAAGGTAATTCCTGCTGCAATGAAAGGTTTGGACATCATTGGTGCTTCTAAATCTGGTACAGGAAAAACAGTTGCCTATACTTTACCTGTTTTAAACAAAATACAAAAAGTTATTAAATCAGAGAATAAAGTTATTCGTGCCTTAGTAATTGTGCCAACCATTGAGTTATGTGATCAGGTTACAAAAACTTTTATGGAATGTGGTAAACATTTAGACATTCGCGTAGCCAAAGTACAAGGTGGAACACCAAAAAGTATTCAACTTGAGCGTTTGAAAAAGGGTACTGACATTATTGTGGCAACTCCTGGACGACTCCAAGACTTTATTAATGACAAAAAAGTTAACCTAGAAAATATTAATACCATTATTTTGGATGAAGCAGATACGATGCTCGAACTGGGTTTTGTTAACGAAATAAAAGTTATTTTAAATGCCTGTGCGAAACCAAGACAAATTATGATGTTTTCTGCAACCATTTCACAAAATATTAAACGTCTTGCTAAAGAGTTTTTACGTGAACCTGCCATTGTAGAAGTAAGTAACCGTAGAGACTTGGTTAATGCTATTACGCATAAAGCCTATAAAGTTGATAAAAAACGAAAAGCAGAAATAGTTGCTAAACTAGTAACGGATCTTGGAATTAAACAGTTGATTTTATTTACTAACACCAAAGAGTCTGCCAATAAGGTTTATGAGTATTTGAGGTCTGAGAAGATTCGTGTAGCCATCATTCATGGAGATAAAACACGAACAGAAAGAGCAAAGGCATTAAGTTTACTTAAGGCAGAAAAAACGCAAGTGTTAGTAGCAACGGATATTGCAGCACGTGGTGTAGACATACAAGAACTCCCATATGTTTTAAACTTTGATATTCCAGAAAAAACAGATGCTTATACACATAGAGTAGGTCGTACAGGAAGAGCAAATCATAAGGGTATGGTTATTTCTCTTTTAACCATTAATGATTACAATAGGTTTTCTGAGATAGAAAAAGATTTACGTATTAATATAAAACGAGATGTTTATGAAGGTTTTGAACTGACAGACAAACAGCCTCGACAAAAAAGACCTGTTAAAAAAACTTTACGTGAGAAAAAAGGGTATATAGATTACGATAAGAAACGTAAATATACTTATGCAGCACAAAAGAAAAAAAGAGATGAAAAGAAAAAAGACAGCGACAGACGTAAGGGTGAAAAGAAAAAATAGGGAGATATAGTGCAGTTCATTTTGGACTGTTACTTTATATAAAAAATAAAAAGATTAATATAGTAGAAAAATTATTAAGTATTTGTAAATAAGTATAGGGTATTTGTTTTTGAAGTGATAAAAATAAGAAGAGGAGTATAAGCGAAAAGATCGCTTATACTAAAAGTCGAAGCTTAAAGAGCTGTTACGTTCTCTGCTTGAAGACCTTTTTCGCCTTGAGTTACTTCGAAAGAAACTTTTTGTCCGTCGTTAAGTGAAACTCTGTCATAACCTGTGTTATTAATGTTACGGAAGTGTACGAATACATCTTTTCCACCATCATCTTGCTCGATAAAACCGAAACCTTTTTCGCTGTTGAACCATTTTACTGTACCGTTTACTAATGCTGCCATATGTAATTCCTTGTGTGTTGTGTTTTAAAATCTAATTATGAAATATCTATGGGTGTCATTTTACTATAAACAGTTAGTTCTAATATAAAGCGTGCCAAAGATGAAATCCAGAAATCATCTTTCATTCCCAGCAGTATAGCTCAATTTTATATAAATAACAACTATATCTCTAAATACAGTTAATTTATATTTGTATACACAGCTTGAACGTCTTCATCTTCTTCTAATCGGTCTATAAGAACATCAACTTCTTCCATGTGTTCATCGCTAAGATCTATAGGTGTGCTAGAAATATATTGATGTTCACCTTTAGTAACTTCGATGTTCATTTCTTCAAGTGCTTTAGATAAATCACCAAAAGCAGCGAATTCTCCAAATACCCTAATAATCTTTTTATCATCTGCATCTTCTTGTGGCTCAATGTCTTCCTCTATTTCTTCAAGACCAGCATCAATAAGTTCTAGTTCTAACTCTTCTAAATCCATCTCATCTGTTTTATCAAATGTAAATACTGATTTACGGTTAAACATGAAGTTTAATGAACCTGATGTAAGCATTTCAGCTGAATTACGAGAAAGGGCTGCCTTTACATTGGCTACAGTACGTGTTCCATTGTCTGTTGCACAGTCAATAATAAACTGTGTACCATAAGGACCTTTTGCTTCATAGTGCATCTCTTTAATGTCAGCAGCATCTTTACCAGATGCTCTCTGAATCGCTGCTTCGATATTATGTTTAGGCATGTTTTGAGCTTTTGCCGTTAAGATTGCTGTACGAAGTCTAGGATTCATGTCAGGGTCAGGGCTTCCTGCTTTGGCTGCCATGGTAATTACTTTTCCTAGTTTAGGGAATATCTTAGACATTGCCCCCCATCTTTTCATCTTTGCTGCTTTACGGTATTCAAACGCTCTACCCATAAAAAATCCTTTTATTCAGTTAAAAAATATTAATGAAATTATAGCCTAAATATTTTGTTATAATTCTAAATCTAATCTATTAGGATTTTCTTTGTCATTCAAAACATTAAAGCTAAGCCCAAAACTTCTCAAAACACTTGAAGAACTCAATTATAATACAGCCACAGAGATTCAAGAAAAAAGTATACCTTTGCTTTTAGAAGGAAAAGACGTTTTAGCAACTTCTCAAACAGGGACAGGGAAAACGGCTGCATTTGTATTACCAATGCTTGAAAATTTAAAAGAGAGTGATGTCGTAAAGACTGGTGATGCTCGGTATAAAGTTCAAGCACTTATCTTAGCACCTACACGTGAGCTAGTAATACAAATACATGAAAAAACAGAAGAATACTCTAAAGAATTTACGCATAAGTCAGTGGCTCTTTTTGGAGGTATAAAGTTAGGTTCACAAGTTTCGGCCATACGTTCTGGTGCTAATATAGCAGTAGGGACAACAGGTCGCGTACTGGATCACATAAAAAATGGCTCATTAAATCTAAGTGAAGTAGAAATTATAGTACTAGATGAAGCAGACAAAATGCTAGAGATGGGTTTTATTGATGATATTCGTCGAATTGTTGCGTTAACGCCAAAGGAGAGACACTCTGTAATGTTTTCAGCTACTTTTCCTAAACCCATTATGACACTGGCAAGAACGTTTTTAAAAAATCCAATAACTGTTGAAATAGACAAAGAAAACTTAGCGACCAAACAAGTAAAGCAAATGGTTAATTATGTAAGTGAAGAAGATAAGATGCTTTTATTATGTAAGGTTATTGCTGAGAATAAATGGCAACAGGTATTGGTGTTTACAAACACGAAACTCCAAGCAGATAAAATTGTAGACAATTTAAAAAGTTCAAAGATAAAAGCACTTGCCATTCATGGAGACAAAAGTCAAGGAATGAGAAGGGAAGGGTTGCGAGATTTTAAATCTAATGAGATTTCAGTGTTAGTTGCAACGGATGTAGCAGCAAGAGGAATTGATATTATTAATTTACCTCATGTTATAAACTTTGAATTACCACTAAATAATGAAGATTATGTACACCGTATAGGTAGAACAGGTCGTGCAGGTCAAAATGGTATGGCTTTGTCGCTTATTTGTGAAAAAGAGATTCCTC
Source organism: uncultured Sulfurovum sp. (assembly GCA_902727895.1). Classification (GTDB taxonomy): domain Bacteria; phylum Campylobacterota; class Campylobacteria; order Campylobacterales; family Sulfurovaceae; genus UBA1140. The sequence goes on from CACVAP010000031.1 coordinate 37,480, forward strand.
AGTTAAAAGAAATAGAAGCGTTAGTAAATAAAGAACTTGAAGTTTTTGAAACTGAAGGCTTCTCACTTGTTTCGAGTAAAATCCCAACGAATCGAAAGTTAAAAAAAGAAATTAAGAAGCAAGGTGTAAATATGAAGAAAGCTAAAGAATTAGCAGAAAAGATGATGGGAAAAGAAGGAATGGGAACTAATGATACACCAAGTAAGAAAAAACCAGGTGGTAAGAAGCCCACAAATAAGCGACACTTCTAATTCTTATAAAGCAAACAAATAATTCTCAGATAAATTAAGAGTTAATTTATCTGATTAAGTTATAATTCGAACATATCTTAAGTAGTTGAATTTTTCATGATTTTCTTCCTCCTTTTAAATTAAAAATTCTTTTCCCTTTAACCCAGTATTTCTCCTTTATAACTAAAATACTAACACTACTTAAGATTAAATCTCCTCTTTATTATTCCCTCTGTATAATATATGGAAACAATATTTTAAATTAAAGACTTTATATATGAACAACTGGTTCCAATTTGACAGACGTATCCTACAACAAATAAATTTTATATTAATATTACAACTTTTACCTCTTTTTGCAATTTCTTCTTACTTAGTATATGAAATTAATGAATATCTTTTTCAAAAACAGATGGTTTATTATGGTATATCGGCTGGTGTATTTTTTCTTGCATTTTTAATTCCTTGGCGTAAGTATCAATGGTTGATTCCTTTAGCTTATTGGGTGAACCTAGTACTTCTCTTAAGTGTTGAGTTTTTTGGTAAAACTATTTTGGGTGCGAAAAGATGGATAGAGATTCCTGGAATCGGCATTACCATACAACCATCTGAGTTTATTAAGATTACTGTATTACTGATGCTTGCCTATATTATCTCAAGGAATCCACCCCATAAAGATGGTTATGGCTGGAAAATGTTTATAAAGCTTTCTATCTATATTTTAATTCCTTTTATACTTATTGCAAAAGAACCAGACTTAGGAACGGGTTTAGTTTTACTTTTAAGTGGATTTGGGGTACTTTTTATTATTGGTATACAAGCACGTATTTGGATTACTTTATTATTAATTCTTGGATTAGCAGCTCCTTTACTGTATACGCATGGTTTAAAACCTTATCAAAAACAGCGTATTGCCAATTTTATTGGTAAGCCGAGTTATCATGTTCAGCAGTCTATGATTGCCATTGGTTCTGGTGGGATGGATGGACAAAACAGAGAAGATGCAACACAGACACAGTTAAAGTTCTTACCCGTTTCTTCTACTGACTTCATTTTCGCCTATTTAGGAGAACGTTTAGGTTTTGTAGGAATGATGACAACCATCATACTTTATATAGCACTGATACTACATTTACTTTTCATTTCTATGTCTAATGCAAAAGATTATTTTGTACGGGTTGTTGCTGCTGGTATTGCCTTTTTGTTCTTTATTTACATGACAGTCAATATTTTGATGACCATTGGTCTGGCTCCTGTTGTTGGCTTACCATTACCCATGTTTTCGCATGGAGGAACTTCATTTATTATATTTTCCTTTCTTTTTGGTATTTTAGAGAATTTACTTGCATTTAGGTTTTATTTTATGTATAATTCGGACTCAAAAATAACGATGATGAAGAAGAATCTTTAGAATTTAATACTTTTTGCTCTACACGGGTCGGTAGCTCAGTTGGTTAGAGCACTCGGCTCATAACCGAGTGGTCGGGAGTTCGAGTCTCCCCCGACCCACCACTAGATTATCTCATAAAACAATCACCTTTTAACATTTTAATTTATATTTAGCACGCTTAATATATTTCTCTATACTCCTTAAAGCTTTATTATTAATTTATAAATATATTAAAATTATAATTTAATTAAATATTAAGTATAATAACGATTAATATTTAATTAAGGTTATGATAAATGAAAAAATTTTTCAAGTTACAAATAATATCTTTTTATCTTTTTTTTGGAATTTTTTGGTTTACTATGTTCGGCATGGATAATGTTTATAGTAAATCTTTATATATTGTAAGTACAGCAGTACTTTTATATTTATTTATGAACTTTTGTCAGAAAAAACACCACAAAACAAATTTAATACTTACGTCAATCTTTCAAGTAATTCCTGATCTTTTATTTATAATGAAAGAAGATACAACAATTATAGACTATCGTGCACAGACTGAAAATGACTTATATGTTAAACCAGAGAATTTTTTAGGGCATAAAATGCAAGATATATTACCTGAAAAAGTAACTGAACTTTTTAATAAACATTTTGCAAAGGCTTTAACAAATCAATCTTTAGAAGTTTTTGAATACGAACTTGAAATTAATGGACAAAGAAAATATTTTGAAGCACGTATGGCAAAATTGTTAGTGGGTAACAATCTTATGTTAATTAGTAGAGAGATTACAGAGCAAGTTTTAAATCAGGAAAAATTGGAATTTCAATCTGAATTAGTAGAACAATCACTTGCTGCTACGAATGTAATTAATGAAAAAGGTGTTTTTTCCTATGTTAATGATGCTTATGTCAAGATGTGGGGCTATGATAGTAAAGAAGAGATTATAGGAACTTCACCTGCTCCTCATTGTGTAGACTTTATGATGCCTCAAACGATTATTGAAAGAGTTGAAAGAGAAAAAGAGTCTCTTTTTTCTTTTAAGGCTAGACGAAAAAATGCTACATCATTTAATGCTCTTATGGCAGTTAAATATCTTGACTTTAAGGAAAAGAAGTTTTACATAGGTTCTACTATGGATGTCTCAGAGCAAGAGAAACTTATACGGCAATACGAAACAATGTTCAATAACTCAAGAGAAGGCATCTTTTTACATGAGTTGGATGGAATCATTATTGATGTAAATCCTTATGTTGAAAAACTTCATAATGTTTCAAAAGAAGAAATTATAGGTTTAAATATAAGATGTTTTGTTAAAGAAGAGGATTCTCTAAAGTTCACAAATTTTACTAAAGAACTTTCCAAAAAAGGTTATGTCGAATTAGAGATGGAACTTATGAAGTTAGATGGAACTTTATTTTTTGCTTCTATAGAAGCCCATGTACTAGAATTAGATGGAAGAGAAGTTGTACAAGGAACGATTAGAGATTTAACAGAAAAGGTGCATACGGAGTTACTAGTTACACGCTCAAAAAAGATTTTTGAGAGTCTTGATGAAGGGGTGGTTATAACAGACTTGAAAGGTTCCATTACTGAAGTAAATAAAGCATTTGAAACCATAACAGGCTATAGTCAAGCTGAGGTATTAGGTAACAGGATGTCAATGTTAAAATCAGGTATACAAGATGCTCTTTTTTATCAAGAATTATGGAGTTCTTTAAAAAATGATTTTAGATGGTCAGGAAAAGTTTATAATAAACATAAAAATGGAGAGCTTTATACTTCGTTCTTAGCCATTAGTACTATTAAGAATAATGAGGGAGAAGTTCAAAATTATATTGGGATTTTTACAGATAAGTACCTACCTAAAATTAAATTCAAAATAAGATAAAATATCAGAATGAAAAGAGTAGAGAAAATAAATAAGTTAGAAGAAGCTAATTTAAACGATATAAAAAAGAATCATCCGAAATATAGAGA
>CACVAP010000032.1 GCA_902727895.1 uncultured Sulfurovum sp.
GTTATGATGATGCTATCTATGCAACACTAAGAATGTTAGAACTAATCCATGATGGAATTGACCTAGACAAAGAAATAGATGCTCTACCACAAGTATTTTCAACAGAAGAGATTAAAGTAGAGACTACGGAAGAAGAAAAGTTCTTGTTAATAGATAAAGTTAAAGAACTACTCAAAAACCCACCAGCTGACTTTCCAAAAATAGTAAATATTATTGATGTTGATGGGGTAAGAATTAACTTTGAAAAAGGTTGGGGATTGGTTAGAGCTAGTAATACTACTCCTGTGCTTGTTACCCGTTTTGAGTCAGTTGATGAAGCACTAGCTAAAGCGTATGAAGTGAGTGTAAATAATCTTATTGCTACGGCACAGGAGGCTTTATAATGCAAACTAAATTATATTTTGATACTAATCATATAAAAAAAGAAACAAAAGACAGTTTGTTTGCATGTGTGCAAAAAGAGTCAGAGAGTATTGGGTATTACAACCTTCCAAATCAAGACACAAGTGAAATCTTAGCTTATGCCGATGGTTTTGATGAAAATATTGAGCATATCGTTGTTCTTGGTATTGGTGGTAGTTCATTGGGTGCTAAAGCAATTGATGAGTTTTTAAAGCCAGTAAAAAAACCTAAAAGACAACTTCATTTTTTTGAGAGTACAGACCCTATTAATATAGCTGCCAACTTATCTGCTATAGATATGGATAAAGCACACTTCTTGATTATTTCTAAGTCTGGAGGAACGGTTGAGACTATTTCTATTTTTAAATATATTTTTGCTCCTAGACCTCAGAGTGAAAACTATACTTTTATTACAGACGTAGATTCAAACCTTGATAAATTTGCTAAAGACTTAGGTTCTAAAGTATTTTATTTACCTGAAAATGTAGGAGGAAGATTCTCTGTTCTTTCTGTGGTTGGACTTCTACCATTGGCTTTAGCAGGAGTAGATATTACTTCATTATTAAAAGGGGCTAGAGATGTTAAAGAGAGTTTCTTTGAAAATGGTCACCTTCATACATCACTTCTAGAAAAAGCTGTTTTTTATGCGAAGCACCATACAACTTACAATATAAATTGTCTTTTTGCTTACTCTGATACTCTTAAGTATTTTTCAGAATGGTATGTACAACTTTGGGGTGAAAGCTTAGGAAAGAAACAGCGTCATAGTACTTTTCATGTTGGCATGACACCGATTGGACTTATCGGTCCTAAAGATCAACACTCTTTCTTACAGCTTATTATGGAAGGTACGAGAGACAAGTCCGTGACCTTCATTAAAATTAAAGATTTTGAGTATGAAATGTTTATACCTCCTATTACTTTACCTCATTTAGAGGCGCTGGACAATGTTAATGGTGTGGCTTTCCATGAGTTGATTGACCTTCAATGTACCTCAGTAATGGAGTCTTTACAAAATAAAGGTGACATTCCTTTAGATGAAATTGTGATTGATCAAGTGAATGAAGAGAGTATTGGTGGTTTGATGTACTACTATGAACTTTTAACTTCTTTAGTTGGAGAGCTAATAGATGTGAATACTTATGATCAACCAGGGGTTGAAGAAGGAAAAATTATTTTGAAGAAAAAGCTTACAAAATAGTTATAGAAAACAATACGTTAATAGTAAAGAAATAATAAATTATAAAATAAAAGGCATAACATGAAATTAGATACACTGGAATATGAAAAGAAAGAATGGCAAATAGAAGAGAATATTGAAGATAAGAATAGTACGGATATTGTTTTTATTTTTGGAGATAGAGAAGCCATTAAAAGTAAAGAGTATTTAGAATCTTTACAACAAAAATACCCTAATGCCGAGCTTGTTGGCTGTTCATCAAGTGGTAATATCTTGGGTGAAGAAATCTCTGAAGCACCCATTGTTGCTACAGCAGTTTCTTTGGAAAAGGGAAGTGTGAAAATCTCGACTAAAGACTTTACAGAAGAAGATGACCAACACTTAATCACCAAAGAATTGGTTGAAGCCCTTCCACAAGAAAACTTAAAACACATTTTTATTTTATCAGACGGATTAAATATGAATGGCTCTTTTTTAGCAAAAGGTATTAATGAAGCTGTAAAAAATGAGATTTCTAGTACAGGTGGTTTGGCTGGAGATGGTACAGACTTTCAAGAGACCTATGTTATTGCAAATGGAGAAGTGAGTCAAAATAGAGTAGTTGCTGTTGGCTTTTATGGTGAAGATGTTGTTGTGGAGAGTGGTTGTTTTTCTGGATGGGATGAATTTGGTGTCTTTCGAAAGGTAACAAAATCAACCAATAATGTTGTGTATGAAATTGATGGAGAACCAGCATTGGATCTTTATAAAAAATATTTAGGTGTCTATGCTAAAGATTTACCTGGTTCAGCTTTAAGTTTTCCTGTGAGTATTAAGAAAGAGGACAATGATGAGCCAATTATCCGAACTATCTTAGCTGTGGATGAAAAAGAAAAGTCTTTAACTTTTGCAGGGGATGTTCCAGAAGGGTATTCAGCAAGATTAATGAAGACAGACATTGATGGATTGATTGATGGCTCTGAAATGGCAGCCCAACAGATAAAAAAAATAAATGATAAAAGTGCTTTAGGCTTAGTTGTGTCTTGTGTTGGTCGACGACTTGTTTTAAAGCAGTTAACAGATGAAGAGTTAGAAAGTATTGGGGAAACATTAGGTTCTAATGTACAACTCGTAGGTTTTTACTCTTATGGGGAGCTGGCTCCTTTTTCTGGTGAGTTAACATCTTGCTCTTTACATAATCAGACCATGACATTAACTGTTATTTATGAGGACTAATTATGAACCGTCTTCTAAAGCGACAACTTAAACAAGCCTATCGTAAAGAGTTTGACTGTGATGGCTTAGATGAAATGACAAAAAAATTTATCTCACGTGTTGAGGATGCTTATACAGAACTAGACAAAGAGAAGACCTCTTTAGAACATACAATTCAAATGAATAGTGATGAGTTGACAGAAGCTTATGAGACCATTGAAAAGCATAACCTAACGCTAAAAGATGAAATTGTAGAAAAAAAACTGGTTTTTGAACAATATTTACAAGCAATTGATTCTAGTTATTTAGTCTCAAAAAGTGATAACAGAGGGGTGATTACTTATGTAAATGATTCGTTTGTTGAAATCTCAGGATTTACACGGGAAGAGCTTATTGGTTCTCCTCATAATATTGTTCGACATCCTAAAAGTGACTCTTCAATTTTTAAAGATCTTTGGGATACATTAAAAGAAAATAAGATTTGGCGAGGTCAAATTAGAAATAGAACGAAGCTTGGGGAAGATTATTATGTTTATGCTACGATATTTCCACTTTTGGACAATAGTGGAAATGTCTTAGAGTATATTGCTGTACGAAATGATATTACGTTACGGGTTGAAGCTGAAAGAAAACTCAAAAAAGAACGTAAATATAATCAAATGCTTTTTAATGATCAAGAGAACATTGTCTTTACAGCTAATAAACAAGGTCTGGTAGAAGCAAATCAAAAGTTTTTTGAAACACTTGGTTTTAATTCTATGGAAGAGTTTAAAAGAAAACATGAATGTATTTGTGAACTTTTTATTGAAAAAGAGGGTTATCTTGAATCCACAACAGATGAAAAGCATTGGACAGAAGCTATTTTTTCTTCTCCTGATAAACAACATAAAGTTTTAATTAATGATACGGAAGATATTGAACGAATTTTTACTGTTAATTTAAAGTTGGTAGAGTTTGATGATGAGAGGATTGTTATTGGAAGTTTTACTGATATTACAGAACTTGAACAATCACGTATAATGGCAGAAGCTTCAGAAAAAGCAAAATCAGAATTTATGGCAAATATGAGTCATGAAATTCGTACACCCATGAATGGTATTGTTGGGTTCACAAACTTATTGTCAAAGAGTGACTTAACACCAAAACAAAAACAATTTACACAATATATTCAAGGTTCAACCTCTATATTACTTCAAATTGTTAATGATATTTTAGACTTTTCAAAAATAGAGAGTGGACATCTTGAATTGGACCTAATAGAAACAAACCCATTTGTAGACTTAAAAAATGCAATGCATGTTTTTAAGGCACAAGCAGCGCAGAAAGAGATTTCTTTTATTATTAATATTGATTCAGAAATTAATGAATATTTACTCATGGATAGATTAAGAGTAATTCAAATTTTAACAAACTTGATTAACAATGCCATTAAGTTTACGCCAACCAATGGAACAGTTGAACTCTGTTTAAAGTCTCTTTCTAAAACAAAAGACAAAGAGAAAATTAGTTTTTCAGTAGTAGATACAGGTATTGGTATTCCTAAAGATAGACAAGAAAGTATTTTTAAGGCATTTCTTCAAGCTGACAATAGTACCACTCGTAATTTTGGAGGAACAGGATTAGGACTAAGTATTGGATCTTCATTGTGTGAACTTATGGGTTCTAAGTTAGAGATTGAAAGTGAAGAAGGAAAAGGAAGCCGTTTCTTCTTTGAACTTGAACTAGGAATATCTAAGACAAGCTCAAATCTAGCAACACGCGTTAAATATACACCTATTTATGTATTAGACTACGACGAAAAAATTTATAATAATGTAATTTCTCAGTTGAGACATTTTAAACTTGATGTAATTACTTGTTCTTTTGAAGACATTTTATATGATGAAGTAGATGAAAATACGATTATTATTAGTTTTAATCATCGTCAATATCGAGCATTATCAAGAATTTCGTCAAAGATTATTTTGATAGATGAGTCAAAGGCAGCACATAAGTTAGTGGACGATGAGAATATTCTTTACCATATTGGTATTTATGATGAAGCACCATCAATACTTTATAATGCAGTATTAGATTACAATCTTCAGGGTGAGATAGAAACAGATATCGTAGAAAAAGAAAATTTAAGTTTAAAAATATTAGTGGCTGAAGACTATCCTTTAAATCGTATTTTAATTGAAGAGATGTTGGCTGAATATGACATTAAACCAGATTTTGCATTTAACGGTGAAGAAGCCGTAGAACGTGTTAAATCAAAGAATTATGATGTTGTTTTCATGGATATCAACATGCCAATAATGAATGGTACAGATGCAACCAAAGCCATAAGAGATGCAAATATTGATGTACCAATCATTGCCCTAACAGCGAATGCACTTGAAGGAGATAGAGAACGTTATTTAGGACAAGGTATGAATGATTACATTTCAAAACCTATTGACCCTGTAGCACTAAATGTTTTGTTGAAAAAATACAAAGCTTTAGTGGGTGAAAGTGAAGAAGGAGAAGTTGTAATGGAAAATAATATTGAAAAAGAAGAAGTCATAGAAGAATTCACTGTTCAAATGTTTGTAGATTCATTATCTGAAGCAAAAGATGCTCTTCAGTTTAGTGCACCTATTATTGTTCGACTTTTTGACAGTTTTTTAACTTCTGCTGTAGACAATGTTGCAGAACTTGTTGTTGCTGAGAGAGAAGGAGACCTAGAAAAGCTTTATCAAAAAGCACATGTCTTACGTGGTATTACCATGTCTCTAAAGCTTGCAAGTATTAGTGAATTGTGTGGAACCATTGAATACAGTGCGCTTGATAAAAAAGAGATGGATTATGCTATACCTGTTCAGGCGTTAGAAAAGGAAGTTAATTATATTGTAGCACATAGTAAAGAAATTACTGAAGCGTTACTAGTTTAGATACTTCTTCAAGAACCGTATTTTACGGTTCTTCTAATATAGAATAAGTTGCTGTAGCAAAAGCGACAAGTTTACCATCACATTTCATGTCTATGGTTACAAATGAGGTGGTTCTTCCTTGACTTTTCACAGTAGCTATGGCTTCTAAGTATTTACCTTTTGCTGGTTTAAGATAGTTAATCTTCATTTCCATCGTTACAGCTGTATAACCTTTCTCTACATTTGAGACGGCAGCATACCATCCTGTATTATCCAGAAGCGTTGCAATAACTCCTCCATGAATAAAACCTAAATGTTGAAAATGAAAAGGTTCTGTATAAAGTCCAACTTCAGCTTTCCCTTCTTCAATATGTTTGAGTTTAGCACCTGTATGTTCTAAAAATGGAATGACTATATCTTTTAACATGATTCTCTTCTTTAGTGTTTATTGAAGTTTACTGAAATCTTATAGCATTCGAGTCGCATCGTTTAAAAATTTCATTTCTTTTAGAGTAAATCATTCAAAACCTCATCAATTGTCTCAAATTTAAATTTAAAACCACTCTCTAAAACACGTTTTGGTCGGATACTTTGTCCTTGAGTTAGTATAGATGCACCTTCTCCAAAAATTAGCCTTACTATGAAAGTAGGTAGGGGTAAAATAGTGGGTCTGTTAAGTGCTTTTCCAAGTGCTTTAGTTAAGCTCCTATTTGTTGTGGGATAGGCAGTTGTCATGTTATAGATACCTGCAACTTCATTGTTTGTTAGGGCATGAAAATAAAAACGTTTTAAATCTTCAATATGAATAAAGGAAACACTTTGTTGCCCTGTACCAATGATTCCTCCTAATCCTAATTTAAAGGGTGGAATCATTCTTTGTAAAGCACCACCATCTGAGCTTAGCACAATACCAAAACGACAAATGACAGTTCGAACATTAATCTTTTCTGCTTTTTTAGCTTCAAATTCCCAGTCTTTACAGAGGTTGGCTAAGAAGTTATTTTCAAATGTATCAGAAGTTTCATCGTAAGCTTTATTGTCTTTATAGATTCCAATTGCAGAGGTTGAGATAAATACTTTAGGAGGATTTTGCGTTTTGGACATTGCTTCAACCAGAGACTTCGTTGTGTCAATACGGCTAGAATAAAGTATTTTTTTATAAGCTTTACTCCATCGTTGAAGAATATTTGCACCAGCTAGATTTATAAGTGCTTCTGTCCCTTCTAATTTCTGCGTTAAAGTATTTAAGTTTTTTAGGTCTTTACGTTCTATTTTTATTACGTTATAACCTTGGTCATTAAAGAACTGAGTTAGGTGCTGACCCACAAATCCAGATGCACCTGAGATGGCTATGCTTTTCATAGTAACTCCTTTTTATTTATTATATACTTTTTTACTTCTTTTGGTAGCTTTAAAGTGTCACTTCATAAACTAACTTTTTCCAAATATTCCCGAAAAACCTTCGCTCCATCTTTAGAACTCGTCACGATGGTGGAGATGTCTTTAAAAGATATCTCTAATTTTGACTGTTCTACACTTTTCATGGACTTTATTTTGTCAATGTTTACAATGTATGAGCGATGAACCCTAAAAAAGTTTGGCGTATCTAAAAGTATTTCAAGGTCTCCAATTTTTTTACGCACATAGACATCAGCTTCTTTTATTTTGACGATGACTTCATCTAAATCGGCTTTGATATAGAAGATGTCATCGGTATTTATAATGTAAAGTCTGTTTCCACTTTTACCCACTATCTTTTTGTCAACTTCAGTGTTACTACTGGCTAATGTCTTTACTTTTTCTAATATATTTTGAACCTCTTCAAGACGTACAGGTTTTAACAAGTACCCAACCCCACCATTTTGAAAAGCTTCTAAAGCATACTCAGAATAGGCTGTTTGAAAAACAATAAAGGTTTTAGGAGAGACTTCCATAATGTGGTTTGCGAGTTCTAAACCAGATATTTGTGGCATGGAGATGTCTAAAAAAGCCAAATCAAAACTATTTTTTCCAATCTCTTTCATGGCTTCTAAGCCATTTTCACAAGCTGTAATGTCTGTTATACCAGCTTCATTAAGGAGCCGTTTTAATCTACCTAAGGCTAAGTTTTCATCATCAACTATGAGTACTTTCATGTTGCTATCCTTTTAATTTAATACTAAAACTCATGAGGCTTTCGTGGGAGTTATGTATTAGTTCTCCTACGTTTAAAAGTCTTAATCTGTCTTCTAGATTGGCTAGACCTGTACCATGCTTTAGTTTTTTAGTTATTTTACCATTATTCGTCACAGTAATTTGCTTTTCACTGCTATAAATATTAATTTCTAAACCTTTTTGTAAGTAGCCGTGTTTAATGGCATTTTCTACTAAAAGTTGAATGGAGAACTTAGGCACAAGTACTTCACTCAGTGAGTCTTCAATGTCTATGTTTAGCTTAATCTGATTGTTAAAGCGTATGTTTTCTATGTCCACATAAGTTTGTACCATTTTAAGTTCTGTTGCTAAAGAGATGAGACTCTCTTTGTTAATGGCATTCCGTAAAAAGCTAGAAAGGTTTAAAATGGCATCTTCTGCTTTTTTAGCATCAACATAGACCAATTCACTCATAGAGTTTAAAGCGTTAAACAAAAAATGAGGGTTTAATTCATTCTCCAAGGCTTTGAGTCTATTTTGACTCATTTGAACTTTGACACTTTCATGTCGGTATTTCATGGCAATAAACTGATGTAAGATTAAGCCTATTAAAAAAGTTAGAAACCCTAAAGTAATGCTTAGACCAAGAGACCATGGTGCTAAGAGTAAGGCAATAGGAAGCTCTAAGGTATGCGCAATAATAAAGCTTAAAAAGAAGCCTAATGCACCTGAAGCAAAAGAAAACAGAAAACTAATGATGTACCAAAATTTCTCATTGACCTTAGGTAAAATGTAGTTGTTAGAAAGGCTAATAAAGAGTGATGAAAAAAGTGCAATACTTACGGCTGTTAATACAGAGAAAACAATGGTAGAAAAGTGTTGAATCTCAGGAATTAAAAAGTAGAAAACGATGGAGATGAAAAAACCAAATAAAGCCCCAATGATTGTAATGTAAAACCAGTCATTTCGACTAATTTTTAATTGCATTTTATCCATTATTAAATTCCTTATTTAGTACGTCAACACCAAGTGCTACACCAGCCCAACCTTGACCTGCAAAAACTGTGTCGCCTATGTTGTAAAGACCTTTAAAGGGTGTTGTACAAGTCGGGATAGAGAGTATATTTTTAATTTTCAAGGCTTCTCCTCCACAGTTTTGACGACCAATGTAACTTTGAAAGGTTTTGGCTGTTGATGAAAAGGCTCTGCTGATGTCTTCTTCTTGTATGGTATCAAAATAGTTCAAAAAAGCCCTTGTTATATGTTCTTGAGTGAGTAGTTTTTTTGTTTCATATTCTTTTTTTGAAAGTCCTTCCCAGATACTTGCTTTTGTATGGGTTGAAATGGTGATGGAATAGCCATCTTTTGAAAGTTTTTCATCATCCTTATCCGAAAAAGAGACAAAAAAAGAATTTGAAATACTATTAGGAATTTGTTTGTCTAAGATAATCTGGTAGTGGTGTAAAAAGTCTGCTTTACTTTTGACCTTTAGGTAAAGCACAAAAGCACTTTGGTCATTAAATTTGAACTTTTTATAATATTTCTTGATGGCTTTGTCGTCAAAAAGTTGGCTACTTTGGTAAATGGTGGAATTAAGCACAACATTCTTAGTATGGTATATACCTTTAGTAGAATGAACTTCATAGTAATCAGCATGTCTTTTAATTTCTAGAATGCCTTCATTCTTCTTATAAGGGACATCCTTCAAGAGTCCTTCTATAAGTTCGCCTATTCCTCCTTGAACATAATAAGTCTTATGAAAAGGATAGGCTAAACCTAATGCCATGGTAAGTAGAGAAAGCTCTTTTGATTTTGTTTGCAAGGTAATAAGTAGTTGAGCATCTATAAATGCTTGGTATTCACTTGAAATCTCTCCTAAACTTTTTTTAATAAACCCATCAGCAGACATAAAAAGTTGATCCTTATAGGTTTTTAAAATCTCAGTAACACAAGCGATACTTTGTTTATAAGCCGACCATGAATATTTGGCATAGTAGAGCTTTTTAAGTTCCCAAAATTTTTCATCTATCTCTTTAATCGTTGCCCAAAAATGTCGATTGTTAGCATTGGGGTAGGTTTTTTCAATATTTTCTAAAAAGCTTTCAAAGTCTTGAACCCTATCAACTTCTTTTTCATCTTGTACAATTCTAACACCGACTTTAGTTTGTATAAGATTGGGTTTATAATCAACTTCATCAAAAAATCGTTTGACTATATGACCTTCTTCGTAGCCTACAAAGGTGGTAGCTCCTGTATTGTAGTAATTATTGAAACGTTTAAACGTAGAGCTACAACCTCCTAAATTATTATCTTTTTCAAAAAGGAGTAAGTCATGTTTTTTATGATTAAGTGAAGCAAAGAGTGTGCCTCCTATGCCTGAACCAACGACGATTACATCATACATTTTCATAGTGTGCCTTTTTAAAAGTTTCGCTAACACGATCACGAGATATTTTAATGGAAATTATTTGTTGAGGATAGTTTAAAAATAGATTTGATTGAACACCATTTTCTTTATGCAATAGTTTAGCATCAATCTCTTTTAATTGAGGGAGAACGGATTTAATAAAAAGACCTTCTTTATCAAACTTTTCACTTTGTAAATAAGGGTTGAAAACTCTAAAATAAGGAACAGCATCACTTCCTGTACTCGCTGCCCATTGCCATGAAGCCACATTAGATGAGGCTTCATAGTCAAGTAGTTTCTCTGCAAAGTATGTTTCACCCCATCGCCAATCAATTAATAGATTTTTAGTTAGATACGAAGCAACAATCATCCGTAGTCTATTGTGCATGAGTCCTGCTTTATTTAAGTGTTGCATTGCTGCATCGACAATGGGAACACCTGTCTTTCCCTCACACCATTTTTTAAAATGCTCTTTATTATTGTTCCATTCAACTTCAATAGGCTTATGGTTTTCAAATTGACTTTTAGGAAAATGATAAAGTAGGTAGTTATAGAATTCTCTAAAAAAGAGTTGCCTTATATAGGGTTTACTCTCAGAATAAGGACGCATAGCATTAAAAATCTCTTTAGGAGAAATAAGACCAAAACGTAGATGAACACTAATTTCTGACGTACCATTTATGGCAATAAAGTCTCGATAATGCGTATAGTTAGCCAACCTTTCTGAAAAGATTTTTAAAAGTTGATGAGGATCTTGCATTAAAAAGTTAGGGAGTGGTTGCTCTGTAAAGCCCATCTCTTCAAGTGTGGGTATATGCCTATGGTTAAACTCAACTAAGCTAAGGTTTTGATTGGTTGTAAATTCTGTAATTTTATTGGCTTCCCAAAGATAGTGTAAAGCATTGTAAAAAGGAGTAAAGACTTTATAAGGCAAATTACTTTTGTTCAAAACTTCTTTGGAATCAATTAAAAAGCTATCAGAAAAACGTTCTAGAGGCATAATACTTGCTATATTTTTATCACGCTTCTTAGCATAGTGGTCATTGTCAACAGAGCATAAGACAGAAGTAAAACCTTCCACTTTTAAATTTTGAAAAACAGTTTCAGGGTCTCCGTAAAAAATGGCTAAATTAAGCCCTAAGCTTTGCAGTTCTTTTTTTAGATTTAAAACACTTTGGTAGATAAAGGTAACACGTTTGTCGTTAGAGGGTAGTTTGTTTAAAATATTTGTATCGAAAATAAAAATGGGCAAAACCTCACCTTTAGCATGCGCTAAAATAGCATTGTCTTTAATACGTAAATCACGTCTAAACCAAAGTATTTGCTTCATTACTTATACGCTTTAATGTTTGAACGAAGTCCAAGTTCTGCTGGATAAGGATTAAGAAATTTTTGTACTTTTAAATAATCCATATTAAAACGTTTTACATGAAGGTTGAGTAGTTTAATAACAGCAATCAAAGGAATGACACCTTGTTTAAACTCTTCAATGGCTGTCAACATGTGTTCTTTTTCATCGGCTGAAATAAGTTTTTTGAAATACCCATAAATGTGTAGCAGTACATTGTAAGTTTTGGAAATATTACCTTTTTCATTAATGGCAACTAGAAATTCATGATAGTAGTCATTTAATAGTTCTTCTAAACTTTGTTTTTTATTATTGGCAACAATATTTCCTAAGATTTTATAAGCAACGGTTGATTTAGCATAGATGAGGTATTTATAAGAAGTATGAAAGGCAATCAAGTCTTTCATTTTAGGCTTAGTTTTCATAAATTGATGAATACCTTTGTAGGCAAAGATTTGCATCAAAAAGTTTTCACGTAACCATGCGTCTTCAAGTCGCCCTTCTTCTTCCATGGGTAAATAGGGATAACGTTCTCTAAGTGCTTTGGCAAAAAGACCAACTCCTTTTTTTTCATTTGGAGCATTGACGATGGGCTGGTAAACTTTAACCCGTTCCATACCACAAGTGGGTGATTTGGATTTAAGTATAAATCCACAAAGTTCTTCTTCTAGCGCTTCATCGGCTAATTCATTAGAAATTTTTGCTAACTCTACTGTAACATTTTTCTTGCTTTGATTGGTATGTATTTCAATATTATTGTCAACCTCAACCTGTCGAATGGTTTCACGAGGTGTACCAAAGATGATTTTTTCAGGACAATATGCTTCAAGTTCAAAATAGTTTTGTAAGATATTGACAACATATTTATCTTTAGCTCCTGTGCCATCATAACGACACTGTGTGCCAAGAAGACACTCCGATACACCTAATTTCATGATTACATCCTCGTTGATTATTTCTACAATAATAACGGAAGTAAATGTTTTTTAGTAGGCTTTAAATGTTCGTTGGTTTTTTTGTAAAAGAAGAGGGGAGATTAACAACTTGGTGTTGAATCTACTCTTTGTCTTGATTCACGTGTACGATCACTTCTTTCACGTGTTTCTTTTACTATTAATCTATAATCAGGTATTGCCTCACCAAAAAGCATTTCAAATCTTTCTTCTTGTGTTAAAGACTTTTCTGCATTCATGTCTTCAGCCATAATGTTTGTTGTAAAAAGTAAAGTTAAAGTTAATAATAGTTTCATAATAAGTCCTTTAGTTTATGTGTTTTCTTAAAGGTAGTATAAGATATTTTGATTGTAAAGTATACAATATATTGATTAAATTTTAATCAATATACAAATAATGAATAATTATAGACCATATTGTTTTTTCGATACAATACAGTTTCTTAACCTTTTAAATAGGATTCTTCATGTTAAAATACCTTCTTCTTTCTTTTACCTTTTTATTCTTTTTATCTAGTAATGCTTTTGCTGATGAAGAAACACTTTACATGCTTAATGAATTAAAAATCTCTAAACAAACCCTAGAGAAAGAGCTTAAATTAAAGAAACTAGCCATAAAAAAGCCTTTATCTGAAAATGAAAGTGAACAATTAAAGAAAAGTATTAAAAGATTAAATACCCAAATAGATGATTTAACAACAAAATTTTCAAAAATTGCAACAGGGATAGAACTAACGGTTGTTCAGCGTAATCCATTACAAGTCGAAACAACTTTAAGTGAAGACTTTCAACTTTTACTCAAGCCTTTAATTCAAAGTGCTAAGAATGGAACCAAAGGGATGCGTGAAAAAGCTTATCTTCAAGAAGAGATAGAGCATTATAAGTCTATTTTACCTCAAGCTAGTAAAGCTTATCAGAATGTTCAAAACCTTTTGTCTACTTCAAAAGATAAAGAACTAACCCAAGAGTTAAAAAAATTAGAAAAGTATTGGAAACAACAAGTACAATTACTTTCGAGTAAACTCAATGCATCATTGCATCAAGTAGCTATTTTAGAAAAAAATGCTGTCTCTTTATCTTCAACATTCAAAGAGAATAGTAAAAACTTTTTTCATGAGCGAGGGTTAGTACTGTTTAAAGGAATTATTGGAACGATTGTAGTTCTAACTTTCATGAGAATCATCTATTTTTTAGTTCTTAAGCTTTTTCCTATTTTTACCAAACCAAGTAGAAGCTTCTATATTAGACTTATGGACTTGTTTTATAAGATTATTACGATTACTTTAGCAATCATCATACCTATGGCAATTTTTTACATAGAAGAAGACTCTTTTCTATTTAGTATTGGTGTTTTACTTTTTCTAGGAATGCTTTGGGCATTTCGTAATCTCATTGCTAATCTTTGGCAACAAGCGAGACTTTTTTTAAATATTGGTTCTGTACGTGAAGAAGAAAGGATATTTTTTGAAGGGCTTCCATGGAAGGTAAAAAATATTAATGTTTTTACCATTATTGAAAATCCAACGACAGGGATGAACCTTCGTGTCCCTATTGAACGATTGGTTGGATTGAATTCCAGACCTTCACATGAACATGAACCTTGGTTTCCTTGTAAATTAGAAGACTGGGTCATACTTTCGGATGGTTATTATGGAAAGATGACAGGTATCTCTTTAGAGTTTATAGACTTAGAAAACTTAGGAGGAGGTCGTAAAACATATTTAGTAGCTAACTTCTTAGCACTCTCTCCATTAAATCTTTCAAGTGATATGCGATTGGTTGAAACATTTGGTATAAGTTACAAACATCAAAAAGAAAGTACTACGATAATTCCTAATCTATTACAAGAATTTTTATTAGAAAAGTTTGAAGAAGAAGATTATACCCATGGGCTTATAAAACTTCTTGTACAGTTTAAAAGTGCTGGTGATTCATCCTTAAACCTTGCGATTATAGTTAACCTTAGTGGGGATATGGCTCCTTTATACTATCGAATACAACGAGACATTCAGCGTTGGTGTGTGGAAGCTTCTACCCAATATAATTGGGAAATACCATTTCCACAACTTACCGTTCACCAACCCCGTTAATTTTTTACAATCTATGAGGATTTTTTCATATCTTCATAGATTCCTCTCAAAGCATCAACAAACATCGGATGGTCATTAGGTGCTTTAGCAACCTTATACTCTTCAAAGTTTAATTCATCAGCAATCTCTTTGTATTCAATGTCAAGTTCAAATTCTGTTTCTGAATTGTCTACCGTAAACGCAATAGGAAATATAATAACTTTCTTTTTCGTCAAGGCTTTTAATTTGTCTTCTAAATAAGGACGAATCCACTCCATAGGTCCTAAGCGTGATTGGTAAGCTAAATGTGTTTTATGAAAGTTGATTTTTTGTAGCATCAACTCTTTTCTGGCATAAAAAAGGGTATAACGAATTTGACGTTGATATTGGTCACCTTGGTCAATAATTTTTTGAGGTAGTCCATGTGCTGAAAAAACAAGCTCATAGTCACTTGGGTCTTCATTTCCTAAAGTTTCTTTAACACGTTCTACAATGGAGCTAATGTAAGCAGGGTCTTTGTAGTAATTGTCAATGGTTTTGATTTTATGTTCAATACCCAACTTTTTCGCTTCATGCATTAAATCTTCATAAGAAGAAAGTGTGGTGGTTGATGAGTTATGAGGGTACATAGGAATGGCATAAATTTCATCATAATCTTTTACACCTTCTAAAACATCTTTACTGAAAGGTGCGTTATAACGCATGGAATAATCAACTTTGGCATCTATTTTTGCTTCTAATGCTTCAACAAGTTTTTTAGTATAAGCCACGATGGGTGACTTCCCTCCTAATTGAGCATAGTTTCCTTGTGCCTCTTTTAGTCTGGTCT
This sequence comes from uncultured Sulfurovum sp., assembly GCA_902727895.1. GTDB lineage: Bacteria > Campylobacterota > Campylobacteria > Campylobacterales > Sulfurovaceae > UBA1140. The sequence goes on from CACVAP010000032.1 coordinate 15,406, forward strand.
TTGTAATAAACCAAGCAATCATGGCTCGAATAGGTTGTGGCGCAGGAATAATATGTTTGTCATTAAACATGTTGGTTAAAAAGGTTTTGACCTCATCAAGATTATTTGGACCTCCCATATTTAATAGTATCACACTTCTTTTCATAATAATTGACCTTCTTCGTATTTTAATTTATGTCAAATTTTATAGAAAAGAAGGGTTTGTTCGTAGGGTTTAAATGTCAGTTAAAAAATTTTACTTTGAAGTGTCTTCATCGTCATCATAAATAGTGAAGATAGGTGCGTAACCCATTGCTATTAATTTTCTATCCATTTGTTTAGCATCAAAGCCATCTCTTTTAATTGCATTGGTTAGTTTTGTAATTTGACCGATGCTTAGCCCTGTTAATTCTAATTCAAACTTTATCTCTTCTATTTCCATAGGTAGTCCTTAATTTTTTTATTTTATTCTATAGTAAAAACATGTTTTTTAGTAGTCAAAAAATGTTCATTGATAAGATTTATTTCTAACTACTCAATCTCAATCATCACTTCATTTCTACGTAAAAACCATAATGAAAAAGGAGAGTTATAGCGTGCAAAACTTGCTTCTCCAATGGTTTGAATCTTTGCCTTTTTAAGTGCTTCAAGTAAGAGAATTTTATTTTCGTTAAATCTATCTTGACTCCAAGTTCCAGAGTATTCTCGTACAGCAATGGTTCTTTCTGGAATTTCTTTAATGTTGATACGTTTGTCAAGTGGAATTGGAAGTGTTTCGAGTGTAAAGTTTTCAGGCATTACAAAACTAAAAGTACTGCTTTGGGTGTTATTGTTATCTATCTCTTGTATCACGGGAGCTGTCATCTTTATTTTTTGACTGGGCTGTTCTTGATCTTTCTGTATAACAGGTGAGGTCATCGCTATTTCACTGCGTTCTTGATTTTCTCCAGAGATGTATTTAAAAAGAATTTTAAATGCTTTCTTTCCCATTTCATCAAATTCACCAGAAACTTCCGTTTCTGCTACCAAATAAGAGCTGTACTTTCTAATTTCAAAGGTATCATTTTTTTCAATAACCGTAAATTTGGGTTCTTCAATCGCCATAAGTGTTCCTTGTAATATAAGTGATATCATAAATATTTTTAACATGAATTATCCTTTTAATAATAAATTATATAAGTAGAAGCGTTAGCATAAGCCTATGCTAACGCTTCTACATTTCGATTTGCCAACACTTTAGGATAGTCCCTTAGTTTTGCAATCGTCTGAGCATGTTGTGCGATGCTATGTTCATCAAGATAGTTTAGGCTTACTCTTTTGGCTAGACTAGGTTTGATATGTTGAAGCTCTATCAAGTTTTTGATAATCCTATTTGCCATATCAAGTGATGAAGATACTTTAACAATTTCACAACGTGCATAGTTTTTACTTGGAAATGATACTTCAGCTACACGAAGCGTTGGGTCATCTCCTGGAATCTGTTGGGCTCCAAAAAGAGGTTTTGCCCCAACATTTGCTTCTCTAAAACTGGGTAAATAATTTGCTAAGTGTTCTATGGCTTTATGTGTACGCATTTCAACTTCCTCTTTTTCCCACTGTTTGTCCAACTTAGTAATAAAATGTCCATTTAATTTGGCTTGAGAACTCTCATTACTACTGCTTACTAGACCATCTTTATAAAGTGTAATATCTTCAGTCATTCCATGAAGTTGAAAATATCCTGCTGGGTAAGGGGTGAGTTGACCCATGCCTTTTGGGGTTCCCCTTTCACCATGAATAATAATTTCAGGAAAAAGTATGTCCTCTTTTTGTTCCCAATGACTTACATAAGAAGCTTTAAATTCAACCATCTTTTCAGAACGAACATCTAGCATGTCATCAATGCTTCCTGTCTTATAACCTGTGGCATTAATAAGGTAATCAAAAGTCTCTTTCTCAACTCTATTATCAGTAGCATAAGTCACTTCCCATCTATCGCTTTTGTTTTGAATATTTTGAACTGTTGTGTTTCCATGATAATGAACATTGGTAAATTTGTCTAATGCCAATTCAAGACCAGAGGCATAACGAAATAAATTAATACCATACTCCTGTACCAATACAAGTGGGAATTGAAGTTTATTCAAGTCAAGATGTTGTATGGCAGGTAGCATCCACTCATCTAAGCTACTTGGATTCTTTTGAATGGCTAAATTTTTGAGTGCTTCTATGTCATCTTTTTCATAAAGTTTATAGTAGAACTCACTTTCACCCAATACTTTGTTCTCTTTGTCTTCTTCAATCATTCCTTCATAGGCTTTTTTAAGAAGTTTTAAACGAGGTAGTAAGGCATTGGGTGAGAGTTTATCCGTTAAGGGAACAGCAATCACGGTAGGTCGATAATCAATACAAAATGGATAAGTACGCACGAAGTCAATAGATTGTTTAAGTAGTGTTAAGCATTGTTGATCGGATATCTCACGGTAAAGGTTACCTCCTGCATGTAAATGACAATAGGGTGGACCAGATGAGATACTCGACTGTTTTTCAAATAAACTAACTTCTAATCCTAATTCTGCTAAATGAAGTGCTGTCGTTGATCCTGCAACCCCTCCACCTACAATGGCTATTTTTGTTTTATGTGACATTCAATACTCTTTTTTTATTTTATTTTATAAAGAAAGTCTGTTTTTTAGTAGAGTTAGAATGTTAATTCATCCTAAAATCTCTTTTGTTTGTGCATGTCGATAAGTAAACATTTTTTGCATGTCTTTTTTGATGAACGGTAAAGCAACAATACTTAAGGGATAAAGAGGCAGTTCAAAAGTAATGGTATCGCTAAGTGTTGACGTTGTTCCATTAATGGTCTTAAAAGAACGTTCATGATAAAAACTTTTAAAAGGACTTTTTAAAGCAATATCACAAATCTGATTATAAGCTTGCATTTTATCAATCTGCATCACCCAACGGTTGCTTAAGCCATATTGTTTAATGTCAAGGGTTATCATACTTTTTTCTTCCAATGGAAGTGTTAAATCAATAATCTTAACATCAATCCACGGTGGGGTAATCTTGGGTAAGTTGTTTGTATCAGAATGAAATTCAAACAACTTTTCAATATTTGTCTCTATCGTACTTGTAAAAGTGAACGAGAACTTTTTAGAAAACATTTTAACTCCTTTTATAATCTATCTTTTAAAATATCCATCGCCTGAATCATGTCTTTGTCTCCTCGACCTGAAAGGCTGATGATAATCGTTTTACCTTTTATTTCCTCTTTAGGTATTTTTTTGAGGTAGGCAATGGCATGAGCAGATTCAAAAGCAGGAACAATTCCTTCTTCTCGACTTAACCATACAAAAGCTTCTATGGCTTCATCATCGGTTACATTATCGTATTTAACCTTGCCTTGTTCCATGAGGTAAGAGTGTTCTGGACCAATTCCTGGGTAGTCTAGTCCAGCTGAAATAGAATAAGCTTCTTCCACTTGCCCTTCATCACTCTGTAGTAAATAGCTGAGTTGTCCATGTAGGATCCCTGGTTTACCTAAGGCTAAACTCGCACCATGCTCACCACTCTCTAAGCCTCTTCCACCTGCTTCTATGCCGATGCATTGGGTTTTTTCTTCTTCTATGAAATGGGCAAACATCCCTAAAGCATTTGAACCTCCACCAATACAAGCAAGAACATAATCAGGCATATCATAGTTTTGAGCGATAACTTGTTTTTTAGCTTCATCACTGATAATTCCTTGAAAGTCACGTACCATCAATGGATAAGGGTGAGGACCAGCAGCTGTACCAATAACATAAAAGGTATCACGTGCATGGGTGACCCAATGACGTATGGCATCATTCATTGCATCTTTTAGGGTAGAACTTCCAGACTCAACAGCATGGACTTTTGCCCCTAAAAGTTTCATTCTAAAGACATTGAGTTTTTGACGTTCTACATCTTTAGCACCCATAAAAACTTCACACTCTAAACCCATAAGCGCTGCAACTGTAGCCGAAGCAACACCATGTTGTCCAGCACCTGTTTCTGCAATAATCTTTGTTTTTCCCATACGTTTTGCCATAAGACCTTGGACGATGGTATTATTGATTTTGTGTGCTCCTGTATGGTTGAGGTCTTCACGCTTGAGTAAAATGGTTGCATCCAACTCTGCTGAAAGTTTTTTAGCATGATAAAGAGGTGATGGACGACCCACATAGTGTGAGGAGAGTTCATGAACTTCATCCCAAAATGTCTTATCAAACCTTATGGTTTTGTAAAACTCATCAAGTTCAATCAGAATGGGCATAAGTGTCTCAGGAACATAACGTCCACCAAATTTACCAAAGTGACCTCTCTCATCTGGATCAGATAAGAATGCTTTAGGAATATACGTGTTCATTTACAGCTCCTTTAGATAATTCTACAGCTAATTTATGAGCTATTGGTCCTTTTCCATGACCGATATTAGGGGCATTTTTAATGCCTAAATAAATAAAGTTCTTTGAAATCTCAATAGACTCTTTTAAACTTTTTCCCAATGCCAAGTTAGCAGCAATGGCAGAAGAGAAACTACAACCTGTTCCATGCGTATTTTTTGATTGAAGTGAGGGTGTTCTAAAATGATACATCTGATTTTTGTTGTAAAGGGTGTCTACGGAGTGAAATACTTGATGCTCTTCTGTACTTTCATGCTTTACTAAAATTTTATAAGGTTGATTAAAGAGAGATTTAATGGATGATTCATCATCTTTTTTATACCCAAAGAGTGCTTCTGCTTCAAATCTATTTGGGGTAATGAGTGTTGCATAAGGGAAGAGGGTCTTCAAATTTTCTATGGCATCATCATTAAGTAATTTTGAACCAGCCTTAGAAATAAATACGGGATCCACAACAATAGGAATATCAAGGTTTTTAATAATTTCACGAACAACATCAATAATCTCATTAGAAAACAGCATACCAACTTTAATGGCAGCTACATCAAAATCTTCTAAAACAGCGTTAATTTGTTCTTTAACAAAGAGAGGGCTAACTTCATGAATATCTGTTACGCCTTTTGTATTTTGTGCAGTGAGTACCGTAATGGCAGTTGTTCCAAAAAGTCCAAATGCTTCAAAACTTTTTAAGTCAGCTTGGATTCCAGCACCTCCTGAAGAGTCACTACCTGCAATTGATAATACTACTTTCATGTTCTACCTTTTCTAATATAAGTTAAGAGAAGTTTAGCTCTAATGGTACTTTTTTAGTAGGTAGAAAATGTCAGTTTAAAAATTTTATGGGTCAATTAAAAAATCAATCAACATTTTTTACCTACAAAGTTCCTCATTATTGGGTTAAGCTATGAACATAAAGGATTTACCATGTCACTAAACGTTTGGATTATTGGTGCGAGTCAAGGTATTGGCTTGGAACTTGCAAAATATTATTTAAAACATAATCATAGCGTCATCATAAGTGCAAGAGAAATAGAAAAGTACCCAATACTCTCTTCATTGAAAAATGAATACCAAGAACAAGTGGACTTTATAAATATGGATGTGACCAATACACTAAGTGTAAAACTAGCCATGCAAAAAGCATGGAAGTGCTATGGTCATTTAGATATTTGTATTTACAATGCTGGTATTTATGAAGCCATGCCCATAGATGAGTGGAATTTAGAACATTTTGAAAACATGAACCAAGTTAATCATATGGGTGCTATACGAGTGCTTACCGAGATTGTGCCTCTATTTAAAGAGCAAGCTAGAGGGCATTTAGTTTTTAATGCGAGTATTTCAAGTTATTTGGGTTTACCCTATGGAGGAGGATACTCTGCTCCTAAAGCTGCTTTGTTAAACTTTTGTGAATCCATAGAACCAGAGCTTGCTACTTTTAATATTAAAGTTCAAGTCATTAACCATGGATTTGTAAAAACACGACTAACTCAAAAAAATGATTTTAACATGCCACAACTTTTAGAACCCAAAGAAGCTGCTGTAAAAATTTATGAAGGTGTAATGCACTCAAAAAAATTTGAAATCAAATTTCCTTGGGCATTAACACGTTTCTTAACTTTTTTACAAATGCTTCCTTATGGTATATCGTTAAATCTAACAAAAAAGGCACTTAAATGAGTACAGTACTATTTGCAGAAGCTTATGCAGGCTTCTATGAGGAACTCTCTCCTAACTTTAGTAAAACAGAGTATGGACTCTTCTTTGATGATTATTCACGATTTGAAGATCCCTTTCAAAAAGTAGAAGGTCTTGAGGCGATAGAACATATATTTGTTGATATGTATGAAAAATTGCATGAACCACGTTTTGTGGTTGATGAAGTAATTTGTTCTAAAGAGGTTGCTTATTTAAAATGGCAATTTATTTATGCTATGAATCCTAAAGAAGAAACACAAACTTTTACAGGGGTTTCACGCGTAACCTTTTCAACATTGGGTAAGGTATTGACCCATACCGACTATTGGGATGCTGCTCAGCATGTTTATGAAAAAATACCAATTTTAGGAAGTATAATACGACTGATAAAAAGAAAACTTCATGCTTAAACAAAAGAAGTATCTTTTTTATGCCACACCAGCTTTACCCTTAGCCCTTTTGGGCTTACCTCTCTATGTTTACTTACCAACCTACTATGCACAAGATGTTGGTTTGGGTGTTTTTGTTGTAGGGGCTATTTTACTTTTAGCCAGAATATTAGATATGTTTTTAGATCCACTCATTGGTTACTACAGTGACCGTTATGCTTCACGAAAAAGCATGATGTTTTTTGGAATGTTCTTACTTCTTACAGGTTTTTACTTTTTAACCAATCCCTCCATAAATGCTGATGCTTGGTGGTTACTACTCTTTTCCATACTTGTTTATTTTGGTTGGAGTTTAATGACCATTCCCTATTTGGCTTTTGGTGCTGATCTAGGTCAAGACTATAAAGAGAACAGTAGCTATGCCTCTTATAGAGAAGTTTTTAATATACTGGGCGTACTTTTAGCACTCATTTTACCTTATGCTTTAAATGTGGCTGACAAAGCAGATGAATCACTGGCATTAATGAATCAAGTTATTTTGGTTTTACTGCCATTGCTATTTTTATTTTTTGTGCTAAGTACAAAAAAACAACACATCGAAAAGCGTCAACAAAAATTTAAAGTGTTTTATGTTTCATTTGTGCAACGCTTAAAAAAATCACGACATCTTTTTGGAGCATTTCTACTCAACAACTTTGCCAATGCCATACCTGCGACACTTTTTTTACTCTATGTCGAATTTGTTATTGGGAGTGTGGAACAAACAGGTTTGTTACTTATTATCTATTTTTTAGCAGGGATTATAGGGCTTCCTTTTTGGAACTATGTGGCTGGGAGAACCTCTAAAAAACAAGCATGGATTTATTCTATGATGAGTGCTTCTTTCTTTTTCGCTTTTGTCCCTTTTTTAGGTGCAGGTGACTTTAATGCTTTTTTACTCATTAGCATCTTTACAGGATTTAGTTTAGGTGCAGACATGGCATTACCAGCTTCAATGCAAGCTGATGTTGCACAAGAAGGAAACAAAGACGTTTCGGGAACACTGTTTGGGTTCTTTGCCATGTTAACTAAACTCTCTTTGGCATTGGGAGTTGGGGTGAGTTTTGGTATCTTGGGAGTTTTTGAATTTTCTACTGAAAATCCTACAGCAGATTCATTGCTAGTACTCTCTTTGATTTATGCTTTGTTGCCCATTATTTTAAAGTTTGTTGCTATTTTGATGCTTTCAAAGTATAAGGAAACACTTTAAGTAGGTCAAAATCTATTAGATGTTATTTTTCGAGAAAAATTTTTTTAACTATAAAATGGGGAAAGAAGTGAAAAAAATAGCGTTTGTTTATGGTAAATCCAGTTTAAGACTTATTGAAGAAATTAAAGAATATCCGATAACATCAGCCTTGACATTTATGGAGATGGAGGTTTTTTTTAAAGAAGAGAAAAAGTATGATCGTGTTATCGTTTCTGGTGATATTGACGAAATTAAAACAGTTTTGCTAAAGGCTATTAGCCATGACTTTGAAGTGGCTATTATTCCCAATGCTTCACAAACATCACTTCAAAACTCTTTTTCGCTCCATAAAGGTATTTCAGAAAATCTCAAAGTTGCTTTAAATAATGCTGCAAAACCAATGGATGTTTTGTTTGCCAATGATGAACTTGTTTTGCATACAGCACTTGTGGGTGATGCTCCTCCATTAAATTATCATATAACAAAGTATCGCAACAAAAGTTTGAAAGAACGTTTACAAGCACTATATGAGTCATATCTTAAAATTAAAACCATGAATCATACAAGGCTGACCTTTAAAACCAGTAAGTCCAATGTTATTGATACCGTAGCTACAGGGGTAATTGTTATTGAGCATGATAATAAGACGTTTGCTTCTAAATTCATGAACCATACATCTTCGACCAATAACGAACAACTCAATGCACTTATTATTTCACCGAATTCTATTATGGAGTATTTGCAACTCATGACCAATGCTATTTTTAACCGAAACAAAAAAGCTACCTTGCCTAATACGATTGGTTATATTAAAAGTCAAGCGTTAACATTGGAAAGTAAAGTACCTTTACCTTTAATTATTGATGGAAAAGAGTTAGGGAAAACACCAGTCAATTTTATGGTTAAACCAAAAGCATTGAAAATTGCGTTATCAGATTGTTTTTGGGAAAGAGTACCTGAAAAATTAAATCTTAAAGAGACCGTGAAGGTAGATAAACTACCTCATACGCATGAAAAAATGCATTATTTACAAAAACAATTGCCTTTTTTTACGCATGCAAGTGAATATCAGTACAAGACACTTTTTTCTTCTTTAAGGGAAGAGGGGCGATTAAGTTCGATTTTTATGGTACTCATGTTGCTTAGCAGTGTATTGGCAACGGTTGGACTTTATTTGAACAGTGCTTCCGTGGTCATTGGGGCTATGGTTTTAGCCCCTCTTATGAACCCCATTGTTGTTTTTTCAATGGCATTACTAAGGCAAGATGAATTATTGTCTTTAAAAAGTTTGAAGACAATTTTGGTTGGTATCTTAATTACGTTGTTAACGGCAGCATTCATTGCAGGTGTATTGCCTTTTGAACACATGACAGAAGAGATGGAGGGACGTATTAAACCTTCTATTTTAGACATGATTGTTGCTTTTGTATCGGGAGTGGCTGCAGCTTATGTGAAAAATAATTCTAAAATTGCCAATACCATAGCTGGTGTTGCCATTGCTGTAGCCCTTGTTCCTCCTCTAGCTACTGCTGGAATTGGTTTAGGGTGGAACGATTGGGAAATGTTTTATCAAGCATTTTTACTCTTTTTAACCAACTTGGTTGGGATTGTTTTTGCTGTATCACTTGTTTTTTTTGTCAAAGGGTTCGCACCACTTAAACGAGCACAAAAAGGTCTTTTTTATACTTTACTTTTTTCTATTTTGATTACGATTCCACTTTTGGATTCTTTTGTGACCATTGTGGAAGACTCTAGGGTAATTTCTCGTTTAGAACATCATCGATTTGAAGTTGAAGGTAAAACAATCATTCTTCAAAATGTATCACTTTCAAGAGATGAAAAAGTGGAAGTCATTAAATGTGAACTCTTACTTGCCGAATCACCCACAAAGCAAGAGATAAAGAAACTAAAATTAAAGATAGAAGAGAGAGTGGGAAAGAGCGTAGAGTTAGAAGCATTGGTACGCTTACGTTTTTAAATTAATCGTTTCACGATGAACTAACATTTAAGCACTACCAACAAAGCATTACATGTTATAAAATATGAGTATGAAAAATTTACTTTTAATATTTTTAATATCTACTACTGTTTATGCCAATAGTTTAAATCCCATAAGTTATGTTGACGACAAAAAGTTCTCTGGTTTATGGTATGAGATTGCAAGAACTTATAATGAGTATCAAGAAAAATGTGTGGCTTCCTCTGTTGAGTATGAACTTGTTGAACCTTTAGAGTATAAAGTGTTTAATCGATGTTTTGATAGCAAAATAGGAGCTGAACTTATAGAGTATGAAGGAACAGCCAGTTCAGTAGATGGAAAAAGTATGGCTTCTCTTGATATGACTTATTTTTGGATATTTACAGAGAATTATAAAATTTATTATCTTGATAAGGCATATCAGTATGCACTTATAGCAGATGATTCATTTGAACAAGTCTGGATTATGTCACGTAAACCTTCCATGCCTCAAAATATATTAGAAGAAATCAAAAAACAACTCTCTGGTGTAATGAAAATTAAAGACCTCATTTACACGCTTCAAGATGAAGAAGGAAAATACAAATGAAAATAGCTGTACTCGGAGCAGGAATTAGTGGACTAGGTACTGCCTATCTTTTAAGTCAAAAACATGAAGTTGATCTTTATGAAAAAGAAGGTCGTTTGGGTGGACATGCTAGAACCACTCAAATAGAAGAAGAGGGTAAAACGTTTGGGGTTGACACAGGTTTTTTAGTCTTTAACCATGAGACTTATCCTCTTTTAACCAAACTTTTTGAGAAACTGGATGTAAAGATAGAGAACTCCGACATGAGTTTTGGATTTTGGGATAAAAGAACCCATAAAGCCTACAACGCACAAACCCTTGGTGGACTCTTTTTCCAGAAGAAAAACCTCTTTTCTTTGAGCCATTACAAAATGATTTATGACATTATGCATTTTAATAAAAAAGCCAATTATGATGTAGACAATAAAACTCTTGAACTTGATAAAAGTTTAGGTGAGTATTTAGAGCCTTATGGAAAAACTTTTAAAGAACAGTACATTTTACCCATGGGTGCTGCCATTTGGTCAACACCAAGTGATGAAATGCATAATTTTCCAGCAAAGACATTTTTACAATTCTTTAAAAATCATGGTCTTTTAGGGGTTAGTACCCAACATCAATGGTTAACGGTCAGTAATGGTTCGGTTAATTATGTTAATAAAATCAAAGAGCATATTTCAGGAAATATTATTTTAAATTCAGATGTGGTAGCTATCACACGTCAGGAAAAAGGCGTTGTCCTACATCATGCTAATGGTCATATGTCTGAATATGATAAAGTGGTACTCGCCATGCATGCTCCTGATGCCTTAAAACTTTTAAATGATGCTTCAAGTGATGAGTACCAAACACTTTCTAAATTTTCTTACAAACAAAATGATGCACTTTTACATAATGATGAGAAAGCACTTTACCCTAATGAAAAGATTTATGCTGCATGGAACTATAAACAAAATGATGACAAAGGTACGGTTACCCTTTCGTATTGGATTAATCGTTTACAGAACTTAAGTTCTAAAAAGAACTATTTCGTCTCTTTAAATGAGACAGAAAACATCGACCATGTGATTGAACGTATTGCTTATGAACATCCACAGTTTAACAAAGAAGCCATTGACGCTCAATCGAAACAATGGTTAATATCTGGTGTAAATCATACCTATTATGCTGGTGCTTACTGGCGTTATGGTTTCCATGAAGATGGACTTTGGAGTGCTAATAGTGTTGCAAAAGACTTTGGTTGTGGCTTATGAGTCATCTATTTTACGAAGGAACGGTTTACCACAAACGCTTTATACCCAAGAAGCATGATTTTACTTATCCTTTTTTTCTTCTTGACATTAATATGAGTGATTTAAAAAGTTTAAAAAATAAGTTTTTTTCTTCCAAGAGCTTTGGTCTTTTCACTTTTAATGCCAAAGACCATTTTGGTAGCTCTAAAGATTTTGAAGAGAATGTAGAGCAACTTTTAAAAACTTTTGACATTAGCACCCCTGCGTCCATGCGTTTTTTAACCCTTCCTCGTATGTTCAATTATGTATTTAATCCTATTTCAGTGCTTGTGCTTTTTAATGAAGCCAATAAACCAACCGAAATACTGGTAGAAGTACACAATTACAATGGAGGACGAATCGTTTACCCTGTGCTACTTGAACAGACTGAAGGCACACAGTACAAAGGGTCTGTTAAAAAAGACATGTATGTTTCACCTTTTTTAAAACGTGATGGGGTTTATGACTTTAGGCTTGACTATGACAATCAGCATTTAAATATAAGTATCACCCTTTATGAGGACAATGAAAAAACACTCATTGCTTCATTGCAAAGTAAGTCTTTGGTGTTTAATTCAAAAAATAGTGTAAGTATATTTTTTCGTCATATTTTTTTAACATTTAGAGTCGTTACCCGAACACTTTGGCAATCATTAAAGCTTTATATAAAAGGCTTAAAACTTAACAGCGTTACAGCAAAAGATCAAATAAGGAGATATTAAAATGAAAGGTTTTTGGAATAAAATAGGACATAACTATTTTCAAAAAATTGAACAAGGAACACTAACGGTGATTTATCCTTGTGGAACAACGCATACTTATGGAAACAAAGGTCTACCTGTGGTAGACGTAACCGTACACTCTCATAAGTTTTTTCAGCGTCTAGCACTTTATGGAGACATTGGTTTTGCAGAAAGCTATATGGATGCTGATTTTGACACCCCTATGCTTAGTGATTTAATTACTTTGGCATTGATTAACTCGCATAAATTAGGAACTAAGAGTGAGGACTATTCTAAAAATAGGGTACAAAACATTTTTCCTTTTGTGAATCGTATTAAACATTTATTACGTAAAAATTCAAAGACCCGTTCACAAAAGAATATTGCTGAACATTATGACTTGTCGAATGATTTTTTCAAATTGATGTTGGACGATACCATGATGTACTCTTCGGCTATTTTTAAAAATAAAGAAGATGACTTATATACAGCACAACAATATAAGATTCAACATCTTGCCAATAAGTTAGGCATACAAAAAGGTGCAAAGGTTTTAGAGATTGGTTCTGGTTGGGGTGCGATGGCAATTTACTTAGCCAAAGAACTGAACTGTGAGGTGACAACGGTTACGCTTAGTGTGGAGCAAAAAGCACTTTGTGAAGAGCGTTTTAAACTCGCAGAAGTAGAAGAACAAATAGATATTTTACTCAAAGACTACAGAGACATTGAAGGAACTTTTGATGCTATTATTTCTGTTGAAATGTTTGAAGCTGTAGGAGCAGAGTATTTTGCCACGTTCTTTTCTAAGTGTGAAAGCCTACTAAAGCCAAGTGGTGTATTGGCAATGCAAGTGATTACCATTCCCGACCAGCGTTATACTGCTTATTCAAAAAGTACTGACTTTATTCAAAAGTACATTTTCCCAGGAGGACACCTTCCAAGTGTCAACAAAGTCTTAGAGATAACAGCTAGAAATACACGACTTAATCTTCTACACTTAGAAGAGTTTGCTGAGGACTATGCCAAAACTTTAAATATTTGGGACAAAAACTTTACAGACCAACTCGATGAGGTGAAAGCTTTAGGTTTTGATGACTACTTTATCCGTATGTGGAAAATGTATCTTAGTTATTGTGAGTCTGCCTTTACTACTAGAAATATTGGTCTGGTTCAACTGGTTTTTTCACGCGACCAAAACATGCATCTTAACAAAGGATTAGTATCATGATTTTAAAAAGCTTAATCATTTCTTTTACAGCCATATCTTTCATGGCTTGCTCTTCAATGAATATTGATGATTTTAAAGAGAGTAAACCAGCATTTGTTCCTCAAGAGTATTTCAACGGTAAAATGACAGCTTATGGTATTGTTAAAGATTACAACGGTAAAATTATTCGTAGTTTCAAAGGCGATTTACTAGGAAGTTGGGATGCCAAAGGCATTGGAACTTTAGATGAACACTTTGTTTATAATGATGGTGAAAAGCAACATCGTGTTTGGACATTAACCCCTACATCTGACCCTAAAAAGTTCATAGGTACTGCTGGAGATATTGTAGGAGATGCTCCTATGGTGGTTAATGGTAATACCGTCATGATAGATTACACCATGCGAGTACCTTATGGTGATGACACCATAGACATTGCTGTACAAGATTGGTTGCATTTACAAGAAGACGGAGTGATTATTAACCATTCTAAAATGAAAAAATTTGGGTTTACGGTGGGTGAATTGGTTATTACTATTGTTAAAGAGTAGAAGGATGAATTAAAACTTTAAATTGTTCTACCCAACATCCAAGAAGTCAAATAAACTACCTTGTTTAGGTTGCTCAGTGTAGTTTAGTAAAAATTTTTCATTCAATAATTGAATATTTACTTCTTTTGCAATGGCTTCAACCATTGGAATAACAATTGAGTTACCAATACGATTATACAATTTAGATTGACCACCAATTAATTTAAAAGTATCAGGGAAACCCATTAGTCTAAAACACTCTTTTTGTGTCAATTTTCGTACTTTGCCATCATGATAGATAAAATATCTTCCTGATGATTCTTGGGAAGAGAGCGTAGGGTGTGTACCTTCTGATGAATAGATGCGATTTGGTTGTTTATGTACTCTTGAAAGGTGCTCTGTATTTTCTCTAACCCCTTTAGTACGTATATTTTTATTTCGATATCCGTTAAAAATTAGTCCAGAAAGTTGTTTTTTAGGATTTTGAATAATGGTATATTCACTCTCATCCAAGTAGTCAAATTCTCCAAGTTCTAAAATATCTTTTAAAACAACTCCCGTATTTGTCTCTAAACGATTAAAATCAAAAGCTACGCCATTTAATGCTCCAACAATAATGGTTCGTTCTCTGTTTTGAGGAACACCAAAATCTTTTGCGTTCAATACCTTCCAGTTTGTTGTATATCCTAACTCTTCCAATGTTTGTAAAACAATTTTTAAGGTATTCCCCTTATCATGACTTTTAAAATGTTTTACATTTTCAAGAACTACTACTTTTGGTTTTTTATCTTTTAAAATTCTCACAATATCAAAAAAAAGTGTTCCTCTTGTATCGTTAAATCCTTTCTTCTCACCTGCAATACTAAATGGTTGACATGGAAAACCTGCTAATAAAATATCATGATTTGGAATATCTTTAACCTCTATTTTAGTGATATCTCCATAAGGCTTTTCCCCAAAATTGGTATAATACATCTCCTGTGCATGTTTATCCATTTCTGAACTAAAAACACATTCAAAACCTATTTTTTCAAAACCTTGTCTAAAACCACCAATGCCAGCAAATAAATCAATAAACTTATAATTCATGATGACAACTCCAATACAAATTCATTCCACTTTTCTTTATGGATTGTTTTGAGTTCTGTATCTTTTTCTATTAAGTTTGAATAGATAGTTATAAATTTTTCTAAGTCTGATATTAATCGCATGTAATATTTTAAGGTTGATAGAACGCCATTAACTACAATTTGACAACCATGTGTATTCTTTACTTCCTCAATAATTTCATTTATCGCAGTTTTATCTTTTTCATTAATTTCAGAATAGGAAAGAATATAATATCGTTTTGGATCATACCTTACAATTTTTTCTCTAGCAATTCTAAGAATATTTGAGTTAATGGCTTTATCAAGTTTAATCTCTATTGCTTCAAAAAGTTTTTCATTTTCAAATAACTCTATGTCTCCAGCACTTTTAGAAGTTTTATCACTTGCTGTATGACTTCCAAGCTTTTTTAAATGACAACGATTGTATCTTGATACTTCATCAATAAGTATCTGATAAACAGCATAAAATGCTAAGACAGGTAATTTAGAACCTGAAGTAGCTTTATAGTTAAAGGAAAATTGTTTATCTAATATCTCTATGGTTTTAGAAATAGTCAGTTTTTCAGGATTTTGAAGGGGGTTAATGGTTATTTTACTAGCTTGTTGAATAATAATAATTTGTCGTAACAGTTCAACTAATATGTATTTAGGATTATTTTTTTGAACTTCAATCGTATCCAATAATTCTAAGAAAGCTTTTTTAACTTTTTTATTACTAATCTTTCCTTCATAGTCTAGTGTATAAGGGTAAGGTTGTTCTAACGAGCGAGTAAGCCAACCAGTCTCTGCCATAGATGGTAGACCTAATGCTTTTAATGTTGGTGTAATGTAATTTGTATCTATCGTACGTGCAGAGAACCCATTAGCAATTTGCGTTTGATGGTTCCTAATATCCTGTTGCTTATGAAGAATTTTATAAATACTCAATGTTACAAAAACAGTATAGACACCTTTCTGACTGAAACATTTTTCTGATAGTATAGTAATGTTCTCTAATACTTCTTTCGTTAACTTTTCACGATAATTAATCTCTTTTACTGCTTCATCATAAATTTCTAATAGCTTATTTTTATAATCCATATTTTTCCTAATCTATACTCTTACTAATGTATTATATCGCGTTTTATTTTGGAGCTTATAAAATATGTCAAATTGTAATATATTGTAGCTCTAGTATAAAGGCTTAAACCCTATAAAAAACCCTAACAACCCCCAACCCAAACAAAACCAAAGCAATCTCTTTCAAGTCCTTATCATAAAGCAAAACAAAAAAACTACTAAGCATCAACACAAAACCTTGAACCAAAGGACGAAAATACTCTTTAAGCTCTTTGGCTATCCATGTGAGTTGATCTCTTGAGGCATTAACGGTTATTTCTCCTTGTGCCATTTTTTGTACAGAAGTTTGTAAATCTTGTAAAAAGAAAGGGGTTTGTTTTATGCCTTTTTCTATTTGATCTTTAAAGCCGTCTTTTGCTCCTAAAGCTTTTGGGATGTTCTCTTGAAGTATGGGTAAAATGTCTTTTATACCATTGAAGTTTTCAATGTAGGTTGTTCCTAAACCTTCTATAATAGCACTAACCCGTAAAATATAAATGGCATCAGAGGGAAGTTTAAATGGTAAATCTTTGGTCGATGACAATACATCAAACGCAAGTTCTTGCATGGATTCGCTGTTAAGGTTTTCATTTGAAAATATACTGAACATTTTAGAGGTAAATTCTGCTAGTTCTGCTGTGGGTGCTTCATAAGCAATCGTACCTAAACGTTTGTTAGCCGAGATATAAAGTTCATAGTCTTGTTCATTAGCTGCTTTGATGAGTTCAATAATAGCGATACGTGTGTCATTAGGCACACGTTTAACCATACCAAAGTCAAGTAAAATAAGTTCGCCACTTTTAGAAACCAGTAAATTACCAGGATGAGGGTCAGCATGAAAATAACCCTGAATTAACATTTGCTCTGTATAAAAGTTTACTAAGTTCGCAATTAGGGGCTTAAAGTCAATGTTATGTTCTAAAAGTCTCTCTTTATCATCAAAACGAAACCCTTCTTCAAAACTCATTACCAAAGCTTCATTACTACAAAACGCTTCATAAGGTTTTGGAAATCTAATGTTACTCTCTTTATAAACCTCTGAAAAAGTTTTTAGGTTTTGAAGTTCATGATTAAAGGAGACCTCTTGGAGAATCATTTTAGAGAACTCATTAACAACAGCATCAATGGAGTTTTTTGTATAGGTACTAAAAAGAGGTTGAAAAATATTGTTAAAAAAGTTAATAATACGAATGTCAGCTTTTACTTGTGTTGCAATGTTATAACGCAAGAGTTTTACAGCAACTTTAGTACCATCCATTAGAGTTGCAGCATGAACTTGTCCTACTGAAGCAGAAGCGATGGGCTGGGTATTAAAAGTTTTAAAGCTGTTCTTATCAGCGAAAGCCTTGTCATAAACTTTTTTAAATTCATCATCCTTCATGGCTGGAAGTTGGTCATGTAGTTCTTTAAGTTCGACTAGATAATGTTCAGGAAAAAAGTCTGATCGTGTTGCAAGTACTTGAGCCAGTTTAATAAAACTAGCCCCCAAAGTAATAACACTTTGTTTTAATGCAATGGGTTCTAGGGGTTTCATGCCCCAAAACTTTTCTTTACGTTTTATAATTAAATAGAGGGTTAACATAAAGGCAAAAACAGCATAGACCCGTCTGGGACTATAGTATTTTAATTTTTTGATGTTAAATCCTCTTTGAGTTTTTCAATGTCTGCTTTAGTGGCTAAATCTAACTCTGCAATAACCTCTTTAAGGGCTGTTTTGATAGCATCTTTAACACGTTCCTCTTCTTCTTTTCCCTTAGTCTCAATAGATTCTAAAAAACTTTTGGCATCATCTGTTTTAATTTTGCCATTCTCTTCAAGTTTTTTTATCTCCTCTTCAACTTTGTCTTTAAAGAGTGAAGCTGCACCAATTCCTGTGTAAAGTAATTTTTCTAACATAGAATATCCTTGTTTGGTTTTTTTATTATAATGCTATTTTCATATGTTCTTACCAAATCTTATCATAAGCTGTATTATCTAGCTTTACAATGTCCAGCTCAGCTAAGAAATCAGCCAAATCTTTCCAACGCACAGCATCGCTTTTTAAGTACTCAAAACGTTCTAAAGTGTCATCAATAATTTTATCCATTAACTCTGACTTCTCTTGTTTACTGTAGTCATAGAAAACTGTTTTGGCAAACTCACTGTTTTTTTGACAGTAACGTGTCATCTCATTGGTTACAGCCACAAATTTTTCTATGGCTTCGCTTTTATTGTTTAACGTTGCTTCGCTGGTCATTAACTCTAACGCTGAAAAGTTTGGATAAGGTGAGATGAGTTGGTCTATAAATAGATTTTCAAACCCTTCATGTTCAGCTTCAATTCCTTCAAAGTTATAAAAACATAACCAAGCACCATCAAAGTCTTGCTCTTTCATATTTTTTATGTGGTAAAAGTCAGTCTCTATAAAGTCTACATTTTCTTTGTCTAAGGCAAAACCTTCTTTGTTGGCATAACGTTTTAAAATCTCAAAACCAATGGTATTGGTAATTTTATTTGATGCAGGTGTGGTGATGCGAATTGGTTCATTGTTACGTAGCTTTTCAATACTTGATTTTCGAATCATAACCCCACCACGTGTTTCAAAGTAACAACCTAAAGATTTGATGCCATCGAAATGATGTTCAAAAAGATGTAAAGGCTCGTTAATGTGTAAGTCAATTTCACCTTTTTCTAAAAGTTCAAATCCATCATAATGATCTTCGGGTTCTATAAGGTTAATGTCTAAACCAACTTCTTTGTATTTTCCTGTTTGAATTCCAGCGATAATAGGTAAATGATCAGGGTTTAAGAACCACTCTAGTGCAATTGATAATTTCATGTTGTTTCCTTTAAAATAGTTTTGTGTAGTTTTGGGCTTGTTGTTTAATGTCATCGGTTGACCATATGTCACTAATGACTGAAATCATGTCGGGTTTATGGTTAAGTAGTTCTTGCACATTGGAAAGGTTAATCCCACCAATGGCACAAACTGGAATATTTAACTGTTCATGTGCTGTTTCTAGTACACGTAGGTCAATGACATTTGAATTTGGTTTTGTGGGTGAGTGAAAAAAAGAGCCAAAAGCAGCATAGTCAGCACCCATCTTTTCAAACTCTTTTGCCATGCTTATGGAGTCATAACAAGAGACACCTATAATGCCTTTAAAGTCTTTACGAATTTCTTCAAAACGATGATGGTCACTTCGACCAATATGCAGTCCATCAACATCTAATTCTATGGCAAGTTCTATTTGGTCGTTGAGTACAAAAAGGGCATTGTGCTTGTGACAAAGCTCTTGTACTTCAATACTCAATGCTTTTATCTCTTCTAAGGTGCCTTGTTTGTTCCGTAACTGCACAATTCTTGCACCACCCTCAAGTGCTTGGGTTATCTGCTCTATAATTGTTTTATTAGGGGTTAAAACATCATCACTAATAACATAGAGACCTTGTAGCTTGTGTGACATAGTTTTCCTTTTATACGCTATTTTTATGAGAAGTATTTTATAGCGAAAAGGAGTTTTTTAGTAGGTAGAAAATGTCAGTTTAAAAATTTTATGGGTTTTGAGGTGTCCAGATGAGTGGTTCTATAGCATAACCTAAGATGGGTAGTTTCTCTAAAATCATATCTAAGGTTTTTTGTTCCATCTTTTGGGTTCGTGAAAGTATCCATAAGTATTCACGTGAAGGTTCACCAATAACAACGTATTTATAATCTTCATCTAACATCAAAATCCAGTAGTCACCATAAAAAGGTCCAAAGAAACTTACTTTGAGTTTACTATTATTTTCATCTACAGGGTAAGCTTTTCCAATGGCTTCAGTCATCTTCCCCTCTTTGTCACAACGGTTTTGAATATGAATCTTCCCATCATCTCTCATACTGTAAGTAGCATTAACATTACTACAACCTTTTTCAAAAAAGTGTTCATAACGGGCAATTTCATGCCACGTTCCTAAATATTTTTCCAGTTCTACTTTTTCAACCGTAGGAAGAGGTTCGTGCTTTTTGTTACTACATCCTATAAAGATTAATGTTGTAAGTATGCTAAGTAGTATCAATAGTTTTTTCATAATGTGTCCTTTAATAACTTATGTCACTTAGAGTATATAGGAAAAATTAATGTATTGGTAGTTTAAAAATGTCAGTTGAAGGGATAAAACTTAAAAAAGATAGCCAAATTTATAATTTTTATTATAAATTTGGCTTAGAGATGTAGTAGTGAAAGAATTATTTACAGATTTGTATTTTATCAGAGTTTAAAACTTCTGCAATATGGGTGTATACAAAGATATGGTAACCCATATTTCTGTATTTATTTAATTCTTCTATTAAAGTAGCAGCAGCATTATCAGAGGCTAAGACAATGAACATCACATTCGATTCTCCTTCAGAGTGTCCATCTTGAACACCTGACTCACCATCACCACGCGCACTTAGTTGCGTGTAGCCTGTGAGACCATTTTTTTTAAGAATTTGAATCAGTTTATTTTCAAAAGTACTATTGATAACAATCTGTATTGATTTTCCTGTACACATTTTTATTGACATTTTTTACTCCTTTTATTCTAATAAATTACTTTTTTAAGTTCCAATATACCAAATTGTCATTTGATAGAAAAGTGGGATTCCAATAACCACGTTGAATGGAAAAGTAACACCTAAAGACAATGTTAAGTAGTAAGATGGATTTGACTCTGGTACACCATAACGCATTGCTGGAGGTACAGCAATGTATGAAGCACTAGCAGACAAAATAGCTAATAGGAAAGTTCCTCCTACAGAGAAACCTAACATTGTTCCACCTATAATAATACCAAGACTCCCTCCAATTAATGGCATGATCACACCAAAAGCAACAAGTGTAACTCCTGCTTTTTTAAGAGTGTCCAATTTCTTCGCAGCTTCCATACCCATGTCCAATAAGAAAAGACATAAAACACCCATGAAAATATCTTGTGTGAACGGCATAACTTTTGTAAGAGATTCAGGAGATGCTGTAGCCCCAATAATAAGTGCACCCAGTAAAACAACAACACTACCATTTGTGAAGGCTTCATGTAAAAGTGGTCCCCATTCTGTTTTAACTTTTCCTGTTCCTTCTTTGGCTGCCAAGCGTTTTCTAGTAAAGGCTGCAATCATCAGTCCCACAATAATCGCTGGAGATTCCATAATAACCATCATTACAATTGGATAACTTTCGTAAGTAACGCCAGACATTTCTAAAAATGCTACAGCTGTTAAAAATGTTGCTGCACTTACTGAACCATAGTGTGCAGCGATGGCTGCAGCATCAAATGGATTTATTTTATTTCTAAAACGTAGTAAACCATAACCGATAATTGGTAAAATAAAACCTATGATTGTTGCCCAAATAATTGACTCGACAGCCAGTTGAAAATCTGCCTTACCAAGTGCCATACCACCTTTTAATCCAATTGCCATTAGCAAATAAATACTGATACCTTTGGTCATTCCCTCAGGAAACTTAAGATCTGAATTTATAAGTTTTGCAGTAACACCCAGTGCAAAAAACATTACGGCTGGTATTAATAAACTATCTATTCCCATTATTTTATCCTTAAATTAAAGTTGTTAATTTAGCTTTTTGTAGTTTCCAAAATAAATTTGAATAAACAGCAAGACTATTTTTGGATACTCATATTTTTCATGTTAATTCTAACTTTAAAGGTTATTTATAATTATAAATACTTCATATAGATGTGTCAAAAGGTTTCATATCCTCTTTAGTTAAGATAAGGTTATAATTATAAATCAACATTTTTTACCTACAAAGTTCTTCATGTTTGGGTTAAACTATTAAAATTAAAAAATCTAATTAGTAGTATAAAAGAGTAAAATACTAGGCTAATTACAGAAGGAAAGAACATGAAAAATATATTTTTATCTCTACTCTTATTCTCTACATTGCATTCAAGTGAGAGTAAGTATGAACTTGGTTTAGGAATGGGTGTGGTGACTTACCCCAGTTATATTGGTTCAAAATCTAGCAATGAGTTTATTTCACCTTTACCGTATATTCGTTATGAAAGTGGCAAGACAAAGCTTGGAAGAGGGGGACTGCAATACAAGTTCTTTGACAGTAAAGACTTAACATTAGATTTAAGTTTAGGAGGTTCTTTACCTGTAGACAGTGAGAATGCAAAATCAAGAGAGGGTATGAACGACTTAGATTTTGCTCTTGAAGTTGGTCCTCGTTTAAATTATAGGTTTTATAAAGATGAACATCATAAAGTATCTTTTAAATTACCACTAAGAGCTGTAATTTCTACAGATATTAAAGAGTATGAGAGCCAAGGTTTCCTCGTTGCTCCCAATTTGAATTATAGGTATAAACAAGACAAGTTTCAATTTAAATTAAAAACAGGTCCTATTTGGGCAGATAAAACTTACCATAATTATTTTTATGGGGTAACGCCAAATTATGCAACAGCACAAAGACAAGCTTATGATGCTGAAGCTGGTTACAATGGTTACCGTAATACCATTAGTTTTAAATATAAACAAGACAGATGGAACTATGGTGCTTTTGCATCGCATTTTAATATTGATGGAACGAGTTTTGAAGATTCACCTTTGGTTGAAACGAAGAGTGCACTTTTTTTAGGAACATTTATTTCCTATACTTTTTATAAGAACTAAAAATCATGGGAACAGAGATGACAAAAACAATACAACAACATTTTTATGCAGCCATTTGGATTGCACTCTTTTCAGTACTTTTAGGTTTGGGCTTAAAAGTTTATCTTGCCATGGTTATAGACAAAGAGAGTTTAGCCCTTTACTACACAGCCATTGATATTTTTTCTTTTTCTCTTTTAGTCCTTATTGGCTTTCGCTCTTCCATGGTAGTGAGTTATAACAAAATCAAAGATGACAGAGGAATTGTTAATATCTTCCGTTATTTTATTTTAGTAGCCATGCTGGTAGCATGGGCATTTGTCATTCCTTATGTCAAACATGAACTGGGTGTAAACATTGACTACTGGTATTTGGTAGCGACAGTATTTTCAATGAGTCTTTACCTTTACCTAAGTAACCAACTTGCCATGTATCGACTCTATAAAGTCATGAACCGTAGCAGTTTTATAGAACCATTATTGTCCATATTTTGGTTTGCAATGGCATTTTATGTGGCAGAAGTTAAAGGGATTCAATCACTTTTTATTATGAGTACCATGGCTTCTTTCTCACTTTCTATTTATATTTTTATATTAAAATCAAAGAAGAGTAAAGAACCTGTTATTAAAAGGGTTATTATAGACTCAGATATGCGTCAGTTCATTAAAAAGTCACTTATCTCAACCTTAGAGTTTAGCTCAGGGATGATGCTTATTTATATGTCAGTTTTCTTTTTTAGTCATTACTACTCTTTAGATGAACTAGGTGACTTTCAAGTTGTAACCAAACCCATACTCATAGCCATGATTGCACTTTTTGTTTTTCCTGTATTTCGTTTTTTGTTACCAGAATTGAGTAAATTGTTTTATCAAAAAGACAAAGAAGAAATAGCAAAACTCAAAAAATGGTTTTACCGTTTCAGTTTTATAGTGAGTTTGTCTTTT
Organism: uncultured Sulfurovum sp.; assembly: GCA_902727895.1. GTDB lineage: Bacteria > Campylobacterota > Campylobacteria > Campylobacterales > Sulfurovaceae > UBA1140. The sequence continues at coordinate 39,161 of CACVAP010000032.1, forward strand.
ATTGTCATCTTTTATCTCTTAGGAGAGTACCTAATAGCATTAATTTTTCCAGCGAACTATGCAGATGCCTATTTATACCTAAGCCATTTAAGTTTTTTCTTCGTCTTCATCATGCTAAATGCTTATCAAGTAGCGTTCATTAAAGCCTCTGGAGCATTTACTTCGGCACTCTTTATTCGTTTAAGTGGGTTAGGCTTCTTTTTAGTGTTTTTCTATGTAACCCGTTATTTTTCAGAGAGTTCGATTGCTGTTATATTTGGATTGGCTATGGCTTACTTGGGAATGTTTTTATTGTCTTGGATTATTGAGAAGAAGATTTATGGGGAGATGTGAGAATAATATAGGAATTTTTTCACCAGAATATGAAAAAGATATTAATTTCTTTGGTTGATAAATTACAGAGAAAGAATATCTAAGTATTCATGAAGTGTATATAAACTTTCTCTGTTTTTAGTAAATTAATAAAGCTTATAAGTAAACTCTTATATTAATACTAGGTGATCTTGTAATCTGTCCATTATCATGTATTCCTATGGCATAAAATTCATTGTTTCCAGGCTTGAGTTTTTGTGCACCTATCCAATGCTCTGTTACTTTTGGAAGATCATCTGTTCCAATAATTTTACCGTTTAAAACATATTGAACTTTTTGAACTTTATTAATAATATTTAGAGGATTAACAAGTTCAACTTCTACAAAAACAGCTTTTTTTCTAATAGGTTCGTGTGTAGAAGGGGTAATAATTCTTAAGGTTGGAATGTCACTTGCAGGAGTTCCATCATATCCATAAGCACCGACATCAAAGAGATTATTGCGTCTACTTGAACGATTATAATCAAATGCCAATTGGGTGTTTATACCTGTACCTACAGCCATCGAATTATGCTGTAAACGAAAATCTTTATTTACTAAATCAACAAAACCTACTAAAGACAAATTTTGTTCATATATATTTGAAACATCAAGTACTGAAGTAGGAGAAGAGATACTTGGTTGTGCCATATATCCTGTAAATATGTTATTTTTTAATTCGATATCTTGGGGTGTATAGGCTTCAAATGCATGATCTTGAGCACCCACGAAGGTATTGTTATAAATTTTAAACGTATCATTTTTATCGTTTGAAAATGATGAACTGTTATTGTTAATATAGAGACTACTTTTTTATTAAATGGTGCTGTACGTCCTGTTCTATTTTCATCTATTCCTAAATTTACAACCACATTGTTAAACATATGTGTATTCCCAAAACCATTAAGTTGAACCCCATGACCTTTTTTTATACTTGAACCATTCTCAATCCAGTTGTTATAAATAAGAGCTTCTGTTCCATCTCCTACCAATAACCCTTCATCATGTTGACCATTTTCTC
>CACVAP010000033.1 GCA_902727895.1 uncultured Sulfurovum sp.
TAGGAAATGACTTCATTATGGCAGATGGTACAAGCACCAATGTAAGTGCTGGAAACTTTAATAGTAGATCAGGAGCTAATACAACATTACAGATAGTAGATGTATCAGGAACAATGGATGTTGATGCCATAAAAGAGTTGTTATTAAGTGCTGCGATTACAGTTGGATTAGATACGAATATGCATGGTGAGAACATTACTCAAGATGGTGAGATGACGATTGGTGGAGCATTAACATTAAATGCAGATGCAAATATGAACCAAAATGCCAATACGACTGTAACAGGTGGCGACATGACCGTGACAGCAGGAAATGACTTCATTATGGCAGCTGGTACAAGTACGAATGTAAGTGCTAGAAACTTTAATAGTATTGTAGAGGGAGATACTACCCTACAGATGATGGACGTGTCAGGAAGTATGGAGGTTGATTCTGATGAGGATGTTGTACTTGCAGGTGCCTTGAATGTTACTGGAGATACTGGCTTAAATGGTTTAAACATTAGCCAAGATGGAGAAATGATTGTTGGTGGAAGTAGCACAATAGCAGCTGGTGAAAATTTCAGTCAAAATGCTAATACTAGCTCAGTTGGTGATATGAATGTTACAGCAGGAAATAATTTCATAATGTCAGAAGGCACTAGTACAACTGTTAGTGCTGGTAAGTTACTTGCTGATGCTAAAGGTGATACTACCCTTCAAGCCATGAACATCTCAGAGAGTATGAATGTGACAACTGCGAATGAGATGATATTAAACAATACTGTTCAAAGTGGTCTAGAGACAATATTAACTGCTACAAATGTAAGCCAAGAAGCAAAACTTAGCGTTGGTGGTGTACTAGATATTAAAGTTAGTAATGACTTTACACAAAATGCAGAACAAGATGTGAGTAAGACCTTAACTATTAATGCTGGTAATAACATTACTCAAAATGCTAATACGCTTACCGTTAATGATATACGTATGACAGCAGGAAATGACTTTATTATGTCAGAAGGTACAAGTACGACTGTGAAAGAAGGTAACTTTAGTAGTACTTCTGAAGGTTTAAGTACTTTAAATACGATGCTAATATCCAATGGTAGTCTGGCAGTAGATGCTAATAAAGCGTTACTCTTAAATGGTGCAATTACAGCTGGCTTAGATACAAATATGCATGGTGAGAACATTACTCAAAATGCTGATATAAGTATTGGAGGAGCATTAACATTAAGTGCTGACAGCAATATAAACCAAAATGCTAATACAAGCGTAATGGGTGGAAGTATGAGAGTTACAGCTGCTAATGACTTCTTGATGGCAGAAGGTACAAGTACCAATGTAAGTGCTGGAGACTTTAATAGTACTTCAGGAAGTTATACGACTTTACAAACGGTAAATGTATCAGGGAGTATGAATGTAAATGCAGGAAAATCGTTGTTACTAAGTGGCACGATTACAGCTGGCTTAAGTACAAGTATGCAGGCTGAGAATATTACTCAAAATGCTGATATGAACATTCGTGGAAGATTGACATTAAATGCAGATGCAAACATTAATCAAAATGCCAATACCAGCGTAATGGGTGGAGACATGAGTGTTAGAGCTGGAAATGACTTCATTATGGGAGACGGTAGCAGTACCAATGTAAGTGCTGGAAACTTTAATAGTAATTCAGGAGGTAATACAAGTTTAGAACAAATGACTGTTTCAGGGTCTATGAATGTAAATAGCAAAGGTGATTTATTATTAAATCAATTTGTAGAAGTAGGAGGTAGTCTAATAATCAAAGCTGGAGGTAGTATTATTCAAAATCAAAATATTGATGTTGAAGGTGATATTACTTATGAGGCAGATGATAATATTATTATGGATGCTGAGACGGAAACAGTTTCGAATGTTGGAAATATTGACTATACAGCGAGTGGTGCAGTCTTTATCTCAAACCTTATTACGCATGGGAATACCGTTTCATTAAATGTTTCAAACGTTAATTCTGTTTTAGATTCCAATAACAATGAAGATTCAAATATTAATGCTTCAGAGTTTCATTTAACGGTTAATTCATTTGATGATGATAACAATGCTATTGAGATTACTGAAAATAGAGGAATTCAAGTTGCAGTAACATCGACAAGTTTAAATTCATTAGCAAGTGATGAAGAAAATTTAGTATTCAATTCTGATGAGAATGTTTTAGTGATTGATAATGAAGTGTTCTCTTTTGAAGAGGCAGAAAGTGCTATAGCAGTCTATATTTTTGCTACATTAGAGTCTAGCTTAGAGTTAACAAGCCAAAATCTATCAGGCTTCTATGAAGAGTTAGAAGAATCAGATAAAAATTTAGTTGAATCGATTTCTTTAGATACAGAAGAGGGACTAGTTCTAAATGGAGTAAATGAAGAGTTAGACTTAGATGATTTATTTGGAAAGCAACAGTTTATGGAAGATAACTTTGAAACTTTCTATAAGCAGTTGAGTTTCTTATATGACTCAGGTATGCCATTGTTTGATTTATATGCATCTGAAGAGTATGAAAATTCAACTATTATAAATTCAAACATTGAATATTGGATTGAAGATATAGCAATTTAAAAAATTAAAAAAAGGGATAAGAAAAAATGTATAATAAATATATTATAGTTTTATTAGTAAGTATGAGTATTAGTGTACACGCAAGTATAGAGGAGTCTATTGATAAGTCATTATTGGCAGGCTCTTGTAACGGATGTGAATTGGTAGAGCTGTCACTTAATGGTTTAGTTAATGAGGTAGTGAAACGAAACTTTGAATTATATTCAGAAAAGAGTAAAGTTGAGATTTCCGAGCATAAGATAGGTATAGAAGAGGGAATTTTTGAGCCAAAATTTCAAGCATCAGCAGGTATTTCTAGAACGAATGTACCCAATTCAGCTGATCAAAGGGTGTCACGAGGATTTCAAGACAGTTATAGTGATCGAACGCGAAGTTTTGACACAAGTATTAGTGGATTGATTGACACAGGGGGAGAATGGAAAGTTGGATTTACTGATCAGAAAAAAAGAAGTAATTTAATTAGTGAGACTCAAGATTATGATACTGAATATAGTGATGGGTTTAATCTTTCATTTAAGCAGCCTTTATTAAAAGGTATGGGTAAAGATGTTACCCATGCTAAGATTAATATGGCAAAAATTGGAAATAACATTAATAAGACAGAATATAAAAATAAACTGATGGGACTGGTAGCAACAACGATTCGTTTATATTGGCGTTTGTATGGAACTGAAAAATTGTATGAAAGTTGGACAAAGACCTTAACAATTTCAGAACAACAATTAGAAAATATTCAGCTGTTGGCACAATATGGGAAAATACCTGAAACAGAAGTACTTGAAGCACGAAGTTCGATTATTGAAAAAAGAACAGAATTAATGAGTTTAAAAACAAGAATTGATGAAATTAAAAATCAATTACTTTCTTTATTAAATGTTTCTAATTCAGCATTTACTTCAACGCTTTTTCTTGTAAAAGATATACCAAATATTGGACAAGCTAGTGAGACATTTAGTATAGATGAAAGTTATCAAAAAGCCATTAAAAATTTACCAGAGTTACAGTTGGCTGAATTACGTGTGGCATCGAAGAGACTAGAGCAAAAATATAATGAAAATCAACTCTTACCTGAGTTAAGTTTGGATAGTGGTTTATCTACTTTAGGATTAAGTAATATTCAAAACAATGCAAGATTTTGTAGTGCTGGAAGGTGTAATGATCAAGTTTCATGGAATGTAGGTCTTAATTTTGAAATGCCAATTTATGGGAATACTCAAGCAAAAGAGAACTTGGCGATTTCTAAGATTAATCTAAAAAATTCTGAGTTAGCCATTGAGTCATTTGAAAAAGAGATTTATAATGTTATTACAACAAAAATTGAACAATTAAAGATAGAAAAGTATAAGTTAGAACAATATAGAGAAGAGGTTCGAATGAAAGCTGAACTTTTAGACATAGAACGCCAAAAGATGAGGCTTGGAAAGTCTAGAATGAGAAATATTTTAGAGTATGAAGATAAGTTAATGAGTACTGAAAGAAAATGGTTGAGTTCTATTGTTAATTGGAAAGTATCTGAGGCTTTATTATTAAAAGCAACAGGTGATTTGTTAGTACATCAAAACATTGATCTAGATTTTTCGGGAGATTATCAGGGAAACTCTGAAAATTTAAATTTATTAAAATAGAAGTATAAAAAAGGAAAGAAGAATGAAAAATTTTAGATTATTAATTGGACTAGTACTATTAAGTAGTATGATACTTAAAGCAGATGCATTTGTAGGGATTATAAAACCTATTAAAGATATACGATTAAGTGTTGATTTAGATGGAACAGTAGATAAACTTTATGTTAAAGAGGGTTCTTTTGTAAAAAAGAATCAAAAGCTTTTAAAACTTAAGAGTCACCTACAGGAGTTAGAACTTAATAAGCGAAAAGTAATTTGGAAAGATCAAGCTCAGTTAAATGCAGCTAGAAAAAATAGAGAAATTCAAAAATCTTTATTGGATTCAACACAAGAGTTATATGATCAAACACGTGCCGTAAGTCGAGATGAATTGAGTATGTTAGAAAGTAAGTATCATATCCTGAATGGTGAAATTAGGATGAGGGAAGAAAATGAAAAAAAAGAGAAGCTTGAGTATCGAATTGCACGAGAAATGCTGTCTAAATATACAGTTAAGTCACCTATTGCAGGTGTTGTAACTGAGCTTGCTGTACAAAAAGGTGAGTGGGCTAAGACAGGAAAACCATTTATACGTGTGGTTAATGCAAATGTTTGTTATATTGATATTAATATTGATGAAGCTTATAGTAGTACTTTAAAAGTAGGGGACAATATTGATTTTACTGTTGAAGCAAAAAGTGTTACAGCAAACAAAAAGGGAAAAGTTACATTTATATCACCCATTGCTGATATGGCAAGTGGTTTAATACGTATTAAAATACAATTCTCTAATCTTAAAAACCGTGTGACACCAGGGCTTTCGGCTACAATTAATATTGATGCTTTTTCAAAACCAGAAAAAAAGAGTTTAGATGCCTCAAGAGAGTGATGTTAGATATGAACCCAAAGAGCTAATAGAATATATACAATCTTTAAGAGAGTCAACTGATGATAAGCAGACCTCTTTATTAAATTATTTAAAGTATTCTGCTTTATTAGTCAAGTCTCCTTTTGCACTTGTTTTAAAAGAGGGTAATAAAAAAGATTGGAATTTATTGGGTAGTTATGCTTTTGAAAATGTAAAAGAGCAAGAAGATGAAGTAATACAATTGGCATTGGGTATGTATGCTCGGGTTGTAAAAAAAGGCTTTGCCTATGAACGTGTAACTATAGAGTCTTGTAATATAACGAATCAGATGGCTTTTGCTGTAAAAATAGATAAAGGTATAGAAGGGGCAGCATCATTTCTTTTTTTTGTTGTTGAGTATCAAGATTCAAAACAATTATCAGAGATGATTATACGTACACTGATGAATACGGATATTCCTCATTTATTATTTAACAAGGAAGTTACATCTAAAACAGAGAATGTTCCTGCCTTATCAGATGAGAAGCTAAATACGTTAAATATCGAGGTTTTAGATATTTTATCACAAATTATTTTTCAAGAAAAATTTCTTTTGGCTTCAATGTTTTTGGTTAATGAAATTGCAACACGATTTAATTGTTCTCAAGTAAGTCTTGGTTGGGAGAAGGGGGCTTATGTTAATCCTGTGGCTATTTCTCATATTGAAAAATTTGATAAGAATATGGAAACAGTACAAGATTTACAAGCATTGTATGAAGAAGCAGCCGATCAAGACGAAGAGATTATTTATCCTGTTCATGAAATAAGTGATAGCATTGTTTTCGCACATCATCATTATGTAGACAAAACAAAAGCAACAGAGGTCTTCTCTGTACCATTTAGGACAAATGACCGAGTTGTTGGGGTTATGACTTGTGAAAAAATAAATGGTTCATTTTCAGAAGAAGAGTTAATCCTTTTACGTTTACTTTCTAATTATATTACACCTTGGTTAAAAGAGATTCATGATAAAGATCGTTGGATTGGTGCCAGAGTACTATCAAAGTCTAGACAGAGTTTAGGTAAGTTTTTTAGTTTAAAAAATACGTTTTTAAAATTTTCTGCTGTATTGGTTTCAGCTTTTATAATTTATGCCCTTTTAGGAACATGGAATTATAAAGTAGAGGTTGTAAGTTCTTTAGAAACAGATAATGTAGCTTTTGTTTCGGCGCCATTTAATGGTTTGGTTTACAAGGTGGATGTTCATGTTGGAGATAAGGTTCAAAAAGGAGATAAGCTTTTAAGTTTTGATAAAGATGAACTATATTTAAAGGAAGCAGAAGCACTGGCTGATATTAACAAATATAAAAGTGAGTCAGAAAAAGCGAGGGCTAAAAATTCATTGGCTGATATGCGTGTGGCACTTTCTAAGAAAAAAGAATCAGAACTAAATTTGGAACGTGTACATTATTATCTTAAGAAGTCAGATATGTTTTCTTCATTAGAAGGGGTAATTATTGCAGGAGATAAAGAAGAACTTTTAGGTGCACCTGTTTCTAAAGGGGATGTTCTTTTTAAGGTAACACAGTCAACAGAGTTGTATCTTAAGCTACAGATTCCAGAGCGTTATCTTGATGAAGTTAATAGTACCTTAGGTGGTGAATTTGTACTACTCTCTTCTCCTGATAAAAAATACCATTTTCAAATAGATAATATCATTCCAATGGCGAGTGTTGACCAAAGTGAAGGGAATGTCTTTGTTGGAAGAGCTAAGGTGATTGGTATTCCTGAAGATTGGTGGAGACCAGGTATGAGTGGTGTAAGTAAAATTGAAGTCGGTGAAAAAAACATTGCATGGATATTGACACATGATTTCGTAGAGTTTATACGTATATACTTTTGGATATAAGTAATGAGTGAACAAATATTTTCTAATTCTTGGCACATTGTTTCAGGATTAAACGTTTCATTACTAACCACTGTTACGGTGCAAAAACAACACTACAGAGGAGAAGAGTGGTATGTCTTAAAAGATAGTTTTAATAATAAGTTTTTTCGGATTAAACCTGAAGCTTATAAGTTTATTGTACGGTTACATACAGATGCTTCTGTGGAAGAAATTTGGGAAGAGTATCTTTCAAAATATCCTCTTATTGCACCTACACAAGATGAAGTAGTTAAATTATTGTCGCAATTACATTTAAATAATTTACTATTTTTTAAAAATAAAGCACAAAGTGAAGAGGTGTTTGAACGCTATAAGGAACAAAAAAGAAAGTTTCTAAAAAGTAAGGTTATGAGTTTCTTATTTATTAAAGTTCCTCTATTTAATCCTAATAGGTTTTTAGATTCTATTCATCCTCTAACCAAAGCTATTTTTAGCCGTTTTGGCTTTCTTCTTTGGTTAGTTATGATTATTTATGCTTTAAAAATAGTTATTGATAATAGTTCTTTAGTCTCTTCTCAAGTACAAGGAATGCTCTCTCCTAATAACTTAGTTTATCTATATATTACGCTCTTTTTATTAAAAATTCTACATGAATTTGGGCATGCTATGGTTTGTAAGAAATTTGGAGGACCGGTACATACATTGGGATTAATGTTTCTGGTTTTTACGCCATTACCTTATATGGATGCTAGTAGTAGTTGGGGATTTAGAAATAGGTGGCAAAGAGTATTTGTTGGTTCAGCAGGAATGCTGGTAGAACTTTTTATTGCAGCAGTAGCCACTGTGATTTGGATTAATACTGGAGATGGTTTTATTCATGCTCTAAGTTTTAATGTAATGATTATAGGTTCAGTTTCAAGTTTGATTTTTAATGCTAACCCTTTACTGAAACTGGATGCATATTATATGCTTTCTGATGTTTTAGAAATTCCAAACCTTGCAAAACGTGCTAATCAACAGTTTTTTTATTTCTTTAGAAAGAACCTTTTTAAAGTTGCTAATATTTTTCCACCAGGTCGTACATCTAAAGAGGTGTTTTGGTTAAATACTTATGCAGTTTTGAGTTATTTATATAGACTTTTAGTTTCTTTAACAATTATGTTTTTTGTAGCAGATCAGATTTTCATACTTGGGGTAATAGTAGGGATTATGTCTCTATTTTTATGGGTTCTTAAACCTCTTTATAGTTTGTTTAATTATCTTTTAAAGAATCCTGAGTTAAATCAAAGTAGGGCAAAAGCTACTTTGATTTCATCGATATTCTTTGCCTCACTTTTAATCATGTTTATGTTTATTCCTTTTTCGAACTCTATTCGTGCTTCTGGGGTACTGTATGCTCAAGGTTTCTCTTCGGTTTATGCTCCAAGTGAAGGAGAATTACTAAAAGTTGATGTCTCTGATGGTCAAGAGCTTAAAAAAGGAGATTTAATTGTTAAGTTTATTAACACAGAGATGGAGATTGAAATAGAAACTTTAAAAGTTAATCTTGAAGAAACGTTGGCATTAGAGTTAAAAGCACAAAAAGAAATCTCAGACTTAGAACCTCTTAAAAAACGGGTAGAACTTTTGAAAAATAAGATTAAAGTCTTAGAAGAGAAGAAAAATGATTTATTCGTTTATGCAGAAGTATCAGGAGTTTGGATATCCAAGAAAATAAAAATTAGAGAAAATAGTTTTATTAATAATGGAACACATTTAGGAGATATTATCCCTCAAGATAATTTTGAATTTATTGCTGTTGTTTTTCAAGAAGAAGCTTATAATTTATTTGAAACTACTCTTATGGAATCCTCTATAAAAGTACATGGTAGTGTTGAAAGTACCATTGAAATTGATGATATTAAGTTAATTCCTTATAAACAATATATGTTACCTTCTTCTGTTTTAGGTTGGCTTGGTGGAGGAGATATTAAGGTTTCTCAAAAAGACCCTTCTGGAAGAAAAAGTATGGAAGCCTTTTTTGAGATTAGAGCGAATGTTTCTATGGCAGAGGGAAATCCTTTATTGTATCATCATCGTTCTGGTATTTTAAATATTAAGTTAGCGGATGCTTCATTGCTAGAGCAGTTTACACGTTACATTAAACAATTAATGCAACGAAAATATCAGATTTAGGGTAGCAGATGAATTTATCAGAAAGTTATGATCAAAAAGTATTTAGAGAAGATGAAAAACCTTTAGATGGTTTTGATGAATTTATGCAAATGCTATCTGGTAAGTTTTATGCTTTTTATCCTCATCGTATGTTTTTATTGAAAGAAGCAAATCAAATAGCTAAACTAAGCTTGACTTATGAACTATTAAATGAGGAACAGTTTAGTCAAAAAGTTCAAGAGTATAGGTCAAAATTTAAATTAGGAGTTGTACCTAAAAATAGAAAATTATTACATCAAGCATTAGCATTGATTTGTGAAGCCTCATTTAGAACTTTAGGAATACGACCTTATAGTGTACAGATATTAGGGGCATTAGCAATGTATGAAAATTTTGTAGTTGAAATGCATACAGGAGAGGGAAAAACTATTACAGCAGGCTTGGTAGCTGTATTATATTCTTGGGCTGGAAAGCCCTGTCATGTTGTAACCTCTAATGATTATTTAGCACAAAGAGATGCTGAGGAGTTACGTGAGTTTTATGAGTTTTGTGGTTTGTCTGTAGGGTTTGTTGGTGGTGATATGCAACGAGACGAGCGTAGAGATAATTATAAAAAATCAATTATTTATGCAACGAGTAATGAAATTTTAGCTGATTTTCTTCGTGACCAAATGGAAAGTTCATATGCAACAAGCTTTAATTCTTTACTTCTACAAGGGGTAAAAAGAGAACATAGAGATGATTCTGTTATACAAGGTTTACATAATATTATTATAGATGAAGCAGACAGTCTCTTAGCTGATGAAGCGATCATTCCTTTAATTATTTCTGTCCCCAAAGAAAATAAACCTTTGATAGATGCTATTCTTAGTACAAGAAAGGTTTCGACTCTTTTAGAAGAGAAAAAGCATTATACACTTAGTAATAAACATAAAGAAGTTTTTTTTACAGAAGAAGGTGAAGAATTTATTGAGGGTATTGTTGACGCTTTAACCCCTCTTTGGAAATCAAAAAATCGACGAGAGTATCTTTTAAAACAAGCAATTATTGCTAAAAACTTTTATTTAAATGGAACACATTATGTCATTTCTGAAGGTAAGCTTGTTATTGTTGATGAAAAAACTGGAAGATTAATGCCTAATCGTTCTTGGGGTAATGGATTGCATCAAGCTGTAGAAGCAAAAGAAGGCATAGAGTTAAGTGATCCTACTGAAACTCATATTCAGATGAGTTTTCAGAGGTTTTTTCGACTTTATAAAAATGTTTGTGGGATGAGTGGAACATTACAAAAGTTAGAATCTGAACTTTGGCACATTTATAACTTAGCAACATTGAAAATTCCAAAGAGAATACCAAATAAATATAAGGTGCTAAAAGAACAAATTTTAGAGACAAAAGAGAAGAAATGGCAAGTTGTAGTTGAAGAGATTGCAAATATCCATCAAAAAAAACAACCTATTTTAATAGGAACACGAAGTATTGAAGATAGTGAAAACTTATCATTAGCATTAACAAAAAAATCCATTGAACATCAAGTACTTAATGCCCTGTATCATGAAGAAGAAGCTGAGATAATTACTAAAGCAGGAGAACTAAATATGGTTACGATTGCTACAAATATGGCAGGAAGAGGGACAGATATAAAGGTATGTGAAGAGGCTTTAACTGTTGGTGGTTTGCATGTTATCGCCACAGAACGACATGATTCGGAACGGGTAGATAAACAACTTTTTGGAAGAACAGCTAGAAAAGGACAACCTGGAACAGTACAACAGATAGTAAGTTTAGAAGATGAGTTATTAATGAACAATAGTTCTACATGGTTTAGAGACAAAGTGGGTAGTAAGATTGACAATGGTTTTTGGAGATACATTCTTTTGCTAAACTATAAAAGGTTACAGAAAAAGAGTGATAAAAAAGCATCGAAAATGAGAAAAAATATTTTAAAAAATGACTTTTCTATAAAAAGAATGTTGTCTTTTTCCTCTAAGTCGCATTAGATTTATTGAGAAGTTTAGGGAATGTAATAAATTTTTTTTCTGGACTTATGTACATTTTCTAATCTTCATATAGTTTGAAATTTGCAGAGTTTCTTCTTTAGTGTTTAAACTTGAATTACTGTAATCACTCTAGCAACTTCTATCAAATCTCACTTTTTAATGCTATAATCCCTCTTTACCTTTAGGAGCTTCATAAAACATGGAAATCATATTAATTTTAGTTGGTGTACTAGTTGGAATTCTCTCTGGTTTCTTTGGTATTGGTGGGGGTATGATACTCATCCCGATTCTTATGTTTTTAGGCATTGATATTAAAACTGCTATTGGAATTTCTATTGTACAAATGGTTTTCTCTTCTCTTTATGGCTCTTACTTAAATCACAAAAAAGGTTCACTTGTTATTGGTGAAGGTATTTGGGTAGGGGTTGGTGGTTTTGTAGGTGGTTTTGCTGGGGCTTATGTCTCAAATATGATTTCAGCTACTGTACTTGAATATATGTTTCTCTCTTTACTCACCTTTGCACTATTCCGACTTTTTTCTGCTAAAACTAATGATGATGCAACAGTTAAGAGTTTAAACTCTATGGTGCTTTTTTTAGTTGGTGTACTCATTGGAGTTTTTGCCATTGCTTTAGGGGTAGGTGGTTCTATTTTACTAACACCTATTTTGGCTGGATTTTTACATTACCCCATTAAAAAGGCTGTTTCAGCTGGGTTGTTTTTTGTGGCTTTCTCATCAATAGCTGGGTTAGTTTCTCATTACACGGCAGGAACGATTGATTTAGAAAAAGGTCTCTATGTGGCTTTTGCTTCTTTACTAGGTGTGTTTATAGGGATTTGGTTAAAAGACCAAGTTTCTTCTTCGCGACACAAAACTTATTTGCTTATTATGTACGTTGTAGCAATGATCTTACTTATGAAAAAAATGTTTTTAGGATAATATAATATGAAAAATCAAAAAATTGAAGTCTTCGGGGCTAAAGAAAATAATTTAAAAAATATAGATGTAACCATTCCTAAAAATCAGTTGGTGGTTATTACAGGGATTTCTGGTTCAGGTAAGTCTACTTTGGCTTTTTCAACGCTTTATGCAGAAGGTCAACGACGTTATATTGAATCTCTTTCTTCATATGCACGTCAGTTTTTAGGACGTGTGGGTAAACCAGATGTAGATAAGATAGAAGGGTTAACACCTGCTATTGCCATTGACCAAAAGACTACTTCTAAAAATCCACGTTCTACAGTTGGAACGATTACTGAAATCTATGACTACTTACGTCTTCTTTTTGCACGTGTCGGAAAACAACATTGTCACGAGTGTGGAAAACCTATTTCTTCTATGTCAGCTGCTGATATTATTGAAGAAGTTTTAAAGTTACCAGATGGTGCTAAACTTGTCATTATGGCACCTTTAGTTAAAGAGAAAAAAGGTTCTTTTGCAGACATGATAGAGTCGCTTCGTCATAAAGGGTATGTTCGTGCGATGATTGATGGGGTAATGGTTCGTCTTGATGAAGAGATAGAACTTTCTAAAACTAAAAAGCATACGATTAAAGTAGTTATTGACCGTGTGGTTATCAAAGAAGAAAGCCGAGACAGAATAGGGCAAGATGTTGAAAAAGCACTTAAGGAAGCTTATGGTGAAGTAGAATTGGAAGTACTTAACCATGAAGAATTTCCTCAAATAGATAGACAGCATATTCATTACTCTGAGCATCTAGCATGTTTTGATTGTAAGCTTTCATTTGAGCCCCTTGAACCTGTTTCTTTTTCGTTTAACTCACCAAAGGGTGCTTGTCCTACTTGTGATGGTTTGGGTATTCGTTATGTTATTGACTTAACGAAAGTAATAGACACAGCACTTTGTATAGATAAGGGTGCAGTTAAGATTATGTATGGTTTTAATAAAAGTTACTATACGAAGTTTTTAACAGCCTATTGTGAACAAAATGAGATACCAACGGATGTTCCTTATGAAAGTTTAGAAGAGTATCAAAAGAAGTCTATTTTATATGGTGGAGGTGCAAATGTTGATTTTACATGGAAGCGTCATAGCCTTAACCGTGAATGGCCAGGTGTTGTAAAGTTTGCTCACGAGATGTTCTCAGATGAAAAGGATATGTCTGAATACATGACAGAGAAAGAGTGTGACAAGTGTGATGGTCATAGACTTCGCCCACGTTCATTGGCTGTTAAGATAGAAGGTAAGAATATTGCAGATATTATTGATATGCCTATTGAAAAGTCTTATGAATTTTTTAAGAATGAAGAGAGTTTTATTCATTTAACAGAACAACAAAAACTCATTGCAGCGTCTGTATTAAAAGAAGTACAGGAGCGTTTGTTCTTTTTATATGATGTTGGACTAACGTATTTGACACTTTCACGTGATGCACGGACTATTTCTGGTGGAGAAGCACAGCGTATTCGTATTGCTTCGCAGATTGGTTCTGGGCTTACGGGTGTTATGTATGTGTTGGATGAACCAAGTATTGGACTACATGAACGTGACACGATGAAGCTTATTCGGACATTACGTTCTTTACAAGAAAAAGGGAATTCAGTTATTGTCGTTGAGCATGATAAGGAAACCATTATGTCAGCTGATTATGTTATTGATATTGGTCCTGGTGCTGGTAAATATGGTGGAAATGTTGTGTTCGCTGGAACAGGGCAAAAGATGATGAAAGCTAAAACATTAACAGCTCAGTATCTGTTTGGAGAGAAAAAAATATCTTATCCTCATAATAAACCTCAAGAGGATTGGATTGAGATTAATAATGTAACCTTGAATAACATTACAAATGTTTCAGCTAAAGTTCCTTTGAAAAACTTTGTTTGTGTTACAGGTGTTAGTGGGTCTGGAAAGAGTTCTCTTATTTTACAAACACTTTTACCAGTAGCAAGAGAGCTACTTAACCGTGCAAAAAAAGTAAATAAAGTTGAAGGTGTTGAGATTAATGGATTGGATAAAGTAGATAAAGTTATCTCTTTAGATCAAAGTCCCATTGGTCGTACACCACGGTCTAATCCTGCTACTTACACGGGGATTATGGATGAAATACGTAAACTTTTTTCTCAGACAAAAGAGGCAGAGCTTCGTGGTTATAAAATAGGACGTTTCTCTTTTAATGTTAAAGGTGGTCGTTGTGAAAACTGTACTGGTGATGGACAGATTAAAATTGAGATGCACTTTTTACCAGATGTTCTAGTCGAGTGTGATACCTGCCATGGTACACGTTACAACGCACAAACGCTAGAAGTGATGTATAAAGGTAAATCTATTGCAGATGTCTTAGCTCTGTCTGTTGCTGAAGCAATGGAGTTCTTTAAAGCTGTACCTTCTATTGCCATTAAGCTTAAAACACTTATGGATGTTGGTTTAGATTACATAACACTTGGTCAAAATGCAACAACGCTTTCAGGTGGTGAAGCACAGCGTATTAAGTTAAGTAAAGAATTAAGCCGTAAAGATACTGGACAAACACTTTATATTTTAGATGAACCGACAACAGGACTTCATTTTGCAGACGTAGATAGATTGACAGGGGTATTACACCATTTAGTTGATTTAGGTAACTCTGTAGTGGTTATTGAGCATAACTTAGACATGATTAAAAATGCTGATTACATTATTGATATGGGACCTGAAGGTGGTAATAAAGGAGGACTTATTGTTGCGACTGGTACACCAGAAGAAGTAGCTGAGACACATAAAGAGACAGGTTCATACACAGGTAAATATTTAGTTGAAGAGTTAAAAGCACTTAATAGCTAGATAAATATTCTTATTTCTTATTATTAAATATTTATATTAAATATAAATTAAGTATATACTAACTTAATTTAAGGTATAACTAATGTATAAAGTTAAGAAAAGGAATGGTAATGAAAAATATGATGTTTGTTAGTTATGCTTTTGGGATTTCTTTTATTTTGTCTGCTTGTGGTAGTGTAGAGACTCCAGTACATGTTGAGAAAAATATAGGTTACTTTGTAAGTGACTTTAATACTAATATTGATTATGCCTGTGGAAGTGAACGTAAACATATGAATGAGAGTGGTAAGTTTGAATGTGATTCATTCCCTATTTCTTTTTATATGGATCAAATGAAAATAGGTCAAATATCTAGCATTCATAATGATGGGTATGTTTACCCTCAAGACATTATTGTCATTGAGGATAAAGCTCCTATTTATACGAGCGAAGGAAATATGAGTTTCCTTGTTATTGAGTAGTGTTCAAAGAAGCACTATAGTGCTTCTTCATCCTCTTCACCTGTTCTAATTCTTACAACTTTCTCAATCTCAGAAACAAATATCTTTCCGTCTCCAATTTTTCCAGTTAATGCATTTTCTTTAATAGCTTCAATTGCTTTTTGTGCAAACTCATCAGAACTTACATAGATTTCAATCTTAACTTTAGGAATAAATTCAACAACATATTCAGCACCTCTATAAAGTTCTGTATGACCTTGTTGACGACCATATCCCTTTACTTCTGAAATGGTCATACCTTCGATTCCTGCTTCTACTAGAGCATCTTTTACATCTTCAAGTTTAAATGGTTTAATAATTGCTTCTATTTTTTTCATGTTATAATCCTTTATATACTTCTTTTAAATTCAGGGTAGGCTTCCATCCCACACTCAGCTTCATCAATACCAATTAGCTGTTCTTCTTCGTCAGCAGTTAATTGGAATACTTTGTTAATAATGTATATTACCACAAATGAGAGAGGGAATACAATAGCAGCCACAACGATTATACCTTTAATTTGATCCCAATAAGAAACTGACTCTACAAAGATAGCCACAGCAAGTGTTCCCCAAATACCATTTACTAAGTGTACAGATAATGCACCTACTGGATCATCCAGTTTAAACTTATCAAATAATGGAACAAAAAGTACTACTAATGCTCCACCAATACCACCAACTAAAATAGGAATGTACATTGAGAACTGATCAGGACCAGCCGTTACAGCAACAAGTCCACCCAAAGCACCATTTAGAATCATGGTAATATCAAACTTCTTGTAACGGAAATAAGTTAATGCCCATGCTACAATAGCTCCTGAAAGTCCACCAGTATTCGTATTCATAATGGTTAAAGCAACGGCATCTGCATTTTCTTTTGAAGAAATAGATCCGACTGAACCACCATTAAACCCAAACCAACCAATCCATAGTAAAAATGCACCAAGTGTTACGAGTGGAATGTTAGAAGCAGGGATAACTTTGGTGCTACCATTTTTCTTATATTTTCCTTTTCTTGCACCCATAATTAGAATGGCTGCTAATAATGCCCATCCACCTGTAGAGTGAATAACCGTAGAACCAGCTAAGTCAGACATGCCAGAGATATCAAACATTGTCCCAGAGAAAAAGTTTACACCCCAAGTAATATTTACGATAGTAGGGTAAATGAATGCACCAACAGCTATGGTAAAGATAGCAAGAGGAATAATACGTGAACGCTCAGACACACCACCAGACATAATGTTAACAACTTTTCCTACAAATGCCATTTGGAAAAGAAAAAATGCATATTTAGAAATACTCTCTTGGTGATCCCAAGAACCAAAGGCATATTCATAACCAATTAGTAAAAAACTCATAGAGGCTACAGCATAAATCATAACATTCATGGTTAAGACAGCTGTAACATTTTTTGTACGAACAAGTCCAGCTTCAAGCATGGCAAAACCAGGTACCATGAAAATAATAAGAACCATCGCAAAGATGGCAAAGAATGTGTCAATGATATATGACGGATTGTCTAACATTTATCTTCCTTTTATAATTGTAAATTTTTTGATTTTATCTGTATTTATTTTTTAAAACAAGAGAAAATTGATTAAAAAATAAACAATTTATGGTTTTTTGATGAAATGTTTGGCTGAAATGGAGTAATTAAGTTATGATAAAAATATAATGAGGAGAAAAAGAGAAGAGATTAAAAAGAGAAGAGATTAAAAAGACAAGAAAAACTTGTCTTTTTATTTGTTCTTATGATAAACCTTAGTTTACTTCGATTACTTTTTCAGTACCTTCCCAGATACCGTGTTTTGTACAGTAACCATGAGCAGTTAACTTAAGTTTTTTTCCTGTTGGAATAATTGTAAATGTAGTTGTGTTATGTGCTTTTGTATTTCCAAGAGTTCCTGGAACGTAAGAAGCTTTTGCTAATTGAGTTTCACCATTAAAAAGAGTTACAGACTCAATGAAGTGATCAAAATCATCTGGATGAGTGTATTCGTTACCCATTTTTACAGTTACTTCAAATGGTTCACCAGCAGTTGCTGTCTCTGCACAGTGAATAAAAGGTGAGTGTCTGTCAATAAGGTCTTTTTTTGCTTCTCTATCTACTTCTGAGATATCTACGTATTTGTTGATTTTTGGCATGTTTTAAATCCTTGAATAAAATTTGTAGGATTATAGCTAAAGTATTTTAAATAGGAGTAAATCTATCCTATTTAAGTTTTTCTTTTAATTCTTTAGACCAAGATTTGAGTAGTTTCTTCTCATCTTTTGTAAGTCTGACTTCTTCATGCATGTATAAGTAAGATTGCATAGGCATACGAATCACAATGGCTTTTGGTAGTTTTTTAAGAAATTTTGATTGTCTTTCTTTTGAATAACTGTTCCACTTGGAAAAGTTTATGATGTTACGGGCATTTTTAACATGAAGTTGTGCATACCATGAGACAGGTGCTATTTCATAATACCAAGGTGCTTTTACTTCTGATGAATGACAGTCATAACAGGAACGTTTTAAAATACTAAGTACTTCTGTGGGTGCTTGGAGCTCCTCATTCTTATTTATGGGTTGGCTAGCAGGGATACTGAGCGAGAAGAATTGGATGACTATAAATAATATAAGTACCCAAAACCAAAAACTTTTTAACATATTGATTCCTTAGATGATGATTGAACGTAATTTTGTGGTGAAAACAAAAAGTTTTCTAATAAAGTAAAAAAGTCCTAAAAAGCTTATGACATACAGTAGGCTGTTTGGAATTTTTTTGAGTAGAGCATTAAAAAGAGAGTCTAGATTCCCTTTATAGGTGGTTTTAGCTAAATTTGAGGTGAAGCCAACCCTTTTAATAAATTTACTTGCACCCAGTTTATTCATTCCTTTTAATCCTTGCTCTCCATAAGTAGAAGCATAAAGGAAGTTCTTTTTAGAAACATTTGGCATTTTTTTCATGTATGTTAGTGCAGAATTATTACTAGACTTTAGCAAAACCTGACTTTTTTTTCCAAAACGTGTGGCAAATTTATTGAGTGAGGTTAACTCTTTTAGATTCCGACTTTTACTTAGTAAATACAATGTTTGGTTGAGTCCAACTTTATTGTAAAGTTTTTGTATTGGTTCGAGTAATTTTTGTACTTCTTTTAGTGATTTCGTTTTTTTGGCTAATTCTGTTTGTTTTATGAGTTTTGTTTGTAGCCATATAGGTATTTGATTAAGTCGTTTACCGTACTTTAAAAGTGAAATTGAACCTTTTATTGGAGCAGTGGCACCTAATGAATAGACAGTTGTAGCACTTGCTAGCAGACCAAGTGTAGAGAGTGAGAGAATGAGTTTATCTACTTTTTCACCATTGTTATAGTGCATACCTTCAATGGCTAAATCTCTAATGTCTCCTATAACTAAAAAATCAGAGGCAATGGCTGAAGTACGTCCTATATCATCATCACTTTTCCCTTGAATAATGCCTTCAAGGAATTTATCTGTTTTATATGAAAATGAATTACGTTTTTCTTGAATTATTTGTATAAGTTTTGAAGATTTTGGGTTGTTTTTTACATAATCATAAGCCATAAAATAGGTGAGATATTCTTCTGCTTCAACATATTTTTTTTGTTTTATAAGTTTTTCTGTGTGAGGAATAGGATCTATATGTACAAGAGTGCTAACATCAAAAGTTCTGCGTTCCTCTAAGATGAGAAGTGAAGCAATAAGCAATAACAAAACAATAAAAGGAGTCAACAGCTTGAACATTGATAACTCCTCTTTAACTTGTTTTAATTTTCTAAATGAAAATTGAGTCTAAAATGGTATTTACATAAGCATTTGCTTTAAACTCAATAAGGTCATCTGGTTGTTCACCTGTACCTATGAAGTAAATTGGCATTTTTAATTCATGAGCAATAGAGAGTACTGAACCACCTTTGGCTGTACCATCTAGTTTAGTAATGATTATACCATCTATTCCTATGAGTTCGTTAAACACTCTTGCTTGGTTAATACTTGATGAACCTTGTGTCCCATCTAAAACGAGCATTTTTCTATGAGGTGCATTGGGCATGGCTTTGTCTGCAATACGCACCATTTTCTTAAGTTCTTCACCTAGATTTGTTTGGGTATGTAGTCTCCCTGCTGTATCAAGTAACACTCGGTCAGCATTTTTTGCTTTAGCAGAAGAAATGGCATCAAAAACTACAGCTGATGGATCATGACCTTGTTGAGTAGACACAATAGGTACATCTAATTTTTTTGCCCAACGTGTGAGCTGTTCTATAGCAGCAGCTCTAAAGGTATCAGCAGCACCTAAAATTACTGATTCGCCATTTTTTTTGTGGTAATTGGCTAATTTTGCGATGGTTGTTGTTTTACCAGCACCATTTACGCCAATAATCATTTCAACAAATGGTTTATCTGTAATGTTCTCTTTCATATCTATATCGTATTGGAAAACAGAAATAAGGGTATTAAAAGCGTGTATTCTTTCAATTTTTGAAGGAAGTTCATCTAGAAATTTTTCTACTAATTCATAATTGACATCTGCTTCAAGTAAGATATCTTCAAATTCATCTTTGGTGATTTTTTTCTTTTTTTGAGGGGCAACATCTGTAATGGCTTTCTCAGTTCTAGAAAAGACTTTTTTTAATATGTTAAACATTTCGACCTTATTATTTTTTTATTTTTTCAAGCAATTGCTTTATATCACTTTCTATCATCTCTTCAGGTATCATACCTTCGTAGTGTGTAAAGTATTTTCCACGTACAAAAACCAAGGTTAAGGGCATAGGGAAATCCTTGTCTAAACCAAGTTTGGGTGTAATCATCTCTGTAAATCTTAGATTTTCTTTTTGATTTGTAGAAACGTAAAAGAGCATTTTTTGAGCAATGATAAATTTATCAAGCTTTTCAATTGATATGTCATCATGAATTAGAGTTGACATAACAAAAACATTTTCTTTAAATTTTTGTTGTAATTTTGATAGATGTGGTATTTGTCCTCGACAAGGAGGACACCACGTTGCCATGACAGTTATAATAACAATTGGTTGCTTAATATTTTTAAAAGTGTATTTATCATCTTTAATATCTAAAATATTTGCCTGTTTTTTTGAATTTTCAAATTCAAAATGATATTTTATTGAAGGGAGACTTTTTGAAGTTTTTATTTTGTCAGTAGTATTATTTTGAGCGTTTAGTTTGGAGTCATCTCCCGTTTGATTTGTATTCTCACCACAGGCAGATAATAAAAAGCTAAGGAGAACTAATATGAGATAAAATTTATTTTTCATTATATAATAGGGTCTTTTATAAGTAAGTTTTGGTGATTATATCAAAAAAATATAAAGTGTGAACCAATGGATAAAAAAACTTTTAGAAAAATTTGTATAGAGAGAGCTAAAGAACATAGAAATGTCAACACATATAAGTTGGATAAAGACCTAAATAAAATACTTTTTGACTATATTAGACAAGAAAAAGCAAATACAATTATGCTTTATATTCCCTTGAAAATAGAAGTAGATATATCAGCTTTGATTCTAAAATTAAGAAAAGATAAAAAAACAATTTTAGTTCCATTTATGGAGGGTGAAAGCTTCAGCTTGGTAAAATATACATTGCCTTTAGATAAAAAACAATTTGGTGTAAAAGAACCTAAAAATACAAATAAATATAAACATAAAATAGATTTAGCAATAGTTCCGATAATTGGAACAGATGATACAATGAGACGTGTAGGATTCGGTAAAGGATTTTACGATAGATTTTTTGAAAAAAATCATAAGAGAATTAATAAAATTTTATTTGTAGGTCGAGAATACTGTGTCTCGTCTGAAGTGATTTCTGATGATCATGATGTCAGAGGAGATGTTTATTTGACAGCTAAGTGTTGTCATCAAAAAAGTTATTTAAAAAGAAAATTAAGGGTTTAGGCTCCTTAGAAGGAGAATATAATGACAGAGAATACACTGGTGGTACTACTCTTAATTCTTGTTGGAGTAGGTATTACTTATTTAATTATGCGTAATGCTAATAATAAACAATTTAAGCATTTAGAGAGTGAAGCAAAAGCAAAAGCTTCTGCGATTGAGTATGAAGCAGAGCATTTATTACATGAGGCTAAGGTAAAAATTCAACAAGATGAAGTTTTATTAGAAAAAAAGTTTCAAGATAAAGATATAGATATTTTAAAACAAAAGACAGCTTTAGAGTTAGAGTTAAAAACTCTATCCAAAAAAGAAAACGAAATATCAAGAGCTAGAAAGGGTTTGCAAAAAAGAGAGCTTTCTTTAAATACTTTAGAAAATCAGAAAAAAGAAGAGATTGCAAAAAGTATTGTTTTACTTGAAAAAGCTGCTTTTATGACACGGGATGAGGCTAAAAAACATCTATTAGAGGAATTGAAAAATGAATCTAAACTAGAATTAGCACTAATTACTCAAAAGTATGAAAAAGAAGCACATTTAACAGCTAAAAAGAAAGCTGATTATATACTTTCTCAAGCTGTTACCCGTTATGCTGGTGAGTTTGCTGGTGAACGTTTAATGAATATTATTAATCTACCTAGTGATGAGCATAAAGGTAGAATTATTGGGAAAGAAGGTAGAAATATTAAGAGCTTGGAACAGCTTTTAGGTGTTGATATAATCATCGATGAAACTCCTGGTGTTATTCTTGTTTCTAACTTTAATCTATATAGACGTGCTATTGCTACTAAGACCATTGAGCTTTTAGTAGAAGATGGCAGAATTCATCCAGGTAGAATTGAAGAAGTCCATGCAAAAGTAGAATCTGAATTTGAAGAAAAAATCCTAGAAGAGGGTGAAAATATTGTTGTTGAACTTGGTCTTTATCCAATGGCTGAAGAGTTAATGCGTCTATTGGGTCGTATGCGATATCGAGCAAGTTATGGGCAGAATGCCTTAGCACATACTTTAGAGGTTGCTAAACTGGGAGCCATTATGGCAGTAGAAATGGGTGGAGATGAAAAGCTGGCACTCAGAGCTGGTTTACTTCATGATATTGGTAAGGCGTTAACACAAGAGCAGGGTGGGAATCATGTAGACTTAGGTGTTGAAGTTTGTCGGCGTCACAATGAACACCCCACAGTTATCAATGCAATTTATGCGCATCATGGACATGAAGAACCAGATGGGGTGGAATCAGCAGCTGTTTGTGCTGCTGATGTACTTTCAGCTTCAAGACCAGGAGCCAGACGTGAAGTACTTGAAAGTTTTGTGCAACGTGTGAAAGAAGTTGAAGAGATAGCACTGTCTAAAAAAGGTGTGTTAGATGCCTATGCAATTAATGCTGGTCGAGAGATAAGAGTTTTTGTAGATGCAGGAAAAATTGATGATGCTACTGTCTATTTATTATCTAAAGAAATTGCAAAAGATATAGAAAATAAGGTACAATACCCGGGTGAAATTAAAGTAAATGTCATTCGTGAAAAACGTGAAATTCAATACGCAAGATAAACATAATAGGAGATGAATAAATGAAAAAAACAATTGGAAGCATCGTAATGATAGCGATGCTATTATTAACTGGATGTAATGCAAAAGATACAAATAGCACTCAAGTTAAAGAAGAAACCTCAACTGTAACAAGTGAAGTAACTAAGTCAGAGGGAACGACTGTCGTCTTAAAAACAAATCAGGGTGATATAGAGTTAAAAATGTTTCCAGAAGTTGCTCCTTTAGCTGTTGAGAACTTTGTTACTCACGCTAAAAATGGTTACTATGATGGTTTGATTTTTCACCGTGTTATCAAAGACTTTATGATTCAAGGTGGAGATCCAACAGGTACAGGTAGAGGTGGTGAATCTATTTGGAAAAAAGAGTTTGTTAATGAACATGCAGCGAATGTAGTTTTTGATAGACCATTTTTACTTGCTATGGCAAATCATGGACCAAATACTAATGGAAGTCAATTTTTTATTACAACTGAAGTGACATCATTTTTAAATGGAGGCTATACTATTTTCGGTGAAGTTGTTTCAGGAAAAGAAGCTGTTGAAAAAATTGAGAATACAAAAACAGGTAGAGCTGACAGACCAATTGATAAACAAACCATAAAAAAGGCTATTGTTAAGTAATTATGGAAATAGTTGACCTTAACATTTTACGTGAAGAGCGTTTAAAATGCCTTAACTGGAAAAATATAAAACCTTATTGGGAGGCGATAGAAGCCCTCCCCACTCCAAAAAATATTCAAATTAAGCTTTCAGATACTGTTGAAATGCTTTCTGAACACTTCTCGGATGAAGAAGAGAAAGTTATCCATGATACAGCTAAACTTATGCACCCTTGGCGTAAAGGACCTTTTCAAGTTTCAAAAACTTTTATAGATGCTGAATGGAAAAGTAATTTAAAATACAATTTATTACGTCCTCATTTTAATTTAAAAAATAAAATTGTTGGAGACATTGGTTGTAATAATGGCTATTATTTATTTAAAATGATGGAAGATGAACCTAAGCGTTTAATAGGTTTTGATCCTTCAGCTGTTACCTATTGTCAGTTTAAATTTTTAGACCATTTTATGCAAAGTGGAATTAATTATGAACTTTTAGGTATTGAGCATGTGGAGCATTATGAACATAAGTTTGATGTTTTATTTTGCTTAGGTGTTTTGTACCATCGAGCTGATCCTATTGGTATGCTGAAGTCTCTTTTTAAAGGTTTAAATCAAGGTGGTGAATTGATTTTAGATACATTTATGATAGATGGAGAAGATGATATTTGTTTAACGCCAAGAGATCGTTATTCTAAGATGGGTAACATATATTTCATTCCAACAGTGAATGCACTCAAGAATTGGTGTTATAGAGCAGGGTTTGAAGAGATTGAGATACTAGATATAGTCAAAACAGAGCATGAAGAACAGAGAAAAACAGAATGGATTAGTACTCAGTCGTTAGATGATTTTTTAGACAAAGAGGATCAAAATAAAACAGTAGAAGGCTATCCTGCACCTAAAAGGGTTTATATTAAGGCGAAAAGACTAAAAAAATAGCTCAAAAAGTAAAAAAAACATCAGAAGCTTCATAAATAAGGTATAATTAAAGAAATATTAGTAGTTTTAAAAAATTATTGGACTTAAAAAATAATATAATATTATTTTTAATATATACATTTATTTTTAACTGGGTTTAATCTGCTATAACTACTACATAATATAAAAGAGATATAGGATAAAGATGAGAATATTAACCATTGGGTTTGATGATGAATTCACTAAAGAGTTAGAAGTTGAACTTGAAAAATATTTTATCTGTATCGTTGATGTTGCAAAAGATTTATATGATGCAACTAACTTTACAGACTTCCGTCATTATGAACTAATTATAGTTGTAGATGAAGGTGAAAAATATACTTTAGAGAAGTATAGTAATGAAGTAAAAAAGAAAAAAAGAGAGACAAAGATAATTGTCTTAACAGCCAATGAAAAAAATCAAATTGCACTTTTTGGTTTAGGGGTAGATGATGTTCTTGTTAACTTTATTGACTCTCCAGAAGTAATTGCCGTACGTGTACTTTCAAATATGAGAAAACTTTTTGGAACACAGATTGATGTTGGGAAATTGGTAATTGATATTGCTAATAAAAAAATTGAGTATGATGATAAAATTGTCTCTTTAAATGGAAAAACATTTGATATTCTAGCTTATTTAGCACTTCGTGAAGACAGAGTATTCTCAAAAGATGAAATTATTAATGCACTTTGGGAAGAGCCAGAATATGTTTCTGACAATACAGTTGAAGTAGCAATTAACCAAATTAGAAAACGTTTGAAAAGTATTTTAGGTTTTCAAGTAATTCATACGGTTAGAAGAAGAGGGTATAAGTTTTCATATGAGAAGTAGGGTTTAGAAGCCCTACGAATTCTGCACAGTTTCAATCCAGTACGGCATAACTTTTTGTTCTTCTTTTAATGTTGTACTCATTCCATGACCAGGATATATGGTAAAATCTTCTTCTATCTTCATCGCTTTTTCTAAACTTTTTATCATTTTTTCTCCCGATGAAAATGGAAAGTCCCATCGTCCAATAGACTGTTGAAAAAGAAAGTCACCTGAAAACCAAACATCTTTGATTTCTATAATAGAGTTTCCTGGGGTATGCCCAGCAAATTGTCTATATTGAATTTCAATTCCTTGGATATTAAGTTTCTCATCTCCATTTACTAAGTAATCAGCTGTTGATTCTGGAACATTCTGACCTAGTGGGCATTCGTCTAACATAAAAGCATCATCTTTTTGAATATACAGTGGTATATCTAATGCATCTTGTAAAGCATCATTAGACCATACATGATCAAAATGTCCATGAGTATTAAGAATGGCAATGGGATTTGTTGTATTTTTCTTTATCCAAGACAGTGCACCCATTCCTGGATCTATAATTAAGTCTTTATTGTCTATTGTTACAATATAACAGTTCGTTTGGGTAGCTCCCATTGGTTTAAATTTAATTTCCATTATGATGCCTTTAGGTTATAATATGCTATGAATTTTTATAAAATCTTAGAAGAAGCAATAGAGAGTGATTGTATTGCCACCAAAGAAAAATTAACAAAGCAATGTTTTTTGTATTGTAGCCAAAATGAATTAATAGAAAAGCCTGAAAGAAAAGCTAAAACTTTTACTGCACCATCTTATATCAATAAATGTAAAATAGTTGAACCAAGAGCATTAAAAACACGCAAAGACTTTGATACAAAAGAAGGTTTAGCAAGCTTAGTACATGCGATTGCTCATATTGAGTATTCAGCAATAGACTTAGCTTTAGATGCTGTCTACCGTTACCCTGATATGTCTAAAGCTTATGTTGTAGATTGGCTAGAAGTTGCTCAAGACGAAATAAGACATTATCTTATGTTAGAGGAACTTTTAATTGAATTAGGATTCTCTTATGGTGACTTTTCGGTACATTCAGGACTTTTTGATGCTGCCGTTCAAACAGCAGAAAATCATTTAGATAGAATGGCAATTGTTCCACGTTATTATGAAGCCAGTGGATTAGATGTAACTCCTCAGATATTGAAAAAGTTAGACAATAAAAGAAAATTACCTTTTGTTCATAAATTTATCAATATTTTAAATATTATTTATAAAGAAGAAATTGAACATGTTCAAAAAGGTGATTATTGGTTTAAAACTCTATGTAAGCAAGAAAACAAAAATATAAATATTTATTTTGAAATCTTAGATAAATATAAGCTTATGGACAAGCATAGACCCCATTTAAATGCTGATGCAAGAAAGGAAGCAGGCTTCTCATGTGCCGAGATTAAGTTATTAGGTGATGGTACATGTTAAGTATACTCATTTCTTGCGAAGTCATTAAAAAAATAACATAATTCCACTTAAACTAAAAAAAACAGTATAAAATAAATTGTGTTTAACATTATATTTAATATAAATAGAGTATAATCATTGAGTATAAAATTAAAACAAAAAGTGAACAAAATGCAAAATACAATAGAATTTTTTAAACCATCAATTCAAGAAAATACAAAAAAATATATAGATGATGTTTTAAACTTTTCAGATAATGGGAAAGTTGATAAACTAGAAAATGCTGTTAAAAAATTTATCGGTTGCGAGAATGCTCTCGCTGTAACCAGTGGGACGGCAGCACTACATTTAGCAATGTGTGCTTTAGATTTTAAAAGAGGTGATAAAGTAATCTGTAGTATCAATGTTTTCCCTTCAGTTCCTCAGGCTGTTAGACACTTTGATGCAGAGCCAATCTTTGTTGATATTGAGGGAAAAGATTACAACATAGATTTAGTGAACTTAGAGGCAGCACTAAAAAAGAATAAAAGTAAAAAGCTAAAGGCTATTGTTTTAAATCATATGGCTGGAAATATAGTTGATTTAGAAGCTGTTTATGCATTAGCTGATGAGTATAAAGTGAAAATTATTGAAGATGCTTCAAATGCACTTGGTGCGCAATATAAAGGTAATTACATTGGTAATACAGGAGCTGACATAACAATCTTCTCTTTTGCCCCACATCTATGTAATTCTACTGTTAATGGTGGAATCTTAATATGTAAAGATGAGAGTGTTCATAAACGGGCCGAACTTCTTGGTTTTCATGGTATGAAAAATAGACACTGTGATACATTTGGTTCAGTTAATTATATTTATGATGTTGTTGATATTGGTTGGAAGTATGATTTAAGTCAATTAGAGGCAGCTTATTGTTTAGCAGAGTTTGAAGCTTTAGCTTCTACCTTAACTAGACGGAAAGAAATCCGAAAAATCTACGCTACAGAGCTTGCTGGTGTAGACCATGTAACTATTCCTACAATTGATGAGGATGCTGTTATTTCTCAATATATAGTTGAAATTGATAAAAACCGTGATCATTTTGTTGGACAATTAAAAAAAGAAGGTATAAATATTTCTGTGCATTATATGCCTCTACATTTAACGGAATATTATAAACAGAAATATTCAATGAAAGTTTTTGATTATTCAGTAGCACTTGGTTGTTTCCAGCGTGTAATGTCTTTACCTATGTATGCTTCTTTAACAAATGATGAAGTTAAACGTGTTTGTGATGCCATTAAAAAAGTTGCGAATGAACACGTCTAGTCTGACTGTTTTTTTCGAACGACTTTTCTTTAAACCCAATCTTTTAGATTGGGTTTTAATCTTACTCCTTTCTCCCTTTTCTCTTCTCTATGCAAGTATTATGTTGTTTAGACGACTACTTAGCTTTAAAAAATCTTATTCTGTTGCTATTGTTAGTATTGGAAATTTGACTGTGGGTGGTTCAGGGAAAACACCTTTTGTTATTGCTTTGGCTAAAAATTATGAAAATGCCTGTATTATCTCAAGAGGTTATGGACGAGAGAGTAAAGGATTAGTAGAAGTAAGTAGAAGAGGACAAATACTATCTGATGTCTTTAACTCAGGTGATGAAGCAATGCTTATGGCTAAGTCCCTTCCTCAAGCTTCTATCATAGTTAGTGAAGATCGTGAAATTGCCATAGAAAAAGCTATCGAAGATGGTGTGAAAGTGATTTTTTTAGATGATGGATTTAATAGAGTAAATATCAAAAAATATGAAATTTTACTTTTTCCTAAAAAAATCATTAATTACTTTACTTTTCCTTTTGGTCCTTTTCGAGAGTTTTTCTTTATGAAGTATATGGCAAATTTAGCTTTATATGAGAATATAGACTTTAAAAGATTGGTTAATATAGAGAATAAAACAGAGAAAATGTTGTTAGTTACGGCAATTTCAAACCCTGAAAGATTGAATTCTTTTTTACCTGAGGGGGTAATTGGACAAGTTTATTTCGAAGATCATGCTTACTTTAATGAGGCAGACTTAAGAGAAAAGTTTGTTGATTTTGGTGCTACTTCTCTTTTGATTACACAAAAAGATGAAGTAAAAATGGAAGGCTTTCAGTTACCTCTATCGGTCATGAAGTTAGAATTAGAAATTAAAGATAGTATTTTAGAAAATATTAATACCTATATTAAGGAATATAATAATGCAAGATAAGATTGATGTGGTAAAAACACTTTTAGAAGCTTTACCATATATTAAAAAGTTTAGAGATGAAAAGATAGTTATTAAGTATGGTGGTTCAGCTCAAACCTCTGAAGATTTGAAACAGAAATTTGCACAAGATATTGTACTTTTACATACGGTTGGGATGAAGCCAATAGTTGTACATGGTGGAGGTAAAAGTATTACTGATATGTTAAATAATTTGGGAGTAGATACGAAGTTTGTAGATGGACAACGTGTAACAACTAAAGAAGTAATGAAAATAGCTGAGATGGTACTTTCCGGCTCTATTAATAAAGAAATTGTCTCTCTACTTAATAACCAAGGTGGGAAAGCCATAGGTATTTCTGGTAAAGATGCTAATTTTTTAGAAGCCATTCCAAAAGATTTTGAAAACTTTGGTTATACAGGAATTATTCAAAATGTTAATCCAGAGATGGTTTCTAATATAATCGATGATGGTTTTGTACCTGTGATTGCTCCTATTGCTGCTTCAGCTAATGTTGGGCATCCTGGATTTAATATTAATGCTGACTTGGCTGCAAGTAAGGTAGCTGTAGCTTTACAAGCTAGGAAAGTAGTGTTTTTAACAGATACACCAGGTGTTTTGGATAAAAATATGGAACTTATATCAACCATGGATATTCAAAAAACAAATGCGTTAAAAGCTGATGGAACAATTAATGGTGGGATGGTTCCTAAAGTTGATGCATGTATTGAAGCATTACGAGGAGGCGTTAAAAAAGCACATATCATTGATGGTCGAGTAGAGCATTCAATTTTACTTGAAATTTTAACATCTTCTGGTATTGGAACATGTATTGAGTTGTAAATTATTGATACTAATTAATTACATGTAAAAGAGAATGATAATTAGTGACAAAATATGAACAATAAGTAGAAGTTCATTAGTTTATTTGTTAATGTAATACTTTAATTTGTATAATATCGCTATGAATGAGAGTATAAAAATATTTATGAATGATCTTAAAGGTTCCTTTAAAGATCTTCTTCCCATTATTGTTGTTGTAGCATTTTTTCAAACATTTATTATTCAAGCTATGCCAGACAATCTGACATCAATTGTTATAGGTTTAACCATTGTTGCTGTAGGTCTGGCATTGTTTATTAGAGGTTTGGAACTTGGTATTTTCCCTATTGGTGAGAATTTAGCCATTGATTTTGCAAAAAAAGGGTCAACTTTTTGGCTTTTATTATTCGCATTTACTATAGGCTTTTCTACCACGGTTGCCGAACCAGCATTAATAGCCATTGCAGAAAAAGCAGCAGTTATTTCAGGTGGATTAATTGATGCCTTTTGGCTGAGAATGACGGTAGCCCTTTCTGTTGGTTTTGCCATTGCTTTGGGTACTTTACGAATTCTTCTTGGACATCCAATACAGTATTATATTATTACAGGTTATATTTTAGTTGTGGTAATGACCTTCTTTGCACCAAAAGAAATTATTGGTTTAGCTTATGACAGTGGTGGGGTCACGACCTCAACCGTAACGGTACCTTTAGTTGCAGCCTTGGGTATTGGTTTGGCTTCTAGTATTAAGGGTCGTAATCCAGCTATTGATGGTTTTGGACTGATTGCTTTTGCTTCATTAACACCAATGATATTTGTACAAGTATATGGAATTATTGTTTACTCATTAGGAGATGCTTCGAGTGTTTCGGCTATTGCAGATACTATTGTTGCAACAAAAGAAGTAGTTGTCCAGCAAGCTTTCTCATTAAAAGAGACATTTTTCGACTTACTAGGTGTAATTAAAGATGTTGCCCCAATTTTAATTGTTATTTTCTTTTTTCAATATATTATTATTAAAAAGTCTGTACCACATTTACCAAAAATTGTTGTTGGTATTATTATGGTTATTTTAGGGCTTTATGCTTTTATCGTTGGTTTAGAGATGGGACTTTTTCCTATTGGTGAAAGTATTGCTTTTGCTTTAACGGCGATGGGAAATAATGCACTCATTTATCTTTTTGCTTTTCTTATTGGTTTTTCAACAACCATGGCAGAGCCTGCTCTTTTAGCCATTGCGATTAAAGCAGAAGAGATTTCAGAAGGTAAAATAAAGCAAAATGTACTTCGTTTTGTGGTAGCATTAGGAGTGGCAATTGGTATTGCATTAGGATCTTATCGCTTAGTTTCTGGTGACCAAATACACTATTATATTATTGTTGGATATTCCGTAGTTATTATTTTGACTTACTTTGCACCAAAATACATTATCCCCATTGCTTATGATAGTGGGGGAGTGACAACTTCGACGGTTACTGTACCATTGGTAGCAGCATTAGGTTTAGGTTTAGCACAGAATATTGAGGGGAGAGACCCTCTTATTGATGGGTTTGGACTCATTGCTTTTGCCTCTTTATTTCCTATGTTAACGGTAATGAGTTATGGTATCTACGCCGAATATAAAAAACGACAACTAAATAAGGAGATTGCATGAAGTTTACAGCATTGGTCGCAATAATTGAAGATAAAGATGAAGCAGCAGCTATTGACGTAGCTAAAGAAGCTGGAGCAGGTGGAGTAACCATTATACATGGTAAAAACATTGGACTTGAAGAGAAAAAAGTATTTTTTGGATTGACTTTAGAAGAGAATGTCTCTGTACTTTTATTTGTACTTCCTCGTAAATTATCGATGAAAGTTATGAAGGCTATTCGTACAAAATTTGATCTTGATAATGCACAGAATGCTGGGTTAGTATTTACCTTACCCTTAAGTCATGTTGCTGGATTGGATACGGAAGAGCTACATAAGTTTGAAGACGGCATTAAGTCAATGATATAGATTAAAGCGTTAAAATATATTTATAAATATTTAAAAAGGAAGATTAAATGTTAGTTGAAAATGTAATGACTCGAGCTGAAGGACTTGTAAAAATTTCTCCAATGTCAACAGTACGTGATGCCTTAAAACTTATGAAAGAGAATGATGTACGTTCAGTAATTGTTGAAAAAACAGTGAACAGTGGTGCCTATGGACTACTTACTTTTAAAAACCTACTACAGAGTATTGTGGCAGAAGATGGTGATATTGATTTACTGAATGTTTATGACATTGCTGTTATGCCTGCTTTTTCTGTTTCTGGAAAACTAGATATACAGTATGCAGCAAAAATGATGGTAAATTCAAGCATTAAGCGTTTACTGGTTATTGATAATAATGAACTTATAGGTATTTTAACCATGTCAGATATTATTGAAGTACTTATGGAAAGTGTTGATGCACT
The DNA here is from genome assembly GCA_902727895.1 of uncultured Sulfurovum sp. Taxonomy (GTDB): domain Bacteria; phylum Campylobacterota; class Campylobacteria; order Campylobacterales; family Sulfurovaceae; genus UBA1140. The sequence goes on from CACVAP010000033.1 coordinate 32,113, forward strand.
ATAGTCTTTCAGTATGCAGATAATTTTTGGACCCGTTAATTCCAGACGTTTTGGAAAATCTTTAGGCATAGACCTAAGCCCCTCAAAAAAACAGTGTAACTTTGATTGTCTTTACTGTGAATTAGCTCCTGCTAAAACAATGGATAGCTATGAAGATGTAGTTTCAATAGAAGAGATTATGGATGCATTAAAAAATACTTTAGGAGAGCATCAAGACATTGATGCTTTAACCGTTACTGCCAATGGTGAACCAACACTTTATCCTCATTTATCTGAACTCATGGATGAGATTAATAAAGTAAAAGGGAATATCAAAACACTTATACTTTCTAATGCTGCTAATATTCATGAGCCTTACATCCAAGAAGCTTTACAAAAATTTGATACGGTTAAGCTCTCGTTGGATTGTGCGACAGGACGCTGTTTAAAACGACTTGATAGAGCGCATAAGAGTATTGATGTAGAAGATATTAAGTCTGGAATGTTAACGTTTAAAGAAAAGTTCTTAAAACCTTTGATTATTGAGATACTTATTGTAAAAGGTGTGAATGATGGAGAGGAAGAGATAAAGGCTTTAAATGAGTATCTTTTGACGTTAAAACCCACACGTATTGATATTGGAACCATTGATAGACCTCCTGCTTATTATGTTGAACCATTATCGTATGAAGACTTACGCGCAATATCTTTGAAATTTGACAGGACTTTACCTGTTTATATTGCGTCAAGAAAAACAGTAACAGGGAAAGCATCAGCTTATTCAAATGAAGACATTCTAGAAACCATTAAAAAACGTCCTCTTACCTTGGATGACATAGAAGTACTGTTTGATGAAGAGAGTAAGCGAAGATTAGAGAAATTAGTAGATACAAAAGTGATTAAGACAGAAAATTGTGCTGGTTATGATTTTTTTGTACAAAATCCTTAAACCTATGAATAAAATCTTAAAAACCTCTTGACATAAAAGAAGTTTTTGCCTATAATTGCACTCCAATTTAAGCATTAGCTTTAAATTGTATGTTCCGGATTAGCTCAGTGGTAGAGTAGATGACTGTTAATCATTTGGTCGTTGGTTCGAATCCAACATCCGGAGCCATAAAAAACTATAAGTTATTTAAATAATTTATAACTCACATTTCAATTTCTGTTCCGGATTAGCTCAGTGGTAGAGTAGATGACTGTTAATCATTTGGTCGTTGGTTCGAATCCAACATCCGGAGCCACTTTTAAACAATTCCCACAATAAAATTTATTTTTCAAACTATAAGTAGCGTAGGAAGATTTATGGTAATATTCTCTGAATAAATATAGTTTTTTAATCCCATATATGATACTATCCGAAATACTTATTATAAGAATTTAATAATTAATAAAGGATAAGAAATGTCGAATGGAAAAGTTTTAGCACTTTATATGACGATGCCTGCTGCAATGCGTTCTGGTCATAGAATGACCTGTGAAGATTTTGACTGTGATCCTGATGGAATCATAGGAGATATGAATTACGAGACCTCAGAAGACAAAGTGATGTTACTTACTTGTCAGACAAGTTATGACATTGCAGAGGAAGCTGGTATTGTTATTAGTCAAGGTGTATTACTTGAAAGCGTTCATGTAGATATAGATCTTTACCATCTAAAAGCTGGTGATGTCATTGAGTTAGGTGAAACGCTGGTAGAAGTTACAGCACCTTGTGAAGTTTATGGGTATTTGTATTCATTAGCACCAGAGTTACCTGAACTTATTCAAGGAAAACGTGGTCTTTTTATACGTCCGTTGGACTATGGAAGAGTAGCTGTAGGAGATGTTGTAAAAGCGCATAAAAAGTAGGTTCTTGTCTCTCAAGTACCTACTTTCTAATTTTCTATCTTCTAACTACCTTTGGCTTTAAAGAAAACTTCCCAATTTCTTCTAAAAAGGTAGTTGCATAAGCCCCTTTAGGAAGATAGAAGTCAATGGTCAGCTCTTGACTCTCTTCGTTGTATTTCAAATTTAAATCCTCAGGAAAAATCCAAGCAAAACGTCTGTCACCTTTTAGTGCATAGAGTTCATTGTCATCATAGGGTAATTCTAGGTGTTTGGCATCTGCCATGGCTCTAGGTACTTTTGACCCAACAAGTAGACCTGTTGGGCTTGCTTTATGTCCTTGAAACTCATTTGTTGCTTTGTCAAAGTTTTGTACAAAGTAACTTTTTCCAAACGGGTAAGCTTGCATGTCATCACCAATGAAAAGTTTAAAGAATTGTTTTTGTTTACTTAAAACTTTGACGAGTTCAAGAGGGTATTCCAAAATCTTAGCTGCATCTTCAACTTTATTTTTACTAATTGTTTTTGAGATGTTAATACGTTCACTTAGCCATTCATTGTAGAGATAAGATTGATAGGCAGAAACCAAAAGTTTTTCTTTAGCACCTTTTAGTTTTTTACCTGAATGGGCTATCTCTTTCCCTTGTAAGTAAGACCTTGAATCTTCACCAAAACGTTGGTAACCGTAATAGTTTGGGATGCCTTTCTCTATCATCTCTGTTGCAATTTTTTCAATAGAAGCTTTGGCTTCTTTACTTACTTTATGCAGTACGATAGAGAATTTATTACCTTTAAGTTGACCTACTTTGATGGGAAATTTTGAGTAGAACTTTTCTAAGATTTCTATTTTTTCTGTGGTCAAATTTTTAACTACATCTCTTTCATACTGTTTAGGAATAGAAATGTATTGAATGGTAGTTGCATTTTTGTCTTTTAACCCAGCATAACCTATGTCACGTTGTTCAAGTTGGGTTGCTTTTGCAATAACAGTGATGAGTTTAAAGGTACTCATATCTGACTTTTTAATTTTTAAAATAAGGTTAGAACCTTTATCTGCATATTTGAAAAGTGGGATCTCTTCAACAAAAAAGCGTTCTATGGTTTGAGCGAAGTTAAATTTTATAGGGTCATGGCTGTAAGCGTAGGTTTTATTCATGCGAAATTATAACATAAAACCTAGCTAAGTGTGACTATTCAAATTCTCCTGAAAAGTCTAATTCATAAAGGGTGGGATCAAATGAAAAGATGTACTTACTAAAAGCCTCACTGGACATGTAGGCTTTGTAGTTGTCTATAAAAGTAATACCTTCAACCTGTCCTTGCAAAGCATTTTTAAAGTTCAGTCGTTTTCTGTTACCACTAAAAAAGTCATTCGCTCTATAGTTTGAAAATGCCCATACATTTACATTGAGTAAAGAAGAGTAAGTTGTAAGTAAAAGTATGTCAAGTTCCTTGTTGATACTTGCAGCTGTTACCATTCCTTGAATGTTAAAGGTAGAAATATGTTTGGCTGTATGTTTTCCTACTTGGGTACTTAGTTCATAAAGACGTGTTTTATTGTCTTGCCAGTTTTTTGAGAAAAGATAGATTTTACCATTGTTTACGGTTATTGCTTCACAGTCATAGTTATGCTTTTGAGGTCGTGAAGTAAAATTCTTTTGATCACTGTAGTTAAAATTGATAACTTCAGCTTTCACACTTTTCTCTGTTCTGAGTGCAGCACGAGGTATTTTATAGATTTTAAGATCTTTACGGTTTCCTTTATTGTTTCCAACATCAGCAATGTAAACATAGTTGTCATCGTAAGCGATGTCTTCCCAGTCTTTATTTTTTGCGTTTTGGATACTAATACTTTTTACAATGTCTCCATTACGTTCATTTATTTGATAGAGGGCTGCTTTGCCACCACTATCATTAAATGTCCACAGTCTATTGTCTAGTTTAATTAGCCCAGAAGTTTCTTTAATGCTATTGGGTAATTTGAATCTCTTGGAAAAATGACTTTGTCCATATTTTGGTGTTGGTCTGACTATAGGAGCTGGGGTAGAAGGAATGCTCTGTTGTAGAGTTTCACTTCTAGGACTAGGAAGAGTGGTTGAAATCGTTTCTGAAATGGGTCTACCTAAAGAAGGTCTAGGTGCTTGCTGTACGGTAGTTGTAGGAGGAACTTGTACTTGAGTTGGGGTTGAACCGGCAACTGGCTTTGTTGAACAGTTAAGAATGAAGAGTGGTAAGCTAAGTGTGAGTAGGAGATTTATTTTATTTTTCATGCCTAGGAGTATAGCAAAAAAACGTCACTTGCGTTATAATTCATGAAAAATAAGAAAGATTTATGGTGAAAAAAATATTACAAAAAATGTTGATTTTATTGATTTTTACTGAGCTGGCTCTTGCTACTTGTTCAAATGACAATAGGGTATGGCAAAATAAAATAGCAAATAGTAGCTCCCTTGAGGCATTCTTTATGACTAATTATTCTTGTAAAGATAGCTTTTATAAAAGTTTATCTACCCCTCAAAAGATATATTTTGACACAGTGCTATATCCGAATAACTTAGGAGAAAGAGCTTATGTAAATAGATGGAAATCTATGTTACTAAATGACAAAAATTTTTTTAAAGAATTTAACTTTTTCAATAATTATTTTACCACTCATCATAAAAAAGTAACGCAGTCTGAACTTGGATGTTTTCAAAAACAAAAAGGTTTCGCTGGAAATGTTGCTTCTCATAATTTTTATACGAATTTAGCACAAAGAGATATGTTACATGATGTGAGTTACCTTTACCCTCTTATTCGTTGGGCATATGTACATAATGGGGTAGACATGGATCTTAGTCGAGAACGTGTGCAAAAGGCTGAAAAAACTTTTGGCATAAAAAAGGGACAAGTAGGTAACAATGAACAGTTCGCAAGGTTTATTACTTTGTTTGATTATGAATATAAGAGTGTATCAACTTCTCTTGCAAGTACACTCAATATCTCTCAGATTAAAGCTTATAAACTTATGTTGATTATTACTTATTTAGAGTCTCGTGGAAATATTTTTGCAGTTTCTAGAACAGGGGCATTTGGTCCAACACAACTTACTTTACATTACTACATGATGTATGGAGAGCCTAACAACCCTTTCTCTGTAAAAGCAAGTCTTATTAAATTAGCCAATAAGTTTGTACACTATCATCGTATTGGAAAGTCTTTAGACAGTTCTGTTGTTGCCTATAAGTCAGGTAGTCTTAGTAAGTGTCAAAATAGAGTGAACACTACAGATGTGGATTGTAGGTACTATAATGATTATAAACGTTATATGAGAGAGATGAGTCGAATGAATGATAAAAATGATATCTCTCGACATTTAAGTGGTAAGTCTTATTTCTATGACTCTATAGCTAACTTGAACCGTACTAAAAGTGAACATGATTTGGAACATTATGAACCTTATCAATATGCCGTTTTAAAAGGTTCTACTTTAAGTAGTAGAGCTAAAAAAAGTCAATATTTAAATGGTAATTATTTTAATTCATTGGGAAAAATGAAGCGTAATGAGATTTATGAATTACAAGATCAATTTGGTAGTAGAAATATTGGGGTCATATCTGATAAGAAGGTTTGTTATTAGAGGGGAAATTCCCTCTAATTAAGTTAACTATATGTTGGGAATAGAAGGTGGTACTTCTTCTTTATTCTCAATAACAGGTGAAGTTGGTCCATTTTGCTCTGTCGTATCTGTTTGGTTTGCATTTTCTTCACCACAGCTTATAAATAGTAAAAATATAAATCCTAAAAATAGTACTTTCATTTAATTCTCCTTTGTTGTTAATTCTTTGGTTATGACGCTGTCTTGAGAGAAGAAGCTTACATATGTTGTGTTATTTAAGTCAAAAATTAAACCTCTATGTTCTCCCCAGTCTGAGTTGTTGTCCTCTAATCCTTCATAACTTTTCAATGAATCATTATCGACTTGGTAAATACCTAAGTGGTTTGATCGTTGATAATTATTGAATTCCGAAGCATAGTTAGAAAATGGAAAAGCAAAAAGGTTATCAATTGGTCTATAGGCTAAGGCTTTATGATTCGTTTCCAACTCAGAATGTGTTCCCTGATCTAAAGTAATACTATCTAAAGAACTAGGGTTCTCAAAGTCTGAAATGTCAAAAAGTTCTATTTTAACGCCTTGTCTTACACCTGACTCATCACTATCTTGACCAATACCTAAAAGTTTGTCATCTCCTATAGGATGTAAATAAGCAGAGTAGCCATTTACTTCAAGTTCACCCATTTTTTTAGGTGCTTTTGGATTTGAAAGGTCAATGGTATAAAGAGGATCAGTAGTTCTAAAGGTCACAAGATACGCTTTTGTATCAATGAATCTAACAGACTTGATGGTTTCTCCTTCTTTACCTAAACCACTTAAAGTACCTTCTATATTTAAAAATTTATTGTTTTCTTTAAGTGTATAGAGTGTGTTTTTAGTTACAGAATTTCCCCAAGAGAATCCCTCTGTCGTTGCAATACGTAAAATACTTTCATGTTCACTCAGTGAAAATTGATTTAGTGTTGTGCCATAAACAGAACCTACAGCTTTGTAAGATAAGTTCGCATCAAAATCAAATTTATAAATTTGTGAACGACTCTTATAGTTGTTGAAATCATAAAAGAACGGGTAATCATTAGACACTAAATAGAGAGAATTTGATGAGGCATACTCCACAGCTGAATTACCAATGTAAGAAGTACTTTGTAGATAGGTTCCATCATCAATGGAGAAGTTAGAAATACTGGTTATGGTAGTACTCTGTTCTTGTTTAGATGAGGCAAACAGTTTTGTTGGGGTGACCAGTGTTTGACTATTTAAAGTATTACTTGAAATTTTTGGTAGAAGTTGTACTGTTTTGATGTCTGGCTCATCATAGTTATAACGAAAATATCCATCAGTATCTTTGTTGATGCCATAACAGCTTGTATGGTCACTGTTTGTAGTTATTTCACCATTAACATAGTCTTCACAAGGGCTTGAAATAGTAAGGTACTCTTTGGGATAGCTAATGTCGTATTGAGGATAAAAGCTAGAAATTAAATAGAGATTGTTGTTGATGACGCGAGAGTTTTTTAATGAACCATCTATAATGGTTTCAGATATATTTTTGATATTATTAATATCTGAAATATCAAAGACATTAATAAAGGTTTGTACTTGATTGTCATAACTCATTGAGAGTACCGTTAGTTTATCTTCTGTAAGGTAAAAAGAATCTATGTTTTGACTCTCATCTAAAGAGATAGTAGCCAGAGTACTTTTTGATTTTTTAGTAAGGTCTTCAAAAGAAGTAACATTGATGTGTCCTCTTTTATCATTTTCTTTGCCGACGTAAAAAATGTATTTATCATTATGTTTCAGTATATCAGATTCATCAACATCAGATTCTTGTAGGTTTGTACTACTTGTATTAGAAGCTGTATCAGCTGATACAGCTACTTCTGCTGTAAAGGTTAGAGCTTCATTAAAGGGTTCAATTCCACAGATTAAACGTTTATCTATACTTGCACGTTCTTTTATGAATGTTAATATTTCTTCATCACTATTAAAGTTGTGTAGTTTTAACGATTCATCTATAATAGAAATATTTTTATCTTCATTGGCTTTAAGCCAAATTCCATCAGAATTTTTGATGTGTCCAAGTTTAGGAATATTGGAGGTTTCCACCGTATTATTAGCCAATTCCCATTGTGTATCATTATATTTCCATGTGGTCATTCCCTTAAAGATATCTGGAGAAACTACAGTATCTATGGGTAAAGAGATGAGGTTCCAACCTTTTTTAAGTTCAATAACATCAGAACTTGTAGCCTGAACTGGTTGAGAACTTAATATTTTGTCTTCAAAAACCATAGTCCAGTCTTCTTTAGACTTTATCCAAAAACCATGCCAACTTTTTAGGTGACTAAGTGTGCCAATATTCTGTGCTTCTATTTTCTTTTGTATCGTACTGTCAGGAGAGTAGCCTAGCCATGTTTGGGTAGTAGCATCAAAATGCCATACTTGTTCAACATTTTTAAGACTAAACTTTGACATGTCTTGTAAGGAGACAGAAGAACCTATAAGCTGCCATCCTTTTTTAATTAAGAGGGTAGAGTCTGCCATACTTAAAGAAAAGAGTAGGCTAATGAGTATTATTATTTTTTTCATAAATTTTCCTTATTATTTATAGGTAGAGTGTAATATAAAGAATATTAGATATACGTGTAGTATCAAGTAAAGGAAGATATTTTAGTTCATGAAAGTGCAGTTATTCTTTCTAGAATAACTGCTATAGATTAACGTCTAGAAGCCTCATACATAGGTATGGTTTGTGGAAGTAGCGCTTTAATTTCAGCAATACGATTGGCTGGAGCAGGGTGAGTTGACATGTACTCAGGTGGTGTTTCTCCACTTGCACCAAACTTTTCCCAGAATGACAATGCTGATCTTGGATT
>CACVAP010000034.1 GCA_902727895.1 uncultured Sulfurovum sp.
TCTTTCATGATCTCTCGGATAATTACACTTGTCGCTTCATCTATTTTTAGTCTTTTTATTTGTCCCATAATTTGACTATTCTAGCATAAATCTTATTTGTGTTTTATTCTTAGCTACTACTTAATAAAAGAAAAACAATAAATCTAAAAAAGACATCATATAGATTAAAAAGAGGAAATTAATGAAAAAAGTAAGCATACAAATACTACTACTCATATCTTTATCACAACAAGCACAGACAGGAGGTGTCGCTAATGTCTATACAGGCTTCTCCTCAGAAGTTACTCAAATAGCACAGTTTGCAGCTGATGGAGTGGCTTATGCATTAGACTATGCAGAACAAGTTGCACAATATAAAAAATTGGTTGAGACTTATAAAAATCAATTTAAAAGCTATAAACTCATGCTTCAAAACATAGATAAACTCTCTCCACGACAATGGAATGAGTTTACACAAAGTGTCATCGGTCTTAAACAAGCTTTAGAGTATGGAGAGGGAATGAGCTATACCATGGCGAACTATGATCAAGAATTTTCAAAACTATTTAAAGGTTATAACTATTATTTAACTCAAGCTCAAAATGAAAATACAGATTTTATAGGTACTTATCGAAAACTCAATACAAGTACCAAAGATATGGCAAATGCTGCATTAAAGTCATTAGGATTACAAGCCTCTGACATGCAAAGTGATGAAGCTACCATGCAGTACCTTCAAAACCTAAGTACTTCATCTTCAGGTCAAAAGTCAGCCATTCAAGCAGCCTCACAAATTGCCCTACATCAAACACACACCTTAAAGAAACTCCAACAAACCATGATGACCCAAGTAAATTTACAGGGGCAATACATGTTAGAGAGTAGTGAAAAGAAATCTTTTCAAGAAGCAATTAGTCGGATTAAAGCGACCAAAGGGATTAAACCAATCATTGGTGATGAAAGTAGGGTTACAAAATGGTAAAAAAGTTATACATAAAAAATGTTCTTATCATCTTCATATTAAGCAGTTTCTTCTTAGGATGCAATGAGAGAAATATTGAAGGAAACTATATTGTTTTAAAAGATGATAAACCTTTTAAATCAAAAGGCTATTACACAACAGCCACTTTTGGAAAGAAAAACTTTTCCTTTTCTACAGGAGTAGGTGGCACCTATGAGGTCAATGATAAACAAGTCATAATGCAAGGCTCTTTTTCTAAAATATTAACCATTCAAGAGGATAATTTACTAAATGATGAATGGCTTCTAAGAAAAAGTGATAAAGAAGAAATAACCAGATTACAAGCTAAAGCAAAAAAAGAATTAGCAAAAAACAAACCAATTATTGGTGATGAAAAACGTGTGACAAAGTGGTAAGCCTATAAAATGACTAAATCCTTACTCTTCTTACTTCTTCCTATTATCACATTTGCAGAAGTTTCTACCAATAACCAAGCCCAAGGATTACTAAACATATTCGATGCAGCCCAAGCTGCTTGGATAGCTGCTATTATTCCTGTAGCTCTACGACTATTTTGGTTATTGGTAATCATTGATTGGGTTTGGACTTTTGGAATGTTAGTACTTAAGGGTACGGAATTTGCAGAGCTTATGACTACCCTTATTCAAAAGCTTCTTATCATTGGTATTTTTCTAGCACTTTTTCAATTTACTTCATGGATAGATACCATTCCTAGAAGCTTTAGTATACTCGCTGATAATGCCAATGCACTGGCTACCCCTATTGAGCCTGATACAATTTTGGAACAAGGTTTTTCAATTGTTGAAGTAGTATGGGATGGTATTGCTTTTTTCGATTCAGTAGGTGATTCTATTGGACTCATGTTTGCAGGGCTTATCATACTCTTTGCCTTTATTCTAATGACAGCCATTTTCTTTGTGGTCATCGTTAAAATTTATCTTTTAACGGTTGGAGCCTATATTGTCTTAGCATTAGGTGGGCTAGGCTACACAAGAAACATCGGAATTAATCCTCTCATTGCTATTTTTAAAGCAGGGCTAGAACTTTTTTTCATCAAACTTCTTTTAGGGTTTTCACTCAATACCATTAATACCATGGCTGCTAATGTTGGAACCGATAATAATTCTATTATGGCAATGATAGGAGTCTCCATTTTAATAGCAGCACTCGTCTCAATGGTTTCAGGCTTAGTGGACTCATTAACCAATGGCTATCTTGGAACCAATGGTTCTTTATCAGGCAATACTAAATCAGCCATGATGGGAGCAGGGGCAGGGGCTGTTGGTGGAGCAATGGCTGCAATGGCACAGGTCCAAAACTCACAAGCCCTAAGTAATCAACAAAATGCATCATCCAATAGCGATTCTGGTTCATTCATGAACTCAGCAGCCCAAAAAGCTAAAAGTGCTTCTGCAATGACCCTTGGAGGAGTAGCAGGAGGAATGAGTGGAGCTGTAAAAGGTGCTTTAGGATTTTCTCCTTTAAATTCAGGAGCTAAAAGTGGAACAACTGTAGGAAAAGTTTTCCCTTCAAGTACTTCAAACAATTCTTCTAATAATAAGTCAACTTCTTCAAGCGATAGTAGTTCTTCTAGTGATTTACTATCAGGAACAATGGGGTCTGCAACAAGTTCTAATACACAAGACAGTCAAACTGACAAAAATGAAAATCAAGATGATAGTAGCTACATCTCAGGAGTACCCAACAATGACAACAACAATTAAAAGGAGAGCTTTTGCCAAACGATAAACCTGTAAAAACCCTCAATCCCTACCTTGATGGAAGAAGAGAATGGAATGAACGTTACGGAAGTCATATTAAACAAGTTAAGACATGGAAGACGGTTGCTTTTCTCTCTATGCTTACTACCTTAGCATCAGTTGTAGGATTAACCTACATTGGGTCACAAAACAAATTGGTTCCCTATATTGTAGAAGTCGATAAGTTAGGCAATACACAGGCTATTAACCATGCCGTCCAAACCAACATAGACCAGACTAAAGTAATCAAATACAGTTTGGCTGAGTTTATCCAAAACTTTAGAACCATCTACTCTGATTCTAAAATCCAAAAAGAGATGATTTATAAAATCTATCGTTATCTCTCACCCTCATATTCTGCTTACAATATTGTGAATGCCTATTACAAAGACAATTCACCCTTTGATAGACAAAGTACAGAGCGTGTAAGGGTTAAAGTAAACTCCATTGTGCAAATCAATAAAGATACCTATCAAGTTGATTGGGAAGAAATTGTATCAGACCCAAGAGGAATGAAAATACGAACAGACAGTTTTAAAGCTTCCATTGCTTTAATTTTGGTTCAACCCACCAAACAAGCTGAGATTATAAAAAATCCCATTGGCTTGTACATCAAAGAATTTAACTTTTCAAAAATCATAAAATAGGAGGTGAATATGAAAAAATACATTATAAGTATGTTCTTACTTTTAAACTGTCAACTCATGGCAGATGGCATCTTATCAGACAATAGCCGTGAACTCTCACAACGAGAATGGCATTCTGTCTCTTTGTCCAAAGAGTGGTTAAACAATGGGAATAAATCTTTTAGGGGTACAAATGGTTCTGTCTCATTTTTATTTGGAGCCACCATGCCTAGAGTTATTGTAGCCCCACTAAAAATTACGGACATACAGTTTCAAAAAGGTGAGAAGATAATGGATGTACAACTCGGTGACACCACACGATGGATGACTTCACCTTCCATATCAGGTGAAGGAGCAAATCAAGTCTCTCATCTTCTTTTAAAAACAACGGATGTGGGATTAGAGACTACCTTATTTGTTTCAACAAACAGAAGAACCTATCATATGAATCTCTTTTCTAGGAAACATGAATACATGCCCATTGTGGCTTTTAAATACAAAGATGAAATCAATAAAAAATGGGAAAATTATAACAATCACTTTCAAAGTCAAGATCGTGTTAAAAAAGAAGCCACAACATTAAAAGTCACGTCTAAGCTCTCTAAGAATATTAACAATCTTGATTTTGATTATAACATCAAAGGGGATGCTTCTTGGAAACCCACACGTGTCTATAATGATGGAATAAAAACCTACATTCAAATGCCAAAAAATATGCTCTTTAATGAAGCACCTATTTTTCTAGTTTTAGACCAAAGTGATAACAATCAATTGGTGAACTACCGTCTTAAAGAGAATAACTATATTGTTGATAAACTGTTCAACAAGGGTATTTTAATTATTGGGGTAGGAGATGACCAAGAAAAGATAAGCATTGAGCGAAAAGGTGCATCAGGATCTAATATTATAAATATCTGGGAGGATGACGATGAAGAATATTAATAAAATAGTAATCATGGCTCTTAGTCTATGGCTACTAAATGGATGTACGGGTCTTATGAATAATAACGCAAACAATCATTTCACTTCTAAAGTAAATTTAAAAAATTTTAAACTCAATCAATCCTTGAGTAAAGAGATGATTGCTTTTATTCAAAACTACTATCCAAATTCTAAAACAACCTTTTACTTTCAACTTGACCAATCAGCCTATGAGCAAGGAAGTGTCATTGAAAATGCTCTAAGAAATGTAGGTTATGGCGTGAGTTATATTAAAGAAGAGGGACGTATCCCTTTTGCCTATAAAATTGATTTTATCGCTAAAAATATCATACGAACCACTTACAATATAGGTTCATCAACACTTAGTCGCCTCTATAAAGTTCAAGGAGAAAGAGTAAAAGCTATCTCTGCCTTTACCACAAGAGGTTTTAGAAAAGCTCTTTATAGAAAAAATACCCACCTCACTTCAAATCATAGTAATTATAAAAAAGCCATTGTCACCATAACAACATTAAGAGTCAGAAATAAACCTTCGAGAAAAGGAAAAGTTATAGGTAAGTATCATAAAGATGCTCTTGTTTATGTTGAAGCTCCCATAGAGAATTCTCTGGGTGAAGCATGGAGTAAGGTGATACAAAGAGACAGTCAAGGGAATGCCATCTATTCTAACGATACTAAAGAATACATTGCTTCCAAGTACTTAAATTATCTCAATTAAAGTGACAAAGCATGAATAATTTAAATGCCAATATTTCACCTACAGGCATGGGTGAGACAAGCAAAGTAAACACAGGGATAAAGCGATTAAATCAACGACCTTTGATTATTGTCTCTATCGTACTAATGATTATTCTTATGGGCTTAGGTTATGCCACGATGAAACGTGCTGAAAAAGCTAAAGCAAAAGAAGAAGTTAATGGGCAAGTACGAAATGATGGGGAAAGTTTAGCTTCTGATTTTCTCTCCAAACTGTATCAATCAAGGAGTAAGGAAGAAGAAAATAATCATCCCTTGGTAACTAAAGAAAAACTTCCTCTTACTAGCAATGAGATGGAAAAACCATTAACCTTAGAGAGAACAAAAAACCCTTTAGACTCCTCCTCTTCTGATGAAGCCCTAAAGAAACGTTTAGAAGAAGAGAGATTAGCCTTACAAAGTTATAAACTCGAACTCTATAGAACAGCCCTTACAGCCCCTACTAAAGTGAAACTCTCACAAAACTTTAGCCAATCTAGCCCTAGTAATTTTGGAAATACTCCTAATATGACAGCTCCTAACCCTGCTGATATATACAGTCAAATTGCCAAAGCCTATAAAGGTGCTAATTCCTCTACAGCTAATAACGAAGATTCTAAACTCAATCAAAATGAACAATTCTTGAAAAATCAAAAAGCTTCCCATAATTATTTAGCTGCAAGAAAAACAAAACCCATCTCACCTTATGAGATGAAAACAGGAACACTAATTCCCTCTGTATTAATTACAGAAATAAACTCTGAACTTCCAGGACCAATAAAAGCTCAAGTGAGTGAAAATGTATTTGATACAGCCACAGGAGAACATCTGCTAATCCCTCAAGGCTCAACCCTTATTGGTGCTTACTCTTCCAATGTACAATATGGTCAAAACAGAGTACTCATCGCTTTTAACCGAATTATCTTTCCTGATGGTCAAACACTCAACCTTGATGGTATGAATGGTATTAACCAACAAGGAGCTGCTGGGTTTAATGATCAAGTTAATAATCACTATTTTAAAATCTTTGGTTCAGCTCTTTTTATGGGAGCCATTACAGGTGGTATTGCCATGGCTGATAACACACGTGCTGACCAATTTATTGAAACCAATCGACAAAAGATGTTAGGAGCTTTAATTTCAGAGTTAGGTCAAGTTGCCAGACAAATGATACAAAAGAACATGAACATTGCCCCAACCCTTGAAATTAGAGCAGGGTACAGATTTAATATCTTTGCGACTAAAGATATTATTCTTGAACCCTTGGAATATTAAGTGAAAAATATTCTTCTCATTCTAATGCTTCCTTCTGTATTGTTAATTGCTGATAAGCAAATAGAACTTAGTACCTTGGCTAAGAAATATCTTGGAGGAAAGTATGTTTGGGGAGGAGAACAACCTAGTGGATTTGACTGTTCTGGTTACACCCAATATATTTTTAATAAAATAGGCATTAACTTACCTCGTACAGCCTATGCACAATCCAAAGTAGGAATAAAAGTTAAAGGAAGCCTACAAAAAGGTGACCTACTTTTTTTTAATACAGATCCCTCACGTGGTATTCCAGTTACCCATGTGGGTGTTTATTTAGAGAAGGGAAAATTTATTCATGCTGCTAGTAAAAGCAAAGGAATAATTATTTCTGCTTTAACAAAAAAATATCAACAAACCTATCTTGGTGCTAAACGTCTGCTTCAATCTAAAGAAAATTTAGATGCATCAAATAAACATATTCAACTACCCAAAGCATTTTTTCATGCTTATAAAAAAGCCCTTGTAGCCCCCATGAAAACCCAATTAAACTATGACCTCTACCGTATTTATAAAGGTCAATATCTAAGAGAATCACAAATAAAGGAATTAGAACAAATGGAAAATAATCAAGCTCAATATGATAACAAAGAACATAAGAAACACCTACTCAAAAAAATAGATAAAAAAACCCAAGCCTTATTAAAAGAAAAAATAGACAAAGAACGTCTCGCTTCAATTAAAATTACCTACTCAGCCCACGAAGCAGAGGAGCTAGGAGCATTTGAAGAGAGAGCGTTAAGTGAAGAAGATGCATTAGATGCCATTGATGAAAGTATATAAAAGGAGAGAATTATGAAAAAACGTCAAGATAAAACACTCTCCTATATTGATAAAATCTCTAAAGACATCATTGAAGCCCTAGAGAATGGTACAGCACCTTGGATAAAACCCTGGTCTGGTTCAGTCATACGTGATAATGCCCCTTTTAATCCTCTTACAGGTAAACAGTATGAGGGTATCAACTTTTTAAATTTAAGCCTACAATCCATGGCAATGAATGATGACCCAAGATGGATGACCTTTAAACAAGCCCAATCCCTTAAGGCACAAGTTAAAAAAGGAGAGAAAGGTACAAGCATACAATATTGGAAATTTACCAAACAAATTGATAAGCTTGATGCTGATGGTAAAAAGGTTTTAGATGCAAATAGTAAACCTATTAAAGTAACCCTTAGACTAAAAAATCCACAAGTCTTCTATGCCACCGTATTTAATGCTACTCAAATTGATGGTTTACGTTCTTTAAAAGAGGATTTGGGGATTAAAGAAGTAATAACAGAGTTCAAACCCATTGAAGCTGC
>CACVAP010000035.1 GCA_902727895.1 uncultured Sulfurovum sp.
CTCTATATTTCGGATGATTCTTTTTTATATCGTTTAAATTAGCTTCTTCTAACTTATTTATTTTCTCTACTCTTTTCATTCTGATATTTTATCTTATTTTGAATTTAATTTTAGGTAGGTACTTATTAGCATTTCTCTGCGAAAAATAAGAACAAAAATTGTTCTTTTTAGTTAAGTAAGTATAATAAAATAAAAAGTATATTATTAGGATTTCGATGCGAGAAGATTCACCGTATTATGAACAAAGTTTAGAGGTCATGCGTAACTCTTTATTATTTAAAAATTTAGAAGAAGATTTTTTAAAAGAGACGCTCTCTTGGTTTGAGTTAAAACATTTAAAAAAGGGAACAGTTATTGACTCGGAGGAGACCTTAAATTGGATGTATATGCCAATTTCTGGTCGGGTTAAAGCTTCACAAGTAAATTCGTATACAGGAAAAGAGTACATTATTCTTTTGCTTTCTGCTGGTGATATTTTTGATGTTATTGCTCTTTTGGAAAAACGCGAACATATAGTCATATTAGAAGCCATAGATAATGTAGATAATGTAGATAATGTAGATAATGTAGATATTTTACGGGTGAATGCTGATGCTGCTAGAGTATGGTTAGACGAACATCCTCAGTTTAATAAAAACTTTTTACCTTATCTTGGAAAACGAATGCGTTATCTCGAAGAGAATGCTACAGATTTAGCATTGTCAGATACAACTACGCGACTTTCTAAACTTATTCTACGAAATATTGATGAAGTAGAATCCTCTAAAACGAACAATCATACAGTCTCTTTAATTGACGATTTATCCAATGATATTATGGCTAAGATGATAGGCTCAGTCAGGGCTGTGGTTAATCGAAGTATTCAAATATTGAAAAGTGATGAAATCCTTGAAACAAGCCGTAAAGATAAACGGGTCAAAAATTTAAAAGAACTTATTCAGCGTTGTGAAGATACTCCTTTTAATAAAATAGCCAAGAAATAAAATTAGTTACTATTTATTCTCATACTAACATCTGCTACTTAAGTAGCAGACAACTTTCTTTTTTTCACCTATACTTTCGTCATAAAATAAAATAT
The DNA here is from genome assembly GCA_902727895.1 of uncultured Sulfurovum sp. Taxonomy (GTDB): domain Bacteria; phylum Campylobacterota; class Campylobacteria; order Campylobacterales; family Sulfurovaceae; genus UBA1140. Next base: position 1,079 of record CACVAP010000035.1, read on the forward strand.
TATAAAACATAGGAATATAAAATGACAAAATTAAAATTATCTGTTTTAACAGCAGGTATCATATTTACTGTACAAGGTATCAATGCCATTGAAATGACAGATTATAAAGTTGTTGAAGGAACTTACGAGGAAGCATATATTAATGGTGCTTTAACCATTGAAGGTGGAAATCAAGATCAAACCAGTTATAACGGACACTTAGATGCCAATACAAAAACCATACATACAACAGCACCTTACTCATGGGAGTTCTCGCTTCAAGGTAATAGCGACTTTTCAAAAGGTGCAACAGATGGAGACAGCAGTGAGAAAAGTTATGATGTAGGAGCTTCAACAAGATTTGATAAATACCTTTATAATGATGACACTTGGTTTGTTTATGGTGGTGGTGATTTAGGTTATCGTAAACAGGTAACAGCAGATGAAGCTGATGATCCATTTGTAAAAGTGGGTGCAGGTATGGGTTATGGTCGTATGTACGATGCAACACCTTTAGCTGTAGCATTTAGGATTGTTGAAGACCTTCAATCTTATAAAATTTTAAGTAAAGGTATTTCAGATGAGGGTATGTTAGCTTTAGCCAAAGTAATAGACTTGGAAGAAGAATATATTAGTAAACATGGTTTAGCTGACTATAAAAAATATTGGTACACTGATATGGAAAAATCATTAAAAGCAACAGGTGCTTTAGCTTCTGACTCATTGGGTGCATTTGGTATTGTAAGAATTAATGAAATTATTGATCTTGAAAAAATCTCTGGAAGATTCCATGGTTGGAAAGTAAGAGGTGGTTTAGGAGAAATTATTTCCAACTTTGATGGTGTAAGTGAAAGCACAACGGTTGATGCAGAGTTTGAATATGGTTTACCAATAGGTTATGAATCACAGTTTACTGAAAGAGCAATTTTTTCAAAAGTATTGGATGACAAAGAACCAATTGATTTTCAATTTACAAATACAGCATCATATACTTATGAATTAGCAGATAGAGTAGATTGGGAAAATGCATGGACTTTAGGATATGATGCTTATGATCAAGGTGATGATGTTATTACCAATACACTTTCAACTGGGTTTAGATACTACTTAGCAAATAGATTAACAGTTGATACAACATTGTCTTTAAGTAAAACAAATGGAACGAATGGTCAGAGTATAGAAACTCCTGAATGGGACAGTTTCCACCTTTAAAATCACTTAAAAAACCTAAGAAGGTTTCTGTAAATTATTCCATTTTTCATAGCGTGTTTCATCATACAACGTATTTGTTTTGTATAAAGAATAGGTAATAGTCACAATCTTTCTCATCACAGCAATTTGAGCAGAGGTTGTATGCTTACCATTGGTTTTTAACCTATCAAAAAAATTCCTCATTTCAGCATTGTATTGAATAGAAATAAGTGTTCCCATAAAAAGTGTATTCCGAATAAGTTTAGAGCCTTGCTTAGATATACGTGATTTCTTATGTATGGATGAACCTGAACTTATTTCTATTGGGTCAAGACCAGCAAGTGCTGTTATTTCTTTTGCTGATGCATCTTTATATCTCATAAAAAACTCAAGTAAGACAATACCTGACAAATTACCAACACCCTTAAATGAAGTAATAGACTCTAACTGTTTTTTGTATTTTGGCACAAGTGCAATGAGTCCAAGCATTTTTTCTACTATCTCTTTTTCTTCTTTTTTTAAAGCTTTTATTTTAGAACGTAATTTACGTACTATAAATACTTCATCTTCTCTAGCCAGTGAAGCTTCTAGTTGATTTGTTTTTACCACACGTTCACGTACAAGTGACTTATAGTAACGTATATGGTTCTGTAGCTGTATTTGAGCTACATCATGAGTTGGGATAGATATATTTTCTTTGTTGGCTATTGTATGCATACGATAAAGCATTCTTGCATCTACAATATCTGTTTTGTTTCTGTTTTTAGTAGTCTTCGCAAAGGCTGCACTTTGTGAAGGTTTTACTATAAAACAAGAAATATTGTTGTCATGACAATATTTTTTAATTGTTGTCCAATAACTACCTGTTGGCTCATAAATCCAAACCAAACTACTAGTTGTGTTTCCATATAATTTTTTGAGTTTAGCAGTGAGCTTTTTTAACCCTTGTTTTGTATTATCTATTTCTAAATCGATATTGCCTTTAGGTATATATACTTGAAGACTTGATTTAGAGATATCTATTCCGATATAATCATTCATAGGAACCTCCTTTTATTTGGAGAGTTCGGTAGGGTCACATATTATTTGACCTGATCATCGAACCTTGCTTTGACTCGTCAAATTCGGTCTACTTTATGTGACCCTGTTTCCACTCAAGCTTCTTAGGTTCGATTGTTTAACTGTCCCACAGGCTAATACTTTTTATATCGCCTCGGCTAATTCCAACTTATCGTGAACTCTCACTTTTATTTTATCCTAATTGCTTCTTTAGAGTGTATTTGTATTATACGAGTAAATTCTTTACTGGTGTAAGATACCGTTTAAAATAATAGTTATATAGCATACAAGGGGACTTCTCCTTGTATCAGTTATTTTTCTTTGATTGACCTTCGTTATGATAAGCTGTCTAAAATATAAACACCCTAAGCAAATAAGAAATCAAAAAAAAGACTATAATATAATCATATCTACTCCAAAGGTACTTTATGAGCAAGCAAACCATTAAAACTTCAGGGTTTGCTCTGGCTAAGGGAAAAAAGCTAACAGGTGTATCGAGGCTATTTTTCAGGGTGAAGGTTGAGCCAAAGTAGAGGGTGGATTTAGAGAAGTTTGGAAAGTATATGAATCTTTCATAAGTCTAATTAACTTAAATTCACCATCGTAACAAGGGAACAAATATTCCACTCCTCTATTTTAAAAAACCGAAAAACTTCATTTATAAATTAAGCAGATTGTTTAAAATCATGCCATGCCTGCAAGACAACTTTCTCTTCAAATTTAACACCATCGGTATGCATCACCACATCAATAATATCTTCAAAGACTGACATCTCAACTTTAGTATCTTTTGCTAGTAAAAAAGCTTTGTTTAGAGGTAATGGATTTACATAAATTTCATCTATTTTTTCTTTAATAGAGGAAGGAACTTCTTTATTTGGATTTATTTTTTGAATAAATGTTTTAATTTTTTCACGTTCTTTGTCTGAAAAATTTTTGTCACTAGAAGCACAAGAAGTTGCAACAGCTTCTATGGCAACAATAGCTTCCCAATATTCCTCCATAGATGTTAAGTTATTAAATGTACTAGATAACTCTTTTTTTAGAGCATCTATTTCGCTAAGAACTTTTACTTCTTCTTTAGGTTCTATTTTTTCTTCAGTTTCTACTTTTTCTTCAATCTTTAGCTTTTCCTGTAGTACCTCTTTAACTTCTTTGTTTTCTTCTTTTGTATCTTTGTTAAAAATACCGAATACACTGTTACTTAATTTACTTAAAAAGCTCATATTTAATCCTTGTTTATATATTTTATCTAATTATATGATAATATTTATAAATATATTAAATAATAAAATTAATTTTTAATTTAAAAATATATTTACTTCTTTCACTTTAGATTTTCCAAGACAATTATAAAAATGTAAATATAATAAACTCTTCTATGTTGGAAGATGTCATTGGTGTACGGAGGCTATCTTCCAGTCATTAATAGGTGTGTACTTAAAGTAGAGCAAGGCTTCAACAGCCAGTGAAGCACTAAATAGTTCACTATGATACTTCGCTCATTTCACTTGATGTTCTTAGAGAAATACACCTTTGCACCGATAATGCTACTTCTCCCCATAGTTTTAGATAAAAGTACGGTTCTGCTGACAGGATTATTGATTATTTTGTTTTTATTAGGACTAGTTCACTAATAAGCTATGCTTTCTATTCATACTTTGCTATGAGTAGTTAATCTAAAACCCCTCTATATCCTCAACTGATAAAAGTCGATATTGCACTTCATAGCCATCATATTTTTTAAGTAAATTAATTGACTTTTGAACTAACTCATTTTTATTTAAACGCTTAGCAGAAAGTTTGACTTCACAGAGAAGTATTTTTTTATCTATCTCATCAATGGCTACTATGTCTATTTCATTTTTATTTCCTCTTTCCCAATAGTTTCCGATACTTGTATATGTTTGTTTTTCTTTTAGAAGTTCTATAAAAAGCTTTTCTAAAAATCGTCCTTTAAAAGTAGAAAAATCTCGTTTGATTATTTCTTTTAATCGGTCATAAGCTTCTGCTTCTACTATGGATTTGTATTTGTAGATAAATCGAAACCAAAAAGCTAAAAAATTGTCAATAATTTCATATTTTTGTACTTTTGCATTTACTTTGGAACCCATAGGTTTAACACTCTTTATGATGTTATAATCATTTTCTAGTCGGCTCAGGTGTCCTGATATATTTTTTTCTAAAATAGATTCTATTTCTGTTTTGGAAGTTTTAGAAGAGGCAATAAGACTTAAAATAGAAAAATAGGTTCCGTACTCTTTTCCAAATTCTTCTATGAGTCGGTTTTTACCTTCTTCTAAAAAGAGTGAATTAGGAGAAATGATTGCATTTATCATTGCTTCTTGATCTAAACTCTCATAGAGAACAAAAAGTTCAATATATTTAGCAACGCCTCCTGTCAATACATAGAAGTCGAGTAGGTTTTTAGGGTTATAGGCATTATGGTCTGTAAGTATCTCTTTTAATACAGATACCTTTAAAGGTTTTAAATCTATTTTAAAATCTGCTCTGCCAAAAAGTGGCTCTTTTTTATCTTCATATATTTTTTTCATAAGCGAATAGATGGAACCAGAAGCTATAAAATGGATATGACTCTGTTCTTTATTGGCATCCCATAGTTTTTGAATAGAAGAGTAAATGGAACTATTAATTCTATGAAACTCTTGAAACTCATCAATAATGAGTGTAAATGATTTGGTTTTTCCTAATTCTAGCAGATAAGAAAATAGTTCTTCAAATTTTGTCATTTTCCCAAAAAGGGTAACTTCTAGCTTAGAGCTTATTTCTTCACTAAACTCTTCACATAATAGAGCTTCACTTTTTTTTGAAACAAATAAGTATAATGTAGGTTCTTTACTAAATGGTTGTAGTGCTAAAGTAGTTTTTCCTACCCTTCTTCGACCAATGAGTATGGTCATAATAGAATGTTTCTTTTTTAGTCTGTCTGCTTTTTTGAGTATGGATAATTCAGTTTCTCTGTTATAAAATTTCATATAATAACCTTTGTTATGATAACAGTGGTTATTATAACATAAAAGTCCATTTATAAAAAAGTGAATTTTTTTAATAAAACAACATACCTATGCCCAAAATATAAACACTCTAGACAATTCAAAAACCCAAAAAAAGACTATAATATAATCATATCTACTCCAAAGGTACTTTATGAGCAAGCAAACCATTAAAACTTCAGGGTTTTCTCTGGCTAAGGGAAAAAAGCTAACAGGTGATGATTATTTTGATGTAAAAACCATAGGTAACCTTACCATTGCGATTGTTTGTGATGGGGTAGGTTCTGCTGATGAAGGAGCTGAGGCTGCTAAACGGGTGACTACCCATCTTATGAGTAATTTTAAAAATCGTCCTCTTTCTTGGAGTATTGAAAAATCTATCAAAACATTTACTAAGTCTATTAACGCTATTTTGTATGAAGAATCCATGGTTAATTATGAACGACCTGAGTTAGTGACAACGTTAACGATTGTGATTATTGAAGGGAACAGACTTTATGGCGCGAATGTTGGGGACAGTCGCGTTTATTTGAAACGTGAAGATGTTTTAACACAGCTTTCTAAAGATCATGCAATGGAAGAAGAAGGCTATGAAGGGGTTCTAACTCAAGCTATGGGAATAGGTAAAGAAGTTGATCCTTATTATTTTGAAAACATTATTAATGAAAAAGATAAAATATTACTTTGTTCAGATGGACTTTATACCATTATGAGTAACAATCGACTTGAGAATGGCATTGAAAATGGTTCACACTACTTGGTAAAACAAGCTTCTAAACTTATGGAAGACAATCTCCCCGATGATACAACGGCTGTAACCATTGATATTTTAGGAATTGATCAAGTGGAAGAGTTGAAACAGCAAAAGCTTATTATTCCTGAGGATTTAGAAGTAGGGATGGTCATAGATGGTTATACACTTGAAAAATCACTCATTCAAAATGACCGAACTTGGCTTTGTTCCAATAAGGGAAAGAACTATGTGTTAAAGTTTGCACCCATTGAAGCAATAGAAAGCCCTAAAATACTTGATCTTTTTGTGAAAGAAGCGTGGAATGCTAAACGGCTTAAAGCAGGCTTCTTTCCAAAGTCGGTTATTCCTAAAAATCGTACACATCGTTATTATGTGATGCAGTTGGTTGAAGGGGTTGACTTAAAAGAGTACTTGAAGAAGCGTAAACTCTCAGTTGAAGATACAATCAACCTTGCTAAAACATTGTTAAAGATGAATCAGTATCTTCTAAAGTTTGACCTTGTTCATGGCGACATAAAACCTGAAAATATCATGGTAAAGGAACGTGATGGAAAACAAGTGTTTAAAGTAATTGATTTTGGTTCTATGACAGAGCTTTATAGTATAGACTCCAATGCAGGTACGCCTTCTTATTTGGCTCCTGAACGTTTTTCTGGTTCAAGTATTAATGAATCGAGTGAAATCTATTCTATTGGGGTAACCCTTTATGAGTCTTTAACGCAAGCTTTTCCTTTTGGGGAGATTGAGCCTTTTCAAACACCTAGTTTTAAGAAGGTGACGCCTCTTAGTAAATATAATAAAAATATTCCTTCTTGGGTGAGTTCTATTATTTTTAGAGCGATTGAAAAAGAGAGTGATTTAAGATATAAGCATTATTCGGAAATGATGTTTGAAACTACTAATCCTTTAAAGGTAAAGCCTTACTTTAAAAAAGGAGCGTCTCTTTTAGAGCGTGAACCTGTACTTTTTTATCGTTCTTTATTTACGGTTTCGTTTATTGTTAATATGTTTTTAGTTGGCTATATATTACGCTAGCTTATTTTTTTATTAATTTTATATTGTTTATTTTTTATACAATTTACTTCTATACTATTGTTTAATTATGAGTTAAACTATGGGTATAAAAAATCAAAGGAGTAAATTTATGAAAAATAAATTTCTAGCACTGCTAACATTGTTAGCTTTACCAATTTTTGCTTTTGCAGAAGATACACTTAACTCGGGTGATACAGCGTGGATGATGATGTCAACTGCACTTGTATTGCTAATGACACCAGCAGGTCTTGCACTTTTCTACACAGGTATGACAAGATCTAAGAATGCATTAAACACATTTACAATGGTTATGGGAGCGTTTGTATTAGCATTTGTTGTATGGATTTCTGTAGGATATTCAATTGCCTTTGGTGCAAATGAAAATGCAACCTTACAAAATGTATTTGGTGGATTTAACCATGTAATGCTTTCTGGTATTTCTTGGACTGATCTTTCTGGTTCTTACCCTACTTATGTATTTATTGCATTCCAAGGTACATTTGCAGCCATTACTGTAGCAATTGCAGCTGGTTCTGTTATTGGTCGTATGAAATTCTCAACATGGATGGTTATTGTAGTTTTATGGGGAATTCTTGTTTATGCTCCTATTACACACATGGTATGGGGTGGAGACGGTGCTTACCTTTTTGATGCTGGTGCATTAGACTTTGCTGGTGGTACAGTTGTACATATGAATGGTGGTTTAGCTGGTCTTGTTCTTGCTATCTTAGTTGGTAAAAGAGCTGGTCTTAATACGACAGCTATGAAACCTTTCTCAATTATTTTAACAGCAGTTGGTGCAGCGTTATTATGGTTTGGTTGGTATGGATTTAATGGTGGTTCTGCATTTGGTGCAAACGCTATTGCTGGTCTTGCTGTTCTTACAACAACCATTGCTACGGCAGCAGGTGCTGTAACATGGATGTTACTTGAGTGGTTTGTTTATAAAAAAGCAACACTTCTTGGAATTGCGTCTGGTATTATTGCTGGTCTTGTAGCAATTACTCCTGCTGCTGGTTTTGTTGATGTATCTGGTGCCTTTATTCTTGGTATTGTTGGATCTATTGTTGCTTTCTTTGGTGTTATTAAACTTAAAAAGATATTTGGTTACGACGATTCTCTTGATGCATTTGGTATTCACTTCCTAGCTGGTTTATGGGGTGCATTAGCAACAGCTTTCTTAGCACTTAATGACAAAGACTTACTATGGGACGGACCTCTTAAAGAATCTGGAGACAGAATGGGACAGTTTTGGGTTCAACTTGAATCAGTAGTTATTGTTGGAGCATGGACTTTGGTTGGTACAATCGTTGTTTACTACATTGCATCTGCATTAACAGGTGGAGCAAGAGTTAGTGAAGAAGACGAGCATGCTGGTCTTGATGAGTCAGTACATGGTGAAAAAGGAATGAACCTTTAATAGGTTCGTTTTTAAATAGAATACAAAGGATTATTTATGAAAAAAATTGAAGCAGTTATTAAGCCGTTCAAATTAGAAGATGTAAAAGATGCATTGGTTGAAGCAGGTATCGAAGGGATGACAATCTCTGAAGTTAAAGGTTATGGTCGTCAACAAGGTCACACAGAGCTTTACAGAGGAGCTGAGTATGTTGTTGAATTCATTCCTAAAGTTAAAATTGAAATTGTTGTAAGTTCTGAAGAGTTTGCTACAAAAGCGATTAATGCTATTAAAGAGGCTGCACACACTGGTAAGATTGGTGATGGTAAAATCTTTGTATCTGAAATTGCTAAGACAGTTCGTGTTCGTACAGGTGAAGAAGACGAAGACGCATTGTAGTTTTTTAATCGGAGTAACATACTCCGATTATTGACAATTGTCAATTTAACAATTGCTTTTTTTTGTTATATTTTGCTATCAACAACAAGGATAGAAAATGAATGAACAGACAAAAGCAATTATTAAGTCGACAGCACCAGTACTAAAAAATCATGGTGAAGCCATTACCACAGCAATGTATAAAATACTATTTGCAAAACACCCCGAAGCACAAATCCTTTTTAAAGATGCCAGCAAAGATCAGCATAAAAAACTGGCTGCCATGGTGTATGCGTATGCAGCAAACATTGATAACTTAGGAAGCCTACAAAAAGGTATTGATAAAGTTGCAAAGATTCATGTTGAAGTAAAAGTTTTACCTGAACATTATCCCTGGGTAGGTGAGGCACTTCTAGGCGCTATTAAAGAAGTACTTGGTGATGCAGCAACACCTGAAGTAATGGATGCTTGGGAAGAAGCTTATGGCTTTTTGGCAAAAGTATTTATTGCTAGAGAAGAAGAAATGTACGCTGGAAACTAGAAGATTAATCCGTAGATGATATAATCTTTCTATGGAAAACAAATCAATAATTGACATACTGAAAAAAGTAAGTATGTTCTCATCTTTAGACGAGAGTGAATTAAAATCTTTAGCAGATATTTCGTATGTAGTGAAATATAAAGATGAAAGTAATGTGTTTTTAAAAGGGGATGTCTCTTCTTCTCTTATGCTTCTTATTGAAGGTATTGTCAGTATTTTTAAACATGACAATAAGGGTAATGAGATTGTTATTGGTTATTTTACACGTTACAAATTATTGGCTGAAGCAGCAACACTAAGGCATACACCTCTTCCTTCATCGGCTACTTTTAAGTCTGATGGAGCAATCTTAAAAATTGATTTAGAGAAGTTTGAAGAACTCTTTATGTCCCATCCTCGCGTTTCACATGCTATCATCCAATCCTTACTTCATAAGATTGAACTTTTACAACAAAACATACATTTTAACATTGCTTCAAATTCTTCTGAAAAGATTCTTTTTTTCTATAAACAGAACCCTAAATTGAGTTTAGATTTAAAACAATATGAAATTGCTTCTATACTCGGAATGGTTCCTGAGACATTCTCTCGTAATGTAAAAAAGCTTCTTAAAGAGGGTAAACTAGAAAAAATAAACACAGGATATAAAGTTATTTAACAATAGCACTTATCCATTGAGTAGTACTGTAACGTGTCAATATTAATAACTATTGTTTATGTTATATATAAATAAAAATTATAATATTTAGGATAAAATGTCTCCTACAAAAGAATATGTTAGGGATAAAGATGCAGTTGATATTTATAGTTATTTTCGGAGCTTTACTGGGCTTTCTTTATGGAGCAAACAGTGATGGTTTTATTTTTTCTTCAAAGATTTGTCTTTTTGCTGGTTTAACTTTGATTATGCCTTCCCTTTTTAAATTTGAACTCAGTCATGTACAACTTGTGTGGGAACATAAAGCTGTATTACTCAAAGGGCTTTTGGTAAACTATATTCTTCTACCTCTCATTGCCATTGGTATTGGTTTTGCAACAGGTGACTTTGGGATTACGGCTGGACTCTTTTTAGTGGCTGCTCTTTCTGGTGGAGGTATGGTAATGCACTGGATTAAAAAGTCAAAGGGTGATACATCTTTTGGTTTCTTGCTCCTTTTTATTAACTTGTTACTCATCTCTCTTTCTTTATTGATGTTACATGTTTTTGCAAGCTATGCAGCTGGTTATTTTGATGCTTCTTACGACCAAGAAGTAGGTATTTCACGGTTTGCTACAGCTGTTGTTGTACTTTTAATTGTAGTACCATTTATTGCTTCTAGGATAGTTCGTCTTATCAAACCATTGGTAAGTGCTATTCAAACATATCAAAAATACATTTCGCATATTAGTATTTTTATTATTTTATTTTATCTTTTTGGTTTACAAAGTTCTCAAACTTTAGTCGATCTTTATGACTTTGAACCAGAACTATTTCTCATAGCATTTGGGGCAGTGGTTGTTTTTTATGCCTTAACTTTTTTGCTAGCTAAACTTATTTACAATTTAGAAAATCCTCAAGAACGTGCTGCTTTCTGGCATAGTATTACCCGTTACTTAACCTTAGCATTGGTTATTGCTACGTTCTCAGCAAGCTCTTTTGGCGTTTCAATGCTTTTACCAATTATGTTTGCATACATAGTACAAATTCCTCTTTCCGTGTACATCGCACAGAAACAGTTTAATTAACTTTTAAATTTTTTGGAAGTTTGTATGAAAGAAAGATATGAGTTAAGGGTTATACAAAGGGAGGGATGGGAGTCTTAGCTCATAGATAAAACAAGTAAAGGAGTTAAACAAGGTTTATCATCTTTCATAATAGTATTATAACCCATGGAGATAAACACATAGTCAATCAATAGTTAACTATTTGTTAATGACGAGGGGCTTTGACAATGTAGCGTGAATGTACCCAACCAGTTGTCTCTCTATAGTTGATTTGACACCATTTGATGCCTTCATCATTATGTTTACATTTTATGAGACGAATATGATTGGCACTGGGTAGTAGTTCATCAATGACTTTGTATCCTTGTCCAGCACCTTTTCTTACATTAAGTGTTTCATGGGAAGGAAGATTGGTAACTTGGTAATATGGGGCTGTGTTAACTTTTTTTGTTTTTTCTGTGCTTACAAAGCTGTAGACACCATAAAGTGCAAAGACGCTGAGAACTCCTAGGAAAAAATATTTGAGTTTAAAAAGTTTTTTTCTAAGAGACGTTAAAAGATCACTATTTTCTTTTTTTAATTCATTTATATGAAATATGGCTCTGTTTTTAGGGTTTCTTCTTGTTTGAACAGAAGAGCTTACTTCTTTTTTAAAAGTGGAGAACTTAAGATAAAATTCCTCATGCTTTTGCATTAAGTCCTCATCATTATTGAGTTGTTCTAAGAGCTTTTTAATACAAGAGATACCTATGGCATAGGCTAAGTTCGTGCCTTCTTTATTACTAAGCATGGCAATAACATTAGCAGTTTTATTACAAATGATGGGTGCACCACTGTTTCCTCTTGAAAATTTATAGTCTTCATCAGCTTTAATTTTTTTTATAAGATAAAAAGTATCATCTTCTGTGGAGTGAAGTTCAATAAAGTCTTTAAAAAGAGTAGCATGGATGGTACTCTTTTGCACAAGGTCTTTTTTAAAATTTGAAAAAGCAATAGTAGTAATGTTTAAGTCATGACAGGGAGCAAGTTGTAAAGTCATCTTTTTATGTTCTACAGAAGGAAGAAAAATAATTGCCATATCTAAAAAACTATTTTGAACAACAATCTCTACAGGTTGGGCTTCAATAGTTGCATCTTGGACAGTGCCTAGTACATGTTGGCAAGTTAAAATATAAGTACCTTCTTGATTACTCTCAATTACAAAACCCGTTCCAAAGCTTTTGTTATCTTTATTGGAACTTTCAATATGCACAATATTCTTTGACATGTTGACTCCTTCTTTTATCTATTATTACATTTTAGTAAAACAATTTTAGTTAATTTACTGAAAAAATATGGGATAAATAAGTGGATTAAAAATAAAGAGGAAAGAACATAACTAGATATTAATAGTCATATGTTTTATTGTTGAAAATATAATAAAACAAATAAAAACTTTAAGTAAAATATTTAATTTTAACTACTATAAGAATTTACTTATGGTTAAAGTTTATAAGTACTAAAATATATAAAGACGTCTTAACAAACTGTAAGGAGCAAGAACGGTAAAAAAGTTCATAGCGTTAGAGAATGCTTTAATGATAAAAGTTGCTGTTGAGTCCAAAATCATAAAATAGGAAGTAGTATACTTGAAAGGATTGCGAAATGAATATGAAAAAACTAATGAAACAAAGTATTTTGTTTTTGTTTGGAGGTTTATCTTTAGGGTGTGTTGGAAGTAACTCGGTACATCCAACGAATCTTGAAGGCTTGTTTCAGCAGAGGATTTTTTTTAGTGAGAAACCATTTGTTCAGACAGATGTTGAAGCAACTATTGCTTACCCTACGAATCAAGATAGTGATACAAGCAGAGAGAAAGGTATGGGTTTAGCAAGTTTAGGAAGTGCAATTGTTGGCAGCATTGCGCCTCAGTTGATTGAGAGAGGAGTTGACATGTTCGCTAACTCTATCGTTGCTTTATCTGGTAAAGATGATCAGAGTACTCAGATGTATGCAGAAGCATCGAACTTTTTTTATAAAAATGAAATGTTTAATATGCCAAATAAGACTCGACCTCAATTAAATATACTTTTTGTTAGTGCTGTGTTTGGTGATTCTAAAGATAGATGGATACCAACTGGTTTAGATCATGATGAAAGAAATGTATTTAAAGCATTAAATATAGTTGGGAAACCTAACTTTTACATGGAGGCAAAACTTTTTCCAATTCCTGGGAATAAATATATGGAAATAGTTCCTACCTACATATTTTATAATCGATTGTTGAATTCAAAGGGTATGGATACAAGAAGAGATTTAGCAATAAACTTTAGTTTTTTTGATTTAGAGAATCAATCGGACAGTAATTTAATTAGTCAGGAAAGTATTGTTTTTAAAGACATTCTGGTTGGGAAAGAATATGGCTCAAAAGAACTCGCTAAGGTACGGACAAAGTTTATGCAAATGCCTAGTATTTCAAGCGAAAAGCAAGGCTATAGTGGAGCGTATAATCTAAAAGTAAGTGTCACAGAAACACGTGATATCAATGAGTGGTTAGCTGCTTTAGGTGAAGAGATTTCGAATTCTAAAAACACAATATCTTCTAAACTCTATGTTACTAAAGAAGAGAAAATTAGATATGAAGAAAATCTTCAAAAGGCAAAATTAGAGTTAAAGTCTGTTCAAGCTCAAATTATACAAGCAAAAGAAAATGATACGAGTGAGCTTGAAATGCTTGAGTTGGAAACTAAATTAGTAAGTGCTGAAGCGAAAGTTAAGCGTAAACAATTGGGTTTGACTGATTGAAGTAAATAAAATTGAGAAAGGAAAAGTCATGAAGAAAGGTATATCACTACATATTGGATTAAATGAGGTTGATGTTGGGTACTACAAAAATCGATACTTCTTAAGTGCGTGTAAACAAGATACATTAGATATGGAGGAGATTGCTAGCTCTCAAAATTTTGAATTAAGTACTGTACTCCTTGATGAAGAAGCAACTAGCGAAGCGATTATTAATGCCATTAAAGAAGCCAGTACACAGTTGATTGATGGGGATATTTTGTTTATTAGTTATTCAGGTCATGGAGCATATGTACCTGATAATAATAATGACGATAGTGATAAACAAGATGAAGTATGGTGTGTTTATGATAGGTTTCTTTTTGATGATGAATTACATTATTTATGGACACTCTTTGAAGAGGGTGTTCGCATTTTTATTGTTTCAGATAGTTGTCATAGTGGAACCATTACCAAAGAGATGAGATTTGGCAAAGAACCTATAGTGACTAAGTCACTTGATGATTATGTTGCTAAAAATATTTATTTAAACGATGAACAGTTTTATATTAATAAGAAAAAAGAGCTACCTCCTGTTAAAGACGAAGATTTAAAAGCCACAGTTAAATTGATTTCTGGATGTAAGGACAGTGAAAAGTCATTGATTTTAGGAGGAGATGAAAATAGTCTTTTAACCAAAGTGCTAAAAGAGGTATGGGATGCAGGTTATTTTGTAGGTACAACGCAAGAGTTTTTTGAGCAGATACAAGAAAAAGTAGTTGAAGAAGCCAAGAAGGAAGATAAAAAGCAAACGCCTCAACTCTATACAATTGGTAAGAAAAATGAAGCTTTTGAGACTCAAAAGCCATTTTCTGTTTTTGAATAAATATTTCATAGAATAGAGGGGACTATAACTCATGAAAGTAAAACTAACCCTACTAATTTACATGGCAGCAGACAACAACTTAGACAGTGCAGCATTAAACGACCTAGAATCGATTCGTAAAGGTTCTATGTTTAGTGAGATGGACATAGTGCTTCAACTTGATCGATGGGAATTTGTGGACGCTAAGGAGACGATTCGTTACCATGTCAAAGAGGGTGAAGTTAAAGAGATAAAACGGATGGGGGAGAGTAATACAGGTGACCTCCGAATATTAAAAGAGTTCATTGAAGAGTCAGCTAAGGCTTATCCTTCTGAAAAGCTTATTGTGATTATTTGGTCACATGGATCTGGAGTGGATGATTATAATGGTTATGAAGGAAAACGGGAACGTTATTTTGTAGAGCCAACGCCAGAGATAGAAGAGATAGCCATTGCTTTTGATGACTCTGCTAAAGATTTCTTAGACAACATAGAGCTACAAAAAGCACTTGATGTGGATGTTAATATTGATGTACTTGGCTTTGATGCTTGTCTTATGGGGATGTTTGAGATTGTTTATCAACTGCGTAATGAAGCCGATGTTATTGTGGGGTCACAGTATTTAGAACCTGCTTCTGGATGGGACTATCCACGTGTTTTAGAAGACTTGTCATTGGATGGAACGTCAAATAAAATGGGTGAAGAGCTGGTAAAGTTTTATGCTGATTACTATAAAAGAGAGTCTTATGATGTAACGCAGTCGGCATTTGATGTGGATAAGGTTGAGGAAGTTACTAAAAATTTGGATGCATTCGCTAAATCATTGTTAGAGAATTTAGAAAAAAAGAAAGATTTGAAGTACACCCTTTTAAGTTCTCAGTTGTTTAATAAAAATGACTACATTGATCTTATAGATTTTGTTAAAAATCTGAAAGAACGTTTTGATGATGAATCGCTTTTATGTTTATCAGACAGGTTATTAGGTTCCTTAGATGACTTAATTATTGCCAATCATAATATGGGAGATGCTATGCGAGATGCTAATGGGGTTTCTATTTATTTTCCAACACAACGGAATCCATTTAAAGAGACTTTTGAGATGTATGAAAAGTTGGACTTCTCTAAAGACTATCCAAATTGGATAGCTTTGATTCGTTGGTATTACGCTTGATTTTTTAGATTTTCAACTTCTGTATTAAGTTTCTCTTTAATGTGTTTTTCATTTTCTATGTAGACAGTTTGAAGTAGTTTTGCAAAAGAGTTTCCTTCACGAATTTCTAGTATTTTTATAACGAGTGTATAGGGTTGCACATCATCAAAAGGAGCATTAATCCAATTAGATTGAAAAGAAGTGTCATAGCCACGCTTTGATTTAAAAGTATATTGATGGTTTGGGGCTAAAGTTTCAAAGTGTAAAAAGGTAGAAAAGTTTTGTTGAGAAGTGACAATGCTCTCTCCTGCGCGAAGAAAAGAGAAGGCTAAAACAATTTCATCAATCTTGTCTCCTTGAGGACTCTCTCCAGCGTAAAAGTAAGAAGCTGGTTGAAAATAGAAGGCTTTTTTGTTTTCTGATTGAATGATGTCCAGTTCAATATGTAACTCTTTTTGATTACCTATAAGTAGGGCTTGGTTATGTGTTTGTTTTTCACCATCACCAAAAATTTCTCCTTGCATATTTTTGTTTGGAGCAAAGTCTCCACGGACAAGTGTTATTTTGCTAGGTAGCGATAATGTTTTTGGATTGATAATGTCAAAATTACGTTTGACAGTCGTAGGAAATGCTTTGTCATTGGCAAAAGACTCAATGGTGTCAGCTACAAGTTCTAGCCCTTTATCAATAATTTTAGGGGCTGCTGTTAAGAGCATTTCAATGGCTACGCCTTGTACTCCCATAGCTGCTGAAATTAATGATGTGTCAATTGATTTTGTTTGAGAGCTTTGTGTTGTTTTAGTCTCTGAATCTTCAGGTAAATAGTTTACAAACATTTTTGTAGGATAGACTGTTTTCTTGTTAGCGAACCAATTCATAACTTCTCCTTGTTTATCTAAAGTTATATATTTTATTATAACTTAGATAGACTTTGTGCTTAAGTAGTTGGCTTTCTCTATGATGAGTCTAAAAATTCATTTGCATCTTATCTACATCATCCCAAGACATAGACTTGTTCTGCCCTCTATTTTTTAAAATATGGTCAATATAACGTGCAAATAAATCTGTTTCAACATTTACTTCTGTACCCACTTTATAGTTACACATTAGGGTTTCTTTTAAAGTGTATGAGATAATTGTAAGTCTAAAGCTATCATTATAAACATCGTTAACAGTCAAAGAAATACCATCAATCGTAATAGAACCTTTGGGAACAATATAGTTAATGTATTTTGGTTCAACAGCGATGATGAAGTCTGTGGCATTTTCACGTTTGGTCATGTGCGTTACTTTTCCAATACAGTCTACATGCCCTTGAACAATATGTCCTTCGAAACGGTCACTTAGTTGCATGGCAGGTTCTATATGTACCCGTCCTGAGATTTTTGAGTCATCTATAATAGAGCGTGTTTCATCTGCTAGTTCTAGGTCAAAACCATCTGAGTTTACCTTTACAACAGTAAGACAGATACCATTGATAGCAATGCTGTCTCCCATCCCAGCTTTGTATTTTGCTTGGATACTTAGAATGTTATTAGTGTAGTTTTTGACAGTGGCGATTTCTCTTATTAGACCTGTGAACATATGACCTCAATTTACTTTGATATAATTCCAATAATTATAGCGAAATAATAAGTAGCGTGAAACATTCTTGCCTACGATGAATTGCTATTAAACTTCCGTGGGCAGGAATGCACCACGCTACAAGAGTGAGTAAAATAAAAATGAATTATGATGTAATAGTAATCGGTGGTGGTCATGCAGGAATAGAAGCAGCGTTAGCTCCTGCACGTATGGGTGTGAAAACACTAATGGTAACGATTTTAGCAGAACAGATTGGGGCAAGTTCTTGTAACCCTGCTGTGGGTGGTTTGGCAAAAGGGCATTTGGTTAAAGAACTTGATGCTATTGGTGGTCAAATGGGATTGGCTACGGATGCAACAGGGATTCAATTTAGAATTCTTAACCAATCTAAAGGTCCAGCTGTTCAAGGTAGCCGTGCGCAGATAGATATGGATAGATACCGAATCTATATGAAAGATGTGGTTTTAAATACAGACAACTTAGATGTAAAACAAGAGATTGTTGAAGCGTTAATTATGGAAGATGGAAAAATTTCTGGGGTTGAAACACAGCTTGGAAATAAATACATGGCGCCTAAAGTTATTGTGGCTTCGGGGACGTTCTTAAATGGTCTTATTCACATTGGTGATAAAAAACAGACAGCAGGAAGACAAGGTGAGTTTGCTTCGGTGGAGTTGGCTGAGTATTTAAAGTCTTTGGGCATTGAGATTGGACGTTTGAAAACAGGAACTTGTGCCAGACTTGACGGTTCATCTATCAATTTAGATGTTATGGAAAAGCAGGGTGGAGATGAAAATCCTATTCCTTTTTCTTTTAGAACTAACAGAGAGACGTTTAATCCAACACAGCTTCCTTGTCATGTGACGTATACGAATGAAACTACACATGATATTATTGAGTCTAACTTTTACAGAGCGCCTATGTTTTCAGGGCAAATTTCAGGAATGGGTCCACGTTATTGTCCGAGTATCGAAGACAAAATTAGCCGTTTTAGAGACAGACCTAGACACCAGATTTTTGTGGAACCTCAAACAATGGAAGCGAATGAATACTATATCAATGGTATGAGTACTTCATTACCAACAGATGTACAGCTAGAAATGATACAGTCGATTGAAGGTTTAGAAAATGCGAAAATAGTACGTTATGGTTATGCGATTGAGTATGATTATGTGCAACCTACTGAGTTAAAACATACACTTGAAACTAAGAAAGTAGAAGGTCTTTACTGTGCTGGTCAGATTAATGGAACGACAGGTTATGAAGAAGCAGCAGCACAAGGGCTTATGGCTGGGATAAATGCTGCACTTTCTGTACAAGGAAAAGAGCCGTTAATTTTAGGTCGTCATGAAGCATACATTGGGGTACTTATAGATGACTTGGTAACCAAAGGAACGAAAGAGCCGTACCGTATGTTTACGAGTCGTTCTGAGTATAGATTGTTGTTACGTGAAGACAATGCTGACAGACGTTTGTATAAGTACGGAAAACAGCTTGGGCTTTTAGATGAAGCATACTTAGAAAAAGTAACTCAAAAAGATAAAGATGTTTTAGAAGGTGTTGCGTACTTAAAAGAGAATTTTGTTACGCCAAATAAAATATTTATAGAATTACTTACTTCACTGGGTGAAGAGAAGATTAATGACAAACTTTGTTTACTTGACCTTTTAGGGCGTGCGTCAATGACAACAGAAAAAATGTTAGGCTTAGCACCTTTCTTAGAGAAGTACAGTGTTGAAGTTATGAATCAGTTGTTAATAGAAGCAAAATATTCTCGTTATATTGAGAAGCAACAAAATCAAGTAGACAAAATGAAAGACATGTTGAAAGTTAAAATCCCCGTTGGTTTTGACTTTTCTAAGGTGTCTGGATTGTCAAATGAGATTGTTGAAAAGTTAAACAACATAACTCCTCCAACACTTTTTAATGCGTCAGAGATTTCAGGGGTTACCCCTGCTGCTTTGGAGATTTTACATATTTATATTAAGATGGCACAGAAGGCGAAGTAGAAGTTAAAAACTTCTACTAGTCATATTTCTCTTGTGGGTTGTATTTTATGGTTGCTGGATCAGAAAAGTTTGGTACATCATCATAAGCAAATACTGAATAGTATTTTTCTTTAGAATAAGAAGCAAAATTATCGTAAGTGTAGGTATCTTTTCCTCCATAGATTTTTACACCATCCATAAAGTGTTTTGGTGTATGGAAACTGTTACGCACGACGTAGTAACCATTTAGTGCTTCATCCTCTACTTTATCCCATGAAAGTTTTATCATTTTGTTTTCTTTAGAAATTTTAAGGTTTTCTACGTTAGCAACGGCTGTACGTCTTTTTGGAATGTATTTTACAATTAGTTCGACATCCTCATTCCATTCAATAACACGGTTTTTAATACCCAAGGCAGAAGTAGGTTGAATAACGAGTTTCAACTTCTTTCCTTCTTGATGCATACTATCTAATACTTGTCTCGAAAGGGTATCAAACTTGAAGTATTGAGACTCTTTACTTTTCATTTCAGACTCAGCTACTTCATAGCCTATGTACTCGATTCTCTCACGGTTTTTCACATCTTCATAGCTTCCAACCTCATCTAAGTCTACTAGTTCTACATAAAAACGTACATCTGAATTACTTTTAAAACTGTTATTATTTGAAATACGTAGGGTACATTGGGTAATCATGTTTTCTTGAGGATCTGGTAATTGGGCTAAGTCAAAATCAAGATAACCATAAATTTTTTCTCCCTCTTTATCAAATCCAGACTTTAACTCGTCTTGAATGGTATCGTCTCGACAAATGGTACTTATGGTTGATTGTGAAAGTTTTATCTCTTCATTGACCAAGGTATACTTAATGTCAAGAATAGGACGATACTGTATTCCTCCACCATGTTGACCATAACCAATGTCAAATTGCATCATTTGACTGTCTTCACCCTCGGGTAATGTTTTTGCCCCATCCATTCTAAAGGTTGCCATACCCAGTTCTATCTTATCTTGTAAAAGTCTACATTCATGTCGTGAAAAACTCCAATGATTCCAAATACCTTGGGTAAGTTGACTTGACTTGATGGCACGTCCAATAACACCTTTACTCTCAGCATTCTCTATTTCATGAAAGTCAGTTACTTCTGTAAAACTTCCTCTATCTAGTAGTGAAAGGTTCCATTGACCATATTTTTCTATTTTAGCACCGACACGGTTCATAGGATAGATGTAAAAACGTGCAGACTTTATAATGGCATTTGGTGGAATGTTACTCATGTCAAAACTTATGACAGCATCACAGATTCCCTTTGATTTGTTAACCCCAACAAAAAGAGAGTTTTGTCCAAAGTGTGAACGGTTTGACTCTTGTGTGAATTCTCCTACATAACCAGTCTTGTCTTTATCAGCAAAAGTAAGTTTAAAAAATTCATCATCTTCTAGCCATGTACGTACTTTAACTACTGGTGCAAAAGGAGATTTGTATCCTGTTGTTTTGTTAATCGCACGTATGGTGTAATGGTAGTTGGTAGAGGAGACTAAATCTGTGTCTACAAAACGCTGAGCACCAACAATCCCAACTTTTGTACTTTCGTTACAAGCATCTTTGTCTTTTGTACTTCGGTAAACTTCAAAATAAATGTCATCTCGTATTTCATAGTTCCACACAAGTGTCACACTGGTAGCATCTCTTGACTCTATGGTGAAGTCACTTACTCTATTTGGTGCCATAGGTGAGTAGTTAATTACTTCTGAAAAAGCATGCTTTAGAGCAGGAATGTTTTCGTTAATACTTCCAGCCATACTTTTCATATAGTCAGGAATGTTCTTCGTTCCTACTTCTGCAACGATGGCTAAAATACCTTTAGAGTAATAGTACTCACGTCCAGAACCAGAGATAAGGTTCGCAGGTGGCTTCCCTCTATGGATACCATACTTTCTACCTGTTACTTTAGAGAATTCAGCATTCATGTTTGCACAAAGTACATTCATGTCTGTTCCATCAACTTCTGCTTCGTGCATAAACTTGTGAGCAGGGAAAAATACATTTCCTTGTGAGTGGTAATCAAAAGCAATGGTAATGTTTTCATGACTGTCAACAAAAGCTTTAATGGCTGATGTTTCTGCTTCAGAAAAAGGTTCTTCTCCACCGTAAACATTAGATGAAGTATTACTTTGTTTGCTAAAACCTATGGAGAAGTTTCTGTTAAGGTCAACACCGATACTCCCATCATGGTTGACACGTCTATTTTTACGCCAAAAAGAGAAGTGTTTACGTGAGTATTCATATCCATCAGGGTTTAGACAGGGCACCATGTATAAGGTTGACTGTTCAAGCGATTTTTCTAATACAGGATCAACATTTTGATTGTCTGTTAGGTAGCTAATAAATTTTAATGCCAACTCATGCCCGATCCATTCTCGTGCGTGGATACTTCCTGTAAAAAGCATGGCAGGTTTACTGTCTGCTGTTTCAACATTTTGACTTATTTTGGCAAGGACAATGTCTCGTCCTTCATAAGTAGTTCCAATTTTTACTATTTTGATTAGGCTCGGATGGTCTTTTTCCATCTTATATAGAAAGTCTAAACTTTCTGTATAAGACATGTATTGGTTTTTCATTCTTTATTTTCCCCTATATTCTTTTATTTGTTTTCTAGCTTTTCTTTAAACTCAGCCCAAAGGTCTTTAAGTTGTTTTAACATCTTCTTTTTGAACCATGGTAATTCTTCTTTAAGTGTTTCTGGAGAGTTGTCTAAGATTTCTGTTAACTCTGCTGTCTCATACTTTGCTAGAATCTCTTTTGAGTTTTTCTTAGAGATTCCCTCTACAGAAGTTAAGATTGATTTAAACTCTTTTTTTGTTAAAGGTGCTGGTATTTTTTTGATGTTTCCTAGAACTTCGCTTTCTTGTGCTTCATCACTTGCTACTTCAATTATTTCATCAATAGGGTTACTTTTTGCATGTACTTTTCTTATGGATCTTCCATAGTTGTCTTGAAAATTCCATTTTTCACTTGGCCACTCTTCTTTGGTTCTTTTTTCTGTTTCAAGAATTGGATAGAGGTTATCAAGTTCGTGTAAGTAGTATTCACCTTCTTCCGTTTGTCTAACTTTTTTGTCAAGGAAATAGGCCCCATCATGTGAAGGTGTGTATCTTCCAAAAGTAATGTAACGTAATGTTCTAAGTACAGAAGGGTCTAGTTTTCCTAATTCTTCCCAGTTATAAAGAGGAATGTTTGGTTTTGCAAATCTACCATTTGAGAATTTCCACATAAGGTATTGACCAATCCAGTCTCTTATGTATGGGAAGGCAGCAAAGGCAGTAGCACACTCTAAGATACGGTATTTTCCATCTTCACCTACAGCAACGTCACATGCCCAGTACTCAGCATTGGCATCTTTAGAAACTTTTACAGCAAGGTCTAGTAACTCTTTAGGTACATCCATGTAATCCATGCTTCCACCTTGGCTAGTGTTAGTCAACCATTCACCTGCTGGTGGTCTTCTCCAAAAGGCACAGACAGGTTTGTGACCTATAAGCATTACCCGAACATCAGCAGACATAGGAACAAAGTCTTGGAAGTAAGCAGGGTGGTATTTTTTCTGTGCTAAAAGGTTTTGTGCTTCTTGTTCTGAGTCTACTTTATGTACAAAGTATCCACCATAGTTAGACGGTCCATAAGACTTTTTAATGATTTTTGGGAATTCTGTTTTTGTTATGAACTTTTCAGCTTTTTCTTTGTCGTAAAATACATAAGTCTTGGGAATAGGTATGTCATATTTCCATGCAAAACGGGTTACATTTTCTTTTGATTTGTTAGAAAATTGTGTGTCCATAGAAGGAATGAACTCTACATTTGGTAAGGCACGGGCAATTTCTCTAAATGTTTCATACGCAGTTGCAGGAATATTACCTACTAAAATGTCAATCTTTTTACGTTTTACTTCTTTTATAAATCTATCTTTGTCATTCTTCCAGTGGTAGGTAACTGTTTCGATTTTGTCTGGCCAGCCTTTAAAGTTTGATTTGTCAAAAAATCTTAGTACGTGGTCTAGGTAAAGCATCCCAATTTTTGGTAGTTTCTCATTGTTTTTATTTGCCATTATTATTTTCCTCTGTTTTAGTTTTCTATTTTTGTGTTTTTCTATCAATCATATCCACTATAAGATCGATTTTTTTCTTGTTGAAGTTGAGTCCTTGTTTTTCTTGTTCTGGTGTAGCAAAAGCAGGGATACCATTAACTTCGAGAACAACATATTCCTCACGTTCTAAGTCGTAGATAACATCTACCCCTGCAATGTCTGTACCACATATCTTGGCTGCTTTTTTGGCAATGGCGATTACTTCGTCATCAGGCTCACGTAAAAAAACAGAGCCTCCAGAACTAATGTTGGTTCGCCAATCAGATCCAGAAGCTTTACGCCCATAACATCCTACAAATTCCCCATCGACAATGTCTACTCTAAAGTCAGTGTTGTCATACTTTACAAATTTCTCGACATAAAAGAAACGTAAGTCCATTTGATTTAGGAAAGGCATAAGCATGTCAAGGGTATGTTGGTTTTCTATCTTAGTCAGACCCATTCCACCCCAGCCATCAGTTGGCTTGTAGACCATTTTTGACCATTTACTCATAATTTTTTCAAGTTGTTTAGAGTTTTCTCTGTGACAAAGTTGGAAGTCAGGAGTCGCAACACCATGCTTTTGTAATAAAAATGAGGTTTGGAACTTGTCTTCTGTTAATGAAAAAGACTCATAAGAGTTTATCATTGGTATGACACGGTTAAGTGCTTGGTACAAAAACACTTGGTATTGTGTTTGCTCACCAGCATTATACGAGAAAAAAAGGTCAAGTTCATCTACCACTGTTTTTTCATGGTAAATATGCCCCTTTTTTGCGATGGAGTTGCGAAGATTGATATCTGTTACGGTATCTATTCCTCGTTCTCTTAGTTTTTTCACTATTTTTTTTTGGATTTTATCTCCACCACCATTACTATAGAGCCACATACCAATTTTTCTGTCCATAAACTTATCCTAATGCTAATTTTTAATGTAAAATTCTACTATATTTTATTAAAATATATGTTGATATAATGTATAGAAATAAGACAAATCTATGGAGTAAGTATGCCACAACAAAATTTTGATGAACTAAAGCAAATTATAGAGATAAACTCTTGGACAAAGAATAAAGCAGGGGTGGATGAAAATGGAGAGATTTTTGCTTCATGGATGCATGCTTTAGGCTATAAGGAAGAGGTTTATCATAGAGAAAGCATTGGAAACCATTTACATTTTATCTCTAAGCATAAAGAAGGAAAAAAGCTTTTACTGCTTGGACATTTAGATACTGTTTTTCCTCCAGATACTTTTGAGAACTTTAAAGAAGATGAAGAGTGGATATATGGACCAGGTGTTTGTGATATGAAAGGTGGTAATTATGTTGCCTTAGAAGCACTGCGTCATACACATGAAAAATTTGGAACCATTGAAAATATTGATTTTTTACTCGTAAGTGATGAAGAGACAGGGAGTGATGATTCTAAATACCTTTCGGGAGAGTTGGGTAAAGCTTATGACTACTGTATGGTTTTTGAAGCAGCAGGTGTTAAAGATGAGGTAGTTATAGGACGTAAAGGTGTGGGTACATTTTTTGTAGACATTGTGGGAAAAGCAGCTCATGCAGGAAATCATTATACAGCTGGAGCAGATGCCAATTTAGAAGCAGCACAAAAACTCATGGCATTGGTAGCTTTGACCAACTTAGAAAAACAAACTACAGTAAATGTAGGGAAAATCTCTGGAGGGATAGGGGCGAATACCATATCACCTAAAGCCCAATTAACTTTTGAACTGCGTTATACCGTAGCTGATGAACGAGACAGAGTGTTGAAAGCTGTAGATGAAATAGTTGCTGAGAATTATGTAGAGGGAACTAGTTCAACACTTTCGGGAGGCATACAAAGAGATGTTATGCAACCTTCAGACGAACAGTCTGAGTTTGTGAAGCGTATTAACAAACTTTGTAACATTGAATTAGCCACAGAAAAACGTGGTGGCGTAAGTGATGCCAATGTAGTTTCAGCCCAAGGTGTAGCCACGCTTGATGGTTGGGGACCATTTGGTGATGGTGACCATACTGTTCATGAACGTGCTTCTAAACAAAGCTTTAAAGAACGGATTGCTTTGGTTTCTGAAATATTGGAACACTTCTCAGAGGGTGGGTTTGAAAACTGACCCTCCAAAAAATATGTTTTAGGCATAAAACATATTGTCAAACATTCCTTGCGCCCAAGCGTATTGTGTTTTTTGTGCGCCTAGACCATTTGTTTCCCATTTCTCGTCTGTAAAAGTACTGTTAAATTGGGTTTCACCTTTTGAACCGTACTTATACTCAGAGACCAATGAGATTTCATGGATAGGATCTTTAGAGAGGATGGAAATACATACAGTTGTTGGTGATGCCCATGTTGATTTCTTACCATAGATTTCATTGGCAATAACACGTGCTACATTTGCACCTTCTGTGTAAGCTGTGTTACCCGACTTTGAGAATCCCATTGGTCTAATGTCTCCACAACCATAGATGTTTTTGGTTCCTTTAAATTTATTGCTATAAACATCTAAGTTTGCTTCCACACGGTTGTAGGCTGTTTTAATGGTTAAGCCTAAGTCTTCAAGAAGTTTTGGGGCTTTAACATTAGGATAGAATGAAGCATCTTCAAACTTAATGGTGTCAAAGTCTGTTTCTACTTCTTTCTTTTCAAGGTCAAACTCTAAAATTTGCGCATCACTTAAGTGAACCAAATGGTCTTTGTGCAACTTTTTAAAGGCAGAGGCAAACCCTTCTTCTTTAATAGTAATACTGTTGTTTGCATCAAGGAGATAAACCTTACCATCAATCTTATTACGTTTAAAGTGATCTGCTAAAAGAGCAGCACGTTCATAAGGCGCTGGTAAACAACGGTAGTTTCCAGATGGCACAGTAATGATGAAGTTACCCCCTTTAAAGTTTTTGATTTTTCTTTTAAGGGTTAAGTGTTCAGAACCTCCAATAAATCCAGCAGGATAAGTTGATCGTAGTTCATTTTCTAGTTTTTTGTCACCATGTGTCCAAACATCATAATCATATTCAATACCTGTGGCAAAAACTAAATAATCATAGTTTAGGTCACCTTCTGTGGTATTTAAAATATTTTTCTTTTGGTCTAAGCCAGTAGCTGTAGCTTGTAAGAAGGTGTAGTCATGTGTTTTAGCTGCATCGATGAAAGAGTGAACCATAAATTCTGTGTCTACCATGTCAAAAAGCCAAGGGTTAGAAACTGGACAAGAGAAGAAGTGGTCTCGTTTTTCTACTAGGGTAACTTCTGCATTGGGAACAAAGGATTTAACAGACTTTGCCATAGAGAGTCCTGACCATCCTCCACCAACAACAACGACTCTAGGGTTGTCACTTTTTTTAGTTTTCGTTTTTTTTTCTTTGCTCTCACCCTCTGCAAAACTTGCTGTTGTTAGTGCCATAAAGGTCGCTACTGATGTTTTTATCATATTTCTTCTGTTCATGTTCATCCTTTATAATTGGACTTCTTAAATAATACCAGCTTATAGTTGAAATAGCATTATTTAAAAAAGTTGTTGTTATTTAGAGTATAACAAATCATTATTATAATTGATAATATATATGAAAGTTTCTCTCATAATTTAAATTTAAATTAGAGTTTTACACAATGTTAAAAGAGAATAATAATTGTTTTGATAAAAGGCTAAGTTAGGGACTGCGCGACTTATAAGCGATCTTTATGCTACCTCTATGCTATTATAAAAAATTATACTACTTGAGGATAAGTGTTACTTGTTAAGTATAATTGATTAAAAACAGTAAAAACGTGTACTTTCTAAGCAAATATAGATGAAATATTCAAGTTTTTTTATGAAAGGTAGTAACAATAATTAGCACTTAATTAATTATAGCTTATAATTGTAACTGACTCGATAGAAGGTGAAATGTGAAAATATTTTACTTTTTTAAAAAAAGAGGAAAGGAAGAGTATGAGTACAAGACGTGATTTTATGGGGATGGCTTTAGGTGGTTTTACAGCTGCTGGTGCTATTGGAGGTCTGTATGCTGCAAAGCGTACATGGGATCCATTACCAAGCGTAAAAGCTGCTGGATCTACAGTAATAGATCTAAGTGAGGCAATAGAAGGTGAACCAATGACTGAAAAGTGGAGAGGTAAACCTATTTTTGTATTGAAAAAAACGGCAGAGATGCCAGCACACGACAGAGATGTTGTAGTAGATGGAGCGAGATACCATGTATCTATCGCACTTTGTACTCACCTTGGATGTATTCCTGCGTATAAAAAAGCAGACCAAACATTTTTCTGTGCTTGTCATGGAGGTGTTTTTGATACATCAGGTACTAACTTACCTGGTTTACCACCTCCTAGTCCATTAGAAATTCCTCCATTTAAGATTGAGGGAAATACTTTGGTTCTTGGTTCTGAAGGTCCTGAGTACCTTGAGATGAAAAAAAATAATTTAGTTGTATAGGGAGCGAAAATGGCAAAAATAGACGAAAAAGCATTTCCATTCTCTAAGCAATGGTTAGACGACAGACTTGCCTTAACTACGGTTATGAAAGTCTTAAATACTGAGTATTGGATTCCAAAAAATATTAACTTCTTATGGGCAATGGGGATGATTCTTGCTGCTACATTTGGTATTTTGTTAATTTCAGGAATCTTTCTTTTAATGTACTATGTACCAACAGTTGAAGGTGCATTTGATTCTGTTAACTACACCATTATGACTGAAGTTGGTTATGGTTGGTTATGGAGACACATACATGGTATTGGTGCATCACTGGTATTCCTTATTATTTACATTCACATGTTTACAGGGATTTACTATGGTTCATACAAGCGTGGTCGTGAGATGATTTGGATTTCAGGAATGTTACTTTTTGTACTTTTCTCTGCTGAAGCATTTTCTGGTTACATGTTACCATGGGGACAAATGTCTTACTGGGCTGGTATGGTTATTACCAACTTATTTTCTGGTGGTTCATTAGAGGCGTATGGTCTTGTTGAGTGGATTCGTGGAGATTACGTTCCTGGTCAAGCATTCTTAGGTCGTTTCTTTATGTTACACGTATTGCTTTTACCGTTGGTAATTATTGGTGCTATTGTGTTCCACTTTGCGACACTGAGACTACCACACGTTAACAACCAAGATGGTGAAGAAGTTGATTTCGAAGAGTCTGCAAGACTTTGGAAAGAAGGAACAGTAGAATCTAGAAAGAAATCAGAAGTAATTCCATTCTCTCCAGTATTCTTATCTAAAGATATATTTGTAATGGGTGTATACTTTATTTTATTCTTCTATTTAGTGTTCTATAACTTTAACTTTGCGATGGATCCAGTAAACTTTGACCCAGCAGATGGGCTTAAAACACCTGCACACATTTATCCAGAGTGGTACTTCTTATGGTCATATGAGATTTTACGTCCTTTCTCTAAAGATTTAGGTCTCATTGCTTTTGCTATTGCTCAAGTTATTTTCTTTGCACTTCCATTCTTAGATAGAAGTCCAAACGTTGCACCAGCGTCTAAAAGAGGGTTATTCCAAATTTGGTTCTGGTTAATGCTTGTTGATATTATTGTTCTAACATTTATGGGTAAATTACCACCAACTGATCCTGCGTTTGCATTTATCGGATTAGTGTCAGCTGTATTGTTCTTTGTATTATGGGCAGCTTTACCATTTATAACAATGTTTGAAAAAAAGATTAAGGAGTAAGGGATGAATAAAGAGTTAAAAATACTAGCCGTAGTTGTATTCTTTACAGGATTACTTTACTGGGGTGTTGAACCATATGCACACCATGCAATGCATGCAAAATATGACGGGCAAGGAAATGAGATTAAAATAGAGTCTCATGGTTTTGTTTATGATGGAACAACAGAAGCTAATGTTAATGGTGTAATTGTTGCTGATTTAGAGCGTAAAGTTATGGAAGAGGGAAGTCCTGAACCCAAAGCTGTTTTAGCAGCAAAGTTAGCAGCAGCTAAAGATATTCAGTCTAAAAAAGCAAGCTTCTGGAAAGAAGTTGGAACGATTGCTGAACTTAAAGGTGATGCAACAGCTGGTGAAGCTGGTTTTGCTTCATGTATGGGTTGTCACAATGGTTTAAACATGAATATGGGTGGTGTTATACCACCAAACTTAGACCATGCAGGTGCATTGTATGATAAAAATTACTTAATTGCGCTACTTAAAGATCCAGCAATGGCATCTAACGTAGACCATAAGTATGCAGATACATCTATGCATCCAATGGGTTCTATTAAAGGGACTATGTCTCATCAGCAGATTGCAGATGTAGTAGCTTTCATGAAAGAAAAAAAGGCAGCAGAGCCAACAGCTAAACAAGCGTTTATGGAAGCTTGTGTTCGTTGTCATGCAATGCGTTACGATAAAGTAACTCAGCTAGGTGAAGCACCGAAGACTAAAGAAAACATTAAAACTGGTCATGACATTGAAGCAATGAAGTATGCTCAAAAAGTAGCTGAAGAACAAGCAACATTAGCAACATACATGGGGAAACTTCCACCTGACTTGTCAATGATTATTAGAGCGCGTTCTGGTCACTTTATGGAGACTTTCATTGAAGATCCTCAAACTCAACTACCTGGTACATCTATGCCTAGAGTTGGACTTAGCGAAGAGGGTTATGAAAAAGTACATCAATACCTAATGGATATTGGTGATCCAAGTAAACCAGCACGTGATATCGCTGCACCATGGGTTCTTGGTTTCTTTGTAATCTTTACAATTTTAGCTTACCTTTGGAAGCGTCATCAGTGGAAAGATTTACATTAATCTTCCCCAATAAATGAAGCACCTGCTTCATTTATCCGAACTTGACATTTTTGAATGTCAAGTTCTATTTCTTCTTTTAATTTTCATTATCCCACTTTTATCAACATTTAGGTAACCTAAGCAAAAATTATAATTTGGAGAAACTATGCTTATAGATGGACACGGGCGAACCGTTGATTACCTTCGTATCTCTCTTACTGAACGCTGTAACTTTAGATGCCAATACTGTATGCCTGAAAAACCTTTTTCATGGGTACCAAAAGAAAATTTACTGACGTTTGAAGAGCTTTTTGTATTTGTCAAAGTTGCCATAGATGGTGGTGTAACTAAAATTCGTTTAACAGGTGGAGAACCATTACTGCGTGAAAACCTTGATGGGTTCATAAAAATGATTCATGACTATAAACCAGACATTGATTTAGCAATAACTACTAACGCTTTTATGTTAGATAAAGTAGCTCAAAGATTGAAAGATGCTGGGCTTAAACGTCTTAATATTTCACTGGATTCTTTACAAAAAGATGTCAAAGCTAAGATAGTAGGTAGAGATGTACTTGATGGTGTTTTAAAAGGAATTGACAAAGCACTTGAAGTTGGGCTTGGGGTTAAGATAAATATGGTGCCGTTAAAAGGCATCAATGATGTTGAAATTTTAGATGTTATGAACTATTGTCGTGAACGTAACATCAAAATACGTTTTATAGAATACATGGAAAATGAACATGCTACCGACTCTTTACAAGGGATGCATGGTCGTGAAATTTTGACTAAAGTCAAAGAAAAACATACTATTAAAGCTTTAGGTAGAGAGGGTGCTAGTCCTTCGTTTAACTACTTGTTAGATGGTGAGTATGAATTTGGACTTATTGACCCTCATAAACATGACTTTTGTGAGTCTTGTAATCGTATTCGTTTGACAGCTGAAGGAAATTTGATTCCGTGTTTGTATTTTGATGAAGCGATGAGCATCGCAGAGTCGGTAAAAGCTGGTGACATTGAGGGTGCAGCTGCTGTTTTAGGACAAGTTCTTAAAGACAAACCAAAAGAGAATAGATGGACAGAGGAAGAGTTAGAAGGTCGAGAGATTTCTAAACGTGCATTTTATGAGACTGGTGGGTAAGGAATAGTTTATAGACTTTATAGTAATATATATTACAGTAATATAGGTTACTATAAAGGTAAGACATGAAATTTTACAATAGAGAAAAAGAACTTCAAAATTTGCAAGAGATTGAAGAGGGATCAAAAGAAAGCTCAAAAATGACCATCGTCGTTGGAAGACGAAGAATTGGGAAAACGACGCTTATCAAAAAAGCGTATACTAATCAAGTCTATCTTTTTGTTTCTAAGAAAAATGAAGCTTTATTATGTGAAGAATTTATTGTTATTATTCAAGACACACTGAAAGTAAAGGTTTTCGGTCAAATTAAGACTTTTAAGGAACTATTTGAATATTTGATGGAGCTTTCTAAAACCAAACATTTTACCCTCGTAATTGATGAATTCCAAGAGTTTTTACAGATTAACAATACCATCTATTCTGATATGCAAAACATTTGGGACAGTTACAAAGACAATAGCAAGATGAATCTAGTATTAAGTGGGTCTATCTATTCACTTATGAAAAAGATATTTGAAGATAAAAAAGAACCTCTTTTTGGTCGAGCAAATAATAAAATCCATCTAAAACCCTTTTCTGTTCAGACGATTAAAGAGATAGTTGAAGAGAATCATGCTTCTTATAACGCTGATGATTTACTTTCGTTTTACATGCTTACAGGTGGTGTGGCAAAATATGTAGAGATATTTGTAGACAGTAAAGCCTTTACCTTAGAAAAACAGTTAGCATTGATTTTTAAAGATTATTCTCTTTTTTTAGAAGAAGGAAAAAACTTATTAATCGAAGAGTTTGGAAAAGAGTATACTACCTATTTTTCAATTCTTTCACTCATTGCTTCTTCAAAAACTTCTCGTTCTGAATTAGAATCTATTTTAAATAAAAATATTGGTGGATATCTTGATAGACTAGAGAATGAATACACCATTATTAAAAAAGTAAAACCTATTTTCGCAAAAGAAGGAAGTAGAACAGTTAAATATGAAATTATTGATAACTTTTTTAACTTTTGGTTTCGATTTGTCTATAAGTACCGAAGTGCGGTAGAGATAGAAAACTATGAGTATGTTAAAAATATTGTGCTTCGAGACTATGCCACCTATAGTGGTCGCTTTCTTGAAAAATATTTTATTGAACAGTTAAAACTTTCTTATGAATACAGTAACATCGGTAGTTATTGGGAGCGAGGAAATCAAAATGAAATAGACATCGTGGCTGTAAATGATGAGAAAAAAACGATGCTATTTGTTGAGGTTAAGCGAAATGTTAAGAAGATAGATTTGAAAGTTCTTGAGGGTAAGGCTTCTAAGTTGATGGCTAAGTATAGGAAATATGCTTTTGAGTTTGAGGGGTTTTCTTTGGAGGATGTAAAGAATGATGAAAGTTTTAAAGAGATGAAAAAGGATATGCATGGATAAAGAATATATAGAACTTTTCAAATTAATAGAAGAGGTTTCAAGTAAGCAAGAAGCACAAAAGATGAGAGGTTTAAATGATTATAATATGGTTAATGTTGTTCGGAAAGCTTCACATGAAGTAGGTATGCATTCAAATGTTATATATTCATTAATTAATCCTAATGGTTTACATTATCAAAATGATTTATTTTTAAATTTGTTTATTGAAGAAGTCTTGAATATAAGACTTAATGATTTTGGAAGAATTCTTGAAGTTAATGTTGAAGAGCAAACCAATAAAAATAGGCGAATTGATTTTACAATAAAAAGTGAGAATTATTTTATTGGAATAGAAATGAAAGTTAATGCAGGAGATTTAAGAAATCAAATTTCTCATTATGATGAATATTTACTAGAAGAAGCAGATACTCAAAAAGTGTTGATGTATTATTTAACCAAAGATGGTAAAGATGCACCATTAAGAAGTAAAGGTAGTGTTTTTATTGAGAAGATCTCTTTTCAAGAGCATATACTAAATTGGTTAGATATATGTCAAAATGAAGTTAAAAATATTACCAATTTAAATGTTGCTTTAGAGGATTATAAAAATATTGTTAAAAAAATTACCGATAAATATAGGGGGAATGTTGTGAGTATTGAAGAAGAATTGATAAAGTCCAAAAAATATTTAAAAACAGTTTTATTAATAGATTCAAAGATTGAGACTATTAAGGGTAGAACTCTTTACAGTTTTTTTGAGGAACTTTCAGAAGTTTTAAAGAATGAGAGTCTTAAATATAGTATTGATAAAATTAAAGATATTACTACTGATCTAAATGATGAAGGACGGAAAGTAAGTTTGAATAAGTGTATA
The DNA here is from genome assembly GCA_902727895.1 of uncultured Sulfurovum sp. Taxonomy (GTDB): domain Bacteria; phylum Campylobacterota; class Campylobacteria; order Campylobacterales; family Sulfurovaceae; genus UBA1140. Next base: position 34,756 of record CACVAP010000035.1, read on the forward strand.
AATCTTTATAAAAAAGCAAGAAATAAACCTAAGTTTTTTGGAAAAATTTTTGACTGTAGTTTTAATAATAATTTATATTTTAGTGTTGAATTACATGTTGGTTATTTATATTATGGTCTTATTAAGTTAGATGATTTTAATCTTATTGCTCTAACTGATGATGATAGAAAACTATTTAAGGGTATTAGTTCAGTTAAAGATACAAGGTATGTAAAAAAAGTTACTAATACTTTACTTAATGATAATATTTTATTTTTTGAGAAGTCAGACTTACAAGATGAAATAATGAAATTCATTCATCAAATTAAAGAAAGTCAAAATAGAATGTTACATTCACCCAAGGAGAAATTAACTATATGAGCGACTGGCTAAAAAAACTAATAGAGAAAATAAAAAACTCAGAACTTTATAAAAAAATAGAAAAGAAATTGCAAGAGTCAGCTCCTGCTACGCAAAATATTCCTACGAAACAAAAAGTGATGATGGGAATTATGTTCCTACTTATTATCGACATGAGTATTTTTATTTTTTCTTCTTTGGTAAACATTAATAAAGAAGAGACAGAGCTACAAAAAATTTCTAAGAACTTAGAAGAAGTGAAATATTTTGAGTCCAATAACTCTGCTTTAGGGGATTTGTTAGCTTCTGACAAAGTCTACTTTATAGTAGATGAAGAACTTAAAGTAGATGTTATTTTTCAAGAGGGAAATCTAAGTAAAGAGATTAAAAATTTACCTATTTACAGCATTACCCGTAGCATTGAAAAAGAGTTGATAAAAGCGAATATTAACTATCAGTGGATTGAAAAAGAAAGTGTAGCATCTGGTTTTGTGATTTTGACCTTTATTTCTGACCATGCTTTGGATTTGATTTTTATTGGGCTTATTTTGTTTTTGTTAAAAAGTTCTGGAATGATGATGCTTGGTGGTGGAGATAAATTTAAAGTTTATAAACCCAAAGAGATTAAAGGCTCTATGGATGACATCATTGGTTATGAGGACATTAAAGAAGAGATTCAACATCTTGTAGACATGCTTAAAAATATTGCTCTTTATTCTAAATATGGGATTGAAGATATTTTTAACATTATGTTCTCTGGAGTGCAAGGAACAGGAAAAACAACCATGGCTGTACAGATTGCTAAGAAGTTGGAAGTCCCTATTCTGGTGACAACAGGGAATATTGAGACTGGTTTTGTTGGGGGTGGTGCGAATATCGTTAAGAAAATCTATGCAAGAGCCAATGAACTCGCATCTGAAAACAAATTTCAGACTTGTATAGTTTTCATTGATGAAGCACAAAATTTACTTGTAAAACGGGGACAGTCTCGTGAGAAATGGGCAGATGATACGCCTAATGAGTTGCTAACACACCTAGAGGGTGTTAAGACCATTAATGATGTGCGTATTATTACTATTGTGGCTTCCAACTTTGATGAGTCTAATATGCAGTTAGATGAAGCGATGGCTGCACGGTTTAAAAAGAAGATTCACTTTAGATTACCAAATGAAGAAGAACGTGAAGCATTGCTAAAACATTTTATGAAACCTGTTGAGAATAAAGAAGAGAGCATAGAAATTAAGAAATTGGCTAAAGCCTTTTCTGGAACAAGTCCTCGAACACTTCAGACCATTGTTCAAGAAGCTTCATTGTTAGCGATTGTTAAGCAAGAAAAAGTAAACCATGCGCACCTTATGAAAGCGTTTGAAGTGGTGATGATCGGTCAGTCAAACCGTAAGACGACAAAGAACAAAGAGAAAGAGCGACATATTATCTCGATTCATGAGATAGGGCATTTCTTGATGAACTTCAAGCAGACTTTGGTAGAAAATGACAATGACATGGAGAAGACAGAAGAGCAGATGAAAGTCATCAAAATTTCTTCAGAAAATATTTCTCGTGTTAATGCTTTGGGGTATGTTTTATCTGAGTCGGATGATATGTTGTTGCATAGTATCTTTGAACTTGAAAAAGAAGTGCGTATACTTTACGGTGGTGTGGCAGCTGAAGAGTTGATTTCTGGTAAGCAGAATATCACAACGGGTTCAGCCAATGATATTGAGAAGATTACCCATATATTAAAGCATTTGTTCATAGAGACTTCTGCTTATTCTAACTCAAAACTAAAACTTGATGGGATTGAGATGCTTCAAAAAGAGGCATACTTAAAAATGGAAGCAAAAGCTGCTGAACTTTATACTGAGAGTTTGGAATTATTAAAAGATGAACAAGCACTTATTGAACATTTAGCAGGTTTACTCATTGAACGTTGGGTACTGTCTAAAGAAGAAATATTTGAAGAGATTAGAAAATATAAGGAGCAAAATTAAAATGAAAAAACTAAGTGAGTTACTAAGTCAATGTCAAAGTGTTGGGTTAAATACAGAAGATGAGAACAATCAATCTTTTTCTTCTTATGCCTCTTTTTACTATGATGGAGAGGTCGTTTATGTCTCCATTCCTTCTATTTCAATTCATGTAACAAACATTGAAGAGAAGCCAAAGATGTTAGCTTTGTTTATAGAAGCTGCAACACCTAAGAAAAGTGCGTTAGAACGTTTTAAGGCTACTTTAGAATGTGATGTAAGTAAAGTAAGCGAAGAAGATTCAATATTTAAAGAGATTATGCCAAGGTTTGAAGATGGAGCATTGGGTATACTTATAGGTACACAAGAGCTTGCACTTTATAAGCTAACGCCTACTTCTGGGGAAGTTACCTATGGTTTGGGTGAGACTTATGCTGTGGGTGGTGAAAAGATGAATGAGGTAAATGGATGAAAAAATTAAATGAATTATTGAGTGGATATGAAAGTGCTGTTTTAGGGACGCTGAGTGAAAATGGCTATCCTTTTTCTTCTTATGCACCATTTTATTATGATGGTGAGGTTGTTTATGTGTTTATTTCTAACATTGCGACACATGCAAAAAATATGCAAGCACGACCTAAAGCATCTGCTTTTTTTGTGGATGATGAAGTAAAAACGGAAAATATCTTTGCTAGACGACGTATTTCTTTACAGTGTGATGTAGAAATGATAAGTAAGGAGTCAGAGAGATACACTTTTGTAATGGATACTTTTCAAGCTAAGTTTGAAGGTGGAACTTTAGGGATGTTGATGGGGATGAAAGATTTTAATCTTTATGCTTTAACCCCAATGTATGGTGAAGCTACTTTTGGTTTTGGAGAGGCTTATAACATAGGTGGCGAGAAGATGAATGAGTTGGTTACTAGAACAGGTGATAGTGGACATAAATAGGTGTAAGTTAAATCATTGACAATATGGAAAATTTCTTTAATAAAAATATACTTTTTAAATGATTGTTTAAGGGGATTTGTTAAGTGGTGGCGCCAGACGGAATCGAACCGCCGACACAAGGATTTTCAATCCTAAATAGCCCTTTTTTCATGTTTTCGCAAACTTGCTCAAACCTCTCTATAACTCCTAAAATGTGGTGTTTAGAAAGGTTTGGTGGTATACTATATTTAATCAAATTTTACCATGTTTTTTCAGATATGGTTACTAATAGGTTACTAAAAATGGCATACATCAAATCAAAGAAATACGGTGGTTCCGTGCAGTTTTATCATAAGAAAAATGGGGATTTTACCTATTATATTACCTATAAAGACGCTAATAACAAGCTAAAAAGGGTTAAAGTTGGGGAAAAATCACAAGGGATTACAGAGCATTATTG
>CACVAP010000036.1 GCA_902727895.1 uncultured Sulfurovum sp.
GAGATTTCATCTGCTTGTAATTTGTTTGCCACTGCAACTCCTTCCGTTTGTTACTTGTTTATAGTGATTTCGTAATGAAATCAATTAACTGTTCTTTAACTCTCTGCTTAGAGAAGTTTACCTCAATACCCAAATCTTCAACTGATACTTTAATTCCTTCTAAATCAGAAATTACTTGTGTCAATTTAATAGTTGCACCACCAGTATAAGTTGCTAATGACTCTTGTAGGCTCTTAAGCTCTGCAGCTTCAAGTTTACTACTAGATGTCACAACACCTTCATACTTGTTGGTTTCTTTTTGGATAGCTTGTTTTAAAACTTTAGCTATTGTTGGTAATAATTCTAAACGACCATTTTCACCAATAATTTTAATGAAGTTTACTAATTTAATATTCGCATCTGCACCTAAACCTTCAAGAACTAAAGAAGTCTTTTGTTCGTTTGGTACTAGGGGAGAAGTTAACATCTCTGAAACTTTTGCATCAGAAAAAGCTTCTGCCATTCCAAGAAGAATCTTAGAAAAGTCAGCTCTATCTTTTTTTGATGTAGAATCAACTAAAGCATTTACATATCGTTTTGCTATTAACTCTTCCATTATGCTACCTTACCTGAAACAAGTGAAACAACTTTCGCTTCATCCACTGCAATATCAGAATTATCAAAACCATCGTTAAGTAAAGTATCAATGGTTGCTTGTGTTGCTTTTTTAGAAGCTAAAGCTTCTTTTTCAACAGCTTGTTTCTCTAAAAGAGTTAATGCAACATCATTTTTCTCAGCAATATTAGCTGATAAAAGTTTTGCTTCATTTCCAGCATCAGAAACGATTTCTTTTGCTTTCTCTTCCGATTTAACTACATTTTCTTCTGCCAATAAACGTTCATTTTTAGAAGCTTGTAATTTTTCTTCAATCTCTTCCAACTGATTTGCTATACCTTCTGATCTTCCTACAAAATATTCTTTAATAGGATTTGCGATCAAGTAGTATAAAATACCAATAAAAACAGAAAAGTTTAAAACTCTATAAAAAAAATCAGAGTTAAACATTGTTATATCATGATGCTCTGCACCTGATGCCAATACCAATGAAGGTAATAACAAAGCCGTTGCTACTAGAGCGATATTTTTAAGTCTCATCATTCCTCCTATAGGCTACTCAATTTAGATTGTAAAGTCTTTTTAAAAGCTGGTAGTTCAGCTGCTAAAGCATTCTTCAATGTTTCCTGCTCAGCATCTAACTCTGCTAAAAAAGCTGCAGAACTTGCGTCAAGTTCTTTAACTTTACTTTCAATTTTACTCTCTGCCAAAGCTTTCGCTTCGGAAGTAGCTTTTTCTCTGATTACATTAGCTTCAGCTTTTGCCTCAGCTATGAGCGTATCAGCTTTAATGTTCAAATCTGAACTGTTATCTGCCATCTCTTCAGCATTCTTTAAATCGTTAGCTATTGTCGCATCTCTGTCGTCCATGAACTTCAAGAGAGGCTGATAAAGCATCGTATTTAATAAATACATTAGAGAGAAGAAAATAACAAGAACGAACAACATCAAACCGGGATTCAGGTCAAGCATTCAAACTCCTCCAAAAAAATTTTGCGTATTATATCTTTGTTTATGTAACGGTTTGATTAATCTTAAGTTATATAGAGGGATTTTGCATGCTTCATATTTTGAAACATGCGAATGACTATTTTTGTAACATATTTAGAAACTTTTCAATTTCTTCACTGTTGTTAAAATTTATTTCAAGAGAGTTGTTTTTTACTCGATGAGTAAAGGGGAGTTTTTCTTTAATTTTCGCTTCATAACTATTTACAAAACTTTCTATTTTTTTTGTAGTTTCTATAATATCTTCTTCATTGGCTTTTTTCTTTTTAGCTAAAAGCTCACTTTCTCTAACCGAAAGTTTTTGACCGATAATAGTATCAAGTAAAATTTTTTGATCTTTCTCATCAAAACCAACCAAGACTTTAGCATGACCTTGAGAAATAAGACCAGCTGTTAATTTTGTTTGAACATAAGCAGAAAGAGCCAAAAGTCTTAATGTATTTGTAATTTGTGAACGACTTTTATGTACAATAGTTGAAAGTTCATCATGTGTAATATCATATACTTTAATTAACTCATCATATGAGTGTGCTAATTCCATAGCATTTAAGTTTTCTCTTTGAATATTTTCAATTAATGCTAATTCTCTAAGTTTTACATCATCAATATCAACATCAGCAATAATACACCTAATAGTTTCTAACTTTGCAAGCTTATGCGCTCTAAGTCTGCGCTCTCCTGCAACAAGTAAATAACCATCATCTTTTGCAATAACTACAATCGGTTGAAGTAAACCATGTCTAACAACTGATTCACTTAATTCTTCTAGTGCTTCTGGATCAAAAGTCTTTCTTGGCTGATATGGATTAGGACTAATTTCATCAACATCAATTTCACGGATCATCTCAGCATGATAATCAGAAGAACCCATTTCAGTATCGTACGCTTGTCCAACTTCATCTAGTATCGCACCTAATCCTCTACCCAATGCCATTTAGTCAGCCTTTTCTTTTGATAATTTGTTCTCTGCAATCGTTAGTCTTACAATACTTTTTGCTAAATCGACATAAGCAGCTGCACCTTTAGACTTTTTTGCATATTCAGTTACAGGTTTACCATAACTTGGACTCTCTGCAATTTTAATATTACGAGGGACAATCAACACTTCTTTCTTTTTTGTTAAAAACAATTTATCTTGAAAGTGATGAGAAAGATCTTCTAAAACTTGTTTAGAAAGATTATTTTGATTTGAATACATCGTTGGTAAAAAACCTTTAATCGTTAACTTTGGATTAATAGACTTCTTAAGCAAGTTAATAGTGTTTAACAACTGAGCCAAACCTTCTAAAGCAAAGAACTCGCATTGAATAGGAATAATAACCGAATCAGCAGCCCCTAAAGAGTTAATAGTAATAGGTCCCAATGCAGGAGGCGAATCAACAATAATATAATCATAGTTCTCTTTTATGGGTTTAATTGCTTTCTTTAAAAGTAACTCACGATTCTTTTTGTTTGGATCATAGAACTCTTTTTCTATTCCAACCAAACCAATGTTCGCTGGAACCATGTCTAGGTTTTTAAATTTTGAAGTTAGAATCACCTCAGACATCTTTTTAATGCCAATAAGGACATGATAAATATTGTATTCATAATCATTACGATTGAAACCTAAACTAGTGGTTGCATTAGTCTGAGGGTCAGCATCAATTAAGAGAACTTTTTTTCCACTTTGGGCCAATGCTGCAGCAAGGTTTACAGCTGTTGTTGTTTTTCCCACTCCACCTTTTTGATTTGCTATTGTAATTACTTCACTCATCTTATACTATATACTCTCTTATTTTCAATTATTAGTGAACCATCTTCTGACAGAATGGCGTTTTTAAGGGATTTCTTCTCTCCATTTATATGGGTAGAGTATGCCCTACTTCTTTCAAATTCTATCCTATATAGACTAAAAATTTGCTTCCAAAAAGGGTACTTTTCTAAAGCAGATAAGTACTCTTTTAGTAAAATGATTGGTTCAACATCTAGATTTAGTGCTTTGAAGCCATTTGAGTTTTTTTGCAAATTTATACCCATTCCACAAAGAAGAATATTATCTATTTTTTTTGTTATGGTTCCACCAACTTTATGTGATTCTTGATATAAATCGTTAGGCCATTTAAGCCAAATTGATTCATCATATTTATGAATAATTTCCTTCATAATAAAAGAAAAATAAATTGATGCAGAACTTAATGGTAAATCTTCAGGAAGATCTTCTAAACTCACAGCAAAAGAAAAAAAAAGGTTTCCCTCTCCACCCTCCCATGAATTGTCACGACTTCCAATACCAAATGTTTGTTCTTTTGCCATAATACAACTGGGTACAGACAAACTTTTGTTCTTCAATTCAGCAATCAAATACGTTTGGGTTGACGCCAAAGAATCAAAGCAGAGAAGTTCCAACTTTTAATCCTCTCCCTACACAATACGCTTTTGCATTAACAGCTTTTTTAGATGCTGGTTGTAATGTTCCTATTTCTAAAGATCCTTCAATACAAGCAACAACGATAGATTCATCTTTGAGTTCTAAAATTACACCCTCTTCATTTTGGCTTGTTATTTCAACTAAAGCAACTTCTTTAATCTTCATACCACCCTCAACAAAAATACCTGGCCAACCTTCAAATGCTCTATACTTATCATAAAATTTAGAGGCTGAAGAAAAGTCTACTAAGCCATCTATTTTTTTAATCTTTTTACAATGTGTTGCTACAGCTCTATTTTGTTCCATTGGTTCTATGCTATCAAAACGATGAATAATATCGGTTGTCAATGTACAGGCATCATCACTCAATTTATTCATAAGCTCTGGTAAAAGCATGGTCTCTGGAATTTTAAAATAACGATAACCCAATATTGGACCAGAATCTAAACCCTCTTCCATTAACATTGCTGTTATTCCTGTAAATTCATCTCCATGAAGAAGTGACTGCTGTACAGGACTTGCACCACGATACTGAGGAAGTAAAGAAGCATGTAAATTAATACAAGGAGCAATGTCTAAAATACTTTTAGGCAAAAGCTGACCAAATGCAGCCACCACAATATAATCTGGCTTAGCCTCTACAATCGCTTCATAGATGCCTTCATCAGAAAGTCTCTCAGGTTGTAAGATTTTAAGACCATGTTCCTCTGCTAAAACTTTAACTTCAGGAGCTTTCAACTCACCTTTTCGTCCAGCTTTTCTATCTGGTTGAGAAAGAACCAAAGAAATCTCAATTTGCTCATCATCAATAAGTGTTTGGAGTATCTCTTTTGCATAATGAGGTGTTCCCATGTAAACTATTTTTTTCAATCAGGTATCCTCATTTTTTGTTTTTTGAAATTATAGCCATTTAAATAAAATTTGACAATAATGCTATAATTCCAAATAATTAGAAACAAAGGTAAACCCATGGCAGAACAACACAAAGTAAAAAAAGAAGACAAACTCTTAAACTTCCTCTTTGAAACACTCAATAACTGGTCAAAGAAAAAAGTAAAAGAACGTCTAAAGTCTGCTACTGTGGCAGTCAATGGAACGATCACTACTAAACATGACTTTCCGTTAAACATAGGTGACCTTGTAGAAATTGGCGTAATAGAGAAAAAACTAAATTCATCTGAGATTAAAAGCTTAGAAATCCTCTATCAAGACGATGAACTCATTGCCATTAACAAACCAGCAGGACTCCTTTCTGTAGGGAATAAACAAGAAAATAAAAATCATGCTTTAGCTATTTTAAGACAGCAACTCACAAAAGGTAGAAAAAGTCCAGACCTTGTACCTGTACACCGTCTTGACCGTGAGACTTCAGGTATTTTACTTTTTGCTACTTCACGAGAACTTCGTGAAGCTACTATGGGGAAATGGAGTGAGGCAGAAAAAATTTACTTAGCCGTTGTTAATGGAAAACCTAGAGAAGAAAAAGGAAGTATTGAACAGCCTTTACATTTAGATGAAACCCAATATAAAGTACATGTAGGCGAACATACTAAAGCAAAATTTGCCCTCACACACTATAAAGTCAAAGAGAGTAAAAATTCTAGATCATTAGTTGAAGTTCATATTGAAACAGGACGACAACACCAAATACGCGCACACATGAGCTGGCTCGGTAACTCTGTAGTTGGGGATGAACGTTATGGGAAAGACTACAAGAAAGGTGACAGAATGGGACTACATGCCACAAAACTTACCATTTTTCATCCAACAAAAAAGAAAAACATTACGTTTGAAGTAGATGCTCCTAAAGAGTTTTATGCGTTGCTAGACTAATTAGGTCTCCAAGCTTTAACTCTCCTAGCTCCTCTTTTGAAAGGGCAACTTCTATAAGTTGTTGTCCTACCAATACAGTAGCTATATTTTCAGTGTTCAATGCTAAGAGTTCACCTTTTAATGTATTTGAATCTTGCATCATAATTTCTTTCGTTGTACCATCATCTACTATTTTACCTTCTTCTAAAACCAGCACACGTGAAGCCAAACGATATATTTCTGAAGGGTCATGACTTACCATAATGGTTGTTGTGCCAAACTCTTTATGCAGTTCAAGTATTTTGTCTTGTAGTTTTAACCGTATACTAGGATCAAGTGCAGAAAGTGGTTCGTCAAGAAACAAAAGCTTTGGTCGGTTCATCATCGCCCTACAAAGAGCAACACGCTGTTTTTGACCACCTGACAGAGTGTTGGGTAATCTATGCTTTAAAGTAAAAAGTTCTGTAACTTCAAGTAGGTACTGTGCAAGTTTTTTATCATTTTTCACAAAAAGTAAATTCTCTTCAACCGTCATGTTTTCAAACAAGGCATAGTCTTGAAAAACAAACCCTATATTTCTTTTTTGTGGTGATAAAGCCTTCTTATTGTCTAACCAAGTTTCATTAGCAAATTCTATGCTTCCCTTAGCTTCTTCCAATCCAGCCAATATACGTAAAAGTGTCGTCTTCCCTGAACCACTTTTTCCCGATATGGCTACAAATTCTCCCCTCTTTATAGAACAAGCTATATTCAAACTCATCTTCCCATCAGCACCACACAGTTCTTTAGATATATCTATATTAAGCATTATTTTATCCCACCTATACGTTTTTGCGTATGGTTAAAAAAGTAAACTGAAAACAAAACCACAAAGCTTATGAGTAACATAATTGCCGAATAAATATGTGCAGCACTATAATCCATAATCTCAACCATTTCATAAATAGCAATAGAAGCTACTTTCGTCTCATCTGGTATGCTCCCACCTATCATAAGTATGACTCCAAACTCCCCAACCGTATGAGCAAAGGTAATAATAAGCGCCGTAAGTAATGCTGGTTTTATGTTAGGCAAGGCTACTCTAAAAAGTGTAACTATCTGACTTTTCCCTGCTAAATACGAAGCTTCTATCATATTTTTATTCAAACTTTCAAACCCACCTTGTAAAGGCTGAACCATAAAAGGCAAAGAGTAAAAACAAGAAGCTATCACCAAGCCTGTAAAAGTAAAGTTTAAATCCACCTCTGCAAAAACCATCAATATATAAAATCCTAAAACAGAAGGAGGTAAAACTATGGGTAAAGCTGTTATGGCTTCTATAAATGGTTTTACTTTTGATTTAGTTTGAGCTAAATACCATGCTAGAGGCAAACTTAATAGAAATAGAATTAGTGTTGTTATTCCTGCTAGTTTGAATGATAGGATGAATGGGGTTAGGTCTAGGTTTTGTAGCATCTAGTCCTCACTATCCCACATCTCACGATACGCATTAATATAAAAAAATGTACCCTCTTCATCAATAGTAT
>CACVAP010000037.1 GCA_902727895.1 uncultured Sulfurovum sp.
AAAGTGCTTGGGAAGTTACAATTGGAAGATGTACTTCATTACACCCTGCTTTGTCTAACTCTTCTTTAACTACTTGTCGAACTTTCTCTAAAGTAATCTTTCCTAATGGTAACCAGTTGTAAAGACCTGATCCCCCACTTGATTGAATGAAACCAGCACGTAACAAAAGTTTATGCGATGCTAAAACTGCATCATTAGGTGACTCTTTTGTCGTTGGTATTAACATTCTTGAAAATTTCATTATTTGCTTCCTATTTTATCATTTATAAATTTTTCTTATTATAGCTAATCACTTGTTATACAGCTCTTTATCATAAGCTTATTAGGCGTAACGCTGTTTTAAATCTGCTAAAAACTCTATTACCCTTAGTTGGTAAATTTTTTCATCTTCTGTCATTTCACACTCTTGAAATCTCATAAACATATCAATGTCAATCTTTTTTGAAAAACGTTTTACATCACGGGTTTCATTTTCAACTTGAAAAACTAAGTGTTCAAAGTCTAACCCGTTATTCGTAATAATCTTTTCAAAGTATTCTTTCACTGTATCAACTAAAATTTCGCAACGTTCTTCATCATTTTTATAAATCTCACAGGCACACTTCATCAACAATTCTTCTTCACAAGGGTGTATCTGTTCATTCGCAGCAACAATAAGGGTAAAAACCTTTGCACGATACTCCAATGAACTGTTATGATAAAGTAAAAACTCTCTAAAAAACTTTTTAGCTTTTCGTCGAAGAAATTTAACCATTCAGTAAATCTTTCACACATATTAATGGATCTTTACCTTCTAACATCTTATACACTTCATCTGCAATGGGTAGATAAATTTTTTCTTTTTGGGCAATATTATGTAAAGCTCTCGTAGTAGGAATACCTTCTGCCACTTCACCTAACTCTTCTAATATATCGTCTAAGCTTTTACCTTTAGAAAGTCCTAATCCTACACGATAATTTCGAGAAAGTGTTGAGCTTGCTGTTAAAAACAAATCTCCAGCTCCACCTAAAGACAAGAAAGTTCTCCTTCTTGCTCCAAACTGTTTACCAAAGCGTGTCATTTCTACAAGACCACGTGAGATTAACGCTGCACGTGCATTATTACCAAGTTCTAAACCATCACAAACACCACCAGCAATAGCAATTACATTTTTATAAGCACCAGAAACTTCTGCACCAATAACATCACTGTCTACATAACCTTTTATAAAAGAAGGTAAGGCATCAGCATAAACTTGTGCTAGTTTTTGATTTGTTGAAGAAACTTTTAAAGCTGTAGGCAAAGACTTTTGTACCTCAGCAGCAAAAGAAGGTCCAGAAATAAATGCCAATCTATCAGAAGAGACAAAAGAACCATATACCTCATTTAAGAATGCCCCCGTAGATACTTCAATACCTTTAGCTGCAACCAAGATATTTTGTCCTCTGTCTTCAAAATTTTCTTCCATCCAAGTACGGACAACTTGTGCTGGCATTGCCATGACTAAATATTCACAAGACAAAGCCTCATCTAGGGAAACAAAATTTTCTATGTCTTTAACACTACGAGAAGTAATAACTACTTCATTTTTTTCTTTATACGCATGATAAAGAGCCTGACCCCATTTCCCTGCACCGATAATAGCTATTTGCATTAATTCTTCCCCACTTCATTTAGTTGTGATATAAACTCTTTAGCACTCTCATCATACAAATCAAATATAACATCTGCACCAGCCAATTTAAGCTGTCTATTTTTCTGTTTTGTATCACTTAAAGCAATAATTTTACCATTAAACTCATTGACTTTCAATGATATTGCTAAGTAATGGTTGATAGCTTCATCATCCATTGCACAGATAATGAGATTGTTAGACAAGTCCTTAAGGGTCTCTAGATGCTCTTCTTTTTCAAAGTCTAACATCATTACCTGCCCTTCACTTCTCTCTACATTATCATATATCTCAACATCTATTCCTGAAGAAATACACATATCAACTAAGTTCTTACTCTTTTGACCATAACCAAAAACTGAAATTTTAAATCTATTGTTTTCTTGTAATTGATTGATAATATAATGATAAGCACGATTATGAATAATTGCATAAGGGTTAATAACCTTATCTGTCCCTATAGAGTTATATTGAGAGGTTAAATGAGCATGTGTAATACGAGACAGTACAATTGAATTTCTATTATAGCTTTTAGCATTTAATATAAAGTAGATGTTATCAATATCTGAAGCCTTAAGTGTCAACATAGCTACAATATTTGTTTCATTTTTATATATTTTCTTCATCACCTCTACAGAACAGCCATCACCATAAATTGTTATGTGTGAAGAGTCAAATGCTTTAGAACTCTTCTCTTTGTTCTCTTCTATAACCACACAGTTATAGTTTGTTTCTTCTTTAATATAATGTGCAATCCGTGAACCCAAATAACCATAACCATTTAAAACCACCACATTGTCTAGGTTATATAAACTATTGATACTTGAATAAGTTCGTAATTCGTCAAAACGTTCTGCAAAAGCAGATACCATTACCGAAGTTACAAATGAAATCATGGCAATACCAAGGATTATTCCTACCATTGCTATTATCTTTCCTAAGTCGGTTACAGGTGAAATATCTCCATAACCAACAGTAGAAACAGTAACCAATGCCCAGTAAATAGCATCTAGAAATGAAGTAATCCCTGGATTCTCACCATGTTCAGCAATGTACAAGACCGAAGCAAAAGAGAAAACAACTGTTACAAGTATGTAGCCCAAAAATTTAAATTCAAATTCTTTTTTAGAAAGTGCTTTAAGTAAGGTCTTTGCCCCATATAAATAATGATAAAGTTTAAGTAAACGCATAATTCTAAACTGAGGGAAAATAGCTAAAAGGTCAATAATACCTGCCAAAGAAAAAATGTACTTAAACTTACTCTTAACAATCACCCAAAGCGTCTTAGGCAATGAACACTTTTTTCGTTCTTGCTCTAAAATCTGTTCATGCACATCAGAATGAATCCAAAAACGTAAGATATACTCAAGTAGAAAAATAGCCGAAATAACCCAAATATCAATAAACAAAATCCACTTAGGGATATCATAAGTTTTGTTCAAAACTAAGATGAAAACAGAAAAGAGTATTAGGACTATCATCGTTGAGTCAAAATACTTTGTATATGATGTTTCTCTATTGGTTAAGAGTTCACGTAAAAAGTTCTTTTTATTCTGATAGGACTGGCTATTTTTTAAATTTTTAGAGATGTTAATAAGCATTTTTTTCATGCGCAGATTATACCTAAAGCTAAATAAGATTTTAGGTTTTTGCTATCGTAGCGCTAGTAATCCGACCTAGCGTAAGTTACTTGTTTTTTTCAAGCCAAACCTACTATAATTCCACAAAAAATAGGATTTAGCGTGAAAATTCAAAAAAATGCGATGGTTTCCATCGACATGACTTTCAAAGATGAGAATGGAAATATTGTTGAAAACAATGATGAAGAGATAATTTATCTTCATGGTGGGTATGGTCATCTTTTTACAAAACTTGAAGACGGTCTTGAAGGTAAAACAATCGGCGACACATTTAACATTGACCTTAGTCCAGAAGAAGCTTTTGGTGAATTTAATGAAGAGTTGGTTTCAAAAGAGCTTTTAAGCGATTTACCTGAAGATCTTGAAGTAGGTATGGAGCTTGATGGTGGTCTTGACGGTGTTATCTTTTCAGTACTAGAAATGGACGATACTCATGCACTAGTTGATGGAAATCATCCTTACGCTGGATTTTCTCTTGTAGCAGAAGGAAAAGTTTTAGAGATAGAATACTTGGACGATGAAACAATTGCTAAAGTATTAGAAGATGACCATCAGCATTAAGCCTTATGTCTTAGGATTTTCTACCCTTTAATTATAATTTTAACAGTAACTAAAATAAAAATTTTATTTTAGTTACATTATATTTAACTATAATTTTCCCTAATAAAAAAGGAAATATTATGAAAATTTCAAGCCCTCTCGTTCTCACGCTTTTTGTCTCACTGACAATCTCATTTACGCTCTTAGGCTGTAATGCAACTAAACCCAAAACTTTGGACAATGCTGCTCATCAACAAGCCAATACAAGCTCTAAATTTCCAAGTACTTCAAGAGTTTCTGGAACCGATATTACTTGTTATACTTGTCGTGCAAGTTTTAAAGTTACCCAAGCCATGCAAAAGAATGGAAACAACGCCATAATTTGCCCTCACTGTAAACATAACTATTCAAACGGTAAATAACGCTTATTTGTTATAAATCAAACCAGAACAAAGCCTCTATACATTAAACTGCGCCCTAAGATAAAAGGCATAATTATATGAATAAAGATTTACCGTCTACTCAAGCAGATAGACCAAATATTATAACTACTGAGATAGACGCTATAAAGTTCTATCGTAAAATGGATACAGAGGCAACTGTTGTCGAGATGATTGCAGGCAGATATGTGATTGTGGAAGAGTACTATAGTAACGGACTACAAGTTCTAGCTGAACTAAAAAAGAACCTTTTACAAGTATATACAGACAAAAGTTTTCAAGGGCAACGTGATTATCGTAATGCTTATCGTGAAGCTTCACATAGATTACTTGTTAAAATAGAAGAGAATAAAATTGTTGTTAAAAAATGTCCTGATATTGGTTGGTTAGAAGTTCTTTATCCAGATGTTTCAGAATTTTATATTTCTTTTCCTGAGGTTCAAGGAATGAACAGCTCATGGCAGTGGTATGAAAAAGGAATTGAGGTTAAGACTTTAAACTTAATGCTCAAACCTTATTATGGAACTTACTTTCCAACACGTTTTGACCATTTGAAACTTTTTGATAAATGGTTAAAAAAATACGAAGGTTCAAAAGAAAATGCCATAGAAATCGGTGTAGGTTCTGGAGTTCTTTCTTTTCAACTTATCCAAAATGGTTTCAACAACATCTTCGCTACCGATACTAACAAAAATGCCATCATCGGTGTTGCAGAAGAAATTAAAAGATTAGACTATGAAGACAAATTAACACTAAATCATGGTGACTTATTTGAAAACTGTGATGTTAAAGCAGACGTAGTTCTTTTCAATCCTCCTTGGTTACTTGCAAAACATAAACTAGAAGAAGGCATTGACAAAGCAATGTACTATGAAGCAGATCTTTTCCCAAGATTCTTTGAGCAAGCCATAGAACATCTTGCACCTGAAGGTAAAGTCGTTTTAATCTTCTCAAACCTAGCACAGGTAATTGACGAAGAAAACCCTCACCCAATCATAGAAGAATTAAGAAACCATAACCGTTTTAGAAAAGAATTACACCTAAAAAGAGATGTAAGAGCTTCGTCAAGAAGAACAAAACGTAGAGACAATAGAGATACTGAAAAAGTTGAACTCTGGGTTTTATCTCCTAAAGAAAAATAATACGCTAGTATTATTTTTCTCACTCACCAATCTTATATTGGTGAGTCTTCTTTACTTCTCTATATAACAACAAGGAAAATCATGCTTAGTAAAATACTCTACAAAGGCAAAGACTTAGCCCTCTCAACAGCCATTAAAACACTTATCAATAAAAAACTATCAAAGTTTGGTGGCACGGTCACTGCTTTAATGCTCAATACCAAAGAACAAAAGATAGAGTTAAAAATTGGACTAAAAGGTGAGCTTGAACCTTTACAGGTTGTTGTGAATCATTATGAAATAATAGAAGAGCAAGGTACTACTTACTTAATGGTTTCCAACATTGAAACTTCACGTGAATGGATGAACTTAGTCGCCGAAAACTACTTGCATAAAAAAAGATTTACCATTCCCAAGAAGTATGTAAAGACCATAAAAACGGTGAGCTAAAGGATGCACTATGTTTAAACCAAAGCAAGAAGAAAAACTTGTCATAACAAATGTAGAGATACAAGAATTAAAACGGGTAAAAAAGATTTTAGAAAACCCTAGCTTTGCCATGAAAGCATCAAACTATATTGGTAGACCTATTGAACTTGGACTTGAAAAAATCAATTCTGAGAAACTAACCAAAATCACCGAGAAAGCCCTACATAAATCTTTAGACCTAGCCATATCAAGTTTAAACAAAAAAAACAACTTTACGGTTTCTAATGCCAAACACAAAGGCTTAGCTGTACTCTCTGGTGGTGTTGGAGGAATGTTTGGTCTCATGGCATTGGCTGTTGAGTTGCCCATCTCTACCACGATTATGTTACGCAGTATTGCCGACATTGCAGAAAGTCAAGGACATGACTTAAATGAACTCGAAACCCGACTGGCTTGTTTGGAAGTTTTCTCTTTAGGAAGCAGTAAAAGCACAAGTGATGATGGAGCAGAAAGTGCCTACTTTAGTACAAGAGGAGCCATAGCACTAGAAATGAAACTGGCAATCGACTCCGTAGCCAACATGAGTAACAAAGCCATTCAAGAAGCTTTAGCCAAAGGTCAACTCCCCATGTTCATCAAAGTAGTCAACAGCATCGCTTCACGTTTTGGTATTACGCTTTCAGAAAAACTAGTAGCCCAATCCATTCCTCTGGTAGGTGCTGTTGGAGGTGCGTCATTAAACTTTATGTTTATCAATCATTTTCAAAAAATGGCAGAAGGACATTTTGTTGTAAAACGATTAGAAAAGAAATATGGTTCAGATGAGATTCATCAGCTTTATAACGCTTTGAATGTTGAGAAAGTTAAAAAGTAACTATAAATTAACGGTATGTATCGTCTATAAGCCTTTTTACAATATAATTAAGTCACTTACACCACAAAGGCTACCTATGAAATACTTACTAAAAACTTGGGACTGGATTCTCTTTATCTTCGCATTTTCTACTACTAAACATTGTGATAAAATTAAAGTAGATGAAAGTGACAAGTTTATGAGAGGTGGAAAGTAGACCTTATTTTGCTAGTGTATCAATTACACTGGCAAATTATTGAACCTTTTCTTCTTATTAAGTAACTCTTCTCCTATCTAATAAATATTTCTTTTTGACCTAGAATAATATATTAAAAGTCTCCTCACTACTCTTTAACTCTGTTAAAATTTTGATTGACATTTCTTGACTTTTAGGTGTTACAATTTCTTATTCATACATAAAAAGGACTAACATGAAAAAATATATTAACTCAATAACTGCTCTAACTTTTCTTTTCACATCATTAAGCCATGCCTTAACAACATTACAAGAAGCAACCTGTGGTTGTGACCATACAATATCTTCTTACACTAACGGTTCCGTTAATGGTGATGCACTTAATTTTCAACCAGGTGATACTGTTTGTTTAGACCCTTCTGT
>CACVAP010000038.1 GCA_902727895.1 uncultured Sulfurovum sp.
ATCTCTTGATAAGTTTTTGGCTATTGCTGTTTGACTCAGACCCTCTTTTTTCAAAGCATATATCTGATATCTTTCTTCTTGGGTTATTTGATGATATTTCATGGGAACACCTTTTAAACGTCGAAATCTAAAGGTCTTCTTCTATCATCTTTAACCTTTATCTCTCTATTCTAATTGGTGTTGCACTTGTTAGTTGAATTCAAGTAATCGAGTATATCAAGAGCTATATCATTAATAGATAAAATAAAGAGATTCCCATATAGATAAAAAATAAAATTATCAAGAACAAACCTTCAAAATCAGAAAACTCCGAAGACTATAAAAGGATTCTAACCTCATCCAATCTAAATTTATTAATCTATCTTCTGCAGTCTCTATATTTACATTATTTATCATGAACTCTATAGCTGCTGTTTTGTTATTATGCTGAGCATAAAAAAATCGTACAAAATAAAATTCATCAGTTAAAGCTTCTTTAGCAATTATCTCCTCTATTTCATCAAACAGATTAGTAGGAACTTCTACAGACTTTCCTTTTGAGGATTTTATGTTATAGTCACCTATAAATACATCCCATGATAAAGAATTTACCTGCCATCTCTCTTTCTCTGTATATACTTCGGTATCATTAAATGCGTCTAAAAAAACAGGTAAACTACTTCTGCTAAAGTTTTCAATATTTTTTGCAAGAGCTTCATTTTCATTCTTTCCGAAATCTGAAAATGATTCAAATAATTCTATATCATTTTCAAATTTCACCCCAACATCAAAACGTGATTGAATACCATCTAAAAATTTTTGAGGGTAAACCCATGCCCCTAGCAGTACATTCTCTTTGAAGTTACTTATGATGTTGTCATCAACAATCTTAGCTTTGTATCCATGAGACTCAATTAACATCACTACTTCGTTGTTAGCTTTTCTTTCCATAATCGACACACGAGCTTCTTCTTTTATTTGAGAAAGAGCATCTTTTAACTTTTCAAGTTTCTCTTCAACTACTTCCCAGTTCCAAGTACCCCATAAAGAATTTTTATATCTATAATCTTCTGATTTTTTTCTTGATTCTTCTTTATTTGTACCATATACATGACAACCAATACCTAAATTTGATTTATATAAATTAAGAGAAAGACCAATAGCCCCCAAACCAATAGTTTCATACCTAAATGTATGACCATCGCAATGTTCAGGACTTAAAGAGTATTTACGAACCCATAAATCTCCCTCCATCTCTTTGTAGAGTAATTGAAATTGTAATAAATCAACTTTTTTCTCTAAATTTATATCGATATAAGCATCAAATTCTTCAGCTGTTCGTAAAACTTTCAGTTCTTGATCAGGTTCGGAATAAGTTTCATAGACTGCTAACTCTCCCAAAGTAAAAAGTTGTTTTACATAAAAAGACAAAGCCTTTCGTCCAAGTCTTACATCTCTTTGCCATTTAAAGGCTCGAATACATCGATCATACTCTTCATGAGTAAACTCAAAAGAAGGCACACTGGAAATAAGAGAAGATTCATCTATCCATCCCAATTCACCATACCCCATACGCAACCATTTAACACTGTTTTCTAGTTTTTGAACTTCAACCACCACAACAGAACAAGATAAATCTAAGTCTTCAGAACATATCAAAATAGGAAGTACAGACACTTCATCTGAATCCGACTCTAGCATATCCCAAACCTGCTCCTCTTCATCTTCGTCCATCAAATGTAAAAAAGAAGGAATAAGTCCTGTCGTATTACATAGTTTTTCAATCGATTCACCATTAATGAAAATATTTAAAAACTCCCCATTCATATAAGGATTAATGTCATACTTTACTTCTATTTTATCTTTCATTTTTTCCTCAATCAATTTTTTATTTATCATTTTTTATTAGAAACAATTCTAGTTATATTACAACTATCAGCCAAAGCACTTTCTAACAGTTTTTCTTCTTCTCCTATTAAAAATCCTCCTTCTATATCCATCAGTTCTAATTTGGATACTGTTTTAGCCTCTAAAAATATTTGTGGAAAAACAAAATGAGAATCATCATCTAGAAAAAGTTCTAGACAATTCACTTTAGGTAGATTTGAAAGTAAAAAGTTATCTAATGTATCTTGGGAAATATCATGATAAAGAGAAAGCCAACCTATCGAATCAGAATCACTCCAAAGTGTTAATTTTCTTAAATACTGAAAATCAACCTTTTGTTTAAGTTCAAAAAAACCCATAAGTTCTAACTCTTCAATTCTTGGCATTTTTTGTACAAGAGTGGTGACATCTCCTAATTTTCCTGCAAAATTCATACCTCCGTTATAAAGTTCATCATAAAAACCTATAGAAAATATTTTTAAATTAGGAAAAAACCCTTTAGAAAGAATTTGAACACTATCTTCATAATCATAATTACCATGACTCTCATTAAAGATTCCAATATGAAGTTTTTTGATGGTTTGTGAATACAAAGAACGAACCAAAACTTTTAACAACGCATGAGCTGGTTCACATCCACCAAAAATTACATGAGCTTCATCTATATTAACTTTAAAAAGGTAGTACCCTATGTTTTCTTTTTTTATCTCTTCATGTCCATGAAGTTTTTCTTTATTCAAATCTCTCCAATTTGCAGGAATGTTTGTTATGATATCTTGAAACTGTTGATTGGAAATCTCTAGATTATTCACTATTTATTCTCCTCTTCACGACAACACTTTCCCTCGCCCATTTCTCAAAACTTCTTCTTGTAATTCATTTTTTATAATTTTATTTGTGTTCATTTTATTCCTTCTCAAAAAATTGACTCAACTCATGTGTAAGAATATTACAAGAAGTACAAGGAATAGACTTCCTAAATTTGGAAAAAACTCAACTATTAAAAATTCCATTTTTCTCTACTTTTCATAGCCTTTAAAAAACCATACTGCTTCATTTAACTCTCCTTTAACTTCAGAGTCCTCCATAGTCTCAAGCCACATATCTAGATCATCAAAATTCCAAGCCAATCCAACTCCATTATAAGTCTCACGCCATAACTCTAAATTAGGTAACCTTCCTTCTACAATATTTTGTAAAACTTTCAACATATCATAATGGATTAGGCTCTTTTTATTCCCTTTAAATTGCTCCATATAAGCCTTTTCTAATACTTTCTCAAAGCTCTCATTTTGGGTAAGCCATACTTCAAATAAATTAAGATAAGCTAAATCCTCTTTAGAATTTATCTCTATGGCTTTTTTGTACCACTCTATAGAAACTTCATACTTTTTTTCATTCCAATAAATAGTTCCTATCTGTACATAAGCTCTGTATTTTTTAGGATTTATTTTTATTGCCTTTTTATATGCTCTTATTGCTTCGGAATATCTTTTATGTTTAGAGTAGACAATACCAAGATTATAATAAGCATTTTCATGTTTAGAGTTTATTTCTATTGCTTTTTCGTAAGATGCTATTGCATTAATATATTCTTGTTGACGATAACAAGCATTCCCCATATTCAAATAAGCATTTTCATGTTTAGGGTTTATTTCGATTGCTTTTTCATACCAAAACATTGCTCGATCATATGCTTTAAGTTTGTAATAAGCATTACCAAGTGCATAACTAGATACATTTTGAGAAAAAGCATTGCTAGTTAATAGTATTAAGAGTAAAAAATGTTTTATTTTCATAAAGCTTCCTTTTTGAATTCAAGTATTTCAAAGAGTATAACATCATTGAAAACTAAAAGTTAGTAAATATTTGGTAAATGTTCAACACCATTCAAACTCAACCCAACTTTTCCTTTCTCCAGATCAATCGAAATCACCTAAACTTAGGGGTATAGCAAAACTTTATGTCTATTCTATCTTTAATCCCTTAATATTTATTTTTTTAACGTCTTTAATTCTATACTTAAAAATCCAACTTTAGCTATAATTTTAAAAAATTAAAAAAAAGAATTATCATGTCAAATAAAACTCTAATTATCGGTGCTGGTGGTGTTGGAAATGTGGTTGCATTTAAATGTGCAATGAACATTGAAACTTTTGGAGAAATTACTTTAGCAAGTAGAACCGTTTCTAAATGTGCTTCCATCGCCACGAATATTAAAAATAAAATTGGCGTAGAGATTAAAACCTCATCCGTAGATGCAGACAACGTTCCAGAACTTGTAGAACTTTTTAATGCGCTAAAACCTAATGTTGTCATAAACGTAGCCTTACCCTACCAAGACTTAACCATTATGGATGCATGTGTAGCATGTGGCATTGACTACCTTGACACAGCCAACTATGAACACCCAGACACAGCAAAGTTTGAGTATAAAGAGCAATGGGAAAGAGATGACGCATTTAAAGAAGCAGACATTATGGCACTACTTGGTTCAGGTTTTGACCCAGGGGTTACCAATGTCTTTTGTGCTTATGCTCAGAAACACTATTTTGATGAGATTCATACCATCGACATACTTGACTGTAATGCTGGTGACCATGGTTACCCTTTTGCTACGAACTTTAACCCTGAAATTAATCTACGTGAAGTTTCTGCAAAAGGACGTTATTGGGAACAAGGAAAATGGATAGAAACAGAACCAATGGAAATCATGCAAGTTTGGGATTATCCAGAAGTTGGGGAAAAAGACTCTTACTTACTTTATCATGAAGAGATGGAATCACTGGTAAAACACATTAAAGGGCTTAAACGTATTCGTTTCTTTATGACCTTTGGACAAAGCTACTTAACCCATATGAAATGTTTGGAAAATGTAGGCATGTTAGGCATTAAAGAAGTGGAACACAAAGGTCAAAAGATAGTACCTATGGAGTTCCTAGCTACTTTACTCCCAGATCCAGCTTCTTTAGGTCCTCGTACCAAGGGAAAAACAAACATTGGTATTTACGCAAAAGGTATTAAAGATGGAAAAGAAAAAACTGTTTACATCTACCAAGTATCTGACCATGAAAAATGTTATGCAGAAGTACTGAGTCAAGGAGTTTCTTACACCACAGGTGTTCCAGCCATGATTGGAGCAAAACTTATGCTAGAGAACAAATGGCAAAAAAAAGGGGTTTACAATATGGAAGAGTTTAACCCTGATCCATTTATGGAAGAATTAATGGTGCAAGGTCTTCCTTGGAAAGTCATAGAAACAGAGAGTAATAATTAAAAACTTAAATAAATATTAATCTATTTAATTAAATTTTAACTAAGATTTGTTTATAATCAATTAGTTAAAAATAGTATTAAAGGATTAATTATGAATGATAGACATTACCTTCAAGCCCAAGTCACTTATACCGTAGCTATTATCATTGCTAGCGCTATAGGTATTTTTATAGCCACTAAAATGAGTAACCTTTTTTAATCAACCCATAAATCTAAAGTTCATGAATATTCTAAAATATTCATAAACTTTAGCCTACTCACTTAAACGTTCTATCTTTGCACCTAAAGAAGAAAGTTTTCCTTCTAAGTTATCATAACCTCTGTCTAAATGGTAAATTCTATGTACGTTTGTTGTCCCTTTAGATACCAGTCCAGCTAAAACCAATGCAGAACTTGCACGTAAATCTGTTGCCATAACATCAGCACCATAAAGTTGTGCCACAGGTCTAATGGCTGCAACTGAACCTTTTAACCAAATGTCTGCCCCTAAACGGTTAAGTTCGGAAACATGCATGAAACGGTTTTCAAAAAGTCGCTCTTCTATGACCGATTCACCAATCGCCATCGTAGCAACTGCCATAAACTGTGCTTGCATGTCTGTAGGGAAACCTGGATACTCAGTGGTAATTAATGAAACAGGATTTAAACGGTTGGTTCCATTAATCGTGATGTTGGTACCCTCAATCTCAAAAGTACAACCCATGTCTTCAAGCTTGTCTATAGAAGCTGCAATATGGGTTGAATTTACTTTTTCAAGGGTAATAGTTGAGTTGGTAATCGCAGCAGCACAAAGGTAAGTACCTGCTTCAATTCTATCTGGAATAATCTCAACTTCTTTAAAGGTTAAAGGCTTTTGCCCTGTACCTTCAATACTAATCTCAGAAGTACCTGTACCTGTGATTTTAACGCCAGCATCGGCTAACATATCACAAAGCTGAACAATCTCAGGCTCTTTAGCTGCGTTTACAATGGTAGTAGTTCCATGTGCTAAGGCTGCTGCCATAAGGGTGTTTTCTGTACCACCAACTGTAATCTTATCAAATACGATTTTTGCACCTTTTAAACCATTTGGTGCTTCTGCTCTTACGTATCCCCCTTTAATCTCAATCTTTGCACCCATGGCTTCCATGGCTTTTAAGTGTAAATCAATAGGACGTTGACCAATGGCACAACCACCGGGTAAACTTACTTCACATTCACCGAAACGTGCTAAAAGAGGTCCAAGAACCAAAATAGAAGCTCGCATTTGAGAAACAATTTCATAAACTGCTTTAGTAGAGTTCATTGTTCCATTGTTAATGTCTGCTACGGTCTCATTATGTTCAACTGTACCACCTAGAATGCCAAGTAACTTAAGTAAAGTACGAATATCAACCACATTAGGTAAGTTTGTTAGTTTGACAGGTTTGTCAGAAAGAATAGTTGCTGCAATGATTGGTAATGCCGAGTTTTTAGCACCTGAGATTTTAATAGAACCAGAAAGCTTGGTTCCTCCAGTTATTTGTAAGTAATCCATATTTAATATCCGTAATAAATTTTAACTGAATTTTATCTAAAATAAGTTAAGTATAGTATATAATAATTACTAATAGCTATCAAAAGTAAGGAGAGATGTACCATGACGAATGTTGAAAAAATCAATTTGTTACTTGGGAAACTTGAAACTAAACGAGAGAGCAATTCATCTTTAAGAGCAGATAACTTAGTACGAATACAAGAACTTTTCAAGCTCTTAGAAGTAGACAAAAAACATACTGATTTTTCTACACTCTTTCATTACAAAGCCATGAATTTATCAGGCATTGGTTTAAAGAATGAAGATTTTGGAGAAATTCGTGAAGGTAAATACATACAGATTATTGCCATTGCTACTGAGATAAACACAGATGGCGAAAAAGTCATTAAAAACCTTTCCCTTGGTTACTATGGTAAGGCTGAGAAACTCCTAGAAAAAGACAAGAGTAACATCATAGAATTTGTCTTACGATGGCGATATGAAAAAACTTTTCAACATTCAGACTATTATCAACGGTTACTTGCAACAATTACTTGAAAAACTTCATTAATAACTAACCTCTTTTTTGCTAAAGTTG
>CACVAP010000039.1 GCA_902727895.1 uncultured Sulfurovum sp.
GTAATAAAAAGACCAACTTTAGCTTCTGTCTTCATCTTATCTTCCTTGTGAGGCAAATTCTTGTTCGACACTTTTAGAGATTCCACCAATTGGGTTTAAATTTAATTCAAAATAGACAACATTATTTCTGTACGAAGTATCAAAATTAGGAATTTGCTCCTGTCCTACAGAAAATTTAATACCCCAACATTTTTTCCGATGTTCCCAACCTAGATGCCATTGATAACTAAAGTTTTGAGCCATGTCGTAACTTCCATTAGCAAACCCTTGGTTATGCTCATTAAAGTTATAATAAACTTCTCCATTTACAAAACTGGTTTCATCTCCATTAAGTAAAAAACCATTATTGTAAAAATGTGTCAGCATTATATCATAGTTGCTTTGATTATAAGTCAATGACGTTGCTACTGAAGAGAGTTCGCTTTGATCTAAAGAATAGAAAATATTTGAGTGTATATTTAAAGAATCTTTTGTATACCCCAGTTCATTGTTGATATTACCTTTTTTTAAAGTATTACTATCTGGATACTGTACAAATGCCAACCTTTGAAATAAATTCATATCTAAATCTTTATTATAATAATACTGACTAACTCCTGTTGAAATACTCTCTTTTTGTGTTTGAGTAACAAATAAATCTTTCTGTTCTTCATTTAAATTTTCATAGGTAAGAGGATTCTCTTTTTCAAAACTAGGCTTTACATAGACAATAGATGGATGCAACGTATGCGTGTCTTCTCCATAACTTTTTAACAAATCCGAAGAGAGTTCCATTGTATGAAAGTTACGATAGTATCTATAATTTTTACTCTGTTGATTTAGATTTGAAAAGCTCACATTCGAGAGATATAAATTCTCAGACAACTTAAAATCTAAATAATCATTAAAAAATGAATTATAATAAGTGATTGGTAAATCAAACTCAGTTTGATGGGCCCTTGAACCTTTTACTCTGGTATAGTTATGTACTCTAGCATCAAAGGTATAAAATAAATTATCTTTTATAATAGAACTTAAAAAACGATGATAATGCAAGGTTGGTAGATCTTGTATTGTCTCTTTATTATCTTGTGTTGTTGTATCAATATAATATCTTCCATAAAGTCCAAAGTAGTCATTGTCATCATAAACAAAAGCATTTAAACGAGATTCTATTAAATTTGACGCAACCAATCCAGAGGCAGATTCTTGTTGTAAGTTTAAGTATTCTAAATCATTTAGGTAAGTACTATTAACATAAACGCCACTTTTATACTTGTCCCAGTAATCTGACTCGGGAAGTATGTCTGTTGATTTATATAAAAATTCAAAACCATAATGTTCTTTATTTAAATCATATTCATTGGTATAAGAGTCATTATTTTTAAAGTATCCAAGGGTAAAACTTCCATTTGAATGATTTGAATCTACAAACCTAGCTGTTGCATGCGCACCATAACCTCTACTTGTACGAATTTGGGGGTTTAACTCTATATCAAAATTACTTTGAGGAGCATAATAAATAGGCTGTTGATAAGAAAAACCTTCTGTACTTGAAAACTTCATAGAAGGAAATAAGAGACCAGTTGTCCTTTTATTAACCGTAGGAAACGCAATGTATGGAAAATAAAATATGGGTACATCGTAAAAAGAGAGTTTAGCCTCTGATAAAGTCATATATTCCTTATCTCTTCGGTAAGCTGCTTCAGCAAATTCTATCGTCCAATCAGGATCATTTTGATTACAAGAAGAAAGTACGGAATCCGTAATTGTATACGTCTCACCTTCTTTAACTGCTTTATTCGCCAATATCCAAAGATCTTCTTCTGTCGTTAAGAGTAACTCTTTAAAGTCGACAGACTTTGTAGAGGTGTCAATGGTTAACTCGTCTGAAAAAACTTTTGTTTTATCTCTACGAATCATCTCTACACCACCAGAAAAAAGTAGCTTAGAGGCATTTTTATCATAAGTGGCTTTTTCTGCTTTCACCAAAGCACCATCATAAAGTAAAACAACATCTCCTGTAGCCACTAAATGATCATGGGTAGCTACAATACTCTTAGAAAAAACTTCTACCGTATCTTTCCCAGAAAGAAGTACTGAAAGAAGTACCATAGAAAAAAAAGATATTGAAAATGGCTTAAGCATCTATCTCCAAACGTTATTTATTTAAAACCTGATACGCAATATCTGTACGACATTGTTTTCCAGCGAAATGAACTTGACCCACTAACATATAAGCACGTCTTTGTGCTTCGGCAATGGTATCACCCATTCCGACACAAACAAGTACACGTCCACCTGTTGCTAACAATTCTCCACCTTCTCCACGAGTAACACCAGCATAAGAAATATGTGCATGTTCTTTAAAGATATCATCATGAACAATTTCATCTACAATAATCTCAGCAGGAACAGAAGATTTATAAGGATAATCCTTAGAAGCCATGACCACACCTACAGCAAACTTATCATGAAACTCTATTTCTAAACTTTTAAGGTCATTGGTTGCCCCTTTATAGAACAAGTCTAAAACAGAAGATTTGATAAGAGGCATTAACTCTTCACATTCTGGATCACCAAAACGCACATTATATTCTAAGATAATTGGCTCACCATTAACAACCATAACACCAATAAAAAGCACCCCTTTAAATGGCATGCCTTCAGCTTTCATTCCTTCTAATGTAGGAACAATTACACGTTCATCTAATTTTTTATAAATCTCATCATTTACTAAAGGAGTTGGCGCATACGCACCCATTCCACCTGTGTTTGGACCTTCGTCATTGTTGTGTAATCTTTTATGATCTTGTGCAGCAGGAAGTACAACATAGTCTTCTCCATCACAAAGAGCAAAAACAGAAAGTTCATAACCATCTAAAAATTCTTCAACTACTATTGAAGTTCCAGCATCACCAAATGAATCACCAGAAAGCATTTCTCCAGCAGCTTTTTTTGCTTCATTATGGTTCTGAGCAATAATTACCCCTTTACCACCACAAAGACCATCTGCTTTTACAACAATAGGTGCTTCAAGTGTCATAATAAACTTGTATGCTTCTTCAATAGAATCTGTCTCAATGTACTTAGCTGTAGGAACGTTATGACGTGCCAAAAAGTTCTTCATAAATATTTTAGAACCCTCAAGCTGTGCAGCTTGTGCAGAAGGACCAAAGATGTTTAATCCTCTTTCTTCAAAAAGGTCAACAACACCAGCTACTAAAGGAGCTTCTGGACCTACAATAGTAAGTTCTACATTATTCGCTTCACAAAAGTCAGCCAATTCACCAAAGTCAGAAATATCTAAATTCGTTCCCAACTCATCTGTTGCACCATTACCTGGAGCAAAATATAAACTATCTACTTTTTCGTCTTTTTGAAGTGCCATTCCAATAGAGTATTCACGTCCACCAGCACCAATTATTAATACATTCACTACAACAATCTCCAGAATAAAATTTCGACATTATACACTAATGATTATTAGCTTCTAATATAGGAATTGCGTCGGCTAAAGCCGACCCTACAAATTACAAATATTAAGAGAAGTTAAAAGCTGAAGGGTTGGCTTCAGCCAACATAGATATTAGAAAATAAAATATTAAAAAAACACAAAGAAATGCAATATAAAAGAGGATATTTTGAAGATAGAAAATAGACAGTTTATACCAATACAAACAGTCTATAAAGTCCCGAACAGCCGTTCTGCATAGAAGCCGGCCCTAAAAAGCCAACGGTGTAGGAGAGAGTCATCTTTAGGGGACATCTTCTTGCTAGACTAAGCTAAGCTCAAACGAAGACACCCACACACCAATGATCTACATGTCCCACAATAGATAATGTTGGACCACAAATAACAGTAGTCGAACCATTCAGGTTAAAATTAGTATAACAAAAATTTAGAAGAAAGTCACTATTTTTTCATACTTTTTACTAAAAAAATGGCTAAAAAGCTACAATAAATACCGTTCTTCTTCCAAATGTAATGCCTTTGCTATACACGCGTCAATGGACGGCTCATCTGCTACCAAATATGAACAGTTTTTTGGTAAATATTTTTTCGTTGTTTTTCCAATAATTATGGCTGTGTAACTCTCATTCCAGTCAAAACTTTTAAAGAAACATTTAATACTTGAAGGAGAAGTAAAAATAATAATGGCATTTTCAATAGGCTTTTGATCTCTTTTATAAGACAAACAATCCGTCTCATAAATAATCTCTTCAAAAAACAGAACTTCTTCATGACCATTATTTGATTTATGTTCCTCAATATAAACATTAATATCAAAAGCTGTTTTCTTAGGTCGTAAGTAGAATATTCTTTTATCATAAAAATAGGTCAACAAATCTTTAGCGATGTCTTCACCATAATTTGACTTAGGCATATAAATAACTTTTCCACCTAAATCTTCTATGGTTTTTGTAGTAGATTTTCCAATGGCAATGCAAGGAAATTGTTTCCACTCATCACTAATGCTGTTCGTAGTAATGACAGCTTGTTTAGAAGTAAAAAGTAAGATGTTTATAAAATCAAAGTTTATTGTTGAGACTAAAGTTTTAAAAGTGAGAACTGGAAGATGATTTAAACCTTCTTTAGCTGTAGGAGAAAGAAGGTAAATTAACGAGGACATAAACTAGTAACGCTTAGGAGCAAACTCATTATTAAAAAATTCATCATTATAGGGGTCGTAATGAGGAACAATCATCCAATCTTTTTTAGAATCTAATTCACGAATTTTTTCTTCAATATGGTCTGAGATTCTGTGTGCATCTAACAAATACATTTTTGGATGAAAAACCAAATGAAACTCTACAAAGTTTGTCGAACCATCTGTTCTGGTCTTTAACCAATGGTATGAAGTTACTTCTTCATCAGAATCTAAAATAGTATGAATCTCTTTTACAATCTCTTCATCTAAGGCTTTGTCTAAAAGTATTTCAATACCCTCAACTATAATTTCATAAGCAGAATAGATAATATAAATACCAATAGCAAATCCAAAAATGGCATCAACTATTTCTAAACCTGTAAAGTAAACAATACCCAACGCTAATAAAACAGCTGAGTTTGCCCAAAGGTCTGTTTGGTAATGTAAGGCATCAGACTTTATCACCAAGTTGTCTGTTTTTTCTGCCACAGATAATAAGTAACGAACTAATGCAAAAGTAACCACTATAGATATAAGCATTACTATGATTGCAGGAGTTAACATGGTAGTTTCTTCTCCATGTATGGCTTTTTGAACAGCTTCATACATAATATAAAGCCCTGAAAAGGTAATAACCACCCCTTCTATAACAGCTGCAATGGCTTGTACTTTTCCTTTTCCATACTGAAACTCATTGGTTGCTTTCTCTTCAGACTTTTTAATAGCAAAGAAATTAAAAATAGATATAAGTGTATCAAGTAATGAGTCAATCGCTGAAGCCAAAACAGCTACAGAACCAGAAGCTATACCAATGACAAATTTAAGAAGTGTTAAACAAGTTGCGACAATAGATGCAACAATAGTGGCTTTTTTTTGTGGTGACATCCCTGCTCCTAATTATTTTTTAAAGTGTACCATTTTAAACTTATCACCCATTATGGTTGGGGCAATAAGTGTTTTAATCTTGTCAGCTTCACGCACATAGTTTGATTGTGTTGCTTGTTTTGCAAACTTTTCAAGTATGTCTATAAGTCCAAAGCGTACCAATGCCCTAGCCTGTGTTTCATACTTATCAAGTTCAAATCCAGCTTCTTCAAAAGCTTCTATGACATGCCCAAAGTTAACGTCGTAAGTAATGTCTGCCTTTTTAAAAGCTTCTTCAAGTTTTAGTTCTTCATCAAAAAGTGGAAAAGTTTTATGCTGTTCATAAACACGAATAGAAAAGTCATTTCGCACAAATTTCTCACCATAATCAAACGAAACAAAATCACATTTTTTAATGCCTTTGCCCATGTGTAAAGCAAATTCTTCATAACCCACAGCTACTTCACCTTTAACCTGTCGATGCGTTGAGGCAAATGCTAACAGTTCCGTCTCTGCTTCTTTCCACTCCACAACATTCTCTGTCACAAAAGCTTGTTCTCCGTCTTTTATGAGTTCACAAGGAAAAGCATCAAATATCTCATTGGCAACTACAAAAGCATAGTCTACTTCAACTTCATCTATGTCAGAAAAGTGGCTAATCTCAATGTCTGAACCAAAACGCTCTTCAATGTACTTCAATTGTTCTTGTTGTACATGCTCTTGACGCTCAACAATCCCAAACTTCAAAGTTTGTACCAAAGTTGGGTCAAGTGTATAAAGCCACTGAATCATGTCACAAA
This sequence comes from uncultured Sulfurovum sp., assembly GCA_902727895.1. Classification (GTDB taxonomy): domain Bacteria; phylum Campylobacterota; class Campylobacteria; order Campylobacterales; family Sulfurovaceae; genus UBA1140. The sequence goes on from CACVAP010000039.1 coordinate 6,296, forward strand.
GTAAATACCCCTTATGCGCCCCAACCTCTATGAGCCAACCATCTCGTTTAAAAGATTCTTCTTGTATGAGTTTGTAAAAATGATTTGCAATACTCGCTCCAAAAAAAGAAGAAGTACTCACAGCTGTATAAAAATCACCCTCTTTACCAATGTCTTTAAAAGTTTTGTAATATCCCTCTTCTCCGTAAAGCCACTCATTCATGTAATTACTAAATGTCAATTTTTTCCTTTTTTCTGCACTAAATTTTTGCTGGTAAATTATTTATAAAAATTTGAAAACTACTATTTTTAGACACAATCTTCATAAGCTCTTTATATTTTAAAAATGGTCGGCTTAATTTATCATAAGTAGTGTAGTTTTTAATTACTTTTATTTTTTTAGATTCTCTTTGTAAAGCTTCAAAACATCCTGCTATCTTTTCACTTTTATTAGATTTATAAATAGGTAAAATCCAACACTCTAAAGAGTGAACTGAAATAGCAAAAATAATTTTTTCTTGACATTGTACATAAAACTCTTTTTTACTATCAATTTGGGTAACTAACCTTTCTCTAACTCTGTCAATAAGTTCTTCAGTAGAAAGGTTTTGTTGTAGTACACCAAAATTAATATGTTCAGAAATATCGGTGTCTATTTGAATAATCACATATTCACTATTTAAAACATCATCTCGAAAACGTTTTTCACTTAAATATTCTACTAGCATCTCCCAACCACCAAACTCACCCTCTTTTTGTTTTTGAGTTGTTATATCATAAGGAGGTTGCAGTGGTTGAATCTCTTCATCAAGGTCATCATAATCTTTATAAAATCCACACAAGATATTTTCAATAACAATTTGGTCGGTAATTCCTTCACAAGCTAAAGCAAATTTTGCCATTAAAAGCCTTTTGGTAAGCCACCTAAATAGCCTCGTATAAATGCTTCTGAAAGATGAAGAGGTTCATCATCTGAAGATTTTGGTTTATTTTCAACTGTTATCTCTTTCATTCGAGTATGACCTTTTTTATTTCGAGAAACTACAAAAAGTTTCTGCTCTTCATCATTCAAATCAATTCCATCTAAAATAGCAGGATTATGTGTAGTTAAAAATATCTGTTTATCATATTTATGAGCTAATTCTGTAAGAATTTTCATCAATTTAGTACATAGTTTAGGGTTAAGGGAAGCATCAATATTATCTATAGCAAAAGCCTTTGGTGTCTCTTTTGCTACTATAAGCGTAATGTAAAACAAAATAAACAAAAAGCCCTCATTTGCACTTCTTTGAGTAAACTCTCTATATAAATATTTATCTTTGATAATTACTTTATCTTCTTGCGAGGAAATATCAGTGGGTATGGTTATGTCTTCAAACCAATTAAAGAGTTTTAATGATTCAATAATGGTATTAATATAACTTTTATTTTCGTAGTTATTTACTATTTTCAAAAGCTTTAAAAGACCTTCTCCATTAATTCCTAAAGGTTGAATTTGTCCTTCTTTTTCAAAAATTCTTAATGCTGTATTTTCAGGAGAATAAATAATGAAATTATTTAGGTATTGAAGAATTTTAAGACCTAATTGTTTAGAAAGAGTATCTTCACCTAATTTAAATACTTTATATAATCTTTCATCTAATGTTTCTGTTGATGAAAAATATTTATTATTTTTTAAAAAATCTAATGTTTCATTGTCAATATTTAAATCTACCTCAATATTTCTATTCTGATCAAGTACTCTCCATTGTGAATAAGCCATATTATCATGTTGGAATTCGTAGTTTAAATTTTTGTTTTTTGAAAAAGAAGTTTTAATTAAAATATTTTTATCCTTATTCTTTTCCTCAAAAGCACTCCTCATCAATTCAGGTTCAGGAACTCTAAGCCCACGAGAAACCAAAAACTCATTCGCCAACATATTAGATTCACTAGCTGAAACAAAAACCAAAGCTTCAAGTAAATTACTTTTTCCCGAACCATTCTCTCCAATAAATAGGTTCACTCTTCCAACTTCTAACTCTAAGTCGTAGATGGATTTAAAATTTTGAATATGAATTTTTTCTATCATTGAATTTTCACTTTTTATCTTATTTATTTAGGATTATAGCATAAAGATAAATACTCTATTATCATTGGAAAATCACTTCTAAAAGTAAACTACTATCAAAATTAAATATAAAATTATTAAATTAAAAATATATTTTAAATAAAAATTAAGTTATAATAATCTTAACTTATTTATAGGAGGCAATTGTGCGAGTACAAGTTAATTTATATGAAAATGGGTCATGGAACAAAGAATTGGATGGCTCATTAGATTCAGCTAATACTTTAATTACCGTCTTTTCTAGCAGTGAATTTAAAAAAAATGAAATAGGTTTTAACGAACTTTGTAAAAAATTCCCAAATGCTATTATTACAGGTTGTTCTACAGGAGGTGAAATCTATAAAGAGGAACTTCATGATGGCAGCCTTTCCGTTTCCATAACAAAATTTGAAAAGACCAAAATTATAGCTAAGCATATCAAAATAGAGAACGAGAAAGAATCCTTTGACAGAGGATGCAACTTAGTAGAACAATTTGAACAAAAAGGCTTAAAGTCACTCTTCATCTTAAGCGATAGTATAACTGTAAATAGTTCAAGTTTAGTAGATGGATTTAACAGTGTTTTAAGTAGAAATGTTATTGTCACAGGAGGGATGGCAAGTGATTCTGGTAAATTTGAAAAAACATGGGTTTTTGTTGATAGAAAAGCAATGCCAAGCCATGTATCTGCCATAGGATTTTATGGTGACAACATTGAAATAAGCTACGCTTCAGAAGGAGGATGGAATCGTTATGGTCTTGAACGATTAGTCACCTCATCTGATAATAAGAATACCATATATACAGTAGATGACAAACCCATACTCAAACTCTATAAAGACTACATGGGTGAACATTCAAAAAACCTTCCAAGCTCTGCATTTCAATTTCCTATTTTGGTTATTGATGAAGAAGGAGACACCAAAGTTAGAGCTGTTTTCGCAGCTAATGAAGAAACACAATCAATTAGTGTTTACAGTGAAATTAAAGAAGGAAATAAAATAATTTTCCTAAAAGGAAGTCCACATTATATTATTGGAGGAGCCCAACAAGCTGCTCAAAACGTACAATATCCTCCAAATACTTCTGTATTAGCACTGGTCGTTAGCTGTGTAGGACGAAGAGCTGTTTTACAAGAGCAAACAGAAGATGAAGTAGAAATTATTGAAGAAGTTTTCAATGACAATGTATCCCAAGTTGGATTTTACTCGCATGGAGAACTCTCTCCACAAGCTTCTGGTAAATGTGGTCTTTTTAACCAAACAATGACACTTTCATTAATTTGGGAATCTTAAAGAGATTATATGATGCTAAAAAATAAGTTACTAATCAGACAACTTAAAAAAGCCAAAATCACTACCCTAGAAGATATTACTGAAGAAAATTTTGAAAAGCTTTTATCATTAATAGACCGAAGTTATACAAATTATGACGATGATAGAAACCTCTATGAAAGTGTATCTGAAATAGCTTCTTCCGAGTTTCAAGCGTTAAATCAAGACTTAAAAGAAAAAGTAACTGAGTTAAAGAAGATCAATAATACCATAAAAGACTCTATTGAATATGCATCATTAATGCAACAAGCCATTCTGCCTTCTCTTGATACTTTAGATACATTTTGTCAAGATAATTTTGTTTGTTGGATACCCAAAGATATTGTTGGGGGAGACATTTATTTAATTAATACTTTAGATAAGGATAGCGTATTAATCATGGTTATTGATGGTGCTGGACATGGTGTATCAGGTGGATTTTTAACCATGCTAGTTAAAGCTATTGAAGAACAGATTATTGCTAAGATTAAAGATAATACTCTAGCCCCTAGTCCAGCATTAATCTTAGAATATTTTAATCATAACCTTAAAATGATGCTTCACCAAGATCAAGAGTCCAAATCAAATAGTGGCTTTGACGGTGGAATACTTTACTATAATAAAAAAACACATCTCTGTAGATATGCAGGAGCAAAAACTCCTCTATACATCATAAATGATAATGAATTAAAAATTATAAAATCAGATCGAAAAAGTGTCGGATTTATACGAACAGATTGTAATCAAAAATATACAGAGTATGACATAAAGATAAAAAAAGATACCAAACTTTACCTAACAACAGATGGTATGTCCGATCAAGAGGGAGAGAATAATACACGATATGGTATAGAAAGGTTTAAAAATTTTATCTTAGAAAATCAAACTGTTACACTTAGTGAACAGTATGTACAACTTAAAAAAGACTTCATGAATTTCAAAGGTGACTTCGAACAGAGTGATGACATTACAATTATGGGATTAAGTTTTAAATAGAAACCCCAACATAAGACTCTCTAGGCTTTGAAAGTTTGTGCTGAAGAGACATACTAATATTATTTTTAAAAAGCTTTCCATAAAATGTTTTTTTATTTATTTCTTCATAACTCCACTCTAAACTTTTATCATTTTGTATGGCACTTTTTAAAATACCCAGTATCTTTGTTGCATCATTTGGTGCTACATGAATAGGAGCTTCTTTTCCCGAAGTAAAATGCTTGTGCAATCTTTCAACAATCGCTGTATTAGTTACTTCTATAAACACGGATTCAAGAGGTGCTTTAAAAAAGACAATTCCTGCTTTTATATTAATAGACGTATACATCGTATCAAGTCCATATATTTTTTGTGAATATGAATCAAACAAATGAAGCTGTTTATTATAGTTTTCATCAAAGGTATCATGCATAAGGGAGAGTATTTTTACTTTTTGCTCTTTAGTGTAGAAATTTCCTATGGGTGAAAAACAAAAGTTAAGCAATGTCTTGATGCTATACCATTCAGTCGTCTTAAATGAATAATGCAACATCTTAGAAATTCGCTCTTGTTTAAAACCTTCTATCTGTTGTGCATCTTGTTTTTTATACACTTTAGGTACGGTAGTGTCTCTATACATAGACCCAGGAAACTGTGCATGAATAACCAATCGTTCTTTATCTTCATGCTTTAATATGTATTTTAATCCACCTAAATACCCTTCATCTATAAGGCGTATCTCTTCTTTAGGTACTGTTTTAATAAGTGTGGTAAATTCTTCTTTACACGATATATCCCATATATTCTCTGGATATCTAAAAAATGTTGATATGTGATTAAGCACCTCTTTAGAGGGATCTTTCTTTGTTGCACCATCTATCCATGAGGTAACAGTACGCCGATCTTTATTGATAATAGATGCAAACTTAGAGATACTAAGTTCCGAGCGTTTGAAGATTATAGTGATTTTATCAATAGTAGTCATATCGTTTCCCAATTTTTATAGCTTTATTAACAGTATTGTACAGTTTTTGTACATAAAAAATAGACTTGTATTAAAATTGTTTTTTTGTACGTATTTTTGTACCTAGCATTCTCTTCAATCTTGTGTATAATGAAAATTAGATTAAGATGAAGGAAAGAACTATGGGTGAAATTTATGACAAAGTATATAAAGAATCAATAGACAATCCAGAGAAATTCTGGGCTGAGGCTTCAACAAAAGTACACTGGTATAACAAGTGGGATAGAGTACTAGACGTGGTTGATGGGCATTATCGTTGGTTTGTTGGTGGGACGATGAACACTTGTTACAATGCCGTTGACTTACACATAGAGAATGGACATGGTGATGATATTGCTATTATCTATGACTCACCTGTAACCAACACAAAAAAGACTTATACGTACAATGAATTACGTGATAGAGTAGCTAAAACAGCTGGGATGCTATCTTCTCATGGTGTGGTAAAAGGTAACAGAGTAATCATCTACATGCCGATGATTCCTGAAGCTGCCATCGCAATGTTAGCTTGTGCGAGAATCGGTGCGATTCATTCAGTCGTATTTGGTGGGTTTGCAGCACATGAATTGGCAACACGTATTGATGATGCTAGACCAAAAGTAGTCATGAGTGCAAGTTGTGGTGTAGAAGTTTCTAAAGTTATTAACTATAAACCTCTATTAGACGAAGCAATTGAGCAATCTACCTATAAACCTGTAAAATGTTTTATTCACCAAAGAGAAGAAGCTGTAGCAGACTTAGTAGAAGGTAGAGACTTTGATTGGGCAGAAGAAGAAGCTAAGTCAGAACTTGCTGCCTGTGTTCCTGTTGATGCGATTGATCCACTTTATATCCTTTATACCTCAGGAACAACTGGTAAACCAAAAGGTGTTATTAGAAGTAATGGTGGACACTCTGTAGCCATGAAATGGTCTATGGACAACATCTATAACGCTAGGGCTGGTGATGTTTTCTGGGCTGCAAGTGATGTTGGTTGGGTTGTTGGACACTCATACATTGTCTATGCACCACTTATGAATGGTTGTAGTACCATTATCTACGAAGGTAAACCTGTACGTACACCAGATGCTGGAGCATTTTGGAGAGTATGTGAAGAGTACAAAGTAAATGTACTTTTCTCTGCACCTACAGCATTTAGAGCCATCCGTAAAGAAGACCCTGAGGCTGAGTTCCTTAAACAATACGACTTAAGCTCTGTAAAAAATATTTTCATGGCTGGTGAAAGATGTGATACAGCAACTTACGAGTGGACTAAAAGTGTAACTGGTAAAGAAGTTATTGATCACTGGTGGCAAACTGAAACAGGTTGGGCTATTGCTGCAAACCCTACGGGTCTTGACCCGATGACAGTTCATGCAGGAAGCCCTACTAAACCAATGCCAGGATTTAACCTTCAAGCACTGGATGCTGACGGTAAACAATGTGAACCAGGAGTACTAGGTAACCTTGTACTTAAATTACCATTACCACCAAGTTGTCTTATGGGAATTTGGGAAGATGAAGCAAGATACCAAAACTCATATCTTAAATTTTATGAAGGTTACTACCTTACTGGAGATTCAGGATACATCGACAAAGACGGTTATGTATGGGTAATGGGTCGTATGGACGGTGTCATTAATGTTGCTGGACATAGGCTCTCAACAGGGGAGATGGAAGAAATCGCAGGTACCCATCCAGATGTTGCTGAGGCTGCTGTTATTGGTGTGGATGATGAACTTAAAGGTGAATCACCTATGGGCTTTGTGGTACTTAAATCAGGTGCAAACAGAGACCATGCTGAAGTTGTCGCTGAGCTTGTTCAGTTAATACGTAAACAAATTGGACCAGTAGCTGCCTTTAAGATAGCAACCGTTGTACAAAGACTACCAAAAACAAGAAGTGGTAAAATACTTAGAGGAACCATGCGAAGTATCGCAGATGGTAAAGAGTGGAATATGCCTTCAACCATAGAAGATGAAAGTGTACTACCAGAAATGACCGAAGCGATTAACGCTTTAGGATACCCAAAACCAAAAAACAAGGACATATAATATGAGCGCAGGAAGAAAATTTAGAGAAGCATTAAAAGAAAACGGACCATTACAAATCGTAGGTGTTATTAACGCATACTCAGCTATTCAAGCAGAAGCAACAGGAGCAAAAGCTCTTTACATTTCAGGTGCTGGTGTAGCAAATGCAAGTTACGGTTTACCAGATATTGGTATGACAATGTTAGAAGATGTATGTATTGACATTAGAAGAATTACAGGTCGTTGTGATCTTCCATTACTTGTAGATGCAGATACTGGTTGGGGTGGAGCATTTAACATTTCTAGAACTGTTAAAGAGATGACAAAAGCAGGTGCTGCTGGATGTCACATAGAAGATCAAGTTGCACAAAAAAGATGTGGACATAGACCAAACAAAGAACTGGTAAGCATTGAAGAAATGTGTGACCGTATTAAAGCTGCAGTTTCTGGTAAAACAGACCCTGAGTTTGTTGTTATGGCACGTACTGACGCACATGCAAGTGAAGGTCAAGAAGCAGCATTAAAAAGAGCAAAAGCTTACGTAGAAGCTGGAGCTGACATGATTTTTGCTGAAGCAATTCACACACTTGAAGAGTACAAAGCATTTACAGCTGAAATCACTGTACCAGTACTTGCAAACATTACTGAATTTGGTGCAACACCAATGTTTACAAAAGATGAACTTGGTAGCGTAGGTATTGACATGGTTCTTTACCCACTTTCAGGATTTAGAGCAATGAACAAAGCTGCACTTGATGTATTTAAATCAATTATTGATGAAGGTTCACAAGCAAGCACTTTACCAATTATGCAAACAAGAATGGAGCTTTACGATATGTTAGATTACCATTCATACGAAGAGAAGTTAGACGCACTTTTTGCAAAAAGTAAATAAAAAGGATAAACGATGAGTACTGAAACAAAATCAGGATTTAAGCCTAAAAAATCTGTTGCCCTCTCAGGGGTAACAGCAGGAAACACTGCTCTTTGTACGGTTGGTAAAACAGGAAATGATTTACACTACCGTGGCTATGATATTTTAGAATTTGCTACCAAAGCAGAGTTTGAAGAAATTGCACACCTTTTAATTCATGAAAAACTTCCAAACAAAGCTGAATTGGCTGTTTACAAAGAGAAATTAAAATCATACCGTGATATTCCACAAGGTGTTAAAAATGTTTTAGAACAACTTCCAAAAGATACCCACCCTATGGATGTTATGCGAACAGGTTGTTCAGCACTTGGATGTATTGAGCCTGAAGCACTTGACCATAACAAAGCTGATGCACAAGATCTTGTAGACAGACTTATGGCGTCATTTGGTTCTATTTTACTTTACTGGTACCACTTCTCACATAATGACAAGCGTATCGAACTTATGACAGATGATGACTCTATTGGTGGACATTTCTTACACCTTCTTCATGGTGAAAAACCAAAAGAATCATGGATAAAAGCAATGCATGTTTCATTGATTCTTTATGCAGAGCATGAGTTTAATGCTTCTACTTTTGCAGCACGTGTTGTTGCTGGTACAGAATCAGACATGTATTCAGCTGTAACAGGTGCGATTGGTGCATTACGTGGACCTAAGCATGGTGGAGCAAACGAAGAAGCGTTTAGAATTCAACAACGTTACTCTTCAGCTGATGAAGCTGAATCAGACATCAAAGAACGTATGGCACGTAAAGAAATTGTTATTGGGTTTGGACATCCTGTTTACACAACGTCTGATCCTAGAAACGTTGTGATTAAAGAGGTAGCAAGAGAACTTTCCCAAGAAAATGGAACACCATTAATGTATGATGTTGCTTCACGTCTTGAAGAGGTAATGTGGGATGCTAAGAAAATGTTTCCTAACCTTGACTGGTTCTCTGCTGTATCATACAACCAAATGGACGTACCAACGGACATGTTTACACCACTGTTTATTATTTCACGTGTATCTGGTTGGGGTTCACATGTTATTGAGCAAAGAGAAGATGGTAAGATTATTCGTCCTTCGGCAGAATATATAGGACCTGAAAACTTAGTATTTGTTCCATTAGAAGAAAGAGAATAAGAATGATCGGTAAGAATTATTTAAAAAAACTTGAGGGTACAGACCTCGAGTTTTATGATGTAAAAATGGCTGTTGAAGAGATTAGTACTGGTTCATTTGAAAAACTAAACTATATTTCAAGAGTATTGGCAGAAAATTTACTTAGAAAGTGTCCCAGTGAAGATTTAGAAGATTCTCTTATTCAATTAATTGAAAAAAGAACTGACAAAGATTTCCCTTGGTATCCAAGTAGAGTTGTAACGCATGATATTCTTGGACTTACAGCACTGGTAGATTTAGCTGGTTTAAGAGAAGCAATTGCAGAAGAAGGTGGGGATCCTGAAAAGGTTAACCCTGTTGTTCCTACACAATTAATTGTCGATCACTCTTTAGCAGTTGAGTGTGGTGGATCTGAGCCTGATGCATTCCAAAACAATAGAGATATTGAAGACAGAAGAAATGCAGACAGATTCCACTTTATTAACTGGACAAAAGAAGCATTTGACAATGTAGATGTTATTCCTCCAGGGAATGGTATTATGCACCAAATTAACTTAGAGAAAATGTCTCCTGTAGTTCATAGTATTGATGGAATTGCCTCTCCTGATACCTTGGTTGGAACAGATTCACATACCCCTCATGTTGATGCTCTTGGTGTTTATGCACTTGGTGTTGGTGGATTAGAAGCTGAAAATGTAATGCTTGGTAACCCTTCATTTATGAGAGTTCCTGAAACTGTTGGTGTTGAGATTGTAGGTGTTAGAGCTGAAGGTATTACGGCAACTGATATTGCCTTAGCAATGACATCATTTTTGAGAGAATCAAAAGTTATCTCTGCTTATTTAGAATTCAATGGTTCAGGTTTAGAGTATTTAACTCTAGGTGATAGAGCTACCATTTCTAACATGACGCCTGAATATGGTGCATCTGCTGCTATGTTTAGTATTGATGATCATACTTTAGATTATTTAACATTAACAGGACGTGAAAGCGCTCAGGTTAAATTGGTAGAAACGTATGCAAAAGCAAATGGTTTATGGGTTACAGATTTAGCAAATGCTACCTATACTAGAGAATTAACATTTGATTTATCAACTGTTTCAAGATCTTTAGCTGGTCCTTCTAAACCTCATCACCTAGTTCCAACTAGCACTTTAAAAGAAGAAGGTCTTATTAAGAACTTTACTCTTGATGGTGATAAAATTCCAGATGGTGGAATTTTAATTGCAGCTATTACTTCATGTACGAATACTTCTAACCCAAGAAATGTTGTTGCTGCTGGACTATTGGCTAAAAAAGCGAATGAATTAGGATTAACAAGAAAACCATGGGTTAAGTCATCATTAGCACCAGGTTCTAAAGTTGTTGAAACCTATTTAAAAGATGCAAATCTTCTTCCAGAACTTGAAAATCTAGGATTTGGTATTGTTGGTTTTGCTTGTACTACTTGTAATGGTATGTCAGGTGCATTAGATCCAAAAATTCAAAAAGAAGTGGTTGATAATGATATTTATTCAACAGCTGTATTATCTGGAAACAGAAACTTTGATGGTCGAATCCACCCTTATGTAAAAGAAGCATTTTTAGCATCACCTCCATTGGTTGTAGCCTATGCATTAGCAGGTACGATTAGATTTGATATTGAAACAGATTCTTTAGGGAATGACAAAGATGGTAACCCAATTACATTAAAAGATTTATGGCCTACTGATGCTGAAATTGATAAAGTAGTTGCAGCATCTGTTAGACCTGAAATGTTTGATGAAATTTATGATCCAATGTTTGCAAAAAGTGCTTTTGATGATGTTAAAATATCTCCATTTTATAACTGGAATAGACAGAGTACCTATATCAATAAACCACCATACTGGGAAGATGCATTTGTTGGTAAACCAGCACTTAAAAACATGCTTCCATTAGGTGTATTCCCTGATAACATTACAACGGATCACTTGTCTCCTTCAAATGCAATTTTACCAACCTCTGCTGCTGGTGAGTATTGTCTTAAAATGGGTTTACCTCCTGAAGATTTAAACTCTTATGCAACGCATAGAGGGGATCACTATACAGCACAACGTGCAACATTGGCAAATCCAAAACTATTTAATGAGATGGTTAAAGATGCTAATGGTGAAACTAAACAAGGTTCTTTAACTACGATTATGCCAGAAGGTAAAGAGTCTAGAATGTGGGAAGCTATTGAGACCTATATGGATAGAAAGCAACCACTTATCATTGTTGCTGGAACTAACTATGGTCAAGGATCGTCAAGAGACTGGGCTGCCAAAGGTGTTAGACTTGCAGGTGTAGAAGTTTTAGTTGCAGAATCAATTGAACGAATTCATAGAACCAACTTAGTTGGAATGGGTGTTTTACCATTACAATTTAAAGATGGAGATACAAGACATACGTATGGTATTGTTGGATCTGAATCTTATGAAGTTTCTGGAGAAATTATCGCTAGAGGTGATTTAAACGTAATCATGACAAGAGCTAATGGTGAAGTTGTAAATATTCCTGTTACTTGTAGATTGGATACTTCGGCTGAAGTTGAAGTTTATAACGCTGGTGGAATCTTACAAAAATTTGCTAAAGACTTTGTAGCAAACAAATAATCATTACCATTTACAAAACGCTTTTAGGGCATTGCCCTAAAAGTATTTAAAAGAGATTAATCAATTTCTTCTCAATACTTTTAAAATAAAAATTCAAGGAAAAAAATATGTCATATACCCCACAAATACAAATACCTGCTACCTACATGCGTGGTGGAACAAGCAAAGGTGTATTTTTTAATAAAACAGACATACCCGAAGCTATTTTAGCTGACCAAGCAAAGCTTGATAAGTTACTACTACGTGTTATTGGTAGTCCTGATCCTTACAATAAACAAATTGATGGATTAGGTAATGCTTCTTCAAGTACAAGTAAAACTGTTATGGTGAGTAAAAGTACAAAAGAAGACCATGACGTTGACTATGAGTTTGGACAAGTGGCTATTGACAGACCTTTTGTAGATTGGAGTGGTAACTGTGGTAACCTTACGGGAGCTGTAGGTTCATTTGCTATAAAAAGTGGTTTACTTGATGATGATCGATTAATCGAAGATGGAATCATAGAAGTACGTATTTGGCAAGTTAACATTCAAAAAACCATCATTGCTCATGTGCCTATGGCAGGTGGTGTGGTTCGTGAAATGGGTGATTTTATTCTTGATGGTGTGGCATTTCCTGCTGCTGAAGTTAAAATAGAATTTGTATCTCCTATTGATCCTGATGAAACACTTTTCCCTACAGGAAACTTAGTAGATGATTTAGAAGTGCCAGGTGTTGGTACATTTAAAGCAACCATGATTACAGCTGGAATCCCTACTATCTTTTTAAATGCAGAAGCTATTGATTATATTGGTACAGAACTTCAAGGTGACATCAACTCTGATGCTAAAGCCTTAGAAATGTTTGAAACCATTCGTGCTTACGGTGCTATTAAAATGGGTCTTATTACAGATTTGAAAGAAGCTGAAACCAGACAGCATACACCAAAAGTTGCTTTTGTAGCCAACTCAAAAAGCTACACTTCTTCAAGTGGTGCTGAAGTAAATGCTGATGATATTGACCTAAATGTAAGAGCTTTATCTATGGGACAACTTCACCATGCGATGATGGGTACAGCTTCTGTAGCCATTGCCGTAGCAGCATGTATCCCCGGAACACTTGTCAGTGAAGCAGCTGGTGGAAGTGAACGTGAAAGTCTTGTCTTTGGACACCCCTCAGGTACACTAAGAGTTGGTGCAACTATCAACAAAGAAGGTGATGATTACATCATTGAAAAAGTAGGTATGAGTCGAAGTGCTCGAATTATTATGGAAGGGAAAGTTCATGTTCCTTCTGATACAGTATAAGACTTTTAAAGTAATTCTCTTTTCATTTCCACATCTAATGTGGAAATGTCTATTCTTTAACCAATACTCCATACTTTTCAAGCAATTCCATAATTTCTTCAGGTAATAAATAACCCTCATGTCGTCCTATCTCTTTTCCCTCTTCATTCCAAAAAACAGAAGTTGGTAATACTTGAACATTTGAATTAATACCACCCAATATATCTTTGTCAGTGTTAATATAATAAATTGGTGTTTTAGGATATTTCTCTTTTATCTCTTTCAAATAAGGAGCCATGTGTTCACACCAAATACATTCTGTTTTCCCAAATTGAACCATTAAAGGTTTACCCTTAGGAATGTCAACAACATTTACTTTTGGAATATCTCCAAAGTCGTAAGCGAACGCTGATATACTGAGCAATAGAAGAAGTATTAATTTTTTACATCGCATCTGAAACATTTACATAAAGTCCTAAAAGTTCTAATTGGGCATCTATTTTATAGATTTCTTGATCAAGTTCACGTATTTGTACTGAATTGGCTACTATTTCTGTATCTAGAGCTGTTTGATCACCTAATACTTCCAAATCTTGTGCTGTTACTAACATGCTTTCATAATGTGTTTTATCATCAATAGAAAGGGCAATTTTTTTGTCTATAATTTCTAAACGTTTTTGAGAGAGTTTAAAGTTATTGGCTAGCGTTTTTTTCTTCTCATTTAACGTTACTTTAGCATTTAAATATTCTATCTTAGAGTTTTGAATGTCATCAAAAGTATTAATGTTTATAGGTAATGTTACTTTAAGCCCATAATTAAAATATTCTCTATTTAAACTAGAGTTTGGTCCTGCAAAAAGTGGATTTAAATCTTCGTTCGTATAACGACCTGTTACAGAAACTTCAGGTAAATACTTACTTAGAGTCATAAATTTATTATTTTTTTTCTCTTCTACGCGTAAATTATCTCGTTGAAGTTCTAACTGTTCATCCATATAACGTGCTTGATCTATCATTCCAAAGTTTGGTAAGCTCAAAGCATAAGGGTCACTGTCACTCAAAAGAGAAAAATCATTTTCTAGTTTAGTAATACTTAGCTCTAACTCTAACTTAGAAGTGATGTCTTGATTTCGTTTTAACATTGCTTGGTCATAAAGTGTTCTGTTACTTAAGCCCTCTTCATAACTCTCTTTTTGTATTACAATGTCTAAATTATCATTTTTAATACTAAGATCTAATTTTGCCAACTGATACTTTGACTGCTTAAGATTAAATAAAATAGTCAATGCCTGAGAAATAAGTTCTCGTTTTTGTAACTCTATTTCTAAAGCATTGGCTTTACCTAAAGCCTTAGCATATTTAATTGCCGACCAAATTCCACCCATCTTAAAGACTGGCTGATCTACCGAAATAATAAATTGCTGTGTATCAATTGTCTCACCAAATTGTGTTGAATAATTTTTAGTGTATTGTAAGGTAACAGGGTTAATCCATGAATTTTCCAACTGGCTACTCTGTACAGAGTTCTGCTCATTTTGGTACTTTAATAATTCACTTTTATCAGCAGAAAGAATATTACTCAGTTCACTTTCTGCTTGTAATGAAGCAAGAAAGAAACTAGATAGAAGAAATAGCTTTTTCAAAACGTTTGAACCCTTCATCTATTTCAGATGTTGTAATGGTTAATGCAGGTAAAAAACGAACCGTATTTTTTCCAGCTGGAAGCACTATTAATTTGTTTTTCATACAGTTTGAAAGTACTGCTTTCATGGTATCAGCATCTTTAGCACGTAATCCTCTCATAAGTCCTAACCCTACTTCTTCTGTAAACAAGTTTGGGTATTTAACTGCCATCTCTTTTAGCTTTACTGTAAAGTAAGCCAATGTTTCAGTAAGTTGTCCTTCTTCATCTAAGTCAGATAAAACTTCAAGTACAGCCAAACCTGCTCTAGTACTCAAATAGTTACCACCAAAAGTCGAACCATGATCACCTGCAACTAAAACATCTTTATGTTTTGTCATAACAGCCCCAATAGGAACACCACCACCAAGACCTTTTGCCATGGTTACAATGTCTGGATCTATTTCATACATATTTGAAGCCAACATTTTACCAGTACGATAAATCCCTGTTTGAACCTCATCCACTATAAGTAAAATATCTTTTTCTTTAAGATGTTTCTCTAGCTTTTGAATCTCATCTTTATCGAAAGGTTGAACTCCACCCTCACCTTGCACCAACTCTATCATTACAGCTACAGTTTCATCATCTATATTTTCATAAACAGCTTCTAGCCCTTTCACATAGGAAAAACCATCTGGGTAAGGAGAAAAATTTGGAGTATGAAAAACTTCTTGTCCTGTTGCTTTTACTGTTGTAATGGTACGTCCATGGAATGAATGCTCTAAAGTAATGACTTTATAACGCTTTTTTTCAAAGCGTGTTTCACCATATTTACGTGCAATTTTAATAGCACCTTCATTCGCTTCTGCTCCTGAATTTGCGAAGAAAATTGCCCCATCATAATTGGATAAAGTACAAATTTTCTCTGCTAGTTTTGCCTGTGGTTCAATAATCTGTAAATTTGAAATATGAATAATCTTTGCTGCTTGTTCTTGTATGGCTTTTACCAAAGTAGGATTGTTGTGTCCTACTGAGTTTACAGCAATACCTGATGCAAAGTCTATATATTCTTCACCATTGTCTGTAAAAAGTGTTGAGCCCTCACCTTTTACAAAATTGGTGTAATTTCGGTTGTATGTTTGTAGCCCATACTGTTTATCTAGTTGTTCTAATGTCATTATTTATTATGTCCTAAATTATATACTATGCTATCTTTTGCCTTCGACTTCGCTCAGGCAAGGATAACTCGGTGACTGAGCGTAGCCCAAGTAAATCTAAACTCGCTAGCTAAGCCTGTCGAAGCTACATATTTTTATGTGGTTCGTCTGTCATATGTCCAAAAGGTAGTTTTGCCCCACCCATTATGTGGAAATGTAAATGATACACTTCTTGTCCACCATCATCTCCATTATTAGTAATAAGTCTATAGCCTGTTTTATCTATCCCTAATAATGTTGTCACTTCCTGAACAAAGGTGGTCATTCCAGCCATCATATCAGCACCAACATCCTGAAAACAATCAACATGCTTTTTAGGAATAACTAAAACATGAATCGGAGCTTTTGGATGTAAGTCATGAAACGCAATAAAGTCGTCATTCTCCAAAACCTTATTACTAGGTATCTCATTATTTACTATTTTACAAAATATACACATCTTTAATCCTTCATTATTCTCTGTTATTTATTTTAAAAATTATAACACAATCAATCCCACTATTAGCATAGTTTAGATAAAATCCCACAAAATAAAATAATTGGATAGAGGTTATTTTGGAAACATTAGAAAACCAAATTAGCGATGCAAATTCGCTTGTTGAATTAGAAAAAGTTCGTATTGAACTTTTTGGTAAGAAAGGTGCATTAGCAAAGGAATTTTCCAAGCTTAAAGATGTACCTGGACCTGAAAAAAAAGCATTTGCTGAGGGTCTGAATAAAAATAAAGCAGCCCTGCAAAGTAGCTTTGACGAGCGTTACGAAACGCTTAAAAAAGAAGAGATTGAAAAGCTTTTAAAAGCAGAAGCCATTGATGTCTCTCTTTATGGTAACCTTGATGAAAAAGGTGCTTACCATCCTGTTATGGCAACCATGGACAAAATTATTGATTATTTTGTAGCACTCAACTTCTCTATAGAAGATGGACCAAAAGTTGAAGATGACTTTCACAATTTTGAGGCATTAAACTTGCCAAAAAACCACCCTGCTCGTGATATGCAAGATACATTCTTCTTTAAAGATGGAGCTGTTCTCAGAACACATACTTCACCTGTACAAATTAGAACCATGTTACAGCAAAAACCACCTATTCGTATGATTGCGCCAGGTGCTGTGTTTAGAAAAGATTATGATATTACCCATACACCGATGTTTCATCAAGTAGAAGGCTTAGTTGTTGAATCAAAAGGTGAAGTTAACTTTGCCAATTTAAAAGCTATTATGTCTGACTTCTTACACTATATGTTTGGTGATGTTGAAGTACGTTTCAGACCCAGTTTCTTTCCGTTTACTGAACCATCATCTGAAGTCGATATTTCTTGTATCTTCTGTGAAGGAGAAGGATGTCGTGTATGTTCACACACTGGTTGGCTAGAAGTACTGGGTTGTGGAATAGTTGACTCCAATGTTTTTGATGCTGTAGAATACAAAGATGTAAGTGGTTATGCCTTTGGTTTAGGGGTTGAAAGATTTGCCATGTTACTACACAAAGTTCCTGATCTTAGAATGCTATTTGAAGGTGACACACGTTTATTGGAGCAATTTAGATGATAATTACAAGAACTTGGTTAAATAACTTTTTAGATATCTCAGAAGTATCTGACGATACTCTTTACAAAACACTTAATGCAATTGGATTAGAAGTAGATAGTATTACAACGCATACTATTCCAGAAAAAATTGTCGTAGGTAAAATACTTTCTTGTGAGAAGCATCCAGATGCTGACAAACTAAATGTTTGTCAAATTGAAACTAATATTGGTACAGTACGTCAAATAGTTTGTGGAGCAGCCAATGTTGTAAACGCAGAATATGTAGCTGTAGCAACCATTGGTGCCAAACTAAGTGAAGACTTTGAAATTAAGCATGCAAAACTTCGTGGTGTTGAATCTGAAGGCATGGTTTGTTCTTCTTCTGAACTTGGATTACCAGATATTGGTGATGGAATTATTATTTTAGATGAGAGTATTGGTGAGCTTGTTGTAGGTAAAGAGTTAAATGATTACAAAAAACTTTCAGATACAGTTATAGAGATTGAGCTTACTGCTAACCGTGGTGACTGTCTTTCTGTCAATGGTGTTGCACGAGATCTTTCTGCAGCATTAAATATTCCTTTGAAAAAGTTTGACTATGAAAGTCAAAACCAAGAAAAAATTGGTTTAGCAAGAGTTGCTAAACTGACTACTGAAGGTGAAATAAATGCTTCTTTAGAATATGTAATGGCAAGTATGGAGAGCTTACATACTTCTCTACTTTTCTCTTTACGTTTAGCATTTGTTAATGAGCTTCAATCAGACTCTTTAGCAAATATTTTAAAGTATATTACCCATACGACAGGTGTTATATTAAGAGCTTACGATGTTGGTCATATTGATTTAAACTCTGATGAGAAACTTCTAATCTCGGCTAAAAATGTTAATGATGTTGTACATATTTCTCTGGACGATAAATTAGGTGCACATTTAGGTATTCATCAAGAAGAAGAGTTAAAAGCAACAGAAAAGTCAACACAAATACTGTTCCAAGCTTCTTATATGAATCCCAACCTACTTGTAGATGTTGTGTCAGAACAAAAACTTGATACTGATGAACTTTACTATAACACTTCACGTGGTTCTGAGCCTAACTTATGTTTTGGTATTTCTTACCTAACCTACTTATTTGAAAACTACAATAACTCAAAACTTTTTGATGGTAGTATTTCTATCTCTCGTGAAGTGGAAGATAAAATCATTACTGTTTCAGCTGAAGAGATTTGTCAAATTATAGGTAATGATATTCCTAAAATGGAAATCATTAATATTTTAAAGTCATTAGGGTTTAGTGTTCAAATGACAGCTGAAGAAAACTTTGGTGTTACCATTCCAGCTTATAGACATGATATTGAGAATATTCAAGATATTACAGAAGAAGTTGTACGTATAATTGGAATTGACAACATTGAAGCTAAAGCTTTAAAATTTGTTGAAAAAAATCGTACTAACGATAGTATGAAAAAGTATTATGCTAAAAAAGAATTACGTTCACGTGCTGTTGCTGCAGGATTTGATGAAAGTATGTCTTATGCATTTACCGACAGAGTACTTCTTGAAAAATATAATTTCCCTGTAGTTAATGAAGAACTGGATATTATTAATCCTATTACAGCTGACTTCAATACCCTTAGAACAACTGTTATTATAAATTTACTGCAAGCTGCTAACCGTAATGTAAACTATTCTAAAAAATCTACAGCACTTTTTGAAGTTGGAACTATTTTCAATGAAAACCGTGAAGAAAAAGATATGTTAAGTCTTATCTATACAGGTCAAAAAGAGTCAGAAAATGTTTCAAATGCAGGAAAACCAACTAATATTAACTTTGAAAGTTTTGTCAAAAAAGTTTCATCTGTAATTGGAAATTTTGAATTACGAACATCATTACAAATAAACAGTATTATTCATCCTTATCAGTCTGCTGACATTATCATCAATAATCAAACTTGTGGGTACTTAACAAAAGTACACCCAACAGTATCTGAAGATTTTGATTTAAAAGAGACTTTTGTTGCAGAAATAGATTTTTCAGCCTTAGTACCAGAACATATTAATGCTAATCCTATTTCAAAGTTTCAAGGAGTCTATAAAGACTTAAGTTTTGTTATAGATAAAAACACACCTTATAGTCAAGTATGTTTAACAACCAGAGCATTACAGCTTCCTTTACTTAAAAAGTTTTATGCTGTTGATGTTTATGAAGATGAATCACTGGGTGATGAGAAAAGTTTATCATTACGTCTTTTCATACAATCATTAGATGACACTTTAAAAGATGAACAAATTGATGATACTGTTAGTGCTATTATTAATGAACTCGAAAGAGTATATGGAGCTAAACTTCGATGAAATCTATAACCGTTTCAGCAGTAAAAAACACATTTTCTTTGGAATGTTCAGACATTGCACCTGACAAATCTATCTCTCATAGATGTGCAATGTTTTCTCTTCTCTCTGATAGACCCTCTAAAATTAAAAACTTTCTTTTAGGAGAAGATACCCTAGCTTCACTTTCTATTGCTGAACAACTTGGAGCTTCTGTAAAAAGAGATGGAGGAAATATTGAAATTACTCCTCCTTCAAAACTTACTGAACCTTCAAATATTTTAGACTGTGGAAATGCTGGAACAGGTATGAGACTCTATGCTGGTTTACTTTCAGGCATTGAAGGTTCATTCGTTTTAACAGGTGATAAATATTTACGCTCACGTCCAATGAATCGTGTTGCTATTCCATTGCGTAATATTGGTGCAAAAATTGATGGTAGAGAAAATGGAAACCTTGCTCCCCTAGCCATCAGAGGTGGTGATCTAAAATCATTTAAATATGCTTCACCTATTGATTCTGCTCAAATAAAATCTGCTCTCATTTTAGCTGCACTTCAAGCAGATGAGACATCTTACTACAAAGAAGAGCTTCTCTCTCGTGACCACACAGAGAGAATGCTTTCGGGAATGGGTGCTAATGTTTCACTACAAGAGGATGGATGGATAAAAATTAATCCTCTAAAAGAACCATTAAAACCATTAAATATTACCGTACCAGCAGATCCATCAAGTGGATTCTTTTTTGCTGTGGCTGCTGCTATTATTCCCAATGCCTCAACTGTTATTAAAAATGTAACACTAAACCCTACTAGAATAGAAGCTTATAAAATATTAGAAAAAATGGGTGCGAACATTACTTATGTTCAAAAAGAAAATATCTATGAACCAATTGGTGATATAGAAATTTCTTATAATGGTACACTCTCTCCTGTAACGGTAGAGAATAATATCGCATGGCTTATTGATGAACTCCCTGCCCTATCCATAGCTATGTCTATGGCTAATGGGACCAGCTTAGTTAAAAATGCAAAAGAACTAAGAGTTAAAGAAAGTGATAGAATTACTACTGTACTTACAGGATTAAATGCTTGTGGAATTAAGACAGTAGAACATGAAGATGGTTATGAAGTTATCGGTGGGAAGATATCTTCTGCAACAATTAATAGCCATGGAGACCACCGAATAGCAATGAGCTTTGCTATTGCTGGATTAGTAAGTGAAATGAAGATAGAAGACACAGAATGTATTGATACTTCATTTCCTAACTTTTTTGATATACTAACTCAAATTACACATATTAAGGATTAATATTATGAAAATTGAACTAGCTTCAAGTTATGGCTTCTGTTATGGTGTAAAACGTGCCATTGAAATTGCTGAAGAGCATAAAGATTCGTTTACTTATGGTCCACTTATCCATAATACAGATGAAATTAATCGTCTCAAAGATGGTTATAACATTGGCTTAATCGAAAAATTTGAAGAAATTGAAAATGACAGTACTGTAGTTATTCGTACCCATGGAATACCTAAAGACGAATTAACGCATTTAAAGAAACAAAAAAATAAAATTATTGATGCTACCTGTCCATACGTTACAACTCCTCAAAACATTGTTGAAAAAATGAGTACAGAGGGCTATTCAATCGTTATATTTGGAGATAAAGAACATCCAGAAATCAAAGGGGTTGTTTCTTATGCAACCAAACAAAATGATGCATTCATTGTTTTAGATCCAAAAGAACTAGCTACCTTACCTCTAAAAAGTAAAGTTGCTGTTGTCTCTCAAACAACCAAAAAACCAGAAGATTTTGCCAAAGTTGTTTCAGCTCTCATCAAAACTCATAAAGAAGTACGTGTGTTCAATACCATTTGTAATGCAACTTTTGAAAATCAAGATGCAGCTTCAGAACTGGCAAAAAAAGCTGATGTTATGATTGTTATAGGAGGGAAACATTCTTCTAATACAAAGATGCTTCATAGTATTTCACAACAAGACTGTCCAGATAGTTATTTAATTGAGAATGAAACTGAATTAGATGCTCATTGGTTCAAGAATAAACAACTTTGTGGTATTTCAGCTGGGGCATCAACACCTGACTGGATTGTCCAAAATGTTATCTCAAAAATAGAAAAAATTTCGTAAATCTTCAATATTTATCCCTATAACACTATTTAAGATAAAATTAAATAGTGTTATCCTTACCAACTTAACTCCTCTAAAACACCTTATTTATTTATTTTCATATTGTATTAAATATAAAAGAGTATAATAGCGCAAAATTAGGCACAAGCAAGGATTAGTAAGCATGAAATTCGAAGATATCGAAATAGAAGACGTAGATTTTGGAGCGATGCTCGAGGAGTCGTTCAAAAAGTCAGACACGAAAAGTGATTTAGTAGATGGTATTATTGTTAAGATAGTTGAAGAAGACAATCAAGTAATTATTGATATAGGTCGTAAAAACGAAGCATTAATGTCATTGGATCAAATTAGAGATGAAGATGGAGAGATTTTCTTTAAAGAAGGTGAAACAATTCAAGTTGTTATTACTGGACAAAGAGGAGAAAGACCAAGCGTATCGTACGAATTAGCAGAGCAAAGAGCTGCACTTGCTGAATTTATTGAAGAATATGATGAAGAACAAGAGTACGTTGTTGAAGGTACTATTACTAAGAAAAATAAAGGTGGATTCGTTGTTGATGTTTCTGGTTTAGAATTCTTTATGCCAAGAACACTTTCTTACATCTCTTACAAAGTTGACCCAATTGGTAAGCAAGTTAAAGCACTTATTGTTAAAGTTGACAAAGAAAAGAACTCAGTAGTTGTTTCTAGAAAAGCACTTATCGAACGTGAAAAAGCTGAAACACAAGAAATTGTTGACAGATTATTAGAAAACAGAGCTGTAGTAGTTGGAACTGTTAAGAAAATTACTTCTTATGGTATGTTTGTAGATGTTGGTGGTATGGATGGTCTAGTTCATTATTCACAAATTTCTCACAAAGGTCCAGTTAACCCATCTAAATACTACAAAGAAGATGATGAAGTTAATGTTATTGCTATTGACTATGATAAAAAGAAAAGACACCTTTCTCTTTCTATTAAAGAAGCAAACCTTGATCCATGGAAAGATATTGACAACACATTAAGAGCTGGAGATACAGTAGCAGTTACTGTTTCTAACATTGAGCCTTATGGTGCATTTGTTGATTTAGGTGAAGACTTAGAAGCGTTTTTACATGTATCTGAACTTTCTTGGGAAAAGAATGTTAAACATCCAAAAGATCATATTGAAATTGATCAAGTTATTGATGTTGAAATTATCGAAATTGATAAACAACAAAGAAGACTTAGAGTTTCAAGAAAAACATTATTACCAAAACCAATTGATCAATTTGCATCAGCAAATAGAGTTGGCGATATAATTACTGGTACAGTTTCATCTGTAACAGACTTTGGTGCATTTGTTAAAATTGGTGCAGTAGAAGGTCTTTTACATAATCAAGAATTATCTTGGGAAAAAGCAGAATCAGCAAAAGAAACATATAAGTCTGGTGATGAAGTTGAAGTTAAAATTATTAAAATTGACAGAGATCAAGGTAAAGTTTCTTTAAGTATTAAAGCAATGCAAGAATCTCCAGTTGCTGCTTTTGCAAAAACTCATAAAAATGGTGATATTGTAGAAGGTACAGTTAAAGACAAAAAAGACTTTGGAATTTTTGTTTCTATTGAAGCTGGTGTTGATGCATTAATTAGACTTGATGATTTAGATCCACTTAAAGAAGACGAGATTGAAAAAGGTCAAGTAATTCGAGCTGTAATTTCTTTCATTGATGCAAAGTCTGATAGAATTAGAGTTTCTGTAAGAAGACTTGAACGTCAAGAAGAACGTGAAGCACTAGATAAACTTAATTCAGAACAAGATGATAGCATGACTCTTGGTGATGCTTTTGGCGATTTTAAAAGAAAGTAGGAATTGACAAATATGTCTAAGATTACTGTTGTAGTTTGTGATCATATCCACCAAAAAGGTCTGGATATTCTCGCAAATGATGCTGATATAAACCTAATTAATGCTGCAGATGAGCCTAAAGACAAGCTCATCTCTGAAATTATTCCTCTTGCTGATGTAGCAATTACTCGTTCTTCTACTGATGTTGATCAAGCTTTTCTAGACAACGCACTTAAGGTTAAGTCTGTTGTTCGTGCTGGTGTTGGTGTTGATAATGTAGACATAGAAGGTTGTAGTAAAAAAGGTATCGTTGTAATGAACGTACCAACAGCTAATACTATTGCAGCTGTAGAACTTACTATGGCACATATGCTTTCTTGTGTACGTCAATTCCCTTATGCTCACAATAATCTTAAAGTAGATAGAGTATGGAGAAGACAAGACTGGTATGGTACTGAACTTAAAGATAAAAAGTTAGGTGTTATTGGTTTTGGAAATATTGGTTCACGTGTAGGAAAAAGAGCAAAGGCATTCGAAATGAATGTTATAGCTTATGACCCATACATAGACCCAAGAAAAGCAACTGATGTTGATATTTCTTATACAAAAAACTTTGAAGATATTTTAGCATGTGATATTATTACCATTCACACGCCAAAAAACAAAGAAACATTAGGAATGATTGACAAAGCAGAAATAGCAAAAATGAAAGATGGTGTGGTTCTAATTAACTGTGCAAGAGGTGGTCTTTTAAATGAAGATGCTTTACTTGAAGGATTAACTTCTGGTAAGATTCACATGGCTGGAATTGATGTTTTTAACAAAGAACCAGCAACTGATCACCCTCTGCTTGACTTAGACAATGTTACTGTTACTCCTCACTTGGGTGCTAATACCAAGGAGTCTCAACAAAATATTGCTATTCAAGCTGCAGAAAATGCTATTCAGGCTGCTAAATCTATTGCCTATCCTAATGCATTGAATTTACCTATTAAAGAAAGTGAATTACCTGATTTTTTACGTCCATACCTTGAACTTATTCAAAAAATGGGGAACATTGCAGCGCAAGCTACGCGTTCTAAAGTTAAAAGTATCAAAATCACTACTAAAGGTGATGTCTCTGAATACCTTGATTCATTAAGTACCTTTGCAACAGTGGGTCTTTTGAGTGAGTCACTAGAAGACCAAGTAAACTATGTTAATGCTGAGTTTGTAGCTGAAGACAGAAATATGAAAATTATTAAAGAAACAGCTATAAACAACTCTGGTCTTACTAATAAAGTAAGCATCAAAGTTTCTACTGATAATGGTGACTTCTTTATTGCTGGAACTGTATTTGGAGAAAGCAATCTACGTATTATGGACATTGATGGATATAAACTAGACCTTGAACCAAAAGGAAATCTAATTTTATTTAGAAACACTGATGTTCCTGGTGTTATTGGTAATGTAGGACGAATTGTTTCATCACATGGGCTTAATATTGCTGACTTTAGATTAGGTAGAGACAATCAGTCTCATGCCCTAGCAGTTGTTAATGTAGATGAAAATGTTACCAAAGAAGTTATTGATGAACTTTCAAAATTGGAAGCCTGCATTAGCGTAAATCACGTTAGTATTTAATAATTTATCATAACCTCAAAACTTCCCTCTTTCTTGAGGGAAACTACATGTAACACTTTTATCACTTCTACCTCTTTTCATCAATTTAAATTATCATCTTACATAAATAAAGTTATACTAACTCATAAATAAAAAGCGACTTTTTTAAATTCAATTTAGATTAATAATTTTTAATTATCATTGTAATAATTAAAAATTATAAAGGATTAACATGTTCGTATACCATTTCCGATACATTCTTTTGACTTTACTACTCAGTCTCTCTTCTATTGCAGAGGAGTTAAAAAATCTTTCTTTAGACAATGCTTTAACGATTATGCAAGAAAACAACCTTGAACTTAAAATTTCAAACTTTGATGAACAAATGCGACAATATGAAGTAAATGTAGCTAAAGGTCATAACTATGGTAAATTAGATGCAAAAATCCAAGCATTACGTTCGAATGATGCAGGAAATATCTTTGGATTTAAACTGAAAAGTCGAGAAGCAACTTTTGGAGATTTTGGTTTTTCTGAATTTGACATGTCTGGACAGACAAATCCACTTCCAGTAGCACCTCAAGAACTCAATTATCCAGATTCACGAAATCACTTTCAAACAACCATTACCTACATGCTACCACTTTATACTGGTGGGAAACTGGAACAATACGGAAAAATAACCAAAGCCCTTCAACGAATGAGCCAATTGGACAGTTCAAAAGTACTCAACGAGAAAGTTTACCAAACAACTAAAACTTTTTATGATATTTCTCTTATTGACCAATATATTAATAACTTGTCTAACATCCTATCAAATATTGACACCCTTCAAAATATTGTTTCTAGTATGAAAGAGGAAGGCTTTGCTAAAGAGATTGATGAGCTTGAAGTAGAAACACGGCGAGCAGAAGCTTCTAGTATGCTCACTCAGGCAAACTACAATAAAGAGTTAGCCTATCAATACCTCTCATTCCTACTTAATAAAAATGTGCTTTCAATTCAAGCACTTGATAATGTTGCTTCAATGCCTACAATTAATATCAATGAGTTTCTTAAAAATAATTTAGATATTCAAAAAGCAGAACTTGGATTGAAAATTACAGATATGGCAGTTGAAGCAGAAGAAGCTAATTTTCTTCCAACGGTCGGAGCCTTTGGTGAATATGTTTCCTCTGATGACAAAGCTTTTAATGATTTTATAGACAAAGACTTCTATACCGTTGGGGTACAACTTGAGTGGAATCTCTATAATGGAAATATAGATAAAAATAACTTAGCAAAAGCCAAAGTTCAAAATATGAAAGTTAAAGAACAAGTAGAGTTAACACAAAAAGGTATTGGTTTAAAAATTGCCAAATTACAGACTGAGGCTAATAGTAAAGCAGCTGAGATTACAAGTCTTGAAACACAATTTTCTTTTGCTTCTAAAGTATATGAAAATTATCAAGAACGTTATAAAGAAGGGATTACATCAATTTCTGATGTACTTATTAAACAATCAAAGGAGTTAGAAGTTTTATTAAAACTTTTAACAGCTAAAAACGATAGAAATGCAAAAGTTTTTGAACTTAGAAGCATACTTAACAAAGGAAACAAATAATGAAACTCTTTATGATTATCCTATTGGGACTAAATACTTTACATGCTATTAATCTTGAACTTTCAGGTGCAGTGATTTCAGACAATCAAAAAATCATTACCAGTAGATATATGGGAATTGTTACACAAATGCATGTTACTGAAGGTGACATTGTCAAAAAAGGTCAAATACTCTATGAAATTGACTCCAAAGAGATTGACTCCAAGAAAGAGCAAGTAAACCTAGCCATCTCACAGGCACAACTAGCACTACAGATGAATAAGAATCAATACTCAAACCTCATAGTAAATCTTGGACGATATAAAAGGCTTTTTGGTAAAGGTATGGTTTCAAAATACGAACTAGAAAATCTGGAATTAGGTGCAAAAAATATGAAAGATATGGTAAAAATTGCTTCAAAGCAAGTTGCACAAGCAAAAGCAATGAAAAAAGAAGTACTAAATCAGTATAATTATCTTAAACTAAAAGCACCTAATGCTGGTGTCATTATTGCAAGAAAACTTTCTGTGGGAGAAATGGCAATACCAGGTATGCCTGGAGTCATATTAACAGACCTTTCAAAGCTTAGTATTGTGGTAGAAATATCTGAAAATGATATTAAGTTTATGGAACTGGGAAAAATTATTAAAGTAGAAGTACCTTCTACTGGCTTCAATAGTACAGGTACTATTTATTCAATTATTCCAAGTTCAAACCCAATGACACACAAATTTAAAATGAAAATTGAATTTGATTCTAAAGACAAATCAATTTATCCAGGCATGTATGCAAAAGTACACATTAAAGGTTAAAAATGGGAAAAACAACAACGGAACCTTACGTCATTAAAGATGTTGCAGGTAAATTAGGTCAAGGGTTTTTACGGAATCCTTTAACAGCAGTATTAGGAATTGTCATTCTTGCACTTGGTTGGATAGCCCTTTCAACCATGCCAAGAGAAGAAGATCCTCAAATTGCTATTTCAGGTGGTGGAATCATGGTTGTTATGCCTGGTGCGACCCCTCTTGAAATTGAAAACATCATTTCTAAACCACTTGAAAAGAAACTCCGTGAAGTACAAGGGATTCAACATGTTTATAGTACTTCTATGGACAGTGTTGGTATTGTAAATGTCATGTATTACATTGGTGAGAATCGAGAAGATTCTAACCTAAAACTTTATGATAAAATCATGCAAAATATGGACATGATGCCAGAGGGTGTACATCAACCACTTGTTAAACCTTTTGATATTGATATTGATGTACCTATTATTACCGTAGCCCTTTACCAAAATGAGAGTTCAAGACTCTCTTTAGTTGAATTCAATGAAGAACTGAGAAAGTTAAAACATAAAATAAATGGTATTGATAATGTTGCTAAAACAACCCTACATGGTTCACATAAAGAGCAATTTAACATAGAAGTTGATGTTAATAAACTCTCTGCTTACCACTTATCAATGGGACAAATTGTTACAGCTTTAAAACAACTGGCTGTTAATGTACCCGATATTAAAGGAAGAACAAAAGGTAATAAACTCGTGTTTTTTGGTGTTTCAAATGCCATTACTAGTATTAAAGATATTGAAGGAGTAAGGGTAACTTCATACAGGGATTCGCCTGTTTATCTACGTGATGTTGCTCAAGTAGTACAAGGCATTGATAAACAAAACTTTCAAGATGTTGAGTTAATCTTTAGACCTAATAATGACACTTCACAAGCATTAAGTAAAAATATTTCACAAGTCACCCTTTCTGTCTCAAAATTAGCTGGAACCAATGCTGTTTTTGTAGCACAAGACGTTATGAAGCTTATTGAAGAACAAAAACCACATTTTGAAAAACTTGGTATTGAGTATCGTAAAACAAGAGATTATGGTGAAAGAGCAAATGCTGCTGTTGATGAATTAATGCACCACTTGGTTATTACCATTATTATTATTGCTATTATGCTTGTATTTGCTTTAGGTTGGAGAGAATCCCTTATTGTTACTTTCTCTGTTCCAGCTATTTTGGCCATTACACTTTTCATTGCCTATATCACTGGTCAAACCATGAATAGGATTACCCTATTTGCCTTCTTGCTCTCACTGGGCTTACTTGTTGATGCTGCTATTATCGTTATTGAAAATATTCACCGTCATTTACATAGTCCAGGTGTTGAAGACAAAGAGATGGGTGCATTACTGGTTGAAGCAACAGATGAAGTTGGAGGACCAACTAACATTGCAACCTTAGCTATTATTATGACCATGGTTCCTATGGCATTTGTAGGAGGAATGATGGGTTCATTTATGAAGCCAATTCCATACAATGTACCTGTAGCACTTTTTGCATCACTTATTGTTGCATATATTTTTACTCCTTACCTAAGCCTGAAACTTTTAAAAAAGCCTGAACATCCTGAAAACAATGATTTAGAACATAATCCTTATGGGATATGTGAAATATGTTCGGGAAGTCATCATACACATGAACATCATGAGAATACAGCAACAAAAGAGGAGAAATAGATGCAAAGACTTGAAAGCTTTATCTATTGGATTTTAAAAAGTGAATTTAGAAAAAAAATGGTTATTCTTTTAACCATAGCAGCATTTTTTGCATCATTACTCATGTTCCCTCTAGGAGGAGTACTTGCTAGAATGTTACCAGGGAAAAGTGCAACGACTTACTCTATTTATGTAGATACTCCTACAGGAAGTTCTATTCAACAAACAAAAAAAGTAACTGGATGTGTTAGTAATATTTTAAGAGATGAAGAAGAAATACTTGACATCTCAATTTTTTATGCACAAGGAATTCCTTTAGATTATGCTGGTCTAGTAAAAGGTTCTCTTATGAAAAGAACGGAGAATGTAGCTGAAATATCTGTCAACTTAACTCCTACCAGTGCTAGAGAGGAGGCATCATTTTTAATGATAAGTCGTTTACGACCTGTGATACAAGAAACTTGCCAAAATCTAATTCCTGGATCAGTTATCAAATTTGTTGAGCAACCATCTGGTCCTCCAACTTTAGCACAGATTGTAGTAGAAGTTCATGGTGAAAATATTCCTAGAACTAGAAAACTTGCTGTTGAAGTAGCTGATATTTTAACCAATACAAAAGACTTAGTAGATATAGATATCATGGCTGATGATATCTATGAGAAGTATCAACTTATTCCAAATATTGAAAAAATTGCACTTGCTAAACTAAGTATTGAACAGGTAAATAATATATTATACCTAGCTTTTGAAGGTATGGTAATTGCTACTAAGAACTCAGAGAATCGTTCTCTTCAGATTCCTATCTTCTTAGGATTAAGTGATAAAACAAAACGTCTTAAAGATGATAGCTATAATGCAATTCGTTCAAAACTAACGTCGTTGACATTGATGAATCAGCAAGGGCTTATGATACCATTAACAGAAGTAGTAAAAATCATAAAAGTCAACTCTCATCCAACAATTATGCATAAAGATTTAAAACGTATGATTAACGTTATTGCTGAAACAGATAATGTTTCTCAAGTTTATCCTTTACTAGAAGCAAGAGCTACAATGGAAGAAAAGTTTTCTGACAAGTACATAGTTTCTTCTGCCCCAATCTCTACATATATGTTTGACCTTGAGTTAGAACATAAAAGAACTGGAGAAAAATTCTTATTACGTTGGGATGGAGAAATGAAAGTAACCTTGGACACATTTAGGGACTTAGGTGCTGCCTTTATTGCTGCCCTTGTACTGATTTTCTTCCTATTGGTTATCTATTATAAGAGTTTTGCATTAAGTGCTATTATCTTAGGTGGTTCATTCCTTTCACTAATAGGTGTTATCATAGGACATTGGGTTGCAGATCTTGTTACAACACAGACTTTTTTCCTAACGGCTACTTCGCTTATTGGATTTATTGCACTCATGGGTATTAGTTCAAGAAACTCATTACTACTTATTGACTATGCAATGGGTCTTATTAAAGATCAAGGGATGGAAAGAAAACGCGCAATTGCCTTAGCTTCTGCTACAAGAGCCATACCTATCTTCTTAACAGCCGTTGCTATTATTTTGGGGTCAGCATTGCTTGCTGGTGATCCAATCTTTGGTGGACTTGGTGTTGCGCTTATATCAGGTACAGTAGCAGCTGTGTTTGTATCATTACTCTTTGTACCTGTACTTATGGACAATACAGATGCTATGATGCCTGATGACTTTGTAAAGCCTCCAAAAGAACCTAGTAAATTCTTTGCAAGTTTAGGAACTATGTTAGATTCTATAATAAGTAAAATTAAAAACTTTGTTCTGGGTTACCTAGAAAAGAAAAAAGAAGATAAAAAGTAGCTTACCCTACTTTTCCCCATAGAGAGAATTAGAGATCTAGAATATTTTTCTAGATCTCTCAATAGTTACCCCCCTACAAAAATACTTTAAACAAAATTTCTTTTAATTCCTTTTTCATTGCTTCTGTCAAGCTCTTTTTATTTGTAAATATATAAAATGGAACGGTATTAGACCGAGAAGTTATCAAACGTTTTCTAAGTGTTGAAACTTCATCAATCTTAATACTCTTCTCTCCATCATAAAGTAAAAAGTTTTTGTCTATACCAATAGAAAGAGAAACGATTGAATAGGCAAAGAAATCATTATCTTTATTGTTTCTCTCAAGAAAATTATTTAATAATTTTGCCAATCGTTTCTCTTTTCTCTCTGAGACTTTACCAAATTTTTCTCTAAATATATAGCGTTCTTCTTCACTTAATTCTAAGAGCTTATAAAATTCTGAAAGGTTTTTCCATTTGGCTTTAAAAAGCTTCTTTCCAAAAAGTATGTCTTCAAATGCAGTCAAATAATACCGTTCTTGATAAGTTAAAGAGAGTTGATATTTTATTTTGAAATACTCTTTTTTAAACAATGAAATGAGCCAATTTTCATCCAATTGAGAAATAATATCTAACTGTTTGACCTTGTCTTTTTCGTTAGAAAATTTCCACATCATCGCAATACTTTGATATATTTTTTTATCTTTCGGAGAAACAGAAAGATATTCTTTTGCTAAATGCGTAATGATTTTTTCTAATAAGGTATCTAAGCGTGAAATATTATGCGTAAAAAATACTTTTTTATATAAATTAAAACGACTCTCTAATAAATGCTCAATATCAGCTAAACTGGATGTCATAAATGAAAGTTTGAATTTATTATCTTCTTTAATTAAGATTGATTCTCGCGTTACTCTTAAAAAGTCAGCAGAAGTTGAAATATATCCTGAGGCTAATAAATCTCTGTTAATGTAGTCAATTCTATCAGCATCAACAGGAGATGCAACATAATCATGTAGAGTTTTATAAGAAAAGTTATCGTTCTCTATATTGTTTAAAATATTTTTAACAATTATATAATAAAGCTCTACCACGTCCTTATTATTCTCATTACTCTCTAACAACTCATGTTTAAATAACATTTCAAGATAGCTGTAACCTACGCTTTCATGAAGTACAAGTTTAGAGTTATCTGTAATATTCTCATAAAATTTTAAAAAACTTTTTTCTTCTTTATTAGGTGTTTTGACTTTTTTTACAGACATATATAATCTCTTCAATGCATACTCTGTCTGATGTGAAAAAGGTAAATGTCCAACGTCATGTAAAAGTCCAGCTAAACGTAGAGCTTGGAGTAATATTAAATAAGTAACTTCATATTTTTTGTCTAAAGAAAAGGAAAAACCTAAAAGTGTCTTGTCATATATGTCTAAAGTACTTAAATTTATATTTAAATTATTATTTTTTAAAATGCTTTTTATTTCTAATTTAGAATTTTTTAAAAAATCTCTACGTGTTTTATCTGAACTATTAATTAAAGAATTTTTGAACATATGTGATGAGACGTGCATCGTACCTAAAGAGTGAATATAACGTTTTGTAGATATAGAAGGAAAAGCAAAGTAAGCTAAGGCATTCTGAGAGACAAAAAGTAGACGATTAACAATTTTACTTTTTAAAAATTTTTCTTCAAATTTACTGTACGGTATATGCCCATAAACCGTGTCATTGACTATATTATTTTGTTTCATAAACTTCCTATTCTGTGTTAATATGTTCTATATTATATTAAATATTTCTTAGTCTTAATAAGCTGTACTTGTCTATAAATAAAAGCTGAAATTATATATAAATTAAAAGCTAAGCGAATGTAACATATTACTTCTCTTTATCTCCCAATATAAAACAATTTCATTACCATTTAAGTTACTGTAGATTAGAATTTAATGTGTATAATGTCAACACTATTTATTAGTGTAGCATAATGGCTAAAGAACAACGTGAACTGGAGGGTAAATTGAAAAAAATCGTAATGCTTGTATTACTATCACTATCAACATTATTACAAGCTAACAGTCTTGGATTAAATGAAAAACTGGGGACTATGGTTCCACTTGACTTGACATTTATTGATGAGACTGGAAAAAGTAGAACTTTAAAAGACTACATGGACGGGAAACCAACCATAATTTCTCTAAACTATTTTCGTTGTGCAGGTATCTGTACTCCACAACTAGAAGATATGGCTCAAATGCTAAGTACACTTGACTTAGCAGAAAACATAGACTACAAAGCACTTACTATCTCATTTGATGAGACAGAAACCCCACCACTTGCAGCAGCAAAACGTCACACGCATCTTACTTCAATGGGTAGACAATATGTACCTGATGCTTGGCACTTCATTCTTTCTGAAAACAACTCATCTGCAAGACTTGCTGATCTCGTTGGTTTTTCCTATGAAAAAACTGTTAACCCAACATCTGGTGTAGTAGACTGGATTCACCCAGCCGTACTAATCATGTTGTCTCCAGAAGGAAAAGTAACACGTTACCTTAATGGTATCGAACAACTTCCTTTTGATGTAAAAATGGCACTCATGGAAGCTGGTGAAGGTAAAGTAGGACCAACCATAGCAAAAAATTTACTTTTTTGTTTTGCATACGATCCTAAAGCAAAAACCTATATTTTCAAATGGGAAAAAATAGCAGCAACGATTATGTTTGCAATTATGTTCTTATTTTTCATCTATCTTGTAAAAACAAGTAAGAGAAATGACAACAGAGAAGATTATGACAATCATTTAAACAAAGGAGACAACTAAATGAGTAAAACTTATTTTGACGAAACACACTGTGCCATTGGGCACCCGAAAAGTAAATTCATGCAGTGGATGCTTACCGTAGACCATAAAAGAATTGGTATTATGTATGCAGCTGTAATGTTTTTCTACTTCTTCATAGCTGTTGCTACAGCTTTTATGATGCGTTTAGAACTATTCGCACCAGGTGGACAATTTATGGATGGGGACACATTTAATCAGGCATTTACACTTCATGGTGTAATTATGATTTTCCTGTTTATTGTCCCAGGAATTCCTGCGATATTTGGTAACATTGTAATGCCATTGATGATTGGTGCAAAAGATGTATCTTTCCCAAGACTTAACTGGTTCACATTCTGGTTATATGTTGTTGGTACAGTTGTTGCTATGTCATCACTATTTACTGATGCAGGTTTCGCCGATACAGGTTGGACTTTCTATGCACCATATTCAATTAACACCAGTACAAATGTAATCTTTACACTTGTTGCAGCGTTTATTCTTGGTATGGCTTCAATTCTTACAGGACTTAACTTCCTAGTAACAATTCATAGACTTAGAGCACCAGGTATGGATTTTTGGAAAATGCCATTATTTGTATGGGGTATCTACGCAACAGCATGGATTCAACTTCTTGCAACACCAGTAGTTGGAATTACACTGATTCTAGCAATTATGGAAAAATACTTCGGTATTGGTATCTTTGATCCAGCTAAAGGTGGAGATCCAGTATTATTTGAACACCTATTCTGGATTTATTCTCACCCAGCTGTTTATTTAATGATTCTTCCAGCATTTGGTATTATGTCTGAAATTATTCCTGTATTCTCAAGAAGAGAAATCTTTGGATATAGAGCGATTGCTATTTCATCAGCATCAATTGCTGGTATTGGTTACTTAGTATGGGGTCACCACCTTTATACATCAGGTATGGCAGATACAGCTAAAGTTATTTTCTCATTCTTAACATTCTTTGTTGCTATTCCTACTGGTATTAAATTCTATGACTGGATTGCAACAATGTACAAAGGTAAAGTTATTCTTTCTACACCAATGTTATGGGCTTTAGGAACAATTATTACCTTTACAATTGGTGGACTTACAGGTGTTACCATTGCAATGATTGGTGTTGATATTCACCTTCAAGATACTTACTACACAGTTGCTCACTTCCATTACGCAATGCTAGGTGGAGTTGTATTCTTACTATTTGCTGGTATGCACTACTGGTTCCCACTTGTTACAGGTAAAATGTATGATGAGAAACATGGAAAGATTTCTTTCTATATTCAATTTGTAGGATTTAACCTTTTATGGTTCCCAATGTTTATCGCTGGTTACTACGGTATGCCAAGACGTTACTTTGATTACTTACCAGAATTTCAAATTTATCACCAATTATCATTTTTTGGTGCTGTTATCTTTATTTCTGGTCTTGTTTATATGTTTGTAGTATTCTACAAAGGTTGGACTAAAGGTAAACCAGCTGGAACAAACCCATGGAATGCAACAACTTTAGAGTGGCATTTACCATCATCACCACCACCATTAGAGAACCATTCAAAAGTTCCTTATGTTGACTTTAATCCATATGAGTATCATCATGGACACCCAGTAGTTAAATTTAATTACGAAACTATGCAAAGGATAGATTAATGTCAGGTCCATACGTACCAGAAATCGCGACGGATCGCGATGGGAACCAACATGAAGTTCAAGGTTGGCAAGATGACTTTTACGGTGGGAAACTAGGTTTCTGGCTGTTTATGTTTACAGAAGTATTAATGTTTGGTGCTATGTTTATGGCACTTGCATACTATAATACTTTACACCCACAAGATTTTTTAGATGCTTCTGCATCTTTAAATAGATTACTTGGTGGAGTTAATACCGTTGTACTACTGATATCTGCACTAACTATGGGTCTTGGTCTACTTAACATGCGAGTAGGTAAAGTTAAAGAAGCAAAACTAATGATTTGGGCTACTATTATTTTAGCAGCAGCATTCTTAGTAATTAAAGGTTTTGAGTGGAGAGCTGAGTACAATCATGGTATTTTCTTAATGCATGATCAAATGCTTCCAGGATCTTCATTACCATTTGGACAAAAGTTATTTTTTGGACTTTACTTTACAATGACGGGACTTCATGGTTTCCACATTATTATAGGTATTGGTCTAATGATTTGGTTACTTAAAAGAATTAACGCTGAAAAAGTAAGACCAGATCACCATATTTTACATTGGAATATCGCGCTATATTGGGACATCGTACACCTTATTTGGGTATTTGTATTTCCTTACTACTACATGATCGGTGCAGGAGGAGTTACAGGTGGACACTAATACTATAGACTACGCAAAAGAAAGATCAGGGTACTACAAAATACTTGTAGGACTCTTACTATTAACGGCCGTAACATTTATACAGCCCCATATGTTTATGACAGAATCAACATTCATGGCACAAATGCTTATTGCAGTTGTTAAAGGTTGGTTAATTTTAATGTTTTATATGCACCTAAAAGGGGAAACACTTATCATCTGGATGACAGGTTTCTCACTATTTATTGTATTTACATTTTTCGCAATCGTAATTGGTGTTGATGTTCAAAAATTCCAATTTCAAGATGAGAGTCACATTACATCTTCAGCAACACCAATAGCTGAAGTAGGTAAAGAATCTGCTCCATCAGCACATTCTGCACAATAAGGAGGCAATATGGATGTTAACAACACAGTAGAGGGTTTAAACTTAAATGGTTTCAACTCAATGGCAGCAACCTTTGCTAATGATGTAGACCAAGCGTTTTGGATAAACTTTTGGATTTCAATCGTACTAGGTTTATCAGTACTAGTTCCAATGTTTTACTTTGCTTGGAAATATAGAGAAAGTAATGTTAAAGATGAAGATATCGAGAACATTACACACAACACAAAACTAGAAATTGCTTGGACTTTAATTCCAACATTACTAATGATGGTTCTTTTCTACTATGGTTATACTTCTATGAAATCTCTAAGAACTATGCCAGCAGAATCAGAGAGTATCGTAGTTCATGTTGAAGGTTCTAAATGGAAATGGAAATATGAATACCCAGCTAACAAATCTGGACATGTTCATAAAGTCACTTCTGTATACGACAAAGAACTTGGTGATGTAAAAAGAGGTCTTTATGTACCTGTTGGAACAAATGTGATTTTAAAAATGACTGCACCACTTAATGATGTTATTCACGCATACTTTGTACCTGCTTTCCGTATGAAAGAAGATGTTGTACCAGGTCGTACGACAAAACAATGGTTCAAATCTGATGTAGTTGGTGAATATGTAGTAGAATGTGCTGAGTACTGTGGTACAGCTCATGCTTATATGTACTCTAAAATTATTGTTATGGAACAAGCAGATTACGATGCATGGTTCGAAAGTGAAGCTAAATCACCATTTGAAGATGCTAATGCAGCACCTATTTCAAAAGGTCAATCACTTTACGAAGACAATGGTTGTGCTGGATGTCACTCAATTGACTCAGATACAACACTTGTAGGTCCAGGACTTAAAGGTATTGGGGCAAAACATGATGCAGCTTATTTAAAAGATGCTCTTAAAGATCCAAATAAAGATGTACCTGCTGGATTCTTCCCTGGTGTTATGCCACCATATGCACTTCCAGATGCAGATCTAGATGAAC
Organism: uncultured Sulfurovum sp.; assembly: GCA_902727895.1. GTDB lineage: Bacteria > Campylobacterota > Campylobacteria > Campylobacterales > Sulfurovaceae > UBA1140. The sequence goes on from CACVAP010000039.1 coordinate 44,263, forward strand.
TTGTTAAATATATGCAAGATTCTAAATAAAAAGTCTTTTCAATGATAAAAGACTTTTTTATTGTTACTAAATTCGTTCTCTCTTTTGCGATAAGTTTATCTGCACTCTTTGCCTACATAATGGCAAAGGGAGATGTGGGAATGGATATGTTATTAGCAGCCTTCGCTGTACTTCTTGTAGCTATGGGTGTTTCGACACTCAATCAGGTGCAAGAGTACAAAGAAGACTCTAAAATGGAACGTACGAAAAACCGTCCTATTGCTGCTGGACGTATGACGCCCCTAACTGGATACATCATCTCTGCTGTTTTAGTTGTTCTTTCTATGATTCTGATTTACAGTCTTTTAGGTTTAACAGGTGTTAATATTTTTGCCTTTTCCTTTATTTGGTACAATGCAATGTATACACCTCTTAAAAAGAAATCAGCTTTAGCCGTAGTACCTGGTGCTATTTTAGGAGTTATACCCCCTGCAATTGGATGGTTAGTCGCAGGAAACTCCCTTATGGAGTTGGAATTTATTGCCTTAGCACTTTATTTCTTTATCTGGCAAGTACCTCACTTTTGGTTACTTGTAATGCTATTTCATGGTGATTACAAAGATGGTGGTTATCCAACTGCCATGCGTCTATTTGGTCAAGCTAGCTTACAAAGACTTACCTTTGTATGGCTCATCTTCACCATTCAAGCAGGAGTATTCTTAGTTTCTATTTTTGAACCCGTTATGGTCTCAATTATACTAAGTGTTTTTGTTGGAATATTCGCTTTTGTTTCATCTCTAGAACTACTTAAAGAAAAGTTTGAATTGAAAAATGCCCGTTCAGTATTCTGGAAAATTAATGCTTCTTTTTTAGCAATTATAATTATCCTAAGTATTGATGAGTATATTAAACATCAAATCTCTTAAATAAGTATTTTTAGCTATTCCTATATAATTTTATAGGAATAGTCTAATACACTTCTATAATCACTAAACTTAGCCATTATAAAAGTCTATTACAGATACTTAAGGAAATACAACTATGTCAACAGACAATAATTCAACAGAACCAGAAGAGATTTACTCTCTTGAAACCATACTTACAACCCTCACAACAGTTAAGAATAATGTAGCAAAAAAGAGACTTATATCTGACCAAGAACCTATTGGAGGTATCAGTGTTAAGTGGGTAATTACTTTCCTAATCTCACTTCCTATTATGCTCTATGCAGGTATTTTTAACCCTGTCATGTTTGAAATGCTTGGTATTGCGCAAGCTATTATCTTCTTTGTAGTATTTTTATCAATGGTTATTATTCTTGCCATTGCTACTGTATTTATCAATAATAATAAGGTTCTCCGACAAATCACACCCTCTTGGAATAAATATTTTGAAGGTGTTGACTTAAAACTAGCACTAGCCTCAGCAGGAACTCCTTATACAGATTTCTTTAAACACTACAATATTGCACTTAATGAAGGTCTAACAGGTAAAGCATTGGAAGAAAGACTACAACAAGGTTTCGCCACAATGGAAGAAGAAAACAAATCACTCATGGATGCCATGAGAAGAAATGACAACAAAAGATAATCAATGAAAAAAATACTATTAACACTCATTCCCTTTCTAACCCTTAGTCTTTCAGCATCTGATACTGCTCTCTTAAAACAAAAATGTGCTAATAATGATTCAGCTGCTTGTTACGAAGTTGGCTTACCTCTAACGCAAGGTGAGAATGCAAAAGTACAAGACATATTAGATGAAGGTATGTCCTACATGCGTAAAGCATGTCACAATGGAGAAGACAGAGCCTGTGATATTTTAGGAGCACAATACTTCAAAAACAAAAACTATGCCTATGCCCAAAAGTTTTTAACCAAATCATGTAACCGTGGCAAAAAAACTGCTTGTGAATCACTGGGTGTTATCTTCAGAGATGGACATGACACAAAACAAGACGATGTAAAAGCAAGAGAATTTTTCACCAAAGCATGTGAATTGAAAAGTGGTGATGCATGTTATAACGTTGCTATTATGTATCGTGGTGGATTTGGTGTTGAAAAAAGTAGAACCGAAGAAAAATCGTTTTATAATAAAGCTTGTGATGCTGGATTAGTCGCTGGTTGCGACAGATATACTGAACTTGATAATCAAGACAAAGGTATTGAAACAGGTATCCTAGCAACAATTAAAGGATGGTTTAAATAAAATGTCTCTATATGTATTACTTCCCCTAGCATTCGCGTTCATGGTCTTCTTTGTAGGTGGTTATGTTTTTATGATGTTAGGTATCATGAGAGCTGATCAGAACGCTGTAGAATCACGTAAGAAACAAGGTTACAATGATGACATTGTTCCTAAGAAAATAGTCGTAGATAAAGAAGAGAAAAAAACTACAGAAGTATAATACTCTTCTGTAAAAGAAAAGTATTGTACTTTATACGCTATAATTTATTGGCGTACTTCATAAATGTGTTCTAATCTTCCCTCCCCTATTTTTATTTTACTAACGCAGAGATTGCTTTAAAATTTGGACTTTTTGAATTGATTGTTAATTCAAACAATAAAGACTCATAAGTTGTGGGAATAACACCAGCTTGAATGAGTCTTTCAATTGCCATGGTTGTACTATACTGTACTCTTGAACTAACACAATCTGTCACAAGTACAGGTTGAAAACCTTCTTCTAATAAGTCTAAACAAGTTTGTAAAACACAAACATGTGCTTCAATTCCAGCAACTATAACAAATTTTTTATTTGCTTTTTTAATAGCTTCTAATGTAGGTTCATTTGCACAACAGGAAAATGTTGTTTTTTCAAAATGTGGATCAGAGTCCACCAGCTCTCTTAACGCAGGAATAGTTTCTCCTATACCTTTCTTATATTGTTCATTTACAATAAAAGGTACTTCATGAATTCTTAAACCTTTAATCAGTGTCACAAGATTTCTTTCAAGTACCTCTTTATTAAGCATATGAGGAAATAATCTCTCTTGCACATCCACTAAACAAAACAGTGTATCTTCAACTTTTATTTTCATTTAAATTCCTTATTTATATGCTTTATCATACTGTATAATTAATTAAGATTTATAAAAAATGATATTTAAAAGATATATTACTTAAAAGTGAATAGTTACTAAAGAATAAAAAAGGAAGAAGTAGTCAAGAAGAGACTAAAATAGTCTCTTTAAATCGTCATAGAAAAAATTCGGCTTTCTGGATTACTCCCTACTAAACGTAAATCGAATGCCATACAAACATTACGTACAAACATACGACTTGACTCTTTTACGACTAATTTATCTTCATAAACTTCAATCAGTCCATCATCTTTCATTTCATTTAAACGTTCTAAAATTTCATCTATATTATTTAATTTCATAGAATCATCTGCCCATGAAGTTTCAAGGTTACACATAAGATTTAAGATATGTTGTCTAACTACTAAATCTTCTTCTGTCAATAAATGACCTCTAAAAATAGGTAGTTTTCCTTCATTAACTCTTGCAACATAATCTTCAACACGTTTTTCATTTTGAGCAAAGGCATACCAAGAATCAGAAATAGAAGACATTCCCAGACCAATCATTAGTTTAGTTTTTCCAGCTGTGTAACCCATAAAGTTTCTGTGGAGTTTTTTCTCTACCATTGCTTTATGCATTTTATCGGTAGGTAAAGCAAAGTGATCCATACCTATCTCTTCATACCCAGCTTCAAAAAAGAGTTTTTTTCCAAGTTCATACAGTTCACGTTTGTATTCATCTTTAGGTAAGTCATTTTCATCAAATCCTCGTTGCCCTACTCCTTTGATCCAAGGTACATGTGCGTAAGAATAGTAAGCAATTCTGTCAGGTCTTAGTTTGATGGTATTGGCAATGGTTGTTTTTATATTTTCTTTATTTTGATGAGGCAAACCAAAAATAATATCATGAGAAATAGACTCATATCCTATCTCTTTAGAAAGTCCATGAATACGTGAAACTGTTTCATAGGTTTGAATACGATTAATCGCCTGTTGAACCGTTGGGTCATAATCTTGAATTCCAAAAGAGGTACGGGTAAACCCTAAGTCAAAGAGTGTTTGTAACTGCTCTTTCGTTGTGTCATTAGGGTGGGCTTCAAAAGAAAAGTCAAACACTTCATGACGTGTTGCTTCTTTAAAAATACCATCAATCATTCTTCTTAAGTTATTAGCAGAGAAAAAAGTAGGTGTTCCCCCACCTAAGTGAATTTCTCTTATGGATGGTTTGTCATCTAGTAAATCAACATAGAGTTTCCACTCTTTTAAAACCGTATCAATGTATTCATCTTCCACTGAATGTCTTTTTGTAATATGTTTATGACAAGCACAAAAAGTACAAAGATTTTCACAATAGGGTAAATGTATATAAAGGCTTATTCCTTCTTCGGTATTACTTTCATTAAAAGAATGTTTAATAGAAGCTGTCCAATTCTCTTTTGAAATCCCCTCTGTATCCCAAAATGGTACTGTTGGATATGAAGTATATCGTGGTCCAGGTATATTATATTTTTGAATCAAAGATGAGTTATTCAAATGCTTCATTATTTTCCTTAGTTATAATTATTATAATATTAGCCAAAAAGTATTTAATTTTAATGACTTGGGTCAACTTTTCTTCTTTTACTTTAGTATATAATACTTCCATGAAAGATATGAGGTCATAACCATTCACCTTAAAGATTTGTTTCATTCATTATTTAAGTACCTCTCTGTAAATCGTTGTTGTTTTTCAATAACTTAAATAATATTACTCATGTCTTTCTAAATTTCTAACAACGTCTTCAACTTATCATTATCTAAAAGTAAATTTTTCTTATCTATTATTTCTAATTTTCTTAATTTACCTAAGATTCTAGAAAGTGTTTCTGGTGCCATATTTAAAAAGTTAGCTATGTCTTTGTTTTTAGCACTTTGAAAATAAAGAGGATTTTCTTCAATAAAAGAACATACCTTTGTCATTGCATCATAAATCATATTACGATTTATTACTAATTCTAATTGTTTTATCTTTACAGTCATAGATTTCATAAGCTGAAAAGAAAAGCGTGCATTAGATTTTATAAGGTTAGAGAACTTATCTCTATCTATAAGTAAAACTTCAACCTCGTCACGTGTAGCTATGGCTGTGGCAGGAAAGTTAATACCTTCTAAAGAGGGCATTTCTGCAATGAACGCTGGTTCTCTAAAATAATGCATAACTATTTCATGCCCTTTTAGATCTGTTTTAAAAACTTTTAAATGTCCTTTTAACAATAAATAAAAATATTTTGGCTCTTCACCCTCATAAAACAAAATGTTATCATTTGAAAGTTTCTTTAATGTACTAATCTCAGCAAAACGTTCTATCTCAACATCATCAAATACTTTAAATAAGTCTAATTCTCGGAGTTTCTCTGTAATCATGGCAGAATTATAACGAACTATATATTCATATATGTCAAAGAATTAGCCTCACATTTAGATTAGAACTTAAATAAGTAAATTATACTGCCTTGATTTAGGTCAATTTTTTACTAAAAACATAAGGTTATAATCATTCTAAAACTCATTTTTAAAAAAATAAATTATCATAACTAATTATAATAATAATATATTACTCATAAATAAAATATACTTGAAAACTTACTTAAATTCAACTAAATAAGTAATATTTATATTTATACTAAAAACTTTTAAATCCCTAAATATAGTTAATTAGGAGTAATATTATCTGATTTAAATGTGAAAAATACACTTTTTGTCCGTATAAATTAATTAGTCTATAAAAATAAAAACTTTTGATGGAGTATTAAGTATTTTATAAAAATAATCTATTATACTTATAACTGTAGGCTATATTATTATGATTATAACTTTTTCTTAATCATAGTATTACAGCTAGATTTTTCTTAAGGAGGTAATGTATGCAATCAAATGCAGCATTAGAATATGACTACACTGTCGCGAAACTGTTTACCTATGTAACAATTTTGTTTGGCTTTTTAGGTATGTTGGTGGGGACAATTCTCGCACTACAATTAGCATTCCCTGAATTAAACTACCTTATTGGTGAATATGGTACATTTTCAAGGCTTAGACCTATTCATACCAATACGGTAATTTTTGGGTTTACGGTATCTGGAGTATTTGCTACTTGGTATTACTTTGCACAAAGAGTGCTAAAAGTATCTATGGCAGAATCAAGATTTTTAATGATTATGGGTAAAGTTCACTTTTGGGTTTACTTTATAGGAGCATTAATAGCAACAATCACACTTGTTTTTGGTATATCTGCTGGTAAAGAGTATGCTCAATACGAATGGTGGGTTGATATTGTAATCGTAATCATTTGGATTATGTGGGGTGTTAACATTTTTGGAATGATTGGTATCAGAAGAGAAAAAGCGCTTTACGTTTCTATCTGGTATTACTTAGCATGTTTCCTTGGTATTGCTATGCTTTACCTTTTCAACAACATGTCAATTCCAACTTATTTTGCAACTGAAGGTTTAGGTTCTATTCACCATTCAGTATCAATGTATTCGGGTACAAATGATGCACTTGTTCAGTGGTGGTATGGTCATAATGCTGTTGCATTTGGATTTACAGTACCAATTGTTGGTATGATTTATTACTTCCTTCCAAAAGAATCTGGTCAGGCTATTTATTCTTATAAATTGTCATTACTTTCTTTCTGGGGACTAATGTTTGTTTACCTTTGGGCTGGTTCTCACCACCTTTTATGGTCAACTGTTCCAGATTGGATGCAGACTATGGGTTCAGCTTTCTCTATTGTTCTTATTTTACCATCATGGGGTTCAGCGATTAACATGCTTCTTACAATGAAGGGTGAGTGGAATCAATTGGCAGAAAATCCATTAATTAAATTTATGGTTATTGCGTCAACATTCTATATGTTATCAACTATTGAAGGTCCTATTCAAGCGATCAAATCAGTTAATGCAATTGCGCACTTTACTGACTGGATTCCGGGACACGTTCACGATGGTGTACTTGGTTGGGTTGTGTTCATGATTATGGCATCACTTTTCCACATGACTCCACGTATGTTTAAAAGAGAAATTTACTCTAAAAAATTAATGGGTATTCAATTCTGGATGCAAACTACAGCCGTAGTACTTTACTTCACATCTATGTGGATTGCAGGTATTACACAAGGTATGATGTGGAGAGCTGTTGATGAATATGGTAACTTAGTGTACAGCTTTATTGATACTGTAACTGTACTTCACCCATATTACGTAATTAGAGGTGTTTCAGGTGTGTTATATACAGCAGGATTTATTCTGTTTGCATTCAACATCTACAAAACTATAACTGCTGGTCGAAAACTTACTGAAGAACCACAGTTTAGAACACCTATGGCATAAGGAGGTAGAAGTTATGTTTTTTCATTGGTTAGAAAAGAATCCATTTTATTTTGCTTTGATGATATCTGTTGTTATCTCATTTGCAGGATTACTTGAAATTGTTCCAAACTTTGCACAGGCTGCTCGTCCATTATCGACAGAGAAGCCTAAGACTGTATTGGAATTAGCAGGGAAAAATCTTTATGTGAAAGACAACTGTATTGCTTGTCACTCACAAATGATTCGTCCATTTAAATCTGAAACAGACCGTTATGGTAAATACTCACTTTCTGGTGAGTATGCTTACGATAGACCTTTCCTTTGGGGTTCTAAAAGAACAGGTCCAGACTTACACCGTGTAGGTAACTACCGTACAACTGACTGGCATGAAAATCACATGCGAGATCCAAAAGCGATGGTTCCTGGTTCAATTATGCCAGCCTACAAACATATGTTTACAAATGTAGCTGACATAGAATCTGCTTATGCAGAAGCCGTAACCGTTAAAAATGCATTCTTTACTCCTTATGGTCCTGAATTTAAAAGAACCAGAGCAGCATGGGAAGCTCATCGTCCAAAGGTTATAGCTGATGCTAAAAAAATTGCTGATGATATGAAAGACGAAGATGTTAAAAAAGCAGTAGCGAATGGTGAAGTACCAGAAATCGTTGCAATGATTGCTTATCTTAACAGCTTAAAATAAGGAGAAAGAAATGGACATTCAGAATATACAAGGTTATGGGATGTTCTTCTTGACCATTTTTTTAACAGTGATTTTGTATTGGTATATTCTATACCTTTACAGATCAGAAAAAAAAGGTGAGCGAGATTTTGAAAAGTATGGAAGGATTGCACTCGATGATAATATCGACAGTCCTCTAGTAGAAGATAAGATCGCTTCCGAAAGAGACAATACAAAGGAGCAAAATAAATGAATGCATTAACAATAAAAGCATTAGGATTTGCTGCAATACTTATCATTGCAACAATTTATGTTGTAATGAGTATGGACATTGACTTAACAGACAGAGTTAATGCCATTACTATGGGTGGGGCAATAGCAATTGCTGTAATTACAGCTGGGGTTTCAGTTAAGTACATTAACCAAATGAAAACAGACACAGCGACTGGTGATCTTATGGATGACAACTGGGATGGAATTGGTGAAAGAACCAATGAATTACCATCTGGTTGGGCATATACATTCTTAGCTGTATTCTTTTGGTCAATGTGGTATGGACTTATTGGGTATCCAGTAGATCAGTACAGTCAAATTGGTGAATATAATGAAGAAGTTTTAGAACATAAAGCTACTTATGAGAAAAAATATGAAAATGCAAGTCCAGAAGTATTAACAAGTATGGGTAAATCACTTTACTTTGTACAGTGTGCGCCATGTCATGGTAATACAGGTGATGGACTTTCAGGTAAAGCACAAGACTTAACTAAAAGAATGTCTAAAGCACAAATTTTAGATGTTATTAAAAATGGTTCAAACCAATTAAAGTATCCAATGGGTATGATGCCTCCAGGTATGGCTTCAGGTCAAGATGCTGAAGACATTGCAACCTATATTGCTGGTGGATTAAAAGGTGAAGCTCCTGCATCATATGCAGCATGTACATCATGTCACGGTGCTGACTCAAAAGGTAACGCTGGAATGTCTCCTGACCTTACAGGTTATGATAACACGCTTGTTAGTCACACTTTACAAAATGGTAAAAAAGGTATAATTGGTGCAATGCCTTCATTTAAAACTATGATTACACCTATTCAAGAAAAAGCATTGGCTGCTTACATTCAGTCAATAGCACAATAAGGAGTCTAATATGGCAGAAAATACAAAAAGAAGCATTTGGAGTATTCATGGTCTTCCAGGAATGCTTATTGCTGTAGTCCTGTTGATTGGTGTATTAATTTTCCTTCAACTGGCTGTTGTGGTAACTTATCGTTATGGAGCAGTCGCTCCTTATGATGAAGCACCAATTAGAGATATAAATAATGTTAAAATGATTGCTGATTTAGAACAACAGAATCAATTTGCTTTTCAAACTCCAAAGTCTGAAAAAGAATAAAGGATAAACTATGATTAAATACATGGACAAAATCTTAATCGCTTGTATGGTAGGGTCAGCTATTGTAGCTGTTTACCTATCAATGTCACAACACCTTCTTTACGTTGGTTAATATGCTAGGCATATTTAAATCTAGAAAAGCGATACTTCTCGCTTTTCTTCTTCCCCTTCTTCTAAATGCCTCTTCTTTTGTACTCAAAGATGACACTTTAAAACCTGAAGCCATTGAACTCATAGATAAAATGGGAAATGAATTATTGACTAAAACAATGATTAACGCTTATGTTGTAACAACAAATGAAGCATTTCCTGTTGGATTTAATTTGGTTCAACACTCAGAAATATATCATCCAAAAATGACAGCACCTTATGTTCTCTATATCTTTGCACCCAATGCACTTATTACAGAAAAAAGTGAATCTACAGGACGTGTAGGCATTATCCCTTCAGCAGAAGAGGTAACTGAACTTTATGACTATTCTGATGTACGAGATGCTGGATTAAATGTTATTACTGTAAAAGATAAAAACACTAAAGAAGACAAAGAGAACATTGGCGTGGTTCAAGCTTATTCTGAACTTGCAGATAACATAGCAGATGCTAAAAATGTTGAAATGGAAACGACCATCCCAAATGACACCAGAATGATTATTTCTGTTCTACGTGTTATTCTTGTTATTGGTCTTATCTTAGTTACATGGATTTATGTAGTACGTCCAATTTTCATGAGGAAAAAATAATGACGAAAAAAAATCAAAATCGGTTTTGGTTCTTGTTTGTAATGGGAATTCTTGGTTTTGGAATTTCTATGGTTATATGGACAGTTAAACAAGCTGTTTCAATACCTGTGCATGAGTCTAACAACTACATGTTAAAGTACCAAATGGCTGACATGAATATCAATGAGATCATGGAGTTAGACGCAAAATTCAAAGCTAAGTACAGCATAAAAATTGAAGGTACTGAACTTCTAACCTTAGAAGATGATGCACAAAATACCAATGCAAAACGCGCTCAAACTACGCCTATCAAATTAACTTCTGGTTCAAATAGTTTTACTTACTCAATTATGCAAGAACAAACAAATGTGGAAAATGCAAAAGTAACTTTTCTATTAACTCGACCACATAGTAGATATGATGATCATTTAGAAGAAAATATTAAATATCAAGATAATCACTACAAAACAACAGCTGTAGAACTTAATAAAAAAGGTCGATACACTTTACAATTAAAAGTCGAAATTGATGGACTAATTGGGTACATTGAAACACCAGCATATCTAATTAAATAGGACTAATTTACTCCTATTTGACACAGTTATATTTATTAATATAACTGTATTTAATCAATAAAAGTTACTATTTTCCTCCTTATTACAAAAAACTTCCCATAATTATAAGATTTTCTTACAAATTAACGTTATCTTTACTCTTATAAAACTATAATTTATAATAATATTAATTAAAAGGATAGCTTATGGCAAAACTAGTAATCATGGGTGGTGGTGTTGCAGGACATACCACTGCAACATTTGCAAAAAAGTGGTTAGGTAACGGTCACGAAGTAGTGGTTGTAACTCCCAATTCACAATGGAACTGGATTCCCTCTAACATTTGGGTAGGTGTTGGACAAATGGAAAAATCAGAGGTTACTTTCCCATTGGCTCCAGTTTATGAAAAAGCTGGAATTGTTTACAAGCAAGCACTAGCGACTACTATTCATCCAGAAGGTAGAGAAGGTGATGATACACCATTCATCGTTATTAAGTCTACGGAAGAAGGTGCTAATGGTGAGACAGAAGAACTTACTTATGATTACCTTGTTAATGCAACAGGACCAAAACTAAACTTTGATGCAACACCAGGACTTGGAAATGGTCAAGGTCAAATGGGAGATAAAACTGTTTCTGTTTGTACAGCTGAACATGCTGTTCATGCAAACGAAGAGTTAACTAAAGTTTTTGAAAAAGCAAAAGCTGGTGAAAGACAAAAAATTCTTGTAGGAACAGGTCATGGTACTTGTACTTGTCAAGGTGCTGCTTTTGAATACATCTTTAACATTGAACACGAAGCTAAAAAAGCTGGTGTAAGAGATATGTTAGACATCAAATGGATCTCAAATGAAGCATTCTTAGGTGACTTTGGTATGGGTGGATTACACATGAAAGTTGGTGGATACACTGTAAGTTCTAAAATCTTCGCTGAATCACTGTATGCAGAAAGAGATGTTGAGTGGATTATTGGGGCGCATACTTCTAAAGTAGAAGAGGGAAAAATTGAGTATGAACTACTTGATGGCACAATGCATGAAGAAGAGTTTGACTTTGCAATGCTTATTCCTCCTTTCTCTGGTGTTGGATTCAAAGCTTATGCAAAAGATGGTGCAGACATTACTGACAAACTTTTCATGCCAAATGGATTTATGATAGTAGATGCAAAATACGATGCTGGTGCATACGAAAACTGGAAAGCATCTGACTGGCCTGAGACTTACCAAAACCCAAGTTTTGGAAACATCTTTGCAGCTGGTATTGCTTTTGCTCCTCCACATCTTATTTCTAAACCAATGACTTCTCCAAATGGAACAGCCATTAACCCTACTCCACCTAGAACAGGTATGCCTGCTGGAATCATCGGAAAAGCTGTTGCACACTCTGTTTGTGATATGATTAAAAAAGGTGATGATGTAGAGCTTCATAAAGCTTCTATGGCTGAAATGGGTGCTGCTTGTGTTGCTTCTGCTGGTAAAGGTGTACTTAATGGTACTGCTGCAGCAATGACTGTTTACCCTGTTGTACCTGACTTTGAAAAATACCCAGGAACAGGACGTGACACAAAGTATACCTTTGGTGAGATTGGTCTTGCTGGACACTGGATTAAACATATTTTACACCACATGTTTATTTGGAAAGCAAAACTTAAGCCAGGTTGGACTTTAATTCCAGAATAAGCTCGAAACAATTCAAAAAACTAAAAAGAAACAAGGAGAACACAATGGTAAAAGAAGAATTAAACTTTGCAAAAAGCGATGACTTTAACTTAACAATGCTTCCAGGAAAATTTGCAAAAGCAATGAGAACCTGTAAAATCTGGCAACTCTTTAGATTTATGGTAATTAACGTAAAGATGTTAATTGTCGTTTCTAAAAGTCACTAAGCCCTTTAGTAACTTTGATACAAGAGATCATAACCTATCCAGCCCAAACAGATTTTGGGTTTGGAGGGACAGTACGTCACTTTGACGAGACACTAACCCAACTACTCACTGACCTAAAAGACACCATCACAGCAAACAACTTAGAAGGTCTTTCAGCTTATCAGATTAGCTCGCCCTTAACCGTAATGGTTGTAAAAAAAGACAATGAGTTTATTGAGATTATTAACCCTACTATCTTTACAAAAGAAGGTAAACTTCATCCTACTGAATCAACAGCCTACTTTCCAAATCTTACAGCAACAACAACACGTGCGCAAAAGATTAAAGTAATGTATGAAGACAGAGAAGGACAACAGCAGTTCTTAACGGCTGAAGATGACTTAGCCATTCTTATTCAGAGAAAAATGGATTATCTTTTAGGTTCAACTTTCTTAGCCAGAATGTCAATCGAAGAAAAAGAACTTTTTGAAAATAAATTAACACAAAATACTAATAACATAACACTAGAATCATGCCCAACAAACTTAGTAGGTGACAAGCTTTTAAAAGGTATTAAATATGGAGTTATTGGAGGAGTTATAGCACTTGGTACAAGTTTTTTCTTAGAAGGTTCTGCTTTAAACTTATTGAAGACTTTAGAGTATTCCCTACTAGCCATATTACTTCTAGCTACGGTAACTTACTTTTTCTACGCTCAATATGAAGGTAAAAAGTACAATCATTGTACCTCATGTCAGATAGCCAATGTCGCTGCTATGACACTTATTAAAACCATTCATATTATTGGTCTTTTTTTGTTGATTTACTTTTTACTATAAAACGTTCAATAACCGAAATCAGCTTTAAAGCTAACGCACCTTGAAACTGCTTATCGGTTCATTGACTTAGGACAAACCATATACCCATTCTTTAACACTTTACATCCCATATTACTAGCGTACTTCTGTAACTTATCTATTTTTATACCTTCTTTTTTTAGCGTTACTGAAGAACTTTGAGTACTATTGGCACATCCATTAAAAATAAGAGCGAAGATAAAAACAAGAAAAACATTAAACATAACAAACCTTTTTTAAAACTTAAAATATAGTTTTTTTAATACTTAAACTTAAATATTTAAAAAACTTAACATATTTTAAGCCTTAAATGTGTAATTTGCGTGGAAAAGTAGAGTTATAAGTATAAGTTTAAATAAATTATAAAATTAAAAATAAAAGATATTATAAAAAATACAAGATAAAACATCTTAATCATAACTTTATAATATATATAAACAAAAATAGTTTTATTTTTCTTTTTGCTCTCTCTTCTTAGCTATCATCTCTTCTTGTTTCGCCTCTTTATCTGCTGCTGCTTTTAAATCATCTGGTGAATCAAAAAGCATTCCATCCATCATCTTTTTTTGATCATCAAAGTTTCCTTTTTTTGCTGATGCCACAAAGATTGTAATAAGTGTAAATGTTACCACTACCCCAACGATTAACTCTAACTGTAATACTTCATTCATCTATTTTTTCCTTTACTTTTTAATGTTTACTTTTCATTTTTGATTCGCATGGAGTTCCCTACTACAAGCAGTGAACTTAAACTCATGGAGAGTGCTGCGACCAATGGCATAACATATCCTGCAATTGCCAATGGAATCGTTAAAACATTGTAAACCAATGATATCATCAAATTTTGTTTAATAAACTTATAGGTACGACCTGAGATATTAAATGAATCCTTCACCCCTCTTAAAGAGTTATTCATCACCACCACATCGGACATAGCAAGTGCCACATCAGCCCCTGAACCCATGGCAATGGCGATGTCAGCATGGGAAAGGGCTAAAGTGTCATTAATCCCATCACCCACCATAACCACCGTTTCACCTTCATTTTTCAGTTTTTTAATTAACTCAGCTTTATCTATGGGTGACATTTCAAACATTACCTCATCTATACCTGCTTCACTTGCAACACGTCGAGCAACTTTTTCATGGTCACCTGTCGCCATGATAATTTTAATCTTATTAGATTGACAGTAGTCCACTAACTCAGCAACATCTTCTTTAATGCTATCTTCGAGTTCAAACGTAGCCAGTAATACATTATCAATGGCAAAATGATAAATAGTATACTCACTTGGCTCCACAGCGATATTTTGCGATTGCATTAACTTAGCATTACCACCCAAAAGCTTTTTCTCTTGATAATAGGCTTCAATCCCTTGGGCTGAGATTTGTTCTATGTTCAAGAGTTCTTTATTGTCTATATCAATATGTTCTTGTAGCAGATGATTTTTAATCGCCCTACTCACAGGATGAGTGGAAGCATCTACCAACGCAAACAACAAGGCAAGGTTTTCAACACTTAAAACTTGACTTTGATGTTTAACAGTTAAGTCTCCCTTGGTAATGGTTCCTGTTTTATCCACAACAACAGCCGTAGCATTCGCAAAAGTCTCAATAAACTTTGCCTCTTTAAAGAGTAAACCTTTCTCTGTCGCCCATGAAATCCCTACCAAAGAAGCAATGGGTGTTGCCAAAGCCAAAGCACAAGGACAAGCAATAACAATCACCGAGATGGTAATAATCAATGAAGTCTCAAAGTCACTAGAATAGAAATACCAGCCCACAAAAGTCATGAGTGCCAACAAAATAATGGTTAAAGAGAAGTGTTTAGAGAGTTTATTGGTCGTCTCTTCGATCTTAGGTTTAGAGGCTAAAGAGTCTTCTAAAAGATTCATCATGGTACTTAAAGTTGAATTGGCATAGTTCTTGGTGGCTTCATAACGCATGACCATACCATTGTTAATGGTTCCAGAAAAGACAAGGTCACCTTTTTGTTTTTCAACAGGCAAAGACTCTCCACTTAAAGAACTCTCATCAAAAGTAGCCAACTCTACAATGGACTTTCCATCAACCGAAGCTTTTTCACCATTTTTAACCTCTATAATGTCCCCTACTTCTATCTGATCCAACATCACAACTGATTTTCCACCCTCTCTAACCACAGTGGCTTCAAGTGGAATTTGATTTTTAATCTTGTCCATACTGTCCATGGCAGACTTTTTCCCTAAGACTTCCAAATACTTCCCAACTAAGACAAACATAATAATCATAGCAACAGAGTCAAAATAACTTTGTCCTTCTGCTCCAAATAAAATGGTTAAAGAATATAGGTAAGTAAGTGTAGCCCCTCCAGAAACCAGTAAGTCCATGTTGATGATTTTATTTTTCAAACCAAAGAATGCGCCTTTAAAGAAGACTTTTCCTGAATAAAACAGCACCATGGTCGCAAAAATAAACTCCACCACATGAATCATGTGTAAAACTTCAGGATCCATCCCTGAAAAATATCCAGCATACTTAGCCACACCAATCATCATAATGTTCATGGTACCAAATATAGCAACCCCAACACGGGTGATGTAATCCCGTTTTGCTTCAACCGACTTTTCACTCGCCTCATTATGATCATAAGGGTAGGCGTTATACCCTACAGAGCGAATCTTATCAATAATACTCGAAAGTTTTACAACGTCTTCATCCCAAATAACTTTGGCTTTGTTATTTGAAAAGTTAATACTGGCTTCTAAGACCCCTTCTGTTTGGTTAATAACTTTTTCATTTAACCAAACACAAGCTGCACAGTGAATTCCTTCTATAACTAAATCCACTCTTGAGAAGCCATTTTCATCTGTTTTAATGTAACGCTGTTTAAAACTCTCTAAGTCAAAGTTACCCGTATCATTTTGACTTTCTATAGGAGGGGCTATGGTGGCATTACGCATTTTGTCATAAAAATCATCTAACCCATCTTCTTTTAAGAGATGGTAAACACCTTGACATCCATTACAACAAAAATAAAGTTCTGGTTCCTCTGTTATCATCACAGACTTATCAAATTCTAGTTGGCAATGTGAACATTTTACATTAGACAAATCAATCTCCTTTAATAATTTTAAATTATGTTAATTATAATTTAAAGATATAAGTGAAACTATAGCTCTTTTTGTCTATAATCTAAATAATTATAGCAAAATAAAGGATGAAGCGTGGAAAATCAAGAACTTCAAAATGAAGAAACTGAACAACAGAATGCTCAAGCTACAAAAATAAAAAAAGAAAAGCCTAAAAAGCTCGAACCAAAACTCCCCTTTAGAATTAAACGTTATTACGTATACATATTAATAACCATATTCTCATTGAGTTTACCATTTATTACTTTTGGTGGAAACCATATTTTTCTACTCTCTTTTGACAAACAACAACTACACCTAATGGGTACGTTATTTGACATGCAAGAGCTTTACATGATGCCATTTGTACTAATGTTACTCTTTATTGGTATTTTTGCAGCTACCTCTGTTGGTGGTCGTGTGTTTTGTGGTTGGGCTTGTCCTCAAACCATCTTTAGAGTTATCTACCGTGACCTTATAGAAACAAAACTCCTTGGTATGAGAAAGAAAATCTCTAACAAGCAAAAAGAACCAGACTATACAACTAAAGAGAATGCAAGTAAACGTCTTCTTGCTATTTTAATTTGGACAACCTTAGCATTTATAGCTGCTGCGAACTTTACATGGTTCTTTGTACCACCTGAAGACTTTTTTAACTACATCATGTCACCTGATGAACACCCTGTTCTTATGGGTCTGATTCTTGGAATTGTTGCATTCCTTGTTTATGATGTTGTGTTCTTAAAAGAAGACTGGTGTGCATACATCTGTCCTTATTCTCGTATACAGTCTGTTCTTTACGATGAAAATACACTTCAAGCCATTTACAACCCAGTAAGAGGTGGTAAGATTTATGATGAGAAAAAAGAGAAGTTGGTCTTTAAACAAAAAGATTTAGCTGAAGAAGAAAACGAATGTACAACTTGTGAAAAATGTGTAACGGTTTGTCCAACACATATTGACATTAGAAAAGGTTTACAACTAGAATGTATTAACTGTTTAGAATGTGTTGATGCCTGTACTACCGTTATGGGTAAACTGGGTAAAGACTCTCTTGTTAAATGGTCAAGTAATGCCACAGCTTATGAGGGTAAAGAAACGAAGATGTTAAGACCAGTTAGTTATATGTATGCTGGTGCTTTAGCGCTTATTGTTGCCATGCTGATTATAATGAGTGGTGAAAAAGAATACATGATTTTAGACATTAACAAAGGTAATAGACTCTATAAAGTAGAAAATACAACCGTAAGTAATGACTACCTAATGTTCTTTAAAAACACTGAACCAAACAACCATACCTATAAGATGGAAGTAGTTGGACAGTATGCTGGTAAAATCGAAATTAAAAGATTTAAACAAGCAAGCGTAAAATCTGGACAAGGTACAAAAGAAGTATTGATTCTTTCTACAACTAAAAACCTAAGTAAAGATGCAAGTAAAGATTCTGTGTTAAAAGTGCAACTTAATGCCTACTCAACAACTGAACCTGAACGTGTAAAATTACTCAAAGAACTCTCGTTTATCTATCCTAGTGAAGCGAAGCTAAAACAATAATCTTTGTAATTTCTTAAATTTAAGATATAATATTAGTATGAAAAATCTAATATTATATCTTATCATCTGTACCTCTTTTTCTCTTGCAACTTCCAATAACAATATTTTTATCATTAAAGACAAAGATGGAAAAGTACTTAAAGGTAAACGTATCACCCACAACAAAAACTACGACAAACTCCTTGCTGAACAAGCAGCACTCTTAAAAGAACTCGCACGTAACAAACTTTTAGCTGAACAAAACAGTATCCTCAATGACTTAGACAAACTCGAAAGTAAACGTAGTAACCTAGCCAAATCTGCTATAGACTATAACAAAGAAAATATTTTAACCAATGCTAAAAAGCACTTAGGTGGTAAGTATGTTTGGGGTGGAACTCACCCTAAAGGTTTTGACTGTTCAGGATACATGCAATACATCTATAAAAAAGAGGGTGTAAGTATTCCACGTACAGCCAATGCACAGTCAAAAGTAGGAAAAGAAGTAAGCCGTTTCAGTCTTAAAAAAGGTGACCTACTTTTCTTTTTAACTGATAAATCAAGAAATATGCCTGTAACTCATGTAGGTATGTACATTGGCGATGGAAACTTTATTCATGCTGCTTCCAAAAAGAAGGGTATTATTATTACCTCACTTGATGACAGTAGATACAGTTTATTATTTGTAAAGGCAACGAGAGTTATTAAATAATATCAAATAAAAACGATATAATTCTGCTCAAATTTAAAGGACAAATATGAAACTAAAAAACATTGTAGTACTTAGCTTACTTCTCTCTGTATTAAGCTTTGCACAGGAAAGTAATACTTCTAAAGAAGTAGACGTAAAAAAACAAACAGTTGTATTTGACTGTTCAAGTGGAGATACAAAGTTTATAGCTTCAAGACTGTGGTTAATTGACATTACCCTTCAAGAGTACATAGATAAAAAGATTCCTTATGATGCAGTACTTACCATTCACTCAGGATGTACCAGCATTGTTTCAACAAAAGTACCTAAAGAAGATAAAGCTATGGCGAAAGTAGCAAAGATGCTTAACAAAATATCAAAGCATGAAAACTTATCCATTGAAGCATGTCAAATTGCTGTTGATAGATTTAAGATTAAGCATGATGACTTATATCCATTTATGAAACTTGTGCCTAACTCAATTACAAGAGTAATTGCCCTTCAGAATGATGGTTATGCTTTCATACCATTTTCTAAATAGACCTTAGAAAAAAGTCTAGTAAGTTAAATTACTAGACTAACTCCCTTATACTTTTCCACCCTTAGCAGACTGAATAGAATTAATGTATGAATAATCTATCTTGATTCTATGCTCTTTAGGTAACGTGTTAATTAAACGCTCTACCATTCCTTCAAAGTCTTCAAACAGATAATTTCCCATAGATCCAGGAATAGGATTAATCTCATTTAACAATACTTCGCCATCGACTACGAAGAAATCACATCTGATGATAGAACCTTCAAAGATACTTGCATAAACTTTTTTGAACGCTTCTTGAATGTCTGTTTTAAGCTCAGCCGAAATATCAGCATCCCCTACTTTTCCATCACGTGAGAAGTCAAGGTATTTTTTTTCAAAGTCTAAAAACTCTTCTTTATTTGGCTCTTCAACAATAGAAAGTTCAAATTCAGAAGTTTTACACCCAGCTTGGTTGTACTCTAACACACCCTCAATAAACGGCTCAATTAATACTTGGTTGTCAAACTCAAAAGCAACATCTAAAGCATAGTCCAACTCATCAGCAGATTTTACAATGCTCACCCCAATACTAGAACCTAGTCTCACAGGTTTAATAATTACGGGGTACTCTAACGTTACATCACGACTATCCGAAGAACTTAACACCGAGTAAGGAACAACTTTTACCCCTAGACTCTCAGCATAAAGTTTAGTGTAAAGTTTGTTGTACGAAAGTACCGAAGCATCTACTCTAGGGGAAATATAAGCAATGTCATTAAACTCTAATAAAGAAGCAATCTTCCCATCTTCTCCATCACGTCCATGAATAAGGTTTAAAACCGTACCTAAGTTTTGTTCTTTAAGACCCATAAGTCCTACAGTACAAAAAGCACCTTTTTTCAAAATAAGTTTCTTAGCTTTTTTATAACTACCATTAGAAAAATAGTTTGACTTCATATTTTCAGCGTCTATTAAATAAAGCTCTCTATTTGCATCCACAAAAATAAAAGAGAGTGTTGAGTTTTTTAAAACTTTTTTAAGTGTAATCGCCGAAACGATAGATATTTCATGTTCATAACTAGAGCCACCAAAGAGTACTGCTATATTCATATTAATTATTTCCTTGTAAATGATGGAAGTATTTTATCTTTATTTCTCTTATAGTCTTTGTAGTTTCTTAAGCCCTTGTTTCACCAATGAAGCTGTATCTCCACTTGCTCCAGCCAATGCCTTTTTAATCTGATCTTTTTTAAATCCTAAACTCTCTAAAGCAAGTATTGCATCTGACATTCCATTGTCCAGTGCAGAAGCGTCTGCGTTACCATCTACTATGAAATCTGCCAACTCAACAAGTATACGACTGGCAGCCTTAGGACCAATTCCAGGAACACGTTTTAGTAATCCTACATCTTTATCTGCCACCACACGAGAAAATGTCTCAGGTATAAAAGTAGAACACGTAGCCATAGCAACTTTTGGACCTACGCCATTTATCTTAATGAGTGTGTCAAACATTTTCTTTTCATTGGCTTCCATAAAACCAAAAAGTAAATTTACATCTTCACGAATAACCTGCGTTACCAAAAGCTTAACCCTACTCTCTTTGATACTATTTGAAGTATTCACAGAAATATTGACTTCATGTATGAGTCCATTTACATTTAAATGCACAAATGTTGGGTCTTTCTTTTCAACAGTACCTTCTATACCTACAATCATTTTTGCTTCCTAGTCTTTTAATTACTGAAGTATAGCAACTATTGTTTAGAAGTTTTACAAACATGTCAAATTGTTATGTTTTTAAGTCTTAGCTGTCTTGACTACAGTGTCACCACAATACTCTCTTTCTCTTTTCCATACCAATTCTCAATAGAGGCATTCACGTAGGTTACACCCTCTACATCCATCACACCATAACTCTCATGAATATGTCCACAACAATGCAGTTGTAAATGTTCCAACTCAGAAATCCTATGCCCTAATGCTTTAGAACCAACATACTCACCTTTAGAGGTTTTATCTAAAATATTTCTTACAGGCGTATGGGTTAAAAGTACTTGTGTATTATCGGGTATATTCTTATATCTTTTCGCAAGTTCTTCCTCACTTTCCATAAAAGACCAACTATAAAAAGTAACACTGTAAGGTGAGCCATAAAAATTAATGTCATCAATAAGCACACTGTCATCATGTAAATAGATAACCCCATAACTTCTAAAAACAAAGTTTCTAAACTCCTCTTTTAGCTCTTCCATTTCAGCCATCTCTCCAAGCCATCGGTCATGATTCCCAGCTATCAAAATCTTATGCTCATGTTCTTGCTCTGACAACCATTCTAAAAAGCTTATTATCTCTTCACGACTCCCATGAGAAAAATCCCCACAATGAACGAGAACATCAGCCCCTTTTAGGGTTAAGAATTCGTGTTTTCCATGGGTGTCGCTTATGATTTCTAGTTTCATGTTAAAGCTCCTCTACTTTTTCTGTCGAGCATTCTCAATAGCTTTATGCAATTTAAGCTCCAATATATCTTTAGGAGGTAATTTTAGCCAATACTCTGAAAATTGTTTATCTGTATTACAGCTTGTTCTTTTGAGGTATCAATAATAGAGTTGTCATATCTTTAGTTGGTTCTATATTTGGTATCTTCGTCCTCTCTTTGTAAAATCTTCTTAACAAGCTCTAACTCTTCTTCTATCGTCTCAATCGTAGGTAACTGTGCTTTTAAATCATCAGGAATAGCTCTACTTAGCTCATATTCTGCTATGCCTATAGGTTGTGTTGTTCCTCTTAGAGCATACTCTGCAACTATTTTAGATTTTGACTTGCATAGCAGTAGCCCAATAGTAGGGTTTTCATCTTCTGTTTTAATCAAATCATCAACAGCAGATAGATAAAGGTTCATTTTCCCTGCAAATTCAGCTTTAAAATCAACAGCTTTTAGCTCCACAACAACATAACATTTCAGGTGAATATGATAAAAAAGCAAATCAATATAAAAATCTTGACCATCTACTTCCAAGGGAACTTGTCTTCCCACAAATGAAAAACCATTCCCAAGTTCAAGTAAAAAAGAGGTGATATTTGTAACCAACTGCTCCTCTATATCTTTTTCAAGAGCCTTCTCTTGTAGTGTTAGAAAATCAAATTTATAAGGGTCTTTAAGCGTCTCAACTGCCAATTCAGAGCTTGGTTTTACTAATGTTTTTTCAAAGTTAGTGATGGCTTTCCCTTGTCTCTCATACAACTCTAACTCTATTTGATGATTTAATACAGTTCTTGACCAATTATTGATGAGTGTTTTATTGAGATAAAATAGAGCCTCTTTTGTATCTTTTGACTTGCTCATAATTACAATATTTTGACCCCAAGGAATTTGTCCAACAAGTTGTTGGACTTTTTCAAATTCGACTTCACCAACAGAGTAAAACTCAAACCATTTTTTCATATAAAAGAGATTGGTTCTTGAAAATCCTTTTTGATTGGGAAAAAGTTTTTTTAAATCTTTTGAGAGTACCTCAACAATACCTGAACCCCACTTCATCACTTCTACTTTTTCGGAAATAGATTTACCTATCTCCCAATACATAACTAACATCTCTCTATTAACTGATAGAGAAGCTTTTATTTGTGATGAACTAATTAACTTTTTTAGTTCTACTACCCAGTTTATATATTCTTCATTTACTTTTGGTCTGTTCATCTTTTCCCTCTCTTTTTACAATTTTAACATTTATTATTTTTATTTGTTTTAAACATGTCAAATTGTCATATTTATAAAGTAATTACCCTAAAACCATTATCTTCTAAAGATTTAACATCTTTTACCAAATCCTTTATTTGTTCTTTATGCATAGCTAAACATAAAAAGTGTGTTGGTCTAGACATCGCTACATAGATTAATCTCTTTTTATCTTTATTAGCACCAGCAAATTTTCTACCTTGAAAAAGTTTAATAAGATGAATTAAGTCATATGAAGATTTAAAAGTTTCTAAAACAAGTGTAGCCGTATGCGTTTCCCCTTTAACTTTATGTATTGTTGAAATAGCAATATCAAAGTTTATATCATCACTTTCATGTGTACAGATATTTTGTTTAGATTTACTTTCTAATTGAATTTGATAAGTTTTAATTACTTCACTTAACACTTCATCATCAAGAGTTTCTTCTTTGAAATCAAGAAAAATTGATAACAACTCTTTAATATCATTTTCTACACATTCTAATGAAGCCAATTTTTCTGTAATATAAAATAGTTTTAGTTTAAAGTTATTATACTCTTCTTCATTATTTTCCTGTAAAGAAAAAAGTATTGTATTTTTTGTAAAAACCTTAGCATTATTTAAAATATTTTTCTCTTTCAAATAGTCTGTTAAAATATCTAGTAAAATATTCTTATAATTTTTAGGTCGAATATTCTCAATACTCATAGCTCTAAACTTTTCAACTAAAGTATCATTCGCTTGAATAATATTATTTTGTTGATATTGAGGAAAGTAATCTAAAATAGTATCTCCATTTTTACTTTCTTTACCTATAGCACCAATAGCCTTAAAAGAATGTTTTTCATCTAAATGTAATTCATTTTCAATAATTAAATCTCCAAATTTTGGAAGAACCCCTTCAGCATTATCAAATAGTATAATTGTAGGTTGAATATCAATTGTATCATTACCATTTAACTCTTGTCGATCAATTGCAACTTTAATAACCTGTTCTGAAATAAGAGCAGATAGCCTCTTTGTATTTTTTATTTTAATACTATTTTCATCTACTTCCCATCCCTTATCTTTTGCTCCTGAAAAATTAAAAATTGCTTGATTATTATCTCCAATCTTTTGAACAATAGTATTTTCACTAAAAAGCTTATTTATTATTTCAAATTGTCTATCATCCGTATCTTGTGCTTCATCTACAAATACATACTTAAATCTTTTTTGAAATATTTCAATTATTTGTGGATACTTATTAAGATACATTATTGATAAAAAATAAGTATCCTTAAACGTCAATACCCCTTTTTGTAAAATTTCTTTTTTTAAAGTTTTTAACTGTATATAAGTATTTGAAGGTGGATTATGTCTATAAATAAAAGCTGTTCCATCAAAGTTTTGTAAAAATTCATTTTCATCAATATAAAAACTTTTTAAAAAGTTCTTAACTTTATTTATTTTTTCAATCTCAGAAGTTGTTCCTTTTTTAAATTTTTCTTTTAATCCATATTTCGTATTATTTTCAAGTTTATTAAAAAATAAGTCAACAAAGATATCATCATCTATTCTCTCAGGTTTCTTGCCAAATAATTTTACATACATAGGAATAGCAAGATATTTATTTACAAAAGATTGAAAAGTACCAACATGATTTGGATAGCCCAATACCTTTGAAGCATTTATTCCAAGTTTATTTTTAATTTCATCAACTGCTACATTAGTATGTGTCAATACTAAAATAGCACTATTATCATCAAAAGGCATATAATTTGACAATATATCAAGTTTAGCTACCAAAGAAGTAGTTTTACCTGCTCCTGGACAAGCTTGTATATCTTTTGACTCTAAACATTTAATAAATTCTCTACTCTCTGCATCAAATGTCAATCCAAATTTCTGTTCGACTTTTTCTATATCTACATCTGTAATTTCTATCATACTCAATTACCAGTTGCATAATTTATAGCATCAATTAAATATTTTAATTTATCATCACTTTCTATATTGTAAAAAATTAAGTCCGTTTCATCCAATAGTTGTGAAAATATTTGTGCTACAACTGCCTTAGATAGTTTGTTGCTACTTTTGTCTAATCTATTATTATAAATTTCAAATGCAATTACTTCAATACTTTTACCATCTGCTAACCAAGTATAATATTCATTATTTGCATCTATAATATATTGCCTTTTTTCATCATCTGTATAAACATAATCACGACCTTTACTTTTCCAAGCAATATATACAGCTTGACTGAATAGCCTAGATAAGCAACTTAAAGCAATAGTATATTCTAAAGTCCAATATGGAGCTATGAAAGATTTAATAGGTAAAGGATATTTTATTTCTTTTTCTTGAATTGTTTCTACTCTTTGAGCCTCTAACTCATCACTTACTATTTCAACTGCTACTCCATCCACTTTTTTAGTAGGCTTACATTCAATTGGTTTAACATCAACATCTGTTATTACTGAAACTGGCATAGTTATTTGAGGTTCGATTTTTCTTAAAAAAACATTTGCATATCTTAAAAATGCAACGCCTCCTACACTAACCACAGATACTCCATATTTTGATAAACTTCTACCCATTATTTTAGCAAGAGTAGGTATTAAAATATTTTCAGCATCTCCTTCAACAAGTATCACTCCATTTGCAAAAAATAAATTTGATTTAGTTGAATCTAAAAATCTCTCCAAAAAGTAATAGTCGCCTTTAGCTAGTTTTGTACATTCTTCCCTCATTGGATAAGCATTAGAGTTATTACAAATAATTAAATTATCTAATTTTACTTTGGAAGCTAAACTAGGACTATGAGTAGTTAATATAAGTTGCTTATTTGGCTCTTCTTGCAGTTTTTCTACAACTTGCATTTGAGCTTGTGGATGTAAATGTGCTTCTAACTCTTCAATCAAAGCTAAATTTAGTCCATGATAATTCTCTCTATTTAAATGTATTAATTCAGTTGCCATAAAAAGACGGTTAAGTGTTCCTAAACCTAAATTTGTTTCATCCTTTATAGAAAGAGTTATCTTTTCAAGAATATCTTTTAATTTTCCATCATAAACACTAAAGTTACTCTCTTTTGTAACATCATAAAAACTATGTATATAATCATCTATTTTTTCTTTTAATTTTTTTCCTTTATCATCAGAGGGAGTACCTTCAAAATAATTTTCTATACTTTCATTAAATTCAGAAAAAATTGTAATTAAATCATGTGAAGTTTCTTTTCCTTTAAATGCTTCATCTCCCATTAATATTTGAGATATTCTTGAACTTTTTTTTGCAATCATCTCACTACTTACATCTCTTAATGGTTTTAAATATGTAATATTTAATTTTTCTCTTGCATCAGCAAGTAATGAAGTCCCATCTATATCCATACCAGCTTTTACATCAGAAGGAAATATTCTTCTATCATCCCTTGATACATCATACATAACTTTTAGAAATATATTTCCTTCATCATCATACCCTATCCACTCAAGAAAATTTGAAGCTTCATGAGCATTAAAATCTTTAAATATCATCTCTATTCTAAACTTTTTAGTTTCAGAAAAAAAATCTTCTCTAGTTGGTCGAATAAATTCATAACTATGTGTTTTCAATACCAATTTAATAGCATCAATTATTGCTGTTTTCCCAGAATCATTTGAACCAATAAGAACATTTAATCCCTTATTAAAAGTTAAATCCAAGTCAGGTGTTTCTATCTTGTCAAGATATTCTATATTTGTGCCATACTTTCTAAAGTTCCATAGTTTTATATTTTCTAAATACATTCTTTTCCTTTATTTGATTGAATTTTATATTGGTGAGGTTCAGGAGTAAGACGGTTAGTGTTGTCAGAGTAAAGAATATCACTCAAAGGATTTTTAATGCAGTTTATAAAAACATTCTCTTTTAGCTCATCAAGCGAAGAGAGTTTTAGCCCTTCCTCTTCAAACACTAGGTCATTTATAGAGACGGTTTTGTAGTCACCGTTTAGGAGTATTGCACAGTACCCATCTCTTTCATTTATAATAATAGTATTTTGATTAGTTGGTTTGTAAGTAGCTTTTTTCAAGTGAGTTCCCTATTTTCAGCTCATAAACAATTATAACTTAATAAATAAAACAAGCAGTTGTTTTAAACAATGACATAATTGGAAAACAAGCACGTAAAATTATAAATATAGAAAATAGTACTCTAGAGACTTATAAAACTTCTCAAACAAGCCTTTTTAAAGTAAAAAACAACAATATAAAACTATATACCTTTAATTAAAAATAACAATAATTTTATTATATTAATTTATATTATATTTACTTATATTTTAAACAAACTTTCTAAAATACTATAAATTATGTGAAGAAATTATGAAAAAATCTAGCTATCATATTCATAGCGATATTCGTTATCGTTATAAGGGCTATACAAAGGACCTGAGGAAGAATTTTAGAAAGTTTCAAAGAAGTTTACATACTTCTGCAACACAAATAGCAAAATGTTTTTTCAAGTTAAAGGAGGAAATCTCATTTTGTTATTTACTACCCCCCCTATTTTAACTTCAAATCTCTACAATCCATTGAACTCTATTTCTAATATCTCACACATTTATTATCAATAAAATGATAAACTCAAAACTTGGGGGAATCAATTGAAAATAAAAATATTATTAACTTTATCGGTACTACTAACACAAACTACATTTGCAATAGATAGCGAAAAAATAGGAGACATCCTTCTTCTTGCTATACCCTCAACTGTTTATGGAACAACCCTTTACCTTGATGATGATGAAGGACAAAATCAATTTCATAAATCATTTGCCACCAATGCAGCCATAACTTATGGATTAAAATACAGCGTTAACAGAACAAGACCAAATGGTGAAAAACATTCTTTTCCTTCAGGACATACCTCAGCAACATTTCAATCAGCTGCATTTGTTCATAAACGATATGGATTAGATTATTCAATCCCTGCTTATTTAGGAGCCATATTTGTAGGCTATAGTAGAATAAAAGCAGATGAACACCATAACTCTAATGTACTTGCAGGAGCAGTCATAGGAACATTAAGTAGTTTTTATTTTACAACGAACTACAAACAATTGGAAATAAAACCAATCGCCATGAATTCAGGATATGGTATTGGAATTAGTAGTCGCTGGTAAAATAATGGCATAATATAGCCCACTTGATATTTATCAAGTAACAATTCCCCCTTATTATCTATAATAAAATAAAAAAGGATTACCTGTATGGCATTAGTTTATATAGAACAACTTGAAGACTTAGACGTTGAAGAGATGCAACAAACACACGAAGACGAAGTGAAACTATTGAATGAGATAGATAAACTTGCTACACAACATCAAATGGGTCAGCCTACCTTAGAAGAATTAGAAGTAAAACTGAATCAATATCTTGTTCATGTAAAAGAACACTTTTCTAATGAAGAAAAACTTATGAGAAAATATGACTTTCCTTCTTACGAAATGCATAAAATGGCACATGATATCTTTTTAGCCGATTTAGGTTATGCTGTAAATCAATGGAAGCGAACTGATAACCTAGAGAAAATCACCAACTTCATCCGTAAGTCACCAGAATGGATAGTCCTACACATCAACAGTGTAGATGCACCAACATCAGCTTTTATAGCAAAACAAATGGAACTTGAAGCATAATATAAATTTTGTATCAGCACAAGTTGATACAAAACAATAAATCACATTTAGACTAACCCTCCCTACTAACTTCTTTAGCTAAAATTACAATATCACTTCATATTTACGGAGAACCATCATCAAATTAAAATCTATTTTCTCAAACAGCTTCGGTATTCTCTTTTCACGTGTAACAGGTCTTGGACGTGATGTTGCTATGGCATCGGCACTTGGTGCTTCCATTTGGACAGACATCTTTTTTGTAGCTTTTAAACTTCCCAATCTTTTTAGACGCATCTTTGCAGAAGGTGCTTTTACCCAAGCCTTTATGCCTTCGTTCATTGCTTCAAAACAAAAAGGGGTCTTTGCCACAGCCATTTTCTTACGTTTCATGCTCATACTTATTGGTTTTTCTCTGCTGGTCACCCTTTTTCCTGAAGTTCTAACCAAGATTATTACCCCAGATTGGTCAGCAGAACAGATAGCCCAAACAGCCCCTTTAACTGCCATTAACTTTTGGTATTTGGACTTAGTATTTATAGTGACATTTTTAGCAACACTACTACAATACAAAGAGCATTTTGCAACCTCTGCCATGTCTACAGCACTACTAAACATCTCTATGATAGCTGCTTTACTTTTTTACATGAAAGAAGAACCTGAAACCATTATCTTTGCACTTTCTTTTGCTGTACTTATTGGTGGTACGCTTCAAGTTATTGCCCATCTCATCGCCATTAAACAGTTTAACTTACAACGCATACTCATAGGTGGTTGGAAATACCGAAATAAAGAGAGTAAACAGAAAGATTTAAAGAAAGAAAAGAAAGATTTTAACAACCTATTTTTCCCATCTGTATGGGGTAACTCTATGCCTCAAATCTCTTCGTTTATAGATACTATATTAGCTTCTTTTCTTATCTCAGGTTCTATCTCTTACCTGTTCTATGCCAATCGTATTTTTCAATTGCCTTTAGCCATTATTGCCATTGCAGCTTCCATTGCCCTTTTCCCTGCCATTTCAAAAGCCATTAAACATGACAACGAAGCATTGGCACATCAACACCTAAACCGTGTCTTTTGGATTCTTCTCTCTTTACTTGGTTTAGCCACACTTATGGGAATTATATTAGCAGAACCGATTGTATGGTTACTTTTTGAACGTGGAGCCTACACAGCTCAAATGACAGCCGACACTGCTGCTGTTTTAACCATGTACATGTTGGGACTTATTCCTTATGGTTTGGCAAAACTTTTTTCCCTCTTTCTTTACGCAAAAAAAGAACATAGAAAAGCTGCCAAGATTGCCACCATTACGCTACTCATAAATGTTACTGTATCTTTTACCCTTATGAAACTAATGGGTGCGCCTGGTTTAGCACTTGCTGGAAGTATTGGAGGACTTGTATTTTTCATACTTACGCTTAGAGGTGTTGGGTTTCATGTCTTAACAGATATTTTAAATATGAAAAAACTTATCTATGTTTTCATTGGGCTTTCTGTCTCTGCTGTTGTTTTAGTTTTTCTTAATGGTCTCATCATTGAATGGATACGTTAAAAATAATTTAAATTACACTTATTCTCCACTTATTTTTAATATCCTTTAACAAATTATAAGGATTAACAATGAAAAAAGTATTACTTCTTGTGTTAGTTATTGGACTATTTACGGGTTGTCGTCATCATCCCTTACTTCCCCTTGGTCATGGTGGAGGAGGATACCATGATAACCGTCAATACAATAATAGCTACAGAAACACACACCGTGATTACAACCAAAGAGACCGAAGACAAGTAGATAGATCTAGAAATCATAAGCGTGACACTAGAAGTAATAACAATCGAGACCGTAGAGACAGTAATAACTATAGAGGTCGTAGCTCTGATACGCGAATGAATGTTACAAGACATAATAATGACAGAAGTTCTAGTCGAAATAATAGAAGAGACAGTAGAACGGATACTAGAAGTTCAGGAAGAAGATAGATACTAAATCAGTATCTATCCATATTTTATTTACTTTATTTAGCTTCTTTGCTTTTTCTATACCCCCACCCATACAAAATAGGCAAAATAATCAAAGTCAAAAGTGTAGAACTTGCCAATCCATTAATAACCACTATCGCCAATGGTCGTTGTATCTCTGAGCCTGGTCCTGTTGCAAAGAGTAGTGGTATAAGCCCAAAAGACGCAATGAGTGCTGTCATGAGTACGGGTCTTAACCTTTTTACAGCTCCTTCAACTATGACTTCTTTAACAGCCATTCCTTTTTGTACTAGATGGTTAAAGTAGTTCATCATAACCACTCCGTTTAACATGGCAATTCCCAGTAAAGCAATAAACCCAACCGAAGCAGGAACCGACATGTATTCTCCAGAAAAGTATAGTCCTGCGAAACCTCCTATAAGCGCCAATGGGACATTCATAAAAACCATGGTTGCTTGTAGTAGTGAACCAAAGGAAACAAAGAGAAGCATAAAGACTAAAAAGAGTGCTATTGGTACAATAATCAGCAATCTATCTGATGCACGTTGTTGATTTTCAAACTCTCCTCCATAGCTTAGGTAGTAGCCTGCTGGCAAGGTTAATTCTTTGGCTACTTTGGCTTTGACTTCTTCTACAAAACCAACCAAGTCTCTGCCCTCTACATTACTCTGTACTACTGTTTTTCGGTAACCATTTTCATGTTCTATCTGTACAGGTCCTGAACTTTGTTTAAAGTTGATGAGTTTACTTAATGCAACGCTCTCCCCACTGGCTAATGGATAATAAAGTTCTTGTATCTTTTCTAATGAATTTCTGTAACGCTCATGACCTTTAACCACCAAGTCTATCCGTCGCATTCCCTCTTGGATAATCCCAACTTTTGAGCCTGTGACCATGGTATTTAAAAACTCATTGACCTCATCTTGTTGTACTCCATAGTAACCCATGTTTTTTTGATTAAAAGAAAGTTCAAAATACGCAACACCATCATTAGATTTTTTGAAAACATCAGAACTTCCTTGCGTAGACTCTAAAATAACTTTTATCTCTTCGGCTATCTTCTCTAGTTCCTTGGCATCACTTCCAAAAACATCAATGGCTAAGTCACCTCTAACCCCTGTTATCATCTCTGATACTCTCATTTCTATGGGTTGAGTGAAAACACCTTCCATGCCTCCCATCTCTTCGATAACCGTACGAATCTGCTCTACAATGTCAGCTCTCGATGCCGATTGCCATTGCTCTTCAGGTTTCATAATCAAAAAGGTATCAGTATCGTTAAGGCTCATTGGATCAAGCCCTATTTCATCACTTCCTGTTCGGGCAATTATTTTTTCTATATCAGGTACAGCCTTCATCAGTTTTTGTTGAATTTTTAAATTAAAAGCCACACTCTCTTCAAGTGAAATAGAAGGGGGTGTTTCTATCATGACAATGGTTGTTCCCTCATCCATCGTAGGCATAAACGTTTTACCTGTCTCCATCGCCAAATAAAGTGAGCCTGCAAAAAGTATCACCACTAAGAACATAACCGACTTTGAAAAACGAATACAAAACTTTAACAACGGTCTATAAAGTTTAATAAGCACACGAACCAACCATGATTCTTTGTCTTCTCTTTTACTTAAAATAAACGAACTAAGTACAGGTATAAGTGTTAACGCTAAAATCAATGAAGAAAAAAGTGCAAAAACAATACTCAATGCCACAGGAGCAAAAAGTTTTCCTTCTAAACCTTGAAGCGTAAAGAGAGGCATAAAAACAATAATAATAATCAAAACCCCCGTAATAATCGACGGTGCCATCTCAATAGACGCTTCACGAATAATATCTAGTTTACTCTCATCTTCTCTCTCTTTATTTCCCAACTCAGCTGTAATGTGTTCAACCATAACCACAGCAGAATCGACCAGCATCCCTATGGCAATGGCAAGTCCTCCAAGGCTCATAAGGTTGGCAGACAATCCAAAGTACTCCATAGCAATGAATGTCATAAGCAAGGCAAAAGGTAAAATCAACGCCACAGAAAAAGCAGATGCTAAGTTTCCAAGCATCAGTAAAAGAATCACAAATATTAAAATGACTGCTTCAAACAAAGCATTTTTTACTGTACCCGTTGCTAAGTTTACTAAGTCTGTACGGTCATAAAAAATGTCTATGCTCGTACCTTTGGGTAAAGTTGGTGCAATCACAGCCAATTCACTTTTTACTTGCTCAAGTACTTTAGTAATATTTGCACCCTTCATCCCAAGAATCAGACCTTGAACAGCTTCAGCTTCTCCATTTTTAGTAACAAACCCTATTCGGCTTATGTGTCCTATCTGAACATTTGCCACATCTGAAATGCTAATAACTCGATTCTCTCTTTTTCCTATGGGTAAAGCAGCAATGTCATCCAAAGAGTTAAGCTTTCCAATACTTCGTACTAAAATAGCTTCCACCCCTTGTGTAACACGCCCTGCTCCAGCATTTTGATTGTTGGCTTCTAAGGTTTTGAAAATATCATCTAATTCAATACCCAAAGATCTCATGGCTGAAAGATTTGGAACAACTTCATAAGTCTTAACTTTACCACCCAAGGCATTCACCTCAGCTACTCCTGAAATGGCACGCATCTTAGGAGAAATAATCCAATCTAAGAGACTTCTTTTTTCAGTCAAACTAAGGGTATCAGACTCAATGGTAAACATCAAAATCTCACTTAAGGGCGTAGAGATCGGAGCCAATCCACCCTCAATATTTGCAGGTAATTCCTCTTTAATCTCTATAAAACGTTCACTTACCTGCTGTCTCGCCCAATAAATATCTGTACCTTCTTCAAAGTCAATACTTACATCACAAATACCATACTTAGAAACCGAACGCATCATGGTCTCACCAGGAATTCCCACCATCCCCATTTCTATGGGCATCGTAATACGGGATTCCATTTCAGAAGGTGTCATTCCCTTAGATTTTAAAATCAATTTAACTTGAGTAGGAGAAATGTCTGGAAAAGCATCAATGGGTAATTCTTTATAAGACTTTACCCCTAATCCCAAAATCACCAATGCCAACAATATTACAAATATACGTTGAGATAAGGCAAAGCGTATTAAACTATTCATCTTCACCCTCCATCAAAGTTTTTAAAACCAACAATGAAGAGACAGCTATGGGTGCATTAAGTGCTGGTATATCTTTTACATAATAATTTGAATTCTCTTCACCTACAATCTCTACCGTTAAGGGTTCATAGCCTTTGTCATTCTTTAAGAAGACAACATTTTTACCCTCAATGTTTATAAGTGATTTCTTAGCTACTTTTATTGTTTTTTCTGTTCCTATAATGGTCGCTGGATTTCTCATTCCAGAGAGAAACTTAGCAGAGTTAGGTAAAGAAAAACGTACTTTTTGTGTTTGGTTTTCAGGGTTAATGGTAGGCGCATGAAGTAAGACAGCACTTTCAAAAGATTCTCCATTAAAAGCTATTTTAACTTTTTGACCATTTTTTAAGAGCATTGCTTTCTGAACCAATATATCCATCTCTAACCACAAAGCTCCCTCTTTAAGTATACTAAACAAAGTATCAGAAGGCATAGTACTTGTTCCAGCCTGCATATTGAGTGCCAAGAGCTTTCCATTAACTTTAGAGTACACAGGAATGGTTTGTGATATTTTTAAATTATTAGCCAAACTATTTATCATTCTATCAGATGCTCCATAGCCTTTTAACAAAGCCTTAGAAGCACGTACTCTACTCTTATCTGCTTTATAAATGGCATTCGCTGTGATACACTCTTTTTTAGCAATAATCCCTTCGTTACAAAGACGATTTTTACGATTAACAACTTGCTTATGCTCTCTCAGTGATAAACTTTCTTCAATAAACTGTTGTTGTATCTCAATCCAGTCTTTTCCTGTAACTTCAGCTAAAAGTTGACCTTTTTTTACACTGTCATAGGAAGCAACATGGAGTTTTTTGACTTGTGCTTCAAAAGCTAAAGTAATGATATTTAAGTGTTGAGGAGGCGTTACAACTTCTGCCATAAACTCCCCTAACGGTAGAGTTTTTGAAGCCTTAGGAATTTCTGTTTTTATTTGCCAATCTTGTTCTTGCTCAGCTGTAAGTACCAAGGTATTTGCTTCAAGTAGTAATAGACTCAAAGAGAGTCCTAATAGTAATTTTTTCATTATTTTATTTCCTTTATTTCACTTAGGCTGTAAAGCTGAAAAAGCGTCACGTAGTAGCCTTTTTGTTTTTCCAATAGTTCTTGTTGTAAAGTATAGAGTTTTTGCTGACTCGATAAATATTCTATCACCGAACTCTCTCCGTAGTTATAACTCTTTTTAATAAGTGGCAATAAATTATTGGTATAGTGGTTGATGTTCTGTTTTTGTGCTTCAATATTCTGAAAGTTCTGACTTAAACGTGATGCCAATTCACGTACTTGGTACTGTTTATTGGCTATCTGCTGTTCATTTTGCAAACTAATGGCAGAACTTTGATGCATAAGCGAAGCCCTTTCATATTCAGACTTATTACTGGAAAAGTTTAAAGGAATGGAGACACCTATTTTATAAATATCTGTTTCCAACTCTTTAGCATAACCCATGGAAACTTCCACACTCTCAAGCTTTTTCGTATAGCGATCCAAGCCTGCTTGGGTACTTTGTATGCGTTTGTCATGTGCTTCTTGCGAAAGTTGAAAAGCATTGTTTTCTAAATGAAGCTCTTGAACTATAGGGTAAGTGTCTTGACAGGACAAAGGCTCAGCACTGTTAAGTGATGTCAAAGAGAGCAAGAGAGTCTTAGCACTTTGCTGTTTTCTTTGAAGATTTTCAAGCTCCATTTCCAGTCGGTTCAGTTCAAACTTTAACTGTAACAACTCGGTTTTAGCTATTTCATCATGTTTAAATGCTTTCTCTTTTTTAGCATAAAGTATTGTAAATTGATTGTAGGCTTCTTGGTAAGAACTAACAAACACAACATCTAAACAATACTGATGATATAAGTTCTTAAGTCGGTTATCAAAACTAATGAGATGCTTCTCTTGCTCTAATAAATGGGCTTCATTATTCAGTCTATTTTGTTTTTGTTCTAGGTTTTGGATGTCCCCTAATTTAAACTCTTTTGAGACTGAAATCTCATGTTCATAACCTGAAATACCAATACTGTTTGCTCTTGCAAGTGATTGGTTAAAAGTTAAAGGGTCTGTTTCTGTGTCTGCTAAGTTTTTAGACTCTAAGGCTAAACCTTCTTGGGTTATGGCTTTTGTTATAAGTTCTTTTTGTTCTGAGTTTTCTAATATGTCATTTAGTGTTAACGCTTGGGAATGGAGCATTCCTAGGCATATACAACTTAAAAGTAATATTTTCATTATCTATTCCTTTAATTATAAAAAGTTAATTTGTTAAAAATATGATGTAAAAAGGTAAGGTGAAAAGATTAAACTATTGGAGGTCGAAAATTACTTTTAGAGATAGAAAGGGGAAGTGTTAACGTTGTAAAGTTTAATTTTGTGTAAAAAGTATGAGGTGAGTTCATGTCCAGTAAGTCATAGATTATTGCCGAGAAATGAAAAGTTTCATGTAAGTCTATTAGATCATTACAACATTCACAATCTTCAATCAACTCATGTACTTCCAGTGTTACAGAACAGTCGTTATCAAAATGTTTTGCAAGAACCAAGTCATGGCTAATGGTAAAAAATAAGGAAAAAAACACAAGAACAAAAACAACTTTTGACTTAAGCATAATAACCCTTTAAATTTTTCATATCTTATCATAATAATGTTAACCATAAATGAATCTTTAATTGTGATTATCAAAGTTTTTAGCTAAAATATATCTAAAAAAAGAGAATTATGATTTCAGGAACATACCTCCAAGTTTTAGCTGGATTAGCTTTATTTGCCTTATTAGAACTCATCTACTTTGTACTTAAGTATAAAAAAACCATCAAACAACAAGAACTTACTATTAATGAGCAAAAAGAGAAACTCGAATGGTTACGTAAAACACTTGCAGAGAATGAACTTCAATCCATACAAACTGCACATGAGGTAGAAAAGAAAATGCTACTTTTAAACAACAGCATTGAAAGTTTAAATGAGAAAGCAAAAAGTGGTACAAAAAACCAAGTAGTTTCTAAAATTGAAGCACTACAAAGTACAAGAGAAAGATTATTGAAACGTGCAAATATTGGCTTAGATTAAAGAATCAACAATTAGCTTATGAAAAATCAATCTCACCTTGTTATAAAAATAATAATTGTTGCTATAAGTTACTTTATTTTAGGAAAAATAAGTTTCGCCATTACTCCTGATAACTCTATTGTTAGTATTAGATTTGCTTTCAGTTGTTCATAGCCTCTCTATCGCATCCCTAAATTCAATAGAAGCTATTTTTGCCATCGTTTTATGGAGATTTTTTAAACTTGACAATAAACTCTCTACTCTCAAAGATGTAATAGACATCTTGCAAAAACTAGAGATTGTAGAAGAAAAAGATAAAGTTTTTATTCATATAGAAGATAATGCTGGAGGCATTGAGCCTGAAATTATTTATACTATCTTTGAACCTTACTTTTCAACCAAAGAAGATAAAAACGGTACGGGATTAGGATTATACATGTCTAAAATGATTATTGAGCAACACATGAATGGAAAACTTTATGCATCAAATACTGAACATGGGGTATGTTTTACTGTAGAATTGAAGATAGACAATTAAATTCACACGCTCTTAAAACTTATCTCCAAACTAAAGCTCCTATCAATGCAATGTATTTATTAAGGAGGAATAAGATTCTCTGTTGACATAAAAATCCTATTATGATATACTTTGGATATACACCTAAAAGGATATATCATGACAGCAACCATCTCAACTTGGGGTAATTCACAAGGCTTACGCTTTCCAAAAGACATTATGAAAGAGTTACAGTTGTCTATCGGCGACAAAGTTAAAATCTTCATTGAAAATCAAAAAATTGTTTTAGAACCCATAAAAAAAGAACGCAAAAAATATAACATTAACGACTTGGTTCAGCAATTGCCTCATGACTATAAAGCAGTAGAAGAGTTTAGCCATAAAATGGGAAAAGAAGAGTGGTAAAGTATATTCCTGAACAAGGAGATATTGTCGCTCTAAATTTTGACCCTCAAAGTGGACATGAACAAAAAGGTAGAAGACCAGCCATTATCATGAGTAACAAAGTTTTCAACCAACATTTAGGCTTGGCGTTTGCCTGTCCCATTACCAATACAAAAAGAGATTTCCCCTTTCATGTAAAAGTGAAAAGTGAAAATCTCACGGGCTACATCATGGCTGAACAGATGAAATCCATTGATTATAACTCTAGAAGTATTAAGTTTATAGAGAAAGCCGATGAAGAGACTATGAATCAAATACTAGGAATTATTGATAGTATCTTAGCTGACTCGTAGGGTGTTTTCCCCTGAAAACACCGTCAAGTAAAACCTTGGTCTTCCCTAACACTTTTTCTTCTTTGTTTCACAATGAAAGAAAATATCCATAGGGTATAGTAAAAAAGAATTACTAAAAAGTAAAAATAGATTTAAGATAATATGGTATTGCCATAATAGCTATGGCAACTAAAATATAGGAAACAATTGTTCCAATTAGCAAAATATTTGTAGCCTTTATGATTTTTCTTCCATGTTTATTTGCAGGATAAATTTCTCCACAATGGGGACAAACTACAGCTTTATTTGAAACTTCTTTGTTACAAACTCTACAAGGGATAATATTTTCATTCATTTATTTATTCTTTTTTTTAAAATTAAATTATAAAATTTATTATATGTTTATATTCTTAAAATTCACACACAGTTAACCCCAACCCACTATCCTACAATAAAACAATCTCGTAGGATAAAAAATGCCAACCAAAGAGCCTATCAATAAAAAATTATCTATTATAGAAAAATAAACGCTTTAACAACCCACCTTATAGCTACTCTCATCTATAATAAGAAAAATATTAACAAAAAGTACTCAAATGACTCTATTTATAGATGGTGATGCATTTCCTAATCTACTTAAACCGATTATCCTAAAAGCTATAGAACGCCTAAAATTAAAAACCTATGTGATTGCTAACAAACGAATCACCATTGGTAATTCTAAACATGTTGAATACCTTGTAGTTGATGCTGGAGCAGATGAGGCTGACCATAAAATAGTGGAGATGGTTGAGATTGGTGACTTGGTTATTACAGCAGACATACCTTTGGCTGACCGAATCATAAGTCAAAATGCCCATGCTATTGACCACAGAGGTGAACTTTATAGCGTTGAAAATGTCAAACAATATTTAACGATGAGAAATTTTATGCAAGAGATGCGAGATGCTGGGGAGATGACAGGTGGACCAAAAGCCTTTGGGCAAAAAGATGCCCAAAACTTTGCTAATCAATTAAATGCCTTTTTACAAAAGACATTAAAATAAATATTATGCTTGTTTAGACTCTAAAATCATTTTAAGCATTTCATCTTTTAATAAAAGCTTTTCTTTTTTCATTTTTTCAATCTCAACATCACTCATACCTACTCTACCATGTTCTGCGTCTTTCACATCTTGGTCAAGTTTATTGTGTTTTTCAAAAACTTTTGAAAAGTGTGCGTTACTCTGTTTTAATTCTGTAATCTCTGCTCTGTATTCTGCTAACATTTAAGTCCTTTAAGTTGTTATACCGTAATTATAAGACAATCAATAACATTTTTTATTGACTTGGGTTAAGAATTTATAACTCTATCAAAGCTTTTTGATATAATCTCACCATTAAATAAAAAGGTCAAATTTCCTATGCATATCTACGACAGCGTTAAAAAAACAAAACTACCATTTGAACCCATCACTCCTAGAAAAGCTTCCATCTATGTTTGTGGACCAACCGTTTATGATGATGCACACTTAGGACATGCCCGTTCAAGCCTAAGTTTTGACCTTTTAACACGTACCTTAAAAGCCCTAGGCTATGACGTAACCATGGCTAAAAACTTTACAGACATAGATGACAAAATCATCAAAAAAGTACGTGAAACAGGTGACAGTTTAGAAAAAATAACGACACACTACATT
This sequence comes from uncultured Sulfurovum sp., assembly GCA_902727895.1. Classification (GTDB taxonomy): domain Bacteria; phylum Campylobacterota; class Campylobacteria; order Campylobacterales; family Sulfurovaceae; genus UBA1140. The sequence goes on from CACVAP010000039.1 coordinate 83,983, forward strand.
GATGTTTATAAAAAAGAAATGCGTGCTTTAGGCGTAAGCGATGCAGACATTGAACCAAAAGCTACCGAATCATTAAAAGCTATGGAATCAATGATTAACGGACTCATTGAAAAAGACATTGCTTATGTAGTAGACTCTGGGGATGTTTACTTTGATACCTCTAAAGATGCACACTACGGAGATATTTCTCACCAAGTAGTCAATGACGAATACAATCAAAGCCGTGTAGAACATAACGCTGAAAAAAGAAATCCAAAAGACTTTGCACTCTGGAAAGCTTGTGCTGAAGACGAAGACATTTGTTTTGAAACCTCATTCTCAAAAGGTCGTCCAGGTTGGCACTTAGAATGTTCAGCCATGATTGAAAAACACTTTGCACATACTCATAGTAACGACGAATATAGCATTGACATTCATGGAGGAGGAGCAGACTTACTTTTCCCTCACCATGAAAATGAAGCAGCCCAAAGCCGTTGTTCCACAGGTCATGAACTCTCAAAATACTGGATGCATAATGGTTTTGTAAATATTGACGGTGAAAAGATGTCAAAGTCTTTAGGAAACTCTTTCTTTATTAAAGATGCCCTCAAAATTTACGATGGAGAGATTTTAAGAAATTATCTTATCTCTATTCACTATAGAAATGATTTTAATTTTAATGAGGAAGATTTACTAAACTCTAAAAAGCGTTTAGACAAACTTTACAGACTTAAAAAGCGTGTAACCCCAACCAAAGCTTCTAAGCCTAATATTGCCTTTCAAAAAGCCATTATGGCTGCGATGTCTGACGACTTAAATATTTCTGTGGCATTAGCAAACATTGAAGAGATGATAAGTGAAGCCAACGATAAATTTGACGAAAACCCAAAAGACAAAGGGCTTAAAAAAGAGACTTTAGCTAACATAGAACTTATAGACGAACTTCTAGGTTTTGGAGGGAAAGAGCCTTTTTCTTATTTCCAAATAGGAATTAATGAAGAAACTAAAGAAAAAATTGAAGCTCTTATTCTTGCTAGAGATGAAGCTAAAAAAGAAAAAGAATACGAAAAGTCAGATGCTATTCGTGATGAAATTTCTGCCATGGGAATTTCTATTATGGACACAGCCAATGGTACACTTTGGGAAAAACTCTAAATTTAAATCTTTAAAGTTTATCTCTATTATCAGTACCTACCCCAACATAGCCATTAGCGTGTAGGTCTGAATTTTCTTTATAGCCTCTATAAAGTTTAGAGGCAATTCTATCTAAAAGAAAGTCACTCATACCATTTAAGAATGCATACGATTGATTGTCTTTTTCATGATGATTATCATGATGTTTCATCGACAATAATAAATTCATTTTTTGTAAAAACAACACTACTTTAGAATTTGAGTTATGACATAAAAAATGAGACACCTCAGCTACCGATGATAAGATACCTACAAGTATCAAAGTAAGTAAAATATATTCACTCACAGAAAACAGACTTAAAATCACCGTCAAGATCAAAAAAGGAACTAACCAAAACTTAGGACCAGACTCATTAAAGTAAATCCTAACAATAGAAAAGTTCTTATATTCTGGCGTTCGATGATGTAGATGAAAACTAGCAATAAAGGGACCAACCATAGAGTCATATCTGTCATTGTTGTCCATGTACATATGCACATACCCATTTACAAAGTCTGTAATAAAATAAGAAATAAACAATATAAGAAAAAATATATACCACTCAATGGAAAAAGTAAAAAGCAAAATAAACAGATACATCTGCATGCCCACATTTAAAATAGATACCAATTTATAAATTTTTTGATAGTTTTTGTTGTCATGGTATTGGGTCATCGCCTTATTAAAAGCTCGCTGTTTTGTATTTAAATTCATAGTCCCTGACTATATAACATCTCCAATTAATAGTGACTTATACTCGAAAAAAGTGAAATTTGATATAATACAAGAAATAAAATATTATATTAAAAGAAAAAAATGAAAAACCTATTTAAACAATACCTACCCTATCTCATAAATTATAAGCGTCAATTTATCTTTGCTATTTTAGGAATGATAGCTGTAGCCATTGGAACCATGGGAACAGCACAAATGATTAAACCCTTACTCGATGACATTTTTGTAGCCAAAGATAAGAACATGCTTATCCTTATGCCTTTCATAATTATTGCTGTATTTTCACTAAAAGGAATTGGTCAATACATCCAAACTTACTACATGTCATTCATAGGGCTTGATGTCGTTAGAAAGCTACGTGACAACCTAGTAACTCACCTTACCTACCAAGACATTAGTTTCTTTCAAAAAATGCACACAGGTGAAATCTTGTCACGTGTCACCAATGACATTGGACGAATTCAAACGGTTGTAACCAAAATTATTCCAGACTTTATTCGAGAGACTTTAACCATAGTTGCGCTAACAGGTTATGTTATTTATGAAAGTCCTAAACTGGCTTTTTATTTTCTAATTATTATGCCCATAGCACTCTACCCCTTAAGTCTTTTGGCGAAAAAAATGAAACGCTACTCTAAACTTTCACAAGAAAGTACTTCAGACATGACTTCACGTTTAGGTGAAATCTTTTCAAACATAGAGGTAATCAAATCTAATTCAAGCCAAAAACTAGAAAGTAAAAAGTTTGCCACTGAAAACCAAAATGTTTTTAAATACCTGCTTAAACAAGTGAAAGTTGCTGCGCTTACTTCTCCTCTTATGGAAATACTAGGTTCAATTGCTATTGGTGTTGTTATCTATATAGGTGGTACTGAGGTGATTGAAGGTCGTATGACAGTGGGTGCATTCTTTGCTTTTTCAGCAGCACTTTTTATGCTTTATACCCCAATTAAACGTATTTCTAAACTTTATAACCAAGCACAAGATGCTGTCGTTGCCAATGAGCGTATGTTTCAACTTCTCAATACTAAACCCAAAATTGTCTCAGGTAAAACTGAACTAAAAGAGCAAATTAAACATCTATCTGTTATGAATACCTCTTTAAAATATGACGATAAAATAGCTTTAAATAACATATCTGTAGGCGTTGACCGTGGTGAGAGCATTGCGCTTGTAGGTGACTCTGGTGCTGGTAAATCTTCTTTAGTAAATCTTTTAGTTCGTTTCTACGACCCAAGTGAAGGGGAAATAGTGATTAATGAAAAGTACAATACCAAAGACCTTACCTTAGAGTCTCTACACAAAAAAGTAGCCTATGTAACCCAACGTATTTATATATTTAATGACACCATTGCACAAAACATTGCTTACGGTCAAGAATTTTCAGAAGAGAAAGTAAAAGAAGCATTAAAAAAAGCACATGCTTTGGACTTCATAGAAGAACTAGATGATGGTATAAACACCATGCTAACCGAAAACGGAAATAACCTATCAGGTGGGCAAAGACAGAGAATAGCACTTGCCCGTGCCATTTATAAAGAACCTGATGTTCTCATACTCGATGAAGCTACTTCAGCCCTAGACAACAAAAGTGAAGCCCTCATTCAAAAAGCACTAGAAGCTCTTAAACATGAGATGATAACCATTACAGTAGCCCACCGTTTAAGTACCATAGAAAATTCAGATGCTATTTTGGTGTTTAAAGATGGAGAAATTGTTTGTAGAGGTCAACATGAAGACCTTATAAATGACTGTGAAGAGTATCAGAAGCTAGCGAAGGTTTTGGTATAAACCTACGCTAAAATAGTTCGTTTATTACATCTTTCAAGTTCTACCTTAAGCCGTAGAACTTCTTTCTTTAAAGCTGCATTTTCATCTTTTAAAGTCATTTTTTTTACAGGATCTTCAATAACTCTTTTCTTTTCTTCTTCCATGTCAACATACTCAACTTCTTTTCCATTTTCTTCAATCAATATACTTTTTATCTCTTGATTACGAACCATTTTCATGACTTTAAAATAGCTAAGTTTGTGCATTTGAGCATAGGCTCTCAGGGTAACATTTTCGATTATTAATCCTTTACTTAACTGGTAATTTTTCTGCTTTCCAAGCATTAATTCCACCACTCAAATTAAGGGGTGTAAAACCATTTTTTTCTAACATTCTTGAAGCAGATACCGAACGGCTTCCACTACGACAATAAACCAATACTTTTTTAGATTTGTTTAGGCTACTCAGATTCTGACTTAACTCATTTAACGGTATATGTTTTGCTTTTGCAATTTTTCCATCATCTCTAACCTCTTCAGCTGTACGAACATCCAAAACAGTTACATTTTTATCTTTTTTAATCATATGCTGTGCTGCTTTTACAGAGACTGACTCAAAGTTAGCCATTATTATTCCTTTGGAATAAAGAATATAAAACACTAACACCAACACCACTACTAACCACAATATATTATCCATACTTATCTTCACTTTCATATCTCGTTTCTATCAAAGCAAAGTACTTCTAACTTTGTCTTTGTATCTGTAATCACAAATTTATCATCTTTTTTAATAGATGCTAAATCAACACGTTTCCCATTCATAACTACTTCACCCCAGCCCTCTTTTTGTTTCGCTTTAGGATTGTAAAGTTTCATCTTCTCTTCAAGCGTTTTAAGCTCAGTAGTTTTCAAGTGCAAAGCATACGCTAATTTATCTTTTAAGTCACCCTCTAAAGGCTTTACTCTGTTTTCATACTGCGACATCTGATACTGCATGACACGTTTAAACTCATCTTCTAAGTTCTCAAACTCTTTTTCCATCATTGCAATTTTTCGAGAAACTGAATGACGTTGAAATTCTTGGGAAAATGCTTTTAACTTCTGCTCTTTATTTCCTAATAACTGTTGCATGACACGGGCATAACGTTCTTCCATTTCAGACAAGGTATAAAGTATCTCATTTTGGTCAGGAAGTATCATTTCCATTGCTGCTGAAGGTGTGGGCGCACGTAAATCTGCTACAAAGTCAGAAATCTGTACATCTATCTCATGTCCAACAGCTGAAACCACAAACGTATTAAGATTAAATATGGCATCAGCAACAACTTCTTCGTTAAATGCCCATAAATCTTCTTTACTTCCTCCACCACGACCAACAACTATGGCATCACATTCTAAAGTATCTGCATAGGCTAAAGCCTCAGCTATTTGTGCTGCTGATTTGTCACCTTGAACCAAGGTATCTATGACTACTATTTCAAGTAATGCCCAACGTTTCTCTATGATTTTTAGCATGTCTTGTAAAGCTGCACTCTTAGAAGCTGTCACCAAGGCTACTTTTTTCAGATACTTAGGTTGCTCTTTTTTTCTAGCACTATCAAAATAGCCTTTTTTCTCTAACTTCTCTTTGAGTTGCTCATAAGCCAAAGCCAAAGCACCTTGTCCAAAAGGTTCAATGGAAACAGTAAGCAGCTGATACTCTCCACGAGGCGTATAAACAGAAATTGACCCATTCACCACCACATGCTGTCCACGCTCTAGACGAAACTTCATTTTGTTAGCGTTAGAGCGAAACATCACACACTTAATACTAGACTCTTTGTCTTTTATGGAAAAGTAAACATGCCCCGAGTTGTGATAGGTAACAGAAGAAACTTCCCCTTCTACTAAAACATGCATAAATGTTGTTTCCAGTAAAGACTTGACTTTGGTATTAAGTGAGCTTACTGTCATGGTTCCTTGAGACATCTATTTGTTATCCCCTAAAATATGAGAATCCAACACAAAAGTAACAAAGCTTCCTTCAAAAACAAGTTTGTCTTTTACAAAAGCTTCTACTGCTACTTCTCTCTTCTTTCCTTTTTCAGCCACTACCTTTGCTTTGAGTAAAACAACATCAGAAACCCTAAGAGGTGCTAAAAACTTTGAAGTAGAGGAACCAAGTACAACATGAGGATCATTAACAGCTGACATGGCAGCAAAATCAGCAGCACCAAATACAAATCCACCATGCACTAAACCTTGTGTATCAGCGCGCATTTGATTGGTCGTGTGTAATAATACCTCTGCATAACCTTCTGCCAATTTGACAACTTTACCACAAAGTGATGTACTAATATTTAAATGTGTGTTTAATTCCATATCTTCCCCAATTTATTAAATCATCTCTTTTATTTTAGACAAAGAGGTTTTTTCATTATTATACACAACCCCTTCTAAAGCTTTAATAGCTTTAGAAAAATTCATATTATTCTCAAGAAGTAAAATGTCTAATAGTCCCTTATGTGTCTTAGTAGATTTTATCTTTGCACTCAATATAGCTTCTTTACTTTGCATAACATGCTTTTGTTTTTTAAAAAAGTCTCTAGGCATTAACAACCCAGCCACAAAAACGACCACATAAGAAAAAGCCCAAGACCAAAAACTCCAGTCAATCCCTTTTGCTCTAGCAGGGTAATCTTCATTATCCAATAACGAGGAAACATCTACCTTTTCAACTTCTACTATATACGAAGGCATAGACAAATCATAAATTTTTTGAGTTTGTGGATTAAATGCTTTTAAAAGTATGGAGGGTAAAGTAAAACTGTTTTCAGATGACACAGCATAGTCCCACTTCAGTGAAGAACTTGAACCAACTTTTGTATGAAAGGTTTTAAACTTTGGACTTTGAGTAAATAACCTATAAGAGTTACTCTTTTCTAAAAGGTTAAAAGAGGATAAAAAGCCTTTACCCTTGAGTTCTACCTTTAAATTAATAGGCTCAAAAGCTTCTGTTTTTATTTTGTCTAAAGTATGTTCAAAGGTAAAGTTACCAACTATATCTATACCCATTGGAAGTGCCTTAACTTCTAAAATTAAGGGTTTTAAAGCTACAGCTATATCTTCTTTTTCTAAGCCCTTAACATTGTCTCTGTCACCAGATATCGAGTATGCTACTTTGTCATCATCTGTAATTGACTTTCTCATCTCAAACTCTAATAGAACTTTACCTGACTTCTTTGGATAAACAAGATAAGTATATTCATGGCGTAAATCATGGTACTTTTCATGTTCTTTAAAACCTACTTGATGAAATTTATACTCAATAGAATCTTTCAAAGAAAACTTAAAAAGCATAACCTTTGACTGATCTACCTGTGTTAGATTTACCTCTAAAAATATTGCCTCTTTTTCATAAGGCTTTTCATTTGAGACATGAAAACTGTAGGCGATATCATTGGCATAGAGAACGTTGACAATAAAAAAGAATGTAAGAAAAAAAGACTTTATAATTGACATAAAGTATTATAACCTAAAGAGCATTGTCGCCCTGATGTCATCATAAGAAATCTCTCCATTTAATGCTTCATAAATGGCTTTCATTCGTAGGTTTCCATCTTCTGCGAAATTTTCCATATTTTGTTCTTCTTCTAAGACCAAAACAACTTTTTCAATGGCTTCAGTAGGTAAACCTTTAGGCTTGTATTTACTTAAGTCTATACTATTATCTTCTTTTTTCAAAGTAGAGAAATGATTCATAATAGTAGCAGCCGTAACTCCTCTGGTTTTAGCAATCTCTTTAATGCTCTCACAACTCTCCATAAGGGCTTTTGTCTTTAGATGCGTAGGAATATCAGAAGAAACAGAAGATTTACCTGCACGCAGTAGCTTTTTTTCATCTTCAATCTCTAAAAAGTTTATGCATCCACCTAAACCTTTTATGTAATTGGCATGTGCTTTTTCAAGATCTTCTTCACTATACGCAGTTATCTCAGCACTCGCTTTTAACGAAGCTTTTTTAATGGGTTCATCAATACGTAAAATGAGAGGGTCAACTTTTAGAGCCATCTCATTTAAGCCTAAAAGTTGCAAGCCCTCTATGTTTTTAATACGGGATAACGCAACATAACCCTGCCCTACTTCAAAGGTTTGAGAAAGATCAATTTGTGCTGCATCAAGCGTCATACCTTGTGACTTATGAATGGTAATCGCCCATGCCAAACGCAGAGGAACTTGTGAGACCGTAGCTACATTTTCACCTTTGTCATTTTCAAGTTGCCAGTCATCAGCCACCACACGAATCTTCCGACCCGTTGTTGTCTGAACGATGGGAATATCACCATCAAAACCCATAACCACACCCGTCGTTCCATTAACATAAAACTTCTCAGGGTTATTCTTTATAAAAATAACCATTGCCCCTTTTTTAAGGGTCAACTCTTCCAAGACTAACGCTGTTTTAAAAATCTTCTCTATGTTTTTAACTGAACCTTTTGAAGTGTATTTAAATGTTTGGGGCTTGCCCTTTAGCTTACTTAACTCTTCAAGGTTTATTCTATCTACATCCACATTATGCGTAAAAAGTTTGGTTACCGTCACCTTCTCAGCCAATTCTGTATGAAAACAATTTTCTAGTATTTTCTGTGAACTCTCTGATACATTATCTGAACGAATTTCATCGAGTACTTGAATTAATTGGTCATCGTCTTGTCTAAACTTCTCAGAAAGATAACAACTCTTTAACTCCAAAGTTTTCCACACAGGAGCTTGCCAAGAAAAACGTTTTTCTTTAAACTCTTTACTAACAGGAGGTAACTGAAAAAAGTCTCCCGAAATAACAACTTGCACACCACCAAAGGGTTCTGGACTGTTTTTAAAAGCTCTTAATATTTTGTCCATAGAAGCAAAGATTTCAGGTGAGACCATAGAAACCTCATCAATAATCAGTACTTTTAATTTTGAAAAACGACTTTTTAAATAACTCTTCTCTAACAAAAATGCCACATATCCATTGTCTACTACCGTGTCACGAATACCCAAAGCAAAAAAAGAGTGAATGGTCTGCCCTTTTAAATGAGAAGCTGCAATACCTGTTGGTGCCACAATGGTCGGATGAATCCGTCGCTCTTTTAAATACTGAATATACTGCCGTAAAAGATAGGTTTTACCCGTACCAGCTGAACCAGTAATAAAAACATTTTTCCCAGATTTTAGAATGTTGAGTGCTGTAGTTTGTTTCATGGAAGTATTTTAACATGAATTATTTTTTTTCATTTAATATATGTCAAATTGTCATTTAATTTGCAAGAAAGTAGCCCTATTATGAAAATCAGGAACATCTTTTTCATGTTTAACAGACCAAAAGGTTCGCTCATTATCTTTAGTTAAAAATATACTGGCGACATTATAAATATCAAACTTTTCCAAATTTTCTATTTCTAGTTCAAAGTCTATTTGAACTTCATCTTCATTTTGCTGAACTTCTATTTTAGGTTCATTCAAAAGTTTAAGCTCTTGAACTTCAGCACGATAGTTTTTTAAATAATAAAAATTCCAAACTAAAGAGGAGGAAAAGTTAATCTCATAGTATTCTTCTTTTTGACTGTCAGCTAAAAAGAGTTCGAAGCAGGTAGCTTTCCATAGTTCATTAGCACGTTGAAGTTTTGATTTTGGTGGGAAGATATAGGCATTTAATTCACCCTTAACAACAAAGCGTATTTGTACTTTGTTGTTAGTCAAATGAAGAGTAGAATTTATGCTAAGGTTTTGAATAGCAGTATTTAAAATGAGTCTATTTTTCATTCAAGCATTATAGCTTCAAAACGCCATTTACTCTTGCAACGGTATCACCTTTATGTAGAGAAAGTCTTACTACTGACTTTTCAGTAGCTTTAAGTTCATGCAACACATTTCCCTCTAAAGAGATAACATCACCTTTGGCTAAAGTAACCGTTTTTTCATTCACTGTAAACTCAATAGATCCAATAACCGTCATAACAGTAATAGGATATTGTGTTTTATGCTCTTTCATCATTTGCCCTTCTTTAAAAGCAATGCGTATTTCTTTTCCAAAATTACTTTCTATTAAGGGAGTAATAACTACTTTACTGTCTGAAAATTCTAGGTTGTTTAGAAATGATGCTATTTGCATGGAAAGTCCTTGTGGATTATTTACAAGATTATAACTGAAGAAGAAAAATCACCAATTGACATATGTCATGCTGAGAGTGTTTCCACTCTCAACAAAACCTCAAATAAATTTTATAAGAAGGCTAGAAGAGAAGCTGTTACAGCCACATTTAAAGACTCAACACCACGATTCATAGGAATAGATATAGATGCAGTACTTACAGCCTCTACCTCTGCTGTAATACCTTCACTCTCATTTCCAAGAACAAAAATAGTTTGATCAGTATATTCTGTATCTCTATAATCACTCTCTGCGTGAGAAGACAAAGTATAAACTTTTGCATTTTTACTTTTAAAGTTTTCTAAACTCTTCACCAAACTTTTAGTTTTAATAATAGGTAATTTAAAAATAGTTCCTGCTGAAGCTTTGATTACCAAAGGAGAAATTTGTGCTGCATTTTTTGTAGGAAGTAAAACAGCATCTATATTTCCAGCTGCTGCTGAACGGATAATCATTCCTAAATTTTGAGGATTAAGAACACCATCAAGTGCTAAAATTCTAAATGTAGAATTTTCGGCTAAAAATTCTTCTTCACTCAAAGCCTGCTCTAGAACAATGTCTAAAGCCACACCTTGATCTTGTTTCGCATTTTTAGAAATACGAGAAAGCATTTTTTTATCATGATAAGCTATCTCTATGTCTCTTTTTTCTGCAATTTTCACCATTTGGATTAACTGTTCTGCTGATCTATTTGAATCAGCAAAATGAAGTTTATGAATGCTTACAGTATCGTCTTCTAATGCTTCTAATACTGCATTACGTCCATAAATGGTAATTATTTTATCAAAAAATGATTTCTTTGATAAGTACTCTGCTGAGTCTTCTTTAGTATTGTATCCCACTATTTAGATTCACCATTCCAAGCGATAGTCTGTTTACCTTCTTCGTTAAATGATACAGCAGGCATTCCCATGATGTTAAAACCAGCATCAACATAGTGAACTTCACCTGTTACACCTGAACTTAAATCTGAAAGTAAATACATACCAGAGTTACCAACTTGTTCAATGCTTACGTTCTTTTTAAGTGGAGAGTGCGCTGCATTCCATTTTAACATAAACGAAAATTCACCAATCCCAGCTGCTGCCAATGTCTTAATTGGTCCTGCTGAAATAGCATTCACACGAATACCGTCACGCCCTAAATCTTCTGCTAAATATTTAGTAGTCATTTCCAGTGCTGCTTTTGCCACACCCATAAGGTTATAGTTAGGAATGTATTTTACCCCACCATAGTATGAAAGTGTTAATACAGATGAATTATCTGAAAGTATTGGTTTTAATTCTCTTACAATCTCAATTAATGAGTAAACAGAGATATCCATAGCAACATCAAATGCCTCTTTAGAGATGTCATAAAAACGTCCAGAAAGTCCCTCTTTTGGAGCAAAAGCAATAGAATGTACGATGAAATCAATTTGACCCATATCTTTCTCAACACTTTCTTTTAAAGCTTTAATCTCTTCAGGTTTTGAAACATCACAAGGATAAAACTTTTCTCCACATCCTAAATCTTCTGCAATGGGTGCAAGTTTTTTTTCAAACCTTTCATTTAAGAAAGTAATTGCTACTTCTGCACCTTGCTCTCTACATGCTTGTGCAATTCCATAAGCAATCGACTTTTTATTCGCAATTCCAAGGATAATTCCTTTTTTGCCTTTCATTACCATATGATTCTCCAATAATTTTTTAATCGCGTATTTTACCACGAATGAGGTAGAATATAAGTTAAACTTAACAAACTAAAAAGTAGGAATGATATGAAAAAAATATTAATTATTAATACAGGTGGTACATTTAATAAAATTTATAACCCTCTAACTGGAAATTTAGACATAGACCCAACAGGAGGGGCAATAAAATCTATTGCTAAAGCTTGGCTTACAAAACTTAAAATTAAAAATATTATTGGAAAAGATAGTTTAGAGATGACAGATGAGGATAGAGAGACTATTGTTAGAAATATTAAAAAAGCAAAAGAAAATAAAATTATTATTGTGCATGGTACAGACACCATAGACAAAACAGCAGTCTATCTTTCTAATGCTAAATTGAATAAACAAATCATTTTAACAGGAGCCATGGTTCCATATGAGATAAGCCCTATAGAGTCTACAGCTAACTTATGTTCTTCCTATGGTTATATAAGTTGTTTAAAAAAGAAGGGAGTGTTCATTTCAATGAATGGAATAATTAAAGATTACAAAAGAGTAATTAAAAACAAAGAAAAAGGATATTTTGAAAAATCAAAATAGACACTCTCTGTAATCTTTTAAGGGGAGTACAACGACATATTTAAAAAATATTCTTAATACGTGACAACTCTAGACAGTTTTAGAAAATGCCCTCAAGAGGACATGATACTAATTCAGGAAATAGGGGAGAGGCTAGAGCGTCACCTATATGTCGTTGAGATACAATTATAATAGGTTTTAACTTAAAGTAACATAATAGAATCATAAAAAAACATATATAAACAAATATATCTCTGTTACAGTCTAATTATTTAACTTTTACTAATAATATCTCTACTTTATGCTACTTTGAGTTCTTAATATCTCACTAGAAGAACATACCATCATTTTAACCTCTCATTAGCTATAATCCAAACCATTACAACACTAAAGAGACTAACATGCCAAATAATCAATCTTTATATGAAAAGCTATATATCCCCCAACTAAGTCCTCATGATCCAGATGAGAATGGTCATTTTGGAAAAGAAGATGACAAACATAGATATGGTGGACGCTATGTTCCTGAGACCCTTATGCCTGCCCTTGAAAAATTACGCCTTGACTATGAAGCTGTAAGATTTGATGAAGACTTTTGGTTAGAAGTAGACCATTACTACAAAAACTATGTAGGTCGTCCCTCTTCTCTATACTTTGCTGAAAATATTTCAAAAGAATTAAATGCCAAAATTTACCTAAAACGTGAAGACCTTAACCATACAGGTGCACATAAAATTAATCATTGTATTGCACAAGCTGTATTGGCTAAGCGTTTAGGTAAAAAGAAAGTTATTGCAGAAACAGGTGCTGGTCAACATGGTGTTGCCACGGCTACTGTTGCTGCACTCTTTGGTTTAGAGTGCGAAGTTTTCATGGGTGCTAAAGATGTTAAACGTCAAGAACTGAATGTTTTTAGAATGAAACTACTTGGTGCAAAAGTACATGCTGTTGAGTCGGGAAGTCAATCTTTAAAAGATGCTATGAATGATGCCATTCGTCATTGGGTAACCAATGCACGAGATACTTACTACATTATAGGAACCGTAGCTGGACCTCACCCCTACCCTATGATGATACGTGATATTCAATCAATCATCGGTTGGGAAGCAAAACAACAACTTGAAGTTGTTGAAGGTTGTTTACCTGACAAAGTTATTGCTTGTATTGGTGGAGGTTCAAATGCCTTAGGTATTTTCAACCACTTCTTACAAGATGAAAGTGTAGAATGTATCGGAATAGAAGCTGGGGGAATGGGTCTTGACTCAAAACACGGTTGTTCCCTAGAAAAAGGAAGCCCTGGTGTTTTACACGGACAGTTAAGCTACCTACTCCAAAATGAAGATGGGCAGATTCAAGAAGCACATTCTATTTCTGCTGGCTTGGACTATCCTGGAATTGGACCTGAACATGCTTTCTTTAAAGATAATAACATCGTAACTTATAACCATATTACTGATGATGAAGCAATGGATGCCTTTGTATGGCTTTCACAAGCCGAAGGAATTATCCCTGCTTTTGAGTCTTCTCATGCAATTGCTTACTTAAAGAAAATGAAAAAGGAAGATCTTGAAGGTCAAACCATTCTCATCAATCTTTCTGGTCGTGGTGACAAAGACATGATTCAAGCACAAGATATCTTAGCAAGCCAATTTAAGTAAAATTCAAAAAAATATATGAAAAGGAGAGATAAGATGAAACAATTTAGTTTAATTGCCGTTGTAGTTATATTTATGAGTGGTTGTACACAAATTATTACAGCACCCATAAAAGTTGTAGGAGCTGTTGCTGGTGCTGCCATTGATGTTGGCGCTGCAGGTGTTAGAGCAGTTGCTGGTTCAGACGATGACGACGATAAATAGTCACTTTATCTTTTCATTATCAAAGACTAGTCATAAAGGCTAGTCTCTACTGCGTTAACAAAGAAACTTTCTTAAACTCACTCTGCTTAACTACTTTTAACAAATACATCACATGTTCATACGCTATCTCTTTGTCAGCATTTATAAATACAACTTGGTCTTTTTTTATATCACCTGTCTTTAACCTAAATGCATCAGGAAATGATTCTAAACTAAACTTATCATTTTTATAGTGTACTGTTAAATCTTTAGTAATCCTAACAGTCAACGCTTTAGAGTCTGAAACAGCAGCCTTTTGAGAACCATCTGGAAGATCTATTTTTTCTTCGTAGTGCATAACAGGAATGGTAATCATAAAAATAGCCATAAGAACCAACATCACATCAATAAGTGGTGTAATGTTTAAATCTGGAGCTTCATCCCAATCATACATAACTACGCCTTTTGAGATAGAATTAAGTCAGATTGACTCTCTAATAATACAGATAGTTCATAAGCTTTTCTTTTCAAAATCAAATGAAAAGTATAGGCAACAGTTGCCACAGCAATACCAGCAGCAGTTGCAACTAATGCTTCTGAAATAGCAGGAGCAACAATGGCTATGGAAGTTCCACTTTGTGTACCAAGTCCAGAAAAAGTTTCTAAGATAGCAACAACCGTTCCAAAAAGTCCAATAAAAGGTGAAGTAGAAGCAATGATAGATAAGGCAGTTAAACCACTGGTTGCTGATTTAATAGCTGAGTTCTTAGCCACTGAAAATATGGCTTGATTGGGGATAAGTACTTTTTCTAAAAAGGGGTGTAATAAAGAAGTTGTTTCAACGGTTTTGGAACGTCCCACATAAAGTTTTTTAAGAGAAAACTCTTCTCTCCAGATTTTGTTTTTCAAAGAAAAGTATCTATAAATAAAAATCCAAAGTACAATAAACAAATAAATAGAAAGTAAGCCCAATACAAAAATAGTAATGGCAGAACTTTTTCCAAGATATGCAAATAAGCTGTCAAATAATCCCATATTTTCCCTTTTATATTAATTAGAAAGATATTATCATATTTGACCTCATTTAATTATTAAATTTTACGAACTTCCCCTATATAAAGCTTGGCGCATCATTGGCAAACAAAATTAAATCTCCAGCACTTGTATGTTCTATTAACATCGCTTGCATTTTATCTTTGCTCTCTAATTTTACTAATTTATCTACATCAACATGTTCTTTAAAAATAGCATAGTTTAAATCACCTGTTACAACAACTAAGTCAAACACTTCATTGGCTTTTTTCGCAATTTCCACATTAAACTCATCATCCACTTCCACTAAACCTGGAGTAATGACTACTTTCCTACCTTCATAAGTTGAAGCCAGAGTAAACCCTTCCATCATACCATCAATGTTTCCGTTAAATGAATCATCTATAATAGCTTTTCCACCTGCATCCATACGTTGTAATCTATGGGCTGTTGGTTCTAAAGTGTTGAGTTGTTTTTTAATCATCTCTTCTTCAACATCTAAGGCTTTTGCCACTTTAATAGCAGCTGCTAAGTTCATGGCATTAAAGGAACCTAAAATATTTGCATGATACTCGTCATCATCCATTTTAAAGTCTAACCCATCAAGCGTAGCCCTTATGTCATGAATCTCTTTTCCAAAAGAATGTATGTGTTTAATAGGATTTAACATTGCTGAGTCATGAACCCATGCTTCTTTTAAACGGTCTGAAGAGAGGATTTCCATTTTAGTATTTCTAATATTCTCCAAGTTTTTAAAGTACTCAATATGTGCTGGTCCAATCTTCCCTACTATTGCTAAATGAGGATTCACAAATTCAGTAATCTCTCTAATATCACCTTTACCTCTCGCACCCATTTCAACCACATAAACTTCTGTGTCTGAGGGTAAGTCATCATTAATATCTTTTAAAACTCCACCAAAAGTGTTCACAGAACGTGGTGTTGCATAAACTTTGTATTTTTTAGAGAGTAAATGTGCTATATAGTTTTTAATACTTGTCTTTCCATATGAAGCTGTTATCCCTACCACTATCATGTTAGGCATACTCTCTAATCTTTTTTCTGCTTTATTCTGAAAACCTAAAAAAAGCATTTTCTCCATCATTGCAGATGTTCCATAGGCTAATATAAGAGGAATAATAACAATCAATATTTCAAAATTTAAAACAAATTTCATCATTACTAAGAAAAGTGTAAAAAATACTAAAGCAGCAAAAAAACGTTTTACACGACCCGTGAAAACTAAAGGTTTATCTTGCTCTTTTCTCCACATGTATAACATACCAATGTAAACTAAAGTCACCACAATACTAAAGTCAGTTTCACGACTTACAGCAAAATAAAGAAATAATGGAATTAAAAAGTAAACCAAGTGCCACCACGTTTTTGTATGGTGAAAAAGTACCCTAGTTAGTTTGTAAGAGTACCATTGCATATTGGTCATAAAGTAGTAGCCGATAGCTAATACGAAAAGAATGTTTGAAAGTATATTAAGCAGTTCCATCTTTGTTTTTTCCTAGTGTCTATTTTAAAGAGATATCTTAGCATAGTTGCACTTGTAGGTTCGATTTCACCGAACATTTAGTTCAAAATAATTATCTTTTTTGTTCGATGAAATCGAAGCTACTAAACTTTAATTAATTTCATCCAACATACATAAACTGAGAAAGAAAAATAATCGTTATCACAAAAGTAAAAGGTAGTTGATGTCCCTTAAAGACTAAAGGTTGAATTTTTAAATAAACTTGTAAAAAACCACGTATACCAAGCCAAATTCCTAAAAAGGCTTTTAAACTAAGTAGTATTTGAAAAGTACTTAATCCATCTTCAGCAATAACGCCAAAAACTTGTGAGATTAAATAGAGTCCTGTCAGTACAGCAACTATGAGACTGGGAGGAACTACTTTACGAACAAACTTCATAAAAGATTCTCTTACCTTTTTATGTTCGTCCTCTTCAAAACTTTGCTCTATTTTCTTTAAAAATAAATTGTCTGTGATTAAAAAACCACCGTAAATGAACGCCGAAAATAAATGTATGGTTTTAATAAGTATAAAAAACACAACAATCCCCTAAATATAAAATTAGATGAAAGTATAGTAGAAAAGAGAAGATTCTATTTTGATTGTTGTCATGAAGGATGACTAAGCTTTAAAACTTAGTCATATTTTATAGAGATTAATTTAAAACTTTTAGTGCAATTGCTTTTGCAGCTTCACGACCATCAAGAGCAGCTGTTACAACAAGATCAGCACCTCTATGACAATCACCACCAGCATAAACACCAGCTTTTGATGTTTCATAGTTTTCATCAACTTTAATCGCATCCCATTTATCAAGTTCTATACCTTGTTCTGCTAGGAATGGATATTTAACTGGGCTAAAACCAAGTGCAAAAATAATAACATCAGCTTCAACTAAGAAGTCAGTACCTTCAACATCTTGAACTCTTTGTCTTCCATCAACATCAGCTTCACCAAGTTCAGTTTTAATCATGTTAATACCAACAACATTTCCATCAGCATCAAGTTCTACAGATTTTGGAGAGGCATAAAATTCAAAATCAACCCCTTCTTCTCTGGCATTGATGTACTCTTTTTGACTTCCTGGCATGTTGTGTGCATCTCTTCGGTAAAGACATTCTACTGAACGTGCTTTTTCTCTAAGTGACGTACGTACACAATCCATAGCTGTATCACCACCACCAACAACAACAACTTTTTTGTCTTTTACCGTAATAGATTTATCATATTCTTCACCAAAAATTTTCTTTTGAATATTGGTTAAGAACTCCATAGCAAGATAAGCTTCTTTTGCATCAGCACCATCTATTGTTGAGGCTCTACCTTGTGTAGCTCCTACTCCAATAAAGACTGCATCAAACTCTTCTTCTAATTCACTAAAAGTTACATCTTTTCCAACTTCACAATCTTGATGGAAAATAGCTCCAGCTTCTTTGAGTAAATCTACTCTTTTTTCTACAACAGCTTTATCCAATTTAAAACCAGGGATTCCATAAGTAAGAAGTCCACCAGCTTTAGCTTGTTTGTCAAAGATTTCTACATTAATACCATCACGAAGTAAAAAAGTAGCAGCAGAAAGACCAGCAGGTCCAGCACCAACAATGGCTACTTTTTTGTCAGTCATAACATCTGCAAATCTAGGTTTCATACCTTGTTTGAAACCCTCTTCGGTAATAAATGTTTCAATTGAACCAATAGTAATAGCACCATGTCCATCATTTAAAGTACAATCACCTTCACAAAGTCTGTCATGAGGACAGATTTTTCCCAATACTTCAGGGAATGGAGATGGCTGATTTGACAAAGCAAAAGCCAATTCCAAATCTTTCCCTGCTGTAGACTTTAACCACTGAGGAATAAGGTTATGCAAGGGACATTTACTATGACAGTATGGATCACCACACTGAATACAACGCTCCGACTGCTCAGCAGCCTTGTTTACAGGGAACACTTCGTAGATTTCTTTAAAATCTTTAACTCTCTCGCCACCTGAACGTTTTTTAGCGTCGATTCGTTCTAAATCAAAAAACTTTAACATTTTATTCACCTTCCTCTATTTTTAACGGTCTGCTCATCATATCTTTTGGTCTAACAATCCAGAAATTTCGAATCTCTACTCTAAAGTTATCTAAAATATCTTTAGCTTTAGCACTGTTAGTATCTCTATAATAATCTTTAAGCAGTTTTTTCAGATAATATCTCTCTGTATCTGTATCATCTGTATCTATTCTTCTAGCTTCTACTAACTCTGGGTTAACTTTTTCACTAAATTCATGTTCAGCATCGTAAACAAATGAAACTCCACCTGTCATACCAGCACCAAAGTTCATACCTGTTTTACCAAGAATAATAACAACACCACCCGTCATGTACTCACAAGGGTGATCTCCTGTTCCTTCTACAATGGCAATACAACCAGAGTTACGAACAGCAAAACGTTCACCAACTTGACCAGTTACATAAAGTTTACCACCAGTAGCACCATATAGACAGGTGTTACCAGCTAAAGAGTATTGCTCACCAGATAGGTCATTCGTAATAACAATACGTCCACCACTCATTCCTTTACCTACGTAGTCATTACCTGCACCGTTAACGTAAATACTTACACCACTACTTAAAAATGCTCCAAGTGATTGACCAGCTGTTCCTTTTAAGTTCAATCGAATTGAACCCTCTGGTAAACCTTTATCGCCATAGTACTGTGCAATTTCACCTGAAATTCTAGTACCAAAACTTCTGTTCAAGTTAGAAATTTCTTTATTTAATACAATGCTGTCATTAGGGTTCTTAATCGTAGGCATTACCTCTTTAAGAATTTCTTTTTCAAACTCATTTTTATCATAAGGGTCATTAAACTCAACTTGATTAGTATTTTCACCTTCAAGGTTTACCAACAAGCTTTCAAAGTCAAATTTCTTAGCAAACTCATCATCTATTACTTTAAGAAGATGTGTCTGACCAATAATCTCTTCCATAGAGTTGTAACCAAGTGATGCTAAAATCTCACGTACATCATCAGCAAGCAGTGTAAAGTAGTTAATCAGTCTCTCAACTGTACCTTCGTAATGTTCTCTTAACTTATCTTCTTGTGTTGCAATACCAACAGAACATCTATTAAGATGACAAATTCTTAAGATTTTACAACCAAGAATGGTTAATGCACCTGTACCAAAGGCATAAGACTCAGCACCTAAGATAGCTGCTTTAACCACATCTAGACCAGTCTTTAAACCACCATCAGTCTCAACTTTAACTTGTCCTCTAAGTCCATTGGCTTTAAGTGCATTATGTGCTTCTATAAGTCCCAGTTCCCATGGGTTACCTGCAAATTTAATAGAACCTAATTGTGCTGCACCTGTACCACCATCAGCACCTGAAATAATAACTTTATCAGCATAAGCTTTCGCCACACCAGCTGCAATGGTACCAACACCAATGGTTGAAACCAATTTAACAGCTACTTGTGCTTTTGGGTTTGCTTGTTTCAAATCATAGATTAGCTGTGCTAAATCTTCAATAGAATAAATATCATGATGTGGTGGAGGTGAAATCAAAGTTACACCAGGCGTTGTGTGTCTAAGACGTCCAATAAGTTTAGTAACTTTATGTCCTGGAAGCTGTCCACCCTCACCTGGTTTTGCACCTTGTGCCACTTTAATCTGTAACTCTTTAGCCGAACGTAAATACGCAGGTGTTACCCCAAATCGTCCAGAAGCAATCTGTTTAATATTAGAGTTTTTAATGGTTCCAAAACGTGCTGCATCTTCTCCACCCTCACCTGAGTTACTCATACCACCAATGGTATTCATTGCCTCAGCCATACACTCATGTGCTTCAGGAGAAATTGATCCAAGAGACATAGCAGCTGTTGCGAAACGCTTGAATATTTCATCATTAGACTCTACTTCATCTAAAGCAATAGGGTCTTTGTCTGAATTAAACTCAAAGTAATCACGAATATACTTTTTATTTCTTTTATTAATAATGTTCTTTAATGCTTGAAAATCTTT
Source organism: uncultured Sulfurovum sp. (assembly GCA_902727895.1). GTDB lineage: Bacteria > Campylobacterota > Campylobacteria > Campylobacterales > Sulfurovaceae > UBA1140. The sequence continues at coordinate 104,454 of CACVAP010000039.1, forward strand.
TGTCTTACCAGATTTAGATGCTTTGTGAATTGCATGAACCGTTTTAGGAGCATAATCATGATATTCTTCGCCATCTAAATACTTGTAGAAACCACCAATATTTAGTGGATAAAGTGAATTATGTTTAGTGTACGCCTTTGTATGATAAGTCGTCAAACGCTCTTCTATATCTGCATAAGTAAGACCTCTAATTAGTCCTCTTGCACCATGGAAACATTCATCAACAATGTCACCACTAAGACCAAGAACATCAAAAAGAGCAGAGTTTCTATAACTCGCCATCGTTGCAATTCCCATTTTTGACATAATTTTCATAAGACCACCATTGATAGCAGATCGTATTCTTTTAATGTCCAATGTTAAGTTAGCATCAGGATCTTGTTTTCTAATTAATGTAGCAACGGTTGAATAAAGTAGGTATGGATAAATGGCAGTTGCTCCAAAACCTAACATCAACGCTGCCATGTGCGCATCGTACACTTCACCTGTTACAACAACGATACTAACTAAGTGGTGTAATCTTTTCTGTAAAAGAACTTTATTTAATCGTCCAACAAGCATTGCCATTGGAAGTGTTTTATTTTCACTGTCTACAGCTCTGTCATCAAGAAAAATAGTACGTACACCATTATTTTTAACATCTGAACTAATAGTTTCAACCAATGCTTCAAGTGATGCTTTTAAATCTGTTTTAAACGTACTATCATAAGTTTTCGCTTTATATGATGCATCGTATCTTGGGCTACTTTCTGTACCATACTGTTCTAAAATCTCCATCTTCTCTTTTGATAAAATAGGAGAAATAGATTTTAAACGTTTTGTATGATGTGCACCATCATCTAAGATATTAATAATCTCACCAAATCCAGTATTCAAACTCATTACAACTTTTTCACGAATAGGATCGATTGGTGGGTTCGTCACCTGTGCAAATTTCTGTTTAAAGAAGTCAGAGAAGTTTCTTTGCTTCGTTGAAAATGCTGCCAACGGTGTATCATCACCCATTGAACCAGTAGCCTCTTTTCCATCTTTTAACATTGGTTCTATAACTTGGTCAATAACTTCATGCGTAATGTTAAAGTAACGCTGTTTCGCTTCAAGCTCATCTTTTTCAAGCTCATAAATAGTAGCAACATTTGAATCAACTTGTTCTTGAAGATAAACCATGTTGTCACTTAACCACTCGTTATAAGATTCTCTACTTTTTAAATACTCATTAATGTCTTCATTTTTAAGTACTTTTCCAGATTTTAAATCAAGCCCCATCATTTCACCAGACTGAAGACGACCTCTCTCTAACATATTTGATGATTCAATATCAAGCACACCATACTCAGAAGTAATTAAAAGACGTCTGTCTTTAGTAACGATGTATTTCGCTGGTCTAAGTCCATTTCTATCAATCACACAACCAATGAAACGACCATCTGTCATACTTACTGCTGCTGGACCATCCCATGGTTCAAAACAGGTAGATCGGTACTCATAAAAAGCACGAAGTTCAGGATCCATATGTGGTGCATTTTGCCAAGGTGCTGGAACTAAAGAACGAGCTGTCTTAAAGAAGTCTACGCCATTTACTTGTAAAAATTCAAAGAAGTTATCCAGTGAAGCTGAATCACTCATGCCATCTTGTAAAAGAATTCTTAAAATTCTGTCAAGCTCTTGCTTGTTAAAAACTTTTGAGGTAATTGCTCCTGCTTTTGCCATCACATTAAATCTATTTGCTTCTACCGAGTTAATCTCACCATTGTGTGCAATGTTTCTAAATGGTTGAGCCAATTTCCACTGAGGAAGGGTATTGGTTGAAAAACGTTGGTGGAAAAGACAAAACGAAATTTTAAAATCTTTTTCTTGTAAATCTTTATAAAACTCTTTAATGTGTGTTGGCATAACCAACCCTTTGTAAGAGATTGTCGTACTAGAAAATGATGGAATATAAAAATCTGGTTTATCTTTTAATTTAAACTCTGTCTCTTTACGTGTTAAGTAAATAAGTGCTTCAAATCTTGAAAAAGACATAATAGAGTCAGGTGCTACAAAAACTTGTGTGATAGTTGGGAGTGCATTTAATGCATACTCACCTAATGCATTCGTATCTACAGGTACATCCCGTTTCATAATGATTGATAAATCATTTCTGTTACAGTACTTTTCAAATACATCAATCTCTGATGATTTTGTTGAGAAAATCATTGCGACTGCATACTGCTTTGGTAAAATAACTCCCTGTTTCTTTGCTTCTTTTACCATAAATGATTTCGGCATAGAGAGAAGAAGTCCCGAACCATCTCCACTTTTACCATCTGCTGCAACAGCCCCACGGTGCATCATTCTTGAGAGTGATGTAATAGCATCCTCTAAGTTTTTATGTGTCGGTTTGTTGTCAATTGATGCTAACAATCCGAAACCACAGTTATCTTTAAACGACGTAAAGAGATCTTGCATAAGCTACCTTTTTTTTATATCTTCAGGTTGTGATTTAAAATAAAATATACAACCCAAAATTGGCTCGATTTTACCTAAAATTAGATTAGTATTTACTTGTATTAATGATAATTATAAGCATGGGAAAAGTAGATGTAAACTTAATTCCCGAAAGTATAATTTTACATCATTATTATAAGTTATTTTTTAATAAAAATTATGTACTGTTATACAAAAAATAGGTCAAGTTATGCATGGTTTTATTATTAACATCAAAAAAGCTAAAAATGAAGATGTTATTGTTACTGTAATCAATCAAAATTCACTAACCGACTATTGGCGTTTCTTTGGAGCAAGGCATTCTATTTTACAAATAGGCAACCTAGTAGATTTTGAAATAAGTGAGTCAAAAAATAATTTCATGCCAAATATGCGTTCTCTCTCACACATAAGTTTTCCTTGGATTTTTTCAAACAATCATTTACTCATTTGGCAAAATTTTATTAAACTCTTTGAACCCCATTTAAAAGATACCATTGAGCTTGACAGCTTCTATTTTAATCTACTGCTAGAAGTAGCACAAAAATGGAATAAACAAAATCCAAAAAGATTGGCTGTAGAAGCCTATGTTAGCTTACTTAAACATGAGGGACGTCTTTATGATAATGGTTTTTGCTATGTATGTGAAGAAGTTCTAGACAAAGAAGTTGGGCTCATGAGAGCTTATCTACCAGCCCATCCAAGCTGTATTTATGCGCCTGCACTTAATAAAGATGATGTATTTAAACTCTATAATACACAAAGTACCATTCACCTTGATGATGACATTGTTGATAAACTCTATTTTATATTATTAAAAGGGATATGAATTTTTAAAAACATTAAAAAATATTTTTAAATAGAAAAAAAGCAAATTTTCTATATACTCTTATAATCAAATTATATTTGAATTTTAAAAGAATCAAAGGAAAATTTATTATGAAAATAAAATATTCACCACTATTATTAGGTTTATTATTACCAATTACTTTTGTAAATGCTGAAGTATCACTAACACCACCAAATGCAAAAGCTGGAGAGTGTTATGCTAAAGTTGTTGTGCCTGCTAAATACAAAACAGTTGAAGAACGTGTTCTAGTACAAGAAGCATCAAATAAAATTACTATTACACCTGCAAAATATGAATGGATTAATGAAAAGGTAGAAGTTACTCCTTCAAGTATAAAACTACGTACTATTCCAGCTACTTTCAAAAAAGTTACGGAAGTTGTTGAAGTTAAACCTGCTTCAAAAACATGGAGAGTAAGTTTAAAAAAACATGCAGCACCAGTAAGCAAAGAAATTTTAGTTGCAGCTAAATTAAAAGGTGTTGACTTAGAAAACACTGCACCAAGAACATGTTATAAAGAATACTATGTTCCAGGAACATACAAAACAGTTTCAGAAGAAATTGTTCTTCAAAAAGAAAATAATAAAACTAAGATTATTCCTGCTACTTATGAAATGGTAGAAAAAACAATTGAAGTAACGCCTGCTTCTCAAAAAAGCATTACAGTTCCTGCTACTTATGAATATACAGAAGAAAAAGTTTTAATTGAAAAAGAAAAAACAGTATGGAAAAAAGGTGTTAACCCTGCACAAAAATTAGATGGCGCAACAGGTGAGATTATGTGTTTGGTTAAAGTACCTGCAAAATATAAGACTATTAGAAAGAAAGTTGTTAAAACTCCAGCAACAACAAAAGTAATGGATGTACCTGCTGTATCTAAAACTATTAAAGTTAAAAAACTTGTGGCTGCTGCAAAAACAGAAACAATTACTATTCCAGAAGTTAAAAGTAGTATTCAAAAAAGTGTACTTGATACTAAAGCAACATTTTCATGGGTACAAGTTGGAAACAGCGTAGATAAAGGTTTACAGCATACAGGACACAGAATTTGTTTGGTTGAATCACCTGCTAAGACTCAAACAATTACAAGAACTGTACTTGACACTCCAACTTCTACAAAAGAGATTACAATTGAACCAACTTATAAAACAATCAAAGTTAAAAAGTTAGTACAAAAAGCACAAGAAGTTAAAACACCAATTGAAGCTATTTATAAAACAGTTCAAAGAAAAGAAAAAGCATCTTCATCTCACCAAAGTTGGGAAAGAATTCTTTGTCAAACAAATATGAATCAAAATGTAGTACTTAAGATTCAAAATGCATTAGAAGCAAAAAATTATAACCCTGGTAAAATAGATGGTGTTTTAGGACAAGACACAAGAGTAGCACTAGACAAATACCAAAGAGACAACTCATTGGCAACTGGTGGAATTACTTACGAAACATTAAAATCTTTAAACGTAGAACTTTAATATCACCTTCATTAACTAGATAAACTTTATCTAGTTAATGATCCATAGAAGTAATGATTCCATCATAATCATTATGTTTTATGTTCCACTTAGTTATAGGTACTGTTAGTTCAAACATTCCACCTATAGGTAACTCCTCAACTTCTTTTCCCATTATTTGTTTAACAGTAGAAGAAAAAACTTCATGAGAGATACCATAAACAAATTTCAACTCTTTCATATCATTATCATCAATAAATAAATTCACTACTTGTGAGTTTTTCAATGTTATTCTCATAGCAGAAACGCCTTTTATAGAAAAAACCTTATCAACTTTAGTCGCTTCAAAAAGTATTTTTATTACATCATTCGTATTTTGATTGAACTCATAAAGTGCCTCAACACTAGCCACTTCAAAGTAAGTTCCATCACTCAATTTACTCTGCATAATGTTAACATTTGAAAAGCTTATCGGAATGGTTTTTACGCGTGTCGCCTCAAAGGAAAAAGTTTTATTTTTAACTTTTAGAGTAACGCCCTTTGAGTCTAAGTTTAGGGAACTGGCTTTATAGTAGTAAGCCAGAAGAAGAATTGCTATGATGATTAGTAATGCTATTATTATATTTCGTGTCATAAAAACAGTATAACATATGTTTATTTAGTGAACTCTATTTTCCAAGCATGTATGGTACGTTTATCTTCTGGAGGTAATTCCATATAATTAAAAGAATAAATCGCATTTAAATAGTGCTGTGGATTGTTAGGAACTGGAAACGCTAAGCCTTCAAATTCCATTTTTTCTAAAGGAAAAAGCTCTTTATGGTCAAACCAAGCAGCCACATCAGGCATCTTTCCCGAGTAGATAACTTTTGATCCATCCTCTTCCCAACCTTGATGCTTTGTCTCTAATGATTCGATTAACTGTTCTCTTTTCTCTGGATTATCTACCCCATTAGGCGTGTGTAAAGAGATTGAAGAACAGTCACGAATTTCAGAAAAACTATTGTCATAAAAAGCATAATTTTCTTGAGAATTCTCTAATGTTAACATCGGAAAAATATCAACAAATACACCTTGATGATAGTCTATATCTCGACCCTTCTCATGAAACTCTACAATACTTGCTTTGTTCGAGCGAAGCTTTATGTAGTCAAACTTGAAGCCTTTATCTCGCTCTTTAGTTTGAAAAAATATATTATCAGACAATTCAGACTCAGCAATCTCAATAAATTTATTATAATCCTCAACAGGCATAGACAAGTCTATGTCGTCATCCCAAGGTATAAAACCTTGGTGTCGAACAGCCCCCAAAAGTGTTCCTGAATCTAACCAATATTGTAACTTATGTTTAGAACAAATAGCATCAAATTCTACTAACATCTCAAGCATAATATCTTGTGCTTTTCGTAAATCTTTTGGGTCTATCATTTACACTCTATCTATTTTATAATAGGCATACATTGCATCTATAAGTACATCTGTATATTCTTTTGTCATCTCACCCATATGTGATACTCTAAAAACAATGTCACGTTGCTCACCTCCATTTGGACAAACCATTACCTTATATCCATCTTCTAAGTCATTCACAATATCCATAGCAGACTTACCATCTGTAGGAGTTAAAGTCGTCATAGCATTAGGCATATAAGGTGTATATGTCTTAAGTGGTAAACCTTTTATTGCTTCTCTAAAGTACCTAGCAATTTCTTTAGCCGATGCAATACTCTGTTCTACCCCACCTCTTCGCTTTATCTGTGCTAATCTTGCTTCTAGTTGTAACATAATGGTTACAGCAGGCGTATAAGGAGTTTGTCCTCTCTCACCATTACTCAAATAACTTTTATAGTTAAAGTATAGGCTCTGAATGTCTTGTACTTGTTCCATTGCTTTTGGTGCTAAAATAACCATGGTCAATCCAGGGGGTAATGCCAAACCTTTTTGAGAACTCGCAATAACAACATCAATCCCACTCTCTTGCATGTCTAAAGGATCTGTTACTAACATAGAAATAGCATCAACAATGTAAAGCATATTGTTTTTCTTAGCATAAGCACCCATTGCATTTAAATCATACAAATGCCCTACCGATGTCTCATGAGCATTTACAATAAGTGTACTGTAGTCTTCTTTTGGTGCTAAGACTTCAATGTCAGCTAAATTGGTATTGCTCACTTTAAAGTCTGTATGAGAAATGTCATGTACAGCACAAATGTCTACAAATCTACCTCCAAAACCACCACCATTAACCACCAATGCATTGTCATCTTTGCTTAAAAGGTTCATCACTACTGATTCCATACCAGCTGTTCCCGATGCTGTTAGAAAAACAACTCTTGAACCTTCGGGTGCATTCACCATTTCAAGTAATCCTTTTTCACAAGCAAAAGTTACGTCTGAAAACTCAGCGTTTCTAAAATATGGTGTTTGTTTTGCACCTATCTCCATTATCTCTTCAGACATCTTTACAGGTCCTGGGGTAAATATGTAACAATCTTCAAATATCATCTATGCTTCCTTCTCTTTCTGTTTCTGTTTTTTATTTTCATTTATTTTTCGTTCATTATATTCTAAAAGTACTCTATTAATCCCTACCATGTCTGAAGGTGTTAACATTTTAGACTTGCGTTTTCCACGTTGAATTAAAGAGGCAAACTCAGCAATCATATAGCGTAGTCCATCTCCATCAAACTCATAGTTAAAGGTTTGAGATTTATGCTTATCTTCAAAACGTACATAGAACTTTTTAGTTAACCACCAAGGAGCAGGAATATGAATGTATCCTTTAGTTCCAGAAATTACGGCCGTCCCTTCAGACTTAATACCCGTCGCCACCCGTGAAACACCAACAGCCCCACCTTTGTGTTTACTCACTATTAGATTTGAAACATCATAGCCTTCAGAACCTTGGTCAAAGAACGTAATGTCTTTACTTTTTCCTAAAATCTTGTTCACCAATAAAGAGGGATAAGAAGACAAGATATTTGTTGCTCCTTGTTCCATGAAACTATCAGGATAGTCTTGCTCTTTAAAAAGAGAGGTTCGCGTTGCCCTGACCTCTTTAACTTCACCAATTATTCCATCTTCTAACTCTGCTAGCAGTTGATTAAATGCTGGTAAAAATGCTGTTTTAAGTGCAGAGAGTAAAAGAACTTTTTCTTCTTTTGCCAAAGAGAGTAACTCTTTTAACTCATTCTTATGTAAAGCCAAAGGATTTTCACAAAGTACATGTTTACCAGCTAAAATTGCCTTTTTTATAAGATTATAATGTGCTTCTAATTCTGTGTCAATATAGACAGCTACAATACCTGTATCTAAAAAGTCATCATAATTATCATGCCCATATTTAATAACATTAGACTTTTTAGTGTACTTTTTAACAGCTAAAAAATCTGGTGAGTAAATTCGATTTATTTTCACATTAGAAACAAAAGCTGCCTCATCAATAAAGGCTTGTGTATCCCGTCCAAGCCCCACAATTCCAAGTTGAATGGTGTCAAAATTTTCTTTTCTAAGTTTCGTACTAGAAATACCCTCTGTTCTTGCTAGGTACTCTACATGGGTATATTCATTTAAATAGTCAAATGCGCCAACCCAGTCATCACCAATGGCAAAAATATCAACATCATACTCCACCATGTCTTCTGCTTTTTGATTTTTATGTGTCTCCACAATAACTTTGTCTACAAAGTCTAAAGCCTCAATGGACTTTACCCGTTTCTTCGTACTCTCTACAACATTCAGTTTTCCACGTGAACGATCATAGTTCTCGTCGGTAACCCCGACTATAAGATAATCACCCAATGCTTTTGCACGTTCTAGTAATCTCATGTGTCCCACGTGTAACATATCATATGTTCCGTAGGTAATAATTGTTTTCTTAGTTTTCAAAAAAACTCCTTACTCCCTTACCATAACATATTACGTATTATTATGCAAATGGGTCCTAATAAGAAGTGGCTATTTTAATTATAAGTTGGAAAATGAAACGCTTAGTCTAATTCTCTTCTTTTTTTAAAATATGGACTAAATAAATAATAAAGCATGAAAATCCAAAGCACTACCGTCGAAATCATGGCAAATACTCCAGCATGTTCACCCATATGAACCAATGTCTTAGGGTCAATCTCTACGGCAGAAAACAAATAGTCTAATCCCAAACCAAATAATATGCTCCCCACAATAATACTACCTAAGTAAATGTAAAGTGAACGCATACCTAACATCTTCTTCACTACCCCAATGGTAACCGTATTTGTCGCTGGACCAGCAGACAAAAATACAAATGCAGCCCCAGCAGAAACACCCGAAAGCATCAAGCCAGCTGCAATCGGTAATGATGCAGTTGCACACACATACATTGGCACAGCAATAATAATCACAATAAGATAAGACAACCAAGCATACTCAACCAATATCTCACTCAAGTTTGAAGGAATAGCCACTGTAATCAAGGCTCCAAGAAGTAAACCCCAAAAGAGTGGTTTTGCAATGTCTTTAAGCAAAGTTCCAAAAGCATAAGTTAATACACGAACTGCAAAATTGTCTTTCTTAGAACTGTCTGTAGCACAACAAGCTGTCTCACCTGAACAGCAACTTATCTCTTCTAAAGGTGCTGTTACAGAAAATGCAGGTTTTTTAACTTCTTCTTTGTCAAAAATATTGGTTAAAATTCCTGCTACCATGGCAATTATCATAGAAGTAATGGCTCTATAGATTGTAAAAATCCATCCAAATATACCGTAAGTAGCCATAATGGAGTCAACACCCGTAATAGGTGTGGAGATAAGAAAAGAAAGGGTTGCACCTTTGGATGCACCAGATTTTTTAATGCTAGTCGCTAAGGGAATAACCCCACAAGAACAAACAGGTAAAGGAATACCAAATACTGTCGATTTAATAACCGACCAAATGTTTTCTTTACCTAAATGTTTAGTTACTAAAGTTTCGGGGATGAGTTCATGCATGACTCCTGCAAAGAGAAGCCCAAATAAAATGAAGATAGCCATCTCATTACTGAGGTCAATGAGGGCATCTATAAAAAGTAAAATATATTCCATATGCTATTCCTAATATTTTGTATTACTAGGTATAGCATATTAAAATTTACTTAAGAGTAGATTATTGAACACTCTTATAAATGGTAACTACAGCAGCATATTGTTTTTCAGTCAAAATACGCTTTAACTCTTGTCTACATTTTGTTTTCATCATAATAATTTTTTTACGTAAAGCCAAAACTTCATCTGCTTGTTTTTCTATATCAGCATCTGTAGTTAAAGCATTTTCATGAAGTGCTTTCTCTTTCATCATTACTTCTTTAATCATACCCTTCATTACAGGTTTAGCTGTTTTCATCCAACCTTTAACTTCTTTCATCTGTGTATCATTAACATCTAATAGTACAGCATTTCCAACAACAATACGCATAAGATTAGGCATAGGGTTTGCATGTTTAAGAGCTTGTTTGTTTCCTGCTTCTAGAGCAGAAAATGTAAGAAGTAGCATCGTGATTAAAATAAGAATTTTTTTCATTATTTTTCCTTTTAAATTAATTTGTGCTAAGGGTAGTAGAAGAGTGTTAATTATGTGTTAAGAGAAGAAAGAAATAGAGTTTTATGTGTTAAAACTCTATCTCAAAGAAGTAAAGATTTATAAATCTATTTTAATACCAAAAGTATAATTTTGTGTATCCATTTTATCTTTGTCTATGTTGTTAATATCTAGTTCATTACCATAATCTGTGTAACCTAAGTAAAGTCCAATATTGTCATTATAGTGATAATTTAGCTCTAACCCATAAGTAAACTCTGTTGAAGAATCTGAAACTTTTTCAAATGTTTCTTTCACTGTAAAGTCACCATCTACTTTTGTGAATCCAGCTTTTGGAGTAACAGAAAATGAAGATGTCAAAGGCAAAGTATAAGTTGCAAACAATCCATAACGGCTAATGTCTTCTTTTGAAAACTCTGAATTTTCATCTAAATTTTTAGTATATTCTAGTCTTAATCCAATATCACTAAGAACATTTACACCTATAAAGCCTGTTCCATACTTACCATCATCATCACCTTGAGAGTACCCTAAACCAACTTGTGCAAAACTACCTGCCATGGCTAAACTACCTACTGCAATTAAACTTAATATTATTTTTTTCATTAAAGTTCCTTATAATTAGATTTAGAATTATAGACAAAGTTAAGTAAAGAATCTATTATTCTCATATCTCACCGTCTTTTAAAAGTTTTCCAATAGTATAATACGAAAAAAAGGTTGCATCATGGGTGGTTTCTCATCAAATTATGAAGGTGGTTACTTAGATTTCGATGATGATCCAAAATGGATGAGTGAAAACAACGCAAAAAAAAATAAATATGCTCGGCTCAGACAAAGAAAGTCTTACTACGAGACAGGTAGTTCAAACTATCGGTATATTAATGTTTTATTGACATCATCTAATTTACTCACAGACTCAGAACAAAACAAAAGAAATGAACTCTGTGAAATTGATGATGAAGATGTCAAACTAGAACTTACTCATAATCAAGAGAACAAAGAAGATGCTAAAGTTTTAGATGTTTATTATGAATCTACATTCATTGGTTCTGTACAAAAAGTCTTTACTGATGAGCAGATAGATAACAGCCAAATCATTAACGACTTTTGTTTTGACAATGAGCAACTTAAAGTTGTAGAAGTTTTTTGGGATGGTGAGAGTTTTTTTCTTAAGCAGAAAGTTTAGGGTCAAGCCACATTCAAATTAATTCTATAATCCAAAAGGGTTGGTTCTTTCTCTAATAAGTAATGTTTTACGTATATTTTTTATGGCATTAACTGAAAGTGAAACAGGAACAACATCAATTCCCATTTTGTCTAACTCTTTTTTAGTAAAAGAGACTTTTAACTCTGCTTCTAACATATCAGTTACTGTTGAGCTTATGGCTTCATTTATATTACTTCTCATTTTCTTATCCTTTTTTAGTAATAAGAGCTAATTATGTTACATAATCACTACATATTTACAAGATACATTTTAGTTAACTAAAAAAATCTCTTCCAAAACATAAAAATATATCAATTTGACATATTTTTTCAAAAGTTAAAAAACTCTATCTATAATTATACTACTAAAATAAAAAGGTATAATTATGGCAATACTAAATCCAAACTTTAGGCAATTAGACATGACCTTACAATTTAATAATATAGATGAAACTAATACTAACTCCACATATAGATTTATTGATTTATTTGCAGGAGTTGGAGGTATTCGTCTTGGATTTGAAAATATTTTTAATGAAAAAAGTTCATTTGTTTTTGCATCTGAAATTGATAAATTTGCTCAACAAACATACTCTAGTAATTATGGTCATCTTCCATCAGGAGATATAACTAAAATAGAACCTGAAGAGATACCAAGTTTTGATATTTTACTAGCAGGGTTTCCATGTCAACCTTTTTCCAATGCTGGATTAAAAAAAGGGTTTGAAGATACTCGTGGAACATTATTTTTTGACATCGCACAAATAGCCAAACATCATAGACCTCAAGTACTTTTTTTAGAAAATGTCAAAGGTTTTAAAAATCATGATAAAGGCAATACATTTAGAGTAGTAAAAGAGACGTTAGAAGAGCTAGGCTATAGAGTTTTTTCAGAAGTTTTAAATGCAAAACACTTTGGTGTACCTCAAAATAGAGAAAGAATTTATATTATTGCTTTTTTAGACCATAGTATAGAATTTAAATTTCCTGAACCTTTAGAACATGATATTAAATTAGGAGATATTTTAGAAGAAACTGTAGATAGTAAATACACAATTTCTGATAAGTTATGGGAAGGTCATCAACGACGTAAGAAAGAACATAAAAAAAAGGGAAATGGATTTGGATATTGTATCTTTAATGAAGCATCTGAATACACAAGTACTATTAGTGCAAGATATTATAAAGATGGTTCTGAAATTTTGATAGAACAAAAAGATAAAAACCCAAGAAAACTCTCTCCAAGAGAGGCAGGACGACTTCAAGGGTTTCCTGATGATTTTAAAATCGTGGTGAGTGATACACAAGCTTATAAACAATTTGGTAACTCTGTTGCTGTTCCTGTAATCACCAAATTAGCTGAAGAGATATATAAACATTTAGAAAGTTAATAACTATCAGTAATTAAGCTATGCCAAAATCCGGTACTTGCTCTCCATTGGGAATATGGTCTTTTATTCCCTTGATACATCCCACTATCAAAAAATACTATTCTTTTTCTAAATAAATCTATCCATGATTCATAATTCATTGGATTACCAAAATGGATTGTCTCATATTCATCATTTGCATTTTTTAAACAAGTAAACCAACCTTTTTGATTAAATTTTCGTTCAAGTTTTAATTTAAGGCTGTCCTTATACCATTTTGCAAGAATAATATTTTCTTTTTTTAAATATTCTGGAATAATTTCATCTTTATTAATTCGTTTATCTTCTAAAAAACTATAAATAATAACAATATTCTCATCGTTATCCATTGTTAAAAGTTGACCATATTTACTAGTTTGATTATAATAAGTAGGACAAGGAATACCTGACCAAGATAACCTTCCATCTTTTAATTCATTCGGTTTACCAAATATTTCAAAAAAATCATCTCTTGTTAAATCATAATCTATATTTGTATTATTTCTTACAGGTGTTTTTCCTCTACCATGAATAAAAATATACTCATTAGCTTGCCAATCCCCAAATGTTATTTTTCCAGATGAAGTTTGGTTTTTCATTTCATATCCAAATAAATCAGGTTCATTATCACCATTATGTTTAATATTCATTTGAGTTTCTAACCAGTGTCCATCTTTACCATCATGCTTTTGATTACTACTTGTAGTATCTGATCTTCTTCCTTTAACATTATCATAAAATAGCTTAATAATTTTTTCTTTATCTTGAGGCATCAGATACATCCTCTTTTAAGAACTCAGCTAAGTCTATTTCTAAACCAATACAAAGGTTTTTCAAACTTAAGTAAGAAGGGTTTCTTTTTCCTCTTTCGAGTAAACTAATATATGTTCTATCAAAATCACATTTTTCAGCTAATTTTTCCTGAGAAATATTTAATCTAGTTCTCTGTATTTTAATTTTTTTTGCAAGTTGGGTTAATAAGTCTTCTTCATTTTTTTCCATAGAATAAGTCTACTCTATTGTAGACAAAAGCTCAACGGACAATAGTCACATAAGAGTTAATATTCAAGTATATTACTCCTCCCCATTAATCACAATATCCGAATCAATCAAGAACAACGAATTATTCACCACAACATCACCCTCTTTAAGTCCAGAGACTATCTGAAAAAGCGTACTAGAGATTCTTTTAGCTTCTATGCGTTGACTTTTGTACTCACCCTCATACTCTCCTGGAACAAAAACTAAATGTTTATGCCCTTTCGTTACTACAGCTGTTGTTGGTAGCACTAAGTTTGTTGTTTGTGTCTGTATACTTTTTATGGTGGCGTATGAGTTCGGTTGAATCTTTCCATTTTTGTTCTCAAGGGTAATTCTAAAATCAATGGTTTTATTTACTCTGTCTAGTACGGGGTAAATAAAGTCTACCGTAGCACTGTAAACATTTTTGTCTCCCCCTAATGTTACCTGCACTTTTGAACCTTTATGTATGTATGCTCGGTCAGCTTCGTAAGCTTTTGCCACCACCCAAACAGATGAAAGGTCAGCTAACTTGTAAACTTCCATTCCTTGTTTGACAGCAGAACCTTCTGTAATGCTTTTCTCAATGACTATGCCAGAATAAGGTGAATAAAAAGGAAGGTACTTTGAAGCTTTATTAGACTTTTTAATCATGTGAATATTGCGTCTCGACACATCATAGAGTTCTAACTTTGTCTCTATGTTCTTAGCCAAAGAACGGCTTACTTTTTTAGCTGAGAGTAGTTCTATCTGTGCTTTATACACCTCTGGAGAGTAAATCTCAAAAAGTTTTTCACCTTTACGAACCTCATCATAAATATTCGCAGCCCTTAAGCCTCGGATGAATCCATCTTGTGTTAGAGAAACAGTGTACATCTTATCATCTGCTATCTGCACATAACCATTGTAAGTTCTACTTTTTTCTATGCTTTGTGTTGTCACTTTTACTGTTTTAACATTAAAAAGCTGTTCAACAGTCACAGCATTAACGCCTGTAACTAAAGCAAAAATAATCAATAAGTTTTTCATTATCTCTCTCCTAAAAGTTGTCTAATTTGGTTTTCAATTTCCAAAATGGCAAAACGTTTTTTATTCATGGCTAAAGCATTTTCAGTTTTTTTAGAAAAAAGTTCATAGTAACGTACCAACGAACCTCCAATGCTTAGTTCAGACTTAGCATTGGCAATGAGTTTTAAAATCTTTTTACGACTCTCTTCTAAAATACCTAGCTCTTGGTGCAAAGCTTGTAGCTCATGTAAAGATATTTTTAGCCCTTGCTCTAGTTGTACTTTCGTTTTGTTATAGGTCAAATTCTGAATGTTCACACGTTTCATGGCTTGCACTTTTTGTTTCTCTTGTTTACCATGGGTATACAAAGGATAAGCTACCGAAAAAGAAACATAATCATTTCGGTCAAAACGTTGGTAATATCCACCCGTAACCGTAATGTCTGCTTGTTCTTTTTGTCGTGCAAGCTCTACACCTTTTGAAGCCACATCTTTTAAAACAATTGCCATACCAAGTTCAGGACTTTGCTCTGCTATTTGCACTAAAAGCATCTCTATAGATTGTTCATGTAAATTTTGGCTTGTCACTTCATCTGAAAAAGTATCCAGTTTTAAATTACCTATTAATTCTATTTGTTCTATAGCAATGCTACGACGTTGTAAAGCATTTTGACGTTGCAGTTCATAAGACTTTTGAAGAAGTTGGGTTTTAATGTACTTATCCACAGAGTTACGTTCAACAGCAGAAAGATTAATAAGTAAATCCATTGGGGTATTTAAAAAACCAATATAATCATCTAATATTGTTAAAGTTCTTTTAGAATTAGCAGCTGCTATAAATGCTTTTCTAATACCAAAAGCAATGTTCACTTTTAAAGCTTCTTTCTTTTCTTCTATAAGTTTTAGTTTCTCTTCTTCTATTTGAGAAGCTACTTCAAGCTTATTTGACAAAGGAATGGTTTGAGAAAGTGCTACAAATTGATTTTGCATGGCTTCAACATTTCGGCTAAAAGGTTTGTCACTTTGTAGGTCATTTATTCCAGCTTTCAAAATGGGGTCATCCCATAGCGTTTCTATCTCTTTTTGCTCAGAGACAATGAGTGATTCTTCTTCTAAAATTTGAAGTTGATAATTGTTCTGTATGCTGTAGTCTATGACTTCTTGAAAAGTTTGGGCTTGAAGTGTTAGAGATAAGGCTAAGAGTGTATAGATTTTTTTCATGGTTATCTCCGATATTATGTAAATGTAATTAAACGGTGCGTTTAAGAAACGCACCTCATACTTAAGAGTTCTAAAGAATTACAGAAGAAGAATGTTTATATTTTTTACCATCTTTCTCAATAAAAATCTTAACTTGCCATGTTCCACCCATTGAGTAGTTAATGTTTCCACTATACTTATCTCCAGCAGCATCTAAAACTTTAATGAAATCCATATAAGGCATTCCTGGCATCTCTGGCATAAACACTTTCATCTCTACTTTTGCACCTGTCACTGCTTTTCCATTTTCTGTAATAGTAACATTCATAGTGTTATCACCAACAACCAATGGTTTAGCCGAAGAATAAGTCACATCCAAAGAACCTGCTTTACCAGACTTTGTAAAACCCTCTGATACTCCTGAGTCTCCACATGCTACAAAAAAGAGTCCTAGTGTTAAAAGTGATACCAATTTAAATAATTTTTTCATTTGTTTAATCCTTATGTTTGATAAGGAAGTATAAGTTTTTTTGTGTGTAAGGTGTGTGGAGAGGATTGTTAAATTAAAAACGTAATTGAAAAACTGTTCCAGTGCCTACTTTTGATTCAAACTCAATCTCTATGTCATAAGCTGTACAAACTTTATGCACAATGTTCAAACCCAAACCAAATCCCCCTACTTGATCACTCGCTCGGTAAAACCGTTCATAAATAGATGCTTGGTTTTTCTTTGGAATACCTATCCCCGTATCTTTGATGGTTAAAACATTATCCAGAACACTAATTTGAATCAAACCATTCATCCTATTATATTTAATCGCATTGTTCACCAAGTTATGAACCAAACGTATAAAACTTTCTTGATCAATTTTAAAGTAAATTTCATTGCTTTCTTCAAATTCTATTTTTATCTTTTTCTTCTCTGCTAAAAGTGTAAGATAGAGAAGCTCTTTTTTTAGAACCTTATTTAAACAGAGTTCATCTACTACTTTCTCTTTTTGACCACCAAGCATTAAGTAGGTCAAGTCTTTATGAATTTCTGAAACCCTTGTAGCAGAAAGCCGAATGCGTTCTAAATTCTTTTGACTTTCTAATTTTGGCGCATTAAGAGAAAGCATTAACGCTGTAATTGGGGTATTAAGTTCATGTGTACTGTCCTTAATAAAGTTGTCAAGTTGAATTCTTTTCATCTGTAAAGGTTTAATAAAGAGCTTGGCTAAGAAGTATCCAACAACACTTAAAAAGATATAAACAAACAACAGATAAAGCAATATCTCATACTTTAATGCACGTATGTAGTGAGCCACACCTTCTTTCTCGATGACAATACTGTTAACACCCAAATGCCCAAAGGTACTATGATCAACCAATATTAGATTCTCTTGATCTTGATAAAGCTTTTTGGAAAAATCTATATCTATATTAATTGAAGTTACTAACGCTTTATTGTTTTCATCATAAAAGCCTATCTTACCTTGGTACTTTGCTACAACATCTTCCAAAGAAAACACTTGTTCACTCATATGTGCATGAATAATTCTCGATGACAAAACAGAAGCATTCACTTGCATCATATTTCGTGTTTTCTCATAAAAAACCTTGGACTCATTTTCATAAAAGAGGTAAGCAATAATCGCAAATAGCACAAAAGAAGAACTCAAATAAAGTAGTAAAAACTGAATAAGAACACGTTTTTCTTCTTTAATTAAATACATAACCCACCCCTCGAATGGTAGAAATAACACCTTCACCCAAATGTTTTCGTAAAGTTTTTATGTAAGTACGTAGTGTTGCTGAACTTGGCGCTGTGTCATAAGACCAAACATTTACCATAAGTGTGTCTGAAGAGAGAACTTCCCCTCGATGTTTTAAAAAATAAGCTAAGAACTCTCCCTCTTTTTTAGAAAGCTTTATTTCTTTGTTGTCTACTTGTAGTATGTGGCGTGCTAAGTCATAGCTAATACGAGGAGAGATTATAAAGACATCAGAAGCATCTATCTTAAACTGGCGTTTAATGTTGTCTATGCGTGCTTTAAGTTCTATCATCTCAAAAGGTTTTTTAAGATAATCATTCGCACCCAATTCAAAGCCTTCTGAAACATCTTCAGAACTGTTCATAGAAGTAATAAAAATAGCAGGAGTACTATTACCCAAGGCGCGTAAACTCTTTAAAAGTTCAAAGCCATTAAGTAAAGGAACATTTACATCTAAGAGTAAAAGGTCAAACTTCTCTTCAAAAAGTAAATCTTCTGCTTCTACCCCATCATAAACCGTTGTAACGTTGTAATGATATGCTTCAAGATGTTCAACGATGACCTCAGAGAGCATAAGGTCATCTTCTAGAAGCAAAATTTTCATAAGTGTTTACACTTCTTCTTGATTGATGTGTTCTTCTGCACCCTCACTAAGTTTCATAAGCAATACAAGGTTTCTTACAGAGTAAAACTTATCTGAACGACTCCAAAGTAATTTTGAAACAGCATCTTGAAGTTCAGGAAATTCTTCATTGTTAATAAGCCCTTCTATTATTTGTTCACCGTTACTTCCATTGGTATAAACTGTTCTAATGGCATAAATATCTTTAGTCATAGGATAAGCATCTATTGAACTTTTAATAGCATCATACATTGTATCAATCTCAGGAATAACATTGTCAAAATCTTCAAATCCTCTATAACCATAGTTAGAAATTATAGCTTCGTAACGTTCACCATTAAGATCCCAAATATCTGTTCCCACACCATTTTCAACTTTTTTAGCTTTTCCCCAAAATGCCATAATAAAAGTATGTAAAACATTGGTTTCAAATTGCTCAAAAGCATTCGCAATCGCATCTTCAGCTGTTGTAGCTTGTGCCACAAATGACTCTACAAAAGAATCATTTGGAAACAACATGGTAATGTCTACTTGAATCACCACTGACTCACCAAAATTTTCCATTTCAAATGCTTGTGCAACAACACCAGGGAAAAGACCTTCTACAAAAAAATACTCTTCAGTTTGTCCAACTTCCATATCATGTGATTCTAACAATGCTACCAAAAATTCATTAACATCTATATCTAATAATTTACTCATTCTTTTACCTTATTTTTTTTTAGAATAGATGATAGTTAAATGTGCCTTAGTAGCTACTTCATGCCAGCAAACGCAGTGAATTTTCGTACTTTTAGGTCGGGAAAAGAGGTTACAATTTGAACTTTAAAATCGGGAAAGCTATCAACTATTTTCCATTTTCCACATGTACTAGGAAAAGAAGAAACAAACTCCACATCTATGTCTGGAAAAGAATCCACATACTCTATTTTCAAATCAGGAAATGAATCTACAAACTGTACTTTACCATAGAGGGTTATGCCATTTTTTGTACAAGGGGTTGAGGAATTTGCAGATAATGTTCCTCCAGTAAACAAGATAAGTATACTAAGACTTTTTAATGATTTCTTCATTTTATTTTTCCTTTCTTATACATCATAGCATATAAATTATACGAGATTAAGCACTAAATATACCTACTCTACGTAACCCAAACGCACATATTTTGGGAAAAGAAGCCAATTTATAAAGAATGTTCATTTTTTCTTCACTTTTTCCTTTCTCAAAAGTATACTTCTTCCCCTAAATACACCTCAGGAATTATCATGCGAAAAATATTGGCTTTTATGTTGCTATTTTCACTTTACGGGCAAAGTGAAACATTAAAAATTGGAATCAAACCTTCAGAACCATGGGTTATGTACGACCAAAACCTCAGTGAAGAGAATCGTAAACCCATAGGATTCAGTATTGACCTATGGAATAAAATTGCTTCAGAACTAAATGTAAAAACAGAATGGGTCTACTTTGATTCAGTAACTGACCTAGTTAAGGCTACAAAAGCAGAAGAAGTAGATGCCTCTATCTCAGCTGTTACCATTACCTCAGCAAGAGAATCAGACATAGACTTTTCAAACTCTATGTATGAACTCGGTTTACAAGTTATGGTAGATGCTGAAAAATCATCAGCAAGTGTTTTAGAGCTTATGGGAAAAGAAATCTCTAAAATGATGACTACCCAAACGGTTTTAATGTTCTTACTCTTCCTTTTTATCACCATGAATCTACGTTGGTTTGTTGACAAAAGAGATGAAAGTTCTGATCTTTTTTCTAAAAACTATACAACAGGTATTGTAGACTCTTTCTGGTGGGGAATCACCATGCTCATCACATGGGAAACACCTCCAAGTAAAGGACTGGCTAGAACCATTGACCTTATGTGGCACATTGTGGGAATCTTAGCTGTAAGTATTTTAACAGCCATCGTTACTTCTGCACTAACAGCACAAGCCATAGGTGGTTCAATTCGTTCAGAAAAAGATTTAGCAGGTAAATTTGTAGCTGCTGTAGCTACCGATGCACCTCGTCAGTATGTTGAAAAAATAGGGGCAAACGTTGTTCCTGTGAAGACACTAGAAGAAGGAATGGAACTTCTACGTAATGGAAGTGTAGAAGCGCTGGTTCACGATGGACCAAGACTTGTCTACCTTGCAAACCAATACAACAAAATAGCGAAGAAAAAAGTACTCACCGTTGCACCATTTACTTTTAACCCTCAAAACTACGGAATTGTATTTCCAACAAGAAGTTCACTTAAAGAACGTGCCGATAGAGAATTGTTAAAACTACGTGAAGCAAATGGATTGGAAAACAGTTTCCATGAAGAGTTAAAGCAAAAATGGTTGAAGAATAATTAAATTATTCTTCAACTAAGATTCAATAGCCTTAGCTATTGAATCAATGTAATCCTACTCACTCCACCCTCACCTTTAATAATCTGTACTTGATTTGGAATACTCGTTTTTAAAGCATTTAAATGAGAAACAATTCCTATCATCCTACCCTTTCCTTCTAGTCCTTTTAGTGCTGTTATAACTTCAGCTAAACTCTCTTCATCTAAGGTTTCAAACCCTTCATCTAAAAACAGTGTATTTAAAGCTAAACCATTTGAAAGTAGTTCTGAAAGCCCAAGTGCCAAGGCAAGACTTAGCATAAAACTCTCACCAGAAGAGAGTGTTTGAACAGCACGTTTACCATTTTCTTGATAAAGGTCTACAACTGCCAGATCAAGTATATTTTCTTCCTTATTACTAAAAAGATAACGTCTGTTTAAACTTTTCAAATGTTCATTACTAAGTTTTATCAACATATTTAACAAATAAGACTGCACAAACATTCTATAGCTTTCACCATCAGCTGAGCCTATGAGTTCATTGAGTTTAGACCATTTTCTGGAAACCTCAATTTGCTCGTCAAGACTTCCTTCTTCATTTTCAAAGTTTTCTCTTTTTTGTTTATCCTCACTTAACACTTGCTCCATCTCAAGAAGCTCAGCGTTCAATTCACTCAGCTGAATTTCCATCGTTTCTCTCTTATTCTCCATCTCTGAAACATTTAAAAGTTTTAATTGACTCTTCATTTCCAACTCTTCTATACTTGAAAAATAAACAGCTTTCTTCTCATGAAAATTTTGTTTTAAACGCTTATAAATTTCCCATTCTCCTCTAATCTTCTGCTCTTCCTTTTCTAACTTTTTAGCATAAGAAGAAAGGTCTGTTTCATCCAAAACACTAAAACGTTTTTGCTTTAACATTAAAAGATCACATTTTTGAGTGTTGACTCTTTTTTTATCAGAACCTATGGTCTCAGCAAGATAAGACTGCTTAGAAGAAAGCTGTATAAACTCTGACTCTAAAGGATGTAATTTTAAATCAAGTTGCGTAAGTTCTTCTAACAATGAGGCATACTGCTCTTTTTTCTTTTCCATCAAAAATGCACTCTGCTCACCAAGTTCAATGTCATAAAGTTTTAAAGTCTTAATAAGATAATACTTCAATTCAGCAATACTATCTTTATAAAAAGTTTCTCTTTCTTTTTTACTGCGTTCTTTCTCAATCTCAACTTTTAATTCAGCCAAATGTTTTTCATTCTCATGAAGCTTCAAATTCACTTGTTCTAAGTCTATTTTATAATACTGTACACTCTCAATTCTTTTAGCCAAAGCTTCTTGCTCATTTAAAAGTACCATCAAGTCTCCAGGAACACTGGCTAAACGATTTTGTTCTATAGAAAGATTTTCTATTAATTCTTGAACCACTTCTATCTTAGCTAAAACTCCTGCTTCTTCTTTCTGCTTAATCGTCAGGGCATCATCTAGTTTAGCATAAGAGGTTTTCTCTTTTTCTAAACGCTCTTTTAAACTTTCAACATCAATACTCTCAGAAAAAAGTGGATGATCTAAAGAACCACAAAGAGGACAAGGAGAACCTTCTTCAAGTTCCTTTCTCGATGCTTCATAATTTAAAATTTTCGCATTAACACCTTGTTTTATTTCCAGCTCTTGTATCCTTGTTTTTAGCGTATCTTTTTCTTCACTAATGCTATGAGTTTCTTCAGCTAAGCGCGTCCATTCTTCCTCTAAGATTTTTTTCTTATCTGCTACTTCAGCCTGTTCTGCTTCTATACTTTTCTTTCGTTCAAGTAAAGAAGTTTTCTTTTTAAGAATGACATATTGTTGTTCAACTTTTTCAATACTCTCTTCTTTTAGACGTTTTTCTAAACCTTCTTTTTGTTCTCTTAAACGCGCAATACTTTCAAGAAAAGGTGCTTCGCTTCGAGTACTTCTTTTTTCTGACTCTATCAAAACTAAAGCTTCTTTAGCCTTTTGTAGCTCATCTATTTTACTAACAACA
This sequence comes from uncultured Sulfurovum sp., assembly GCA_902727895.1. Classification (GTDB taxonomy): domain Bacteria; phylum Campylobacterota; class Campylobacteria; order Campylobacterales; family Sulfurovaceae; genus UBA1140. The sequence goes on from CACVAP010000039.1 coordinate 127,347, forward strand.
TGGGTATAATTCTTACGTAAATGCTCACCCATCGGATAAGCTTGTAACTCTTTGTTTAAGTTGGTTTTTCTGATTTTAATTTGAGATATCAAAGCATTGTTTTTAGCTAAATTCTCTTCTAAGCCATTCACTACTGCTACTTTAGCATGAACCTCTTCTTCCATTTTAGAAAAATTTTGTTGCATAAAACTAAGCTCTCGATCCAAGAACTGAACTTCTGCAACTTTGGCTTTTTCCTGTTTGGTAAAATTTACCCCTTGAGTGTATTTATACTCAATGTCCTGAGACGAGACCAGCTCTTTTTGTAAGAACTCCATTTCCTTTTTATAAACAGTCACTTTTTTAGCTAAAGCATCATAAGCATGTTTTTGCTCTATGGTACGAATGAGTGTTCCCAGAGATAAAGACTCTTTTTCTTTAATAATCTTTGCTTTATTGACTTTTAACTCAGCTAAACTCCCCTTATCTAAAAGCACTATATTTTCTAAGTTCTTTTGCATCCGAGCTAGTGCTTCATTTTCTACTCTTGCACGTTCAAATATATGTTTAGAAATCACAGAATAATGTGCCGTATCCGTCAAAGTTTCCAGCAACAATGCTCTTTTAGAAACATCTGCTTTTAAAAAGCTATCAAAAGAACCTTGTGCCAAAAGCATCGTTTGCGTAAACTGTCTAAAATTTAAACCCAATAATTTTTCTATCTTCTGAGGTACAGACTCTAAGCCTTTTGCTATGACTACACCCTCAGAACGAATTTCCATTTCCACAAGGTACTTGTCTTTCTCATAATGCTGTACAAAACGACTTCTATAAGTTTTACCTTCTAGTTCAAAATGGAGTTCACAAAATGATTCTATAGTATTTTGCGTCATAAGTGCTGAATGATTCTTTTTTAATCGGGGAGTTTCTGCATAGAGTGCCATGCTAATAATGTCAAGTAGAGAACTTTTTCCAGCGCCTGTTACACCTGTTATGAGAAAAAGACCTTCTTTAAAACATTCATGAGAGAAGTTAATCTCTCCCTCACCTTTTAAGGAGTTAACATTTTTATATCTGAGTTTCAATATTTTCATATCTTCAACTCCTTCAAAACTTCCATATAAAGTTTTAGAAGTTCATCTTGTTCACTTTGTTCTAATTTTTCAATTCTTTTTAAAAAAACTTTCTTTGTATCTTTTATTATTTCTTTAGTATCAAGAGTACTATTTTTAGGGCTTTTCATCAAATATTCTTTTTGATTGATTTTAGCGAAGAATTTAATTTTTTACAATATATTTGTGGTCTTTTGTGGAGGAACACCCCTAAAGCCTCCTCTGTCACTCAATTTAATTCTCAATATCAGCGTTGGCTGAAGCCAACCCTACGCCAATTCCAATAACCAAACAGTTCCAAATTCCGTAGATTCCGTGTTAAAGTAAGCTGACGGAATCAATAAATCTTGAATTAAAGTTTAGCCAATAAAGGCTGGTAAGCCTCTTCACTTTTAAAGATAGAGAAAGCCATTAAAATAAGTTTTCTCATAGAAGCAATAACAGCTAGTTTTTTACTTTTAGCTTTGGAGGTAAGACGATTATAAAAGGTTTTTATTCTATCATTATGTTGAATAG
>CACVAP010000040.1 GCA_902727895.1 uncultured Sulfurovum sp.
TAAAACTTATATTTAAGTAAAAATAGATATATTTAAAGACTTTTTACTAAGTAAAAAGTCTAATTACTACTGTATTTACTAATATTTAACATTTATTTAGCTTTTACACTAAGAATAGTATAATATGGAAATTTGAAAAAAGGCAAGTTAATTATGGCAGAAGATAGATTTGAAAAGTTTGGAAGACCTACTAAAGAGGAATCTGAAAAAAAAACAAAGAAGATTCTGCTCTCTATGACTGAAAAACAACATGAAAAAATGAAAGAATATCAAAAAATGTTTAATAAAAAAACTTTAACCTCTACCCTTGAATATTTAATTGAAAAGGGTGAGGAGAAAGTGCTTCAAGACTTAGAACAATTTAGGGGAAGATAAGTTCCCCCTTATATTTTATATAAATCATTTATACCATTCACTCCTTTTACCATATTCTTTTGCATACCTTTGTAGTACTTCAACAGCATTAGCATTATCATCTCCACAAGGTTCATTATGATAATATCCACAATCTTTTCTAGTTTTATCAGAATATCTATTGGAATTAGCTCTAGCCTTGCTCACTTTTAGATATCCATAACTCATTAATGTAGTATAGGCATTATTAGATTTTTTAGCTGTATTAACCTTACCAAAACCATTAGCTCCTTTAGCGAAACCATTAGTTTTATAATGTATATCTATTCCTGTATAATCAGCCACTGCTTTTCCATGATAAAGTCCAAAAGTATGTCCCATTTCATGGGAAATAACATATTTTCGTTTAGCATTTTTATAGCCATTTATAAAAACTATACCAAAGTCTGCAGAATTAGCATAGCCATGATATTTGGGTGTACCATTAGCTATACCAGCAAATTTTGAACTAGAATCTTTACCAATAATTGCAATTAATAAATCAAGCTTATAATATTGCTGTAAAATATGTAAATCAAGTTTAGCTTTTTTATTAGAGGCTTTATTATCTCTATATAATTTAGTTAAACTTGCTAAAGTTCTTCCACCTGTAAAATTCCAATCCCTTACTTTAGCTAATTCAAATTTATATGAAGAAGACAATCTAGAGTTTTTATAAACTTTATTAATATTTCCAATTATCTTCTTAGCTAACTTCTCTTTGTCTCTTTTACTAAAATTAGGTTTCTCTGAATAAAAACTTCTTTCATCAAAAATCACACCATATAATGCTCCCCAAAAACTAGACCAGAAAAACAAGATTTTTTATATCAATAAGATAGAATAAAGATTAAGAAATCAAGGAATAAAACATGAGTAAGAAACGGAAAGTATATAGTGCAGAGTTCAAG
>CACVAP010000041.1 GCA_902727895.1 uncultured Sulfurovum sp.
GCTTAGTCAGATGGTTATACTAAAAACTTGAGTGGCGACAAAATCAGTTAAGACTAGATTGTATTTCACGAGTTAAAGTTATGTGTAGCTGATTGCTATAAATCACGTAGGAGTTAACTCCTACGCTAACGAGCTCTCTAAATAAATTTAAAGGCTCTAAAATGTATTCTATCGGATTAGATGTTTCAAAGTCAAGTATTAACATTTTCATTTCAAGAGAAGAGTTAGATTTAGAAATAGAAAATAATTCAAAAGCATTAAACTCTCTCTATTCAAAACTGAAAAAAATCTATAAAAAAGAGATAGATAAAGTTGTATTTGTCTTTGAACCAACAGGAAGTTATTCAGAACTACTTCATCAGTTCTGTGCAAGTAAAAATATTCAAATATTTATGATTAATCCCAAACAAGCAAGAAACTTTTCAAAAGCAATAGCTCAAAGAAATAAAAGTGATGTAATAGATGCAAGAGTTCTAGCACAAGCCATTAGTATAGCAAGAAAGAATGAGATTAGAATACCTACTATAAACCCTATAGTTGAAGAGATTAAAGAGCTTATGAGTTACTATAAACTCAAAGTAAAACAACGGGTTCAGCTCTCAAATCATTTAGAAGCTTTATCTGTTAAAAACAGTAATAAAACACTTGTAAAAACCATTCAAAAAGAGTTAAAAGCTTTAAAAAATCAAGAAGAAACTATCATCGAAACCATCAACTCAATTATTAATAAAGATGAAGTTTTACTCAAAAAATATAATGCGATTATCTCTATTAAAGGTATAGGAAATATTGCTGCTATTGTACTACTTCATCTTTTTATAAAATACTCAAATGCAAATCAAAGACAGATAGTTTCATTAACAGGTCTTGACCCAGTTGTTAGAGAATCAGGAACATCTGTTAGAGGTAGAAGTAAAATTTCCAAAGCAGGAGCTAGGATTTATAGAGGGACACTTTTTATGGCTGCAATAGTTGCGACGATACATAATAAACAGATGAAATCTTTTTATGAAAGACTCAAAAAGAAAGATAAACATACAACAGTAGCTCAAATTGCTGTTATACGAAAGCTTGTTATTATTGCTCACTCTTTATATAAAAATGAAGAGATGTACGATGAAGATAAATACATGAAATCAACGGGAGTATCAAATGTTTGATTGATACTCTCTTTTGAAAAATATTGGTAAAATTGTTCTGTTTTTTATGGGGTTTTAAGGTGGCGACTAATTTATTAGTTATGGTTCTTCTATTTGGACTGATACACGGTTTTGGTCTTTCAACAAGATTACAACAGTTGCCACTTGGGGAACAAAACGTAGACATGTTACTGAAAATAATTTCATTTAACATAGGGGTAGAAATTGGGCAGATATTTGCTCTGATTATTATGCTGGTAGTATTAACTGGGTGGAGAAAAACAGCATCATTTTTACGCTTTAGCACAATAGCTAATCACGCATTAATGTTTGCAGGTTTTATGTTGCTATTGATGCAACTACATGGCTATTTACATACAGTAAATGAAGAAGAGTTTGGATTTAACAAAGATGAGCATTACCATATTCATTTAGATATGGAACAAGCTAAACAAAAAAACTATACACACGATAGTTTATAAAAGGAAAACAGATGAATCGTAAAACATTAATTAAAGCAACGGTTGTAACAATAGCACTTAGTTTCACAGCATTATATGCAGGTGACAATCATGGTGGTCACGGACATAGCCATGAGGTAAAAGAACTAAGCCAAGATAAAATAAAAGAACAAGCCAATAAACAATTATCGATATATGTTGAAAATGAAAAAATTGATAAAAGCTGGGCTAAGGTTTCTGTTTTGGATATGAAGAAAAAACAATTTCATCATAATACAGAATGGGTAGTAAGATATAAAAATGAAGAGATTAAAGATAATGAAAAACAAATTTTTCATATCTTTTTAAGTCTTTCTGGCGATATTACTGGTGCCAATTATACTGGTAAATAATTATACTATTAGTCTGTTTTTACAGGCTAATGGACAATAGGATAGATATTGACATATTATATTATTAAATTAATTATTACAACACTACTTATAGTGTTGATTTCTGAAATAGCAAAAAGAAATAGTTTAGCTGGTGCAATGTTCGCGGCGATACCTTTAGTATCAATATTAGCAATGACTTGGATGTATATAGATACAAATGACACTAAAAGTGCAGTGGATTTTTCCAACTCAATTGTTTGGTTGATTGTTCCATCGATGACACTATTTATAGCTTTTCCTATTTTAATAAAAAAAGGTTTGAGCTTTTACCCAAGTATGACTATATCAATAGTCATGACTATGTTTGCTTACTATAGCGTTATCTTTCTTCTTGATAAATTAGGAGTTAGATGACACACGGTAAATCAGAACTAAACACCCTTTAAAGAAAAAAGGTTATTAATTCCCCAAGTAAATAATTTTCGAGCTTGTGTTATGTTAGAGATTTTATTAAAATTATACTACCAAAAACTGCCCCATCATTCCTGCATCTTCATGTTCTAAGAAGTGACAATGATACATATATGGTACTTTTTTATCGACATAGTCCGTCATTTTAACAATGAGCTTTACCCTGTCTCCTGGGGCTAAGTAGACGGTGTCTTTATAGCCTTTTTCATTTTCTAAAACATTATTTACACTACCATTTCTCTCTAAAACCATAAAATGTGTCCCATGAATATGAAAATTATGTTCCATTTTCATCATCATCATTTTTTTATTGCTTATTTCCCAGATTTCAATATCATTCAAACGCATCACTTCATCAATACGATTCATGTCCATGGTTTTATTGTTGATATAAACGCGTCCCATTCTACCAGATAGCGTAAAATGTCTTGTTTTAACAGCATCTTTAGGGTTGTATCTTAGCAATGTCGTTAACTCTTGGGGTACTTTTGTTGTCTCTTTCGCTTTTTTACTTACTTTAAATTTTAAAAATGTTTTTCCTTGTCTCGACTCTTCCAAATGAACCGTTTTCCCCAATGAAGCAGTAAAATCAATAATAATTTCAGCTCTTTCCCCTGGACTTAAACCCAGAGTATTCATCTCTACAGGTTTTTCTAAAAATGAGTTGTCTCCTGCTATCTGATTAAACGTTCTATTGTCATTAAGTTTCAACTCGTAAACCGTTGAATTTGAGCCATTGAGTAGTCGTAATCTAATCTCTTTTGCTTCAACATCAACATAAGGGTTAAGAACGCCATTGGTCATTAAGGTATCACCTTTATAACCCATCATTGTTTGATGCATGGTAGGATTATAATAAATTTGTCCATTAGTATCAAAAAACTTATCTTGTAAAACAAGAGGAATATCATCAACCCCATACGCTCTTGGCAAGTCCAGTTTTTGACTCTCCTCATCTTCAATAATAATCAGCCCAGCCAAACCTTGATAAACATGCTCTGCTGTTTTGTCCAGAGCATGAGGATGATACCAATTGGTACAAGCCTTTTGATTAACGCGATACATAGCAGACCAAGTAGCCAAAGGAGCAATTTTCTGATGTGCTGTTCCATCCATATTGGCAGGAACGTGCATACCATGACCATGCATGGTGGTGGTCTCAGAAAGATTATTTGTATAATTTATTGAAACATCTTGACCATTTATAAGTTTGAGTGTTGGTGCTAAATAAGTACCATTGACAGCGTAGGTATCAGTTAAAACATTATCAAAAAACCAATGTTTACTCTCATGAATTTTCAAATCATAATGATAAGCATCTCCTCTCTTCGCACCTTCTATTAAAGGTGGAATTACTAATGATTTTTCAGCATTGGCTTTAACTTTTGGTATATCTTTATCATCAAAAGCATCTGCAAAGCACCCTGTAATTAATGTTGCTGAAGCTACTGTACTTAGTGCTAAAAAACTTCTTCTTTTCATTTTTTTCCTTATAATTTTACTTTTAAAATTGTAATGTTCTTTGACTTTAATGGTGTTCCTCTAGCCATTGAGAATTTTTAAATACTCTTCATATTTTTCTTTATTAATCTCACCTTTAACCAAACGTCTATCAAGTATCTCTTTGGCTGACAAGTCATTAGCATCTTTTTTAGAATTTCTAGAATTTTCATTCAAGAAATAGACCAAACCCACAATCAATAAAATAGGGATTAACCACCCTAAACCCATTCCAAATCCATTCATTTTTTATCCTTTATTCCAAGAGTTCATTAAGGCTTTTAAATGCTTAAAAAGTTCAGACATAAAAAGTTTAAAATCTTCATCAACCTCAACACTCTCTAAAATATTTTCAAAACCAATGGTCGCTAAAACAGTTTGTCCATTCTCTTCATAAACAGAAAGACGGCAAGGTAAATAGACTGAAATTTCAACAATCTGACTTAAAACTTTTTGAGCTCCTGCTGGATTACAAAGTTCATAAACGGTTATGTCTTTTTCAATGGGAAAACCTTTTCCTTCTAAAATATCTTGAAAAGCATAACTTTTCAGTATCCCAAATCCAAATTTTTTGGCTTTTTCTTCAAGTTCTTCTTTTAATTTTTCTATTTTTGTATCTGTTTTTACTTTATAAATCATTTTATATCCTTTCACTAGGAACAGTATAAAACTTTTGTTGTGTAAAGTGTGTGTAAGGGGGGGCTATCCCTCTAACATCTCAAAAGGAAGTTTAAGCAAGACAATGGTTTTTTTACCTAAAAGTGTTTCAAGTTCTATTTGAATGTTTAAATGTTCTGTAAGTTTTTTAACAATATGAAGTCCAATACCAACGCCTCGTTCATGCTCTTTGTAAAAACGTTCAAAAACTTTTTTAGGATTTTTAATGCCTTTTCCTGTGTCTTCAATGGATAAGGTTCTGGTTTCTTCATCATATTTTAAAAGAACTTGACCATCTGATTTATTGTACTTAGAAGCATTGATAATGATGTTGTCAACAATACGTACAAAATCTTTTTTAAAAGTATGCAGCCTGATTTCTAAAGGTACTTCTATGCTATAGCGTAAATGTGGATAATTTTGTTCCACCATATTTATGCGTTCTTGAAGTAAAATGAGAAGATTAAATGTCTCTATTTCTGAACTTTGAAATTGAAGATAGTTTTTTAAGTTTTCTTCTAAACTTAGAATATTTTCAATACTTCTCTCTATTCGGGACACCTTCGTGTTAGACCCTATCTCTTTTTCTAATAAAGATAAATTTAAACGCATGGTTGCAATGGGTGTATTAAAATCATGTAAAATATCTTTAATAAATTCACGCGTTAACACTAAGGCATTACGTAAAGGGTAAAGTGCATAAAATGAAAACAACATAGATATAAGAAAAGCTACAACAAGTGTGACAATGGCTCTAAAAATCAATGCCTCATGTAAGTAATGCATCTGCTCATGATACTCCTCTTGGGAAAGAGAGAGTTTAAGATAAAAGTCTGAAACATCTTTGACAGGATAGAGGCTTGAGACTTCTTGCTTGTTTTTTAGAAGTTTATACAAAACATTCTCTTTCTTTTTCTCAAAATCTATCTTGTATGTTTGACAATCTAAAGAGTAACTGCAAAGATGCATCTTGTAAAATAACTTTTCATCAAAACTTTGTAACTCTTTTTGATAATCTAAATAAAAAATAATGCCTAAGAGTATTCCCATGGAGCTAAAAAAAAGCAAAAAACTTTTTATAAATGCTTCTAATTCAACTCTCTTCAAGCCTGTACCCTATCCCATGAATGCTACGAATCTCTAGTCCTGTCATGAGTTTTAACTTATTGATGGCTACGCGTAAAGAAGGTAGTGAGGTGATGGAGGTATATTCCATAATAATTGACGGCTCCAATGTTTTGTTAAGTTGGGTTATGAATATATGAAAAAGTTCCTGTTGCTTTTTACTTAAAAAAATCATCTCTTCCCCTTTTCTTAACTCTTTACTTTTGGGGTCATAGTGTAATTTTTTATAGTTTATGCTCTCATTTAGGGTATTAAATTTAGCTTCAATACGTAAAAGTAATTCCTCAGGAAAAAAAGGTTTTTTAATATAGTCTTCAGCCCCTATTTTAAAAGCTTTCTTCATACTCTCTAAGTCTAGTAAAGCAGAAATAAAAATGGCAGGAGTTTTGTCTTCTGCATTTCTAAGTGACGCTAAGAGTTCGAGTCCATTAAGTTCAGGTACATTAATATCAAAAATATAGAGGTCAAACTTCCCATCGTAAGTCGCTTCGGCTGCTACAATGCCATCTTTGACCCAACGAACAACATAACCCTCATCTTCAAGCATCTCTTTGAGTGTTTCGCCCAAATCAAGCTCATCTTCCATCAGTAATATGCGAATATTTTTACCAGAAGTAACCAAGGCTTACTCCTATGTTTTCTCTTTTATTAATGGCACTTAAACCATATCCATAATTGACACTGGCAAACCAATGTTTATCCATAGGATAATAGCCATACAAAGAGAGTGTTTCTAAATCTTCTATAGTAGTAATGGCACTGTTGGAGCGAGAATATCCTAAGCTTGAATAAAACTTATTGTCCCATGCGTATCCTACCCCTAGATTATAAGAGAGTTTATTGTTATAATTCAAATTATTGCTACTGTCAATATCGCCTATTTTATTGTAGCCTGTACCCATTATGAGTGACCATTTTTCTATCTTATATCGGGCATATAAGGAAGCTGTATAATCCATATTATTATCCACAACATCATAAGTCGGAAAAACAATACCTCCACCAAGAGTGAGAAAAAAATTATCAAGGGGATTAAAAAGATAAAAAAGGCTTAAATAAGTGTCATTTTGTCCACTGCTGTTAACAATGTCCAATGAACTCTTATAATACGATGTAGCCAATTGCATTGACCAATTTTTATAATAATAGTCCATTTTAATAGTTGATAAAGAGAGTGTAGAGATGCTATCCTCAACATAGCTTTGTCCTAAAACAAGGTCAAAATTATGCTCAGAGATTAACTTTTTAATCGTACAACCCGATAAATCTACCAATTCTGTTAAAGGGGTATTGGTACAACGGTCATTTTCATCAGGAACACCGTCCATATCACTGTCAACATACGCTAAAAGAAAAGAGGTAAAAAGAAAAAAAGAAAAGAAAGCTTTAAACATTCATCTTCCTTATCCATTTACTTCAGAAGTACTATGACTTTCTAAAGAATGTTCCTGAAGATGTTGATGTAATGCATCTTCCATTTTATGGCTAGGGAGCATCTGTTCTTGAAGCTCATGATGCTCTAGTTCTGTAGCTTCATGTGTTGGCTCTTGAGTTTCTGAAATATTTTCAATAGTCTCGGAGGTTTGAGCTATGTTTTGCTCATTTTTTGCATGAAGCTTTTCTTGTAATGTTGCGATTGTATTCATGCGTTCTTCATGATTCATCACAATTAACTGCTCTTTAATATGATTCATCAATGCCACCCTTTCTTTGGGTGAGGCTTCATCTAAAGCATGGATTTGTTCATTGATACTCAGAGAAAAAAGTAACGTACTCATGTAAATCAATGAAAATATGATTCTCATAGAGGAAAGTCCTTATATAGTTTGTTTTAAGTATGCCATAAAAATATTAGCAAAGTATTAATTTTAATACTTTGCTTAATGATTATACTTTTTAGTTATGATTTGTTTTATCTTTACTTGAGACAAAAGAACCCATTGGTATTTTTCCTCCAATATCAAGGCGTTGCACTAAGGTATTGGTTGTTAAATCAACTTTAACCAATGCTGCTTCTTCCGTTAAAAAGAGATAAAAGTAACGACCATCTTTAGAAAAATGATACTCAGGATGAGACTGTGTCTGTACCACACCTACATCACTGTCAGGAATATTACTTACTTGTATGTCTGCTATTTTAGTATGGGTTAACGTATTCATCAGCGTTACAAATTTATCAGTATGGTTAATAACCACAGCAATATTTTTATGTTTTAATTCAGCTGTATGTCCTGCACCTTTTCCTGCTGTAATGGTTTTGACAATACTCATTGGCGTGGTTGAGTAGTCTACTATTGAGACTGTTCCCTCTTTTGAACCAACATAAATGGTTTTTTGGTCAGCTAAAAAGTTATGGTGGTGTACTCCTGTATCACTGGCTGTTAAGTTAGAACCACTTACAGGTGCAATTTCCAAAGATTCAAGCTGTGCTAAGCCAATACCGTCTACAAATTCTAATTTTAAGACAGCCCCATTAACAGTACTGGTTCCTTCAGCTGTTGCATAAAAAATACTGCTTGTACTTGTACCATTAGCTCCATTATGTTCACGTCCTTGTTGTCCATGTAGCTCAGGTGGAATTAAGTTATGTACAGGTGAGGGTGTTGCTAATTTATTCACTAAGGTAGCATTCCAAGTAGTATCTGCATTTTTGACAATTTTATAGGTGGCAATGTTTTGATTTTCTCTATCTACCAAAGCGAAGTGATTGTCATTAATCCATGCTGGGTGTCCTGTTGAAGTTGTTAAGTTGGTATCGCCTACAGTAAGAAGTACGGTATCTGTTACTCCGTCAATCACCGATCCCATGCTCTTATTTTTTCCTGAAACAACTACTAATCCTGTATTTTTTCGTACATCAATACTTCTAGGGTAAAAATCTAAAGTAATTGTCTTGGTAATTGTATTAGTACTACCATCAAGTACATCTATGGCATTACTCCCACGATTGTCTATATAGAATTTTTGGCTCTTAGTATTACCTGTTACTTCTATTTTAACTTCTTCTGCAGCATAGGTAATACTGTGTCCTGTAGAAACTTTTTCAATGACACTCATTTTCTCAACATCCACAATAACAACCACATTATTAACGGTATCTCCAAAATAGGCTTTGGTTTGTTCATTTGATGCTAAAGAACCATATTGTGTCTGATTACCATTACGTTCTAAAGTATTACGTGTTTCAGTTAGATGTGTTTGGGTTTCAGATGGAGATACAACACGACCATTATAATCAGCATCGTTAGCACTAAGGTCTGATTGAATACTTTGTAATACAGCATTATCAGTAGGTATCGTAGTATGAGGTAACTTCTTTGCTGATGAAGAGACATCAATACCATTTGTAGCATCACCATCTGTGTCTAATGTTTGTAAATAACGTGCTGTATCAGCATTGTCTTCAAAAATAGTCATACCATTACTAAGGGTTGACGCATTAACCTCTCTTAAAAGTACATTTCCTACTTTAAAAATACAGCCTTGATTGGTATCAAATGTAAATTTTCCTGAACTGTCCGTTAATCCTGCTTGTGTACCACAAGTATAGTCTACCCCTTGAATGGCTGCATCAACATAAAACCCTGTTCCTGTAGAAGTAGAAGTGGTACTGCTACCTCCTCCACAACCTACCAACACTAATGACGCTACTGCTACTGAACTCATTGTTATTAACTTTTTTATTTTCTATCCTTTAAGTTTTTGATAAAGGAAGTATAATTAAAAAGTATAATTTATTTATAAGTAATAAATAAGAAAAGTATTAGTTTTCTTAGGATTCCTTAAAACCAAATCCGTACACCAGCCACAGCATAAGTTTCATCTAAAGGAGATACATCAGCCGTATTTCCAAAGTTTTTACTCCATTCCACACCGACATAGGGAGCAAACTCTCTTTTGATTTCATAACGCAGACGCATACCTGCTGTAATGTTGGAGAGACCTTTTCCAATTCCCATTTGCAAATTATCTTTACTGTAGATATTGGTTGACAAACTGGGTGTTAAAATGAGTTTTTGCGTTAAAAGTGCTTCATACTCTGTTTCTAATCGTAAGCCAATATTGCCATCTTCACCTAATAATAAAGCAGTTCTAGTCTCAAAATAATAAGGGGATAAACCTTGCAAGGAAACTACACCCCATGTTTGTGAGTCATCAGCCGTTTTGTCATAGCCCACACCAAACTGTACATCCCAAAAGGGTGCAATCGCACGACTGAAAACCAATTGGTTTTCACTTTCAGCCGAGCCATCTTCTGCTTTTTCGCCTTCACTGTACAAATAGATTTTATTCATATCATAACCTATCCAAATATTACTATCCCAAGAGAATGACTTCTCATCATTTCCTTGATACTCGAATTCATCAAGAGTTACTTTAGTATAGAGTGGGTCATCATTCATATCGGCATAACTCATACCACTTAAAACTACTATCATCACTGTTGTTATTAATAATTTTTTCATCATCAATCCTTTATGCTACCACTACTTTTCTAAACATACCAGCCATATGATAAAGCATGTGACAATGGTATGCCCATGTTCCTTTGGCATCGACGGTTACTCTGTAACTTATTTTTGCACCAGGTTGTACCACTATGGTATGTTTTTTTACCAAGTAGTTGTCGTCTCCTGTCTCTAAGTCACTCCACATTCCATGCAAGTGCATCGGATGATTCATCATGGTGTCGTTTATAAAAGTAATACGTATTCTTTCTCCATATTTAAATTCTAAAGGTTTAGAATCAGCGTATTTAATACCATTAATTGACCACATATAACGCTCCATATTACCCGTTAGATGTAAAACTATCTCTCTATCAGGTATTTTAGCATCTGCCGTTGAGTACCTATTTTTCAGGTCTGCATAGGTGAGTACTTTTCTACCATTGTTACGTAAACCCACCCCTGGGTCATCTAAGCGATATTTTGGAGACATTGCCATCATGGTTGTGTGAAAGCCTCTTTTCATGGGTAGCTTAGTAATAGGATACTTCTGTGCCTCCATCTTAGAGAACTTCATTTTCTTCATGCTTGTTTTTGGCATTTTCATATCAGCACCACATTTCATTCCTCCACCATGACGCATACTACCTTTTTTCATATTCATATCCATCCCCATATCGGTATGCGTTAAAATCGGAAGAGCATCCATATCAGGAGGAGTAGCTACAAGGGTACTATTTGGAGTAAGTGAGCCTAAAGCATAGCCTGTACGGTCAATACTTTGAGCAAAAATAGCATAAGCCTCTTGCATCTGTGGCTCAACAATAACATCATAAGTCTCAGCCACACCGATGCGAAACTCATCAATACTCACAGGTTGCACATGATTACCATCAGAGGCAACAACCGTCATTTTAAGTTCAGGTATACGCACATCAAAAAATGTCATGGCAGCAGCATTAATAAAACGAAGTCGTATCTTTTCTCCTTTTTTAAAGAGAGCTTTAAAAGGAGTAGACGGATTGTTCCCATTCATGAGGTAGGTGTAGGTAGACCCTGCCACATCTGAAATGTCACGATCACTCATACGCATATCATTCCACATTTTTCTATCGGAAAAAGCTTGTGAAATTCCTTTGTTTTTTACCTCTTCAAAAAATGTTCCAACCGTTCTTTGTGAAAAATTATAATAATCACTCATCTGTTTGAGCTTTTTATAAACTGTTTCAGGTTTTTCATCACTCCAATCAGAGAGAAGCACTACATAATCTTTATCATAAGTGAAAGGTTCTGGCTCTTTAGATTCAATTACAATCGCCCCATATACTCCTGTCTGCTCTTGAAATCCTGAGTGACTATGGTACCAATAAGTTCCATGTTGTTGTACCGTAAACTTATAAGTAAATGTTTCACCTGAAGGAATACCATCAAAACTAAGTCCTGGTACACCGTCCATCTCGGTCGGTAAAATAATTCCATGCCAATGAATAGAACTGGTTTTAGCCAAATGATTGGTTACATGAAGGGTTATTTCATCCCCTTCTTTCCAAACCAAAGTAGGTCCAGAAATCTGTCCATTAATGGTCGTAGCAACAGCCATATTACCTGTAATATTCACAGCAGTATAGTCAATATCTAAAAAAAACTCTTTACCTCTAAGTATATGATTTGTATTAATTTCTTTTGATTTAGTTTCAGCTGAAAGGTTAATTGCTGTCATGCTCATAAGCGATGCGACCGTCACACCTTTTACAAAAGTTCGTCTTTGCATTATAAATCCTTTTATTACATTTCTTAAAACAAAGTATACTCCTTAAAGAGTGTAAACTCTGTGGAGAAATAAGAACAATTAAAAATGGTATCCCACACCCAAAGTATGCATGGTTTCATAAAAGTTATTATCTGTTTTAGTAAAAGAGTAGCTAAGGGCATAATCGCTGTTGAGATTGTATTGAAGTAGCAGATTGTAGTTCTTTTGTTCTTGGTTATCTTGACTGTAGCCTAGAACCGTATGCAGTTTATCAAAAGCATAACCTAAATAGACAAAAGCTAGTTTTCTGTCATCAATCCCTTCATCATTTATCATCTCATATCGGTAACCAACCTCTACGTTAAAAGCTTTATGGGCAAAAAGGTAGCTAAGATCTGAACTATAATCCATCTTATTCCCCTCTGATGTATAGGTTGGTATAATAGCTGACAATGATGCTTTTAAATAATGGCTTGAAGATAATGCAAAAGATTTTTGAGCTAAAAAAGTAGTGTCTGTGATGTCTTTTTGCGTTTCATATCTAAAGTAACCACTTCCGACATAGAAAAACCAATCGTCTTTATTGAGCATAAGGGCAATATTATAGTTTGTTAAATGACTGTTATCATCAACTTTTAGATAAGAGAATGTTTGTAGCAACATAATGTCCATAGATTTTTTTTGAGTTTGAGAACATCCATCAGCTGTAACGGTATCTAACATGGCTGTTTCCAAACAAGCATCGACATCATCTTCAACACCATCAAAGTCATTGTCTATGGCTAAGAGAGAAAGAGGAAGTAGGAGTAGAATTAAGAGAAGTTTTTGCACTGTTACTTCTTTGAAGTGGGCATACTGTTTCTTGGTGAAGAGGGAGTCTTTGGTTCGTTAGGTGTCATGGGAGTTGGCATGTTTGGTTGCTCTCTCATTTCTCTTCTCTCTCTCATTTCTTGCATTTGTAACATGTTTTCCATATTGGACATATTTTGCATATGAGAGGACATGTCCATGGTCATCTCCATGGACATTTCCATATCCATCGACATTTCATGAGTTGATGGTTCTTTATCATCATTTACTACTGTAACTGTAGGGGTCTTAGGAAGTTCTTCTTGTAGTTTTTTTTCTTTCTGAAAGACTTTAATTGCCTCTACTCTTTCTTGCTGTTTAAGTTGAATAATATGCGTTTTAATTTCATTAATAACTTTGTACTTTTGCTCTTGTGGTGTTTTGCTTAATGTTTGAAATAGTTCAGTCAAAGCTTCATCTGCCCTTAAAAAAAATATTGACAAAAGCATCAAAATTATAATTTTCATTTTTGACCTTTACGCTTAAAAAAATATAACTAAGATGAAAAGTTTATCTTCACCTTAGTTATTATAACGAAACTTTAGCTTACTTAGTTTGAACCAACGTTTCCAGTTGTACCCACTCTAAAGTATCCCATCATTCCTGCATCTTCATGCTCTAAGATGTGACAATGGTACATGTAGTCACCAACACTCAACACTGGATCAAATTTAGCAATAATCTTAACACTTCCACCTGGTTGTACTAAGAAAGTATCTTTCCATCCAAGGTCAACGCCTGTGACAGCCACACCATTACGCTCTAAAATCTGATACTGCACAGCATGTGCGTGGAAAGGGTGTGCCATGGGAGAGGCATTTCTAATTTCCCAAATCTCTGTAGTATCAGCTGTAATAAACTCATCAACACGATTCATGTCAAATGTTTTACTATTGATGACAAAACTCATATTCATACCACCCCCTGTGTTAGCACCTCTTGTCATTTGCATCACAAATTGACGATTTGCTGTAGCATTTACAGCTGTTGTAGGGTCTATTCTCGTTGAAATTTCAGCTGATTCAGGTAATTTTTGATAAAGTATTACATCATCTGCTACCGAAGTTTTAACATCAAATCTCATAATCACAAGACCTTCACCAGAACCAGCCATTCCATCCATGCCTCCCATACCGTTTCCATCCATTCCTGACATTCCGTCCATTCCTGAATCTGAATTGCTATCCATTTCTGACATTCCACTCATTTCTGAACTTGAATTACTATCCATTTCGTCCATGTCTATCATGCCCATCATATCACCAGCTGTTGGTCTGCTTACCATTAGTATTTTAGAGTCAATAGCATCATTTGAAAAGTCAACAATAATCTCAACACGTTCTGCGGCACCCAATGTAATATTAGTAAGCTCTACTGGCTCATTTAGTAACCCACCATCTGTTGCAACAACTTTAAAAGTACGATTGTCATCAAATGCAAAATCGTAATTTCTAGCATTAGAGACGTTATAGAGTCTAAATCTGTATTGTGCTGTATCAACTTCGAGTTTTGGAATAACTGAACCGTTCACTAAGATTTTATCACCCAACATTCCATCACTGTCCATGTCCATTGTCATATACTGAAGTTCTCTTACCCCATTAGCTTCTGCTGCAAAACGTCTATCTTGTACCAAAAGAACCACATCTCTGTCTCCTGAAGGAAGATTTTTGTCAGCTTCTAGTTTTTTACTAATATCATCTTCAAGTAAAAATGCTCCTGCTAGACCCATATAAACTTGTTTTCCTGTCTCCATATCTGGATGAGGGTGAAACCATAATGGTGCAGCTGGTTGCAACATAGAAAAAGTATAATCTTTTGTTGTACTTGGGGCTACAGGAACATCTGGTCCACCATCCATGATGGCTGGAATCTTAAATCCATGCCAGTGAATCGTAGAGTCACTTGCCAATTGATTGTCTAACTTTAACGTCATTTCCGTACCACGACTTGTTCTAATGATGACAGGCAGTTGTTTGTCATTATAACGCCACATTGGCGTAATCCATGAACCTTCTGGTGTTTCAATGGTAACATTTACATCTGTTTTAGCTGTTAAGGTATAGGTTTCTTTAGCATCTGTAATATTTCCATCTTCATCTGAAATGGTCTCTAAAATATGAAGGGTAGGTAATGTTGTAGAAGCTAAATACTTAGCTATATCAGCACTAAGGTTAGCATCTTTATTCGCTCTATCATTTTCGAGTCGCTCAACATCAAATCCCATTTCTACTAGTTGTTCTCTTTCTCCTTCAGAGAGGTTTCCATCACGTAATCTGGTAGTTGTATCTTGAAAGAACTCATTTCTTGCTATGGTATAATCATCTGAAGCTTTACGTGTTTGTCCATCCACCTCTATTCCATCTTCTGTACCATCTTTGAAATCTGTTGAAATTTTACCAATGATTTCAAAAACACGACTTGGACTAATTCCTAGACTTTCCATAAGATTTGAAAATGAGATGGCTCGGTTTTTAGCAAAGGCTATCTCTGTACTGGAAGCTCCATCTTGTGTTAAGTCTCCTTTTCTAACCAAGTAATCTCCAGCAAGTCCTGACATAGGAGAAGAGTTCTCGATTAAAGTCTTATAGATAAGTTCTGAAGCTTTTGTCATAGATGCTGAAAGGTTATTATCTTGCAAATTTTCTTTTGTAAGTGCCGTAAAAATAGTGGTCTCTGGTGTTAAAGCAGCATACTCTTTATTTGTTAGCATCATTTCAAGTTCTGCTTTACTTAGAAGTGTTTTTAAACCTTCATTAGCACCAACGTTTACCGTTGTATTAGAAGACTCATCTTCATAGCTTCCACCCGTAGTCTCAATGGTATAATAATCACTTGTAAGTTCGATACTCGGTAAAGTAAATTTTCCATCTTTTGAAGTTGTTCTCGCTACTTCTTTTCCTATCGCATCATAAATGATTACCGTAGCCTCAGTAATTGGTCCCTTTACTACAGATCCCAATAATCCACTATTAGTTTCAGGTGTAGAAGAACTACTCCCACACCCAACTAATAAGCCAGCTGTAATTACTGAAAGTCCTATAAATTTAAACATGTTACTTTTTCTCATTTTTAAGCCTTTAATTTGTTATGCAAGGAGTTTAACAAAGTTAAATTATCTAAACGTTAGTTAAACATTAGCTAAACATTACTTTTTCAAAATTTAAAGAAAATCGTGTTCCTTTAGCCAATTGACTTTCTACTTTTATGCCAATATCTAAATCTTCACATAACTTTTGAACCACATGTAAACCTATGCCCATACCTCTACTGGTTTCCTTGTAAAAGCGTTCAAAAACTTTTTTGGGGTTCCTTATTCCAATGCCTGTATCTTCTATGATTAACGTACTGTTTACTAGAAAAAGTGAAACCGTTCCATTTTTGATATTATATTTACAAGCATTACTCAAAAGGTTGTCAAGAATACGACTCAGGGCTTCAGGGTTTGTTGTAATATTTAAAGAAGAGAGTTCTACTTTAAAAACTATTTCAGGGAAAATACCCTCATAGTACTGCACACGTTTTTCAACAAAAGAAGCCACTTTTATTTTTTCTTCATTTAAAGGACTGTGTGAAAGAAAATACCCCATATTGGACTGTAAGTTAGCAATGGTTTTCATGGCTTCCTCACTTCTCTTTATGGATGCATTTTGACCAAACTGTTTTTCTAAAATTTTAAAATTAATCTTCAATGAAGCAATAGGGGTGTTAAAATCATGGAGCATGTCTTTGACAAACTCATCATTGAGTTCAAATGCTTCTTTAAGAGGTCGAATGGAGTATCGAGCAAAAAATATGGAAATAAACAATAAAAAGAGAGCATAAAGAAGATACTCTTTTAAAATTTTAACTTTAAGCACTTCTTTTTTTATTTCATATTCTACAGAAGTTAAACTAAACTTTATGAGCTTCTCATCCATGGTAGGTATGCTAAAAAGCATATAAATAGAGTCTTCTTGATAAAATTTATTTAACTCTTTGTTTTTCTCTTTTTCAATGAAATCCATTTCATACTCAGGACACTCCAGTGTAAAACTACACTGTGTCATCTTGTTCATTATCTTCATGTCATATTGGTGGGAAATGCTTTTATAATCTTGCCACATCACCATGCTTAAAAAAGCCATTTGAATGGAAAAGAAAAGGGTAAAACTCTTTAAAAAAGACTCTTTTTCATATCTCTTCAAGCATGTACCCCACACCTTTGATGTTTTTAATATCAAGATTTAGTTTATTTTTAAGTTTGGCAATATTGACACGTAAGGCATTGGTATTTGGGGAGTTAAGTTTCTCTAAGAGTAAATGCGTTGCTACCACAGAGTTTTTATTGACAAGAAAAAGATGAAATAGCTGAGACAAAAGGCTACTTAATAGTACCAATTCTCCATCTTTACGTAGCTCTTTGCTCATTGGAGCATAGCTTAGATTTTTATAAGATAAAAAATTATTAATCAAATAACGACTCTTAATACGTAACACCAACTCTTCAGGGTCAAAAGGCTTTTTAATATAATCATCAGCCCCTGCATTGAACCCCTTCGTCATGGAAGAAATATCAATTAACGCTGTAATGTAAATAGCAGGAGTTTTATCTCCTGCCTCTCTTAATGCTTTAAGTACATCAAAGCCACTCTCACCCAAAAGACTCACATCAAAAAGATACAAGTCAAAAGAATTTTCAAAGGTCAAAGCATAAACATCAGCAGCACAAAAAGCACTCAATACCTCAAATTTTTCCATTTTTAAATAGGCTTTTAGGCTCTCGTGTAAAGTTTTATCATCTTCTAGTAATAATATTTTCATTTTTATAATGCTAACTCATATATGGAGCATTATAATTAGAGTTTTGTGGAAAGGGTGTGTAACATATGTTTAGCTCTCTCAAACTTTACTCCTCCCAAACAAAAAATACCCAACAGGCAAAACCAAAAGCGTCAACAGCGTAGAGCTAATAATCCCACCAACAATCACAACAGAGAGAGGATACTGTATTTCAGAGCCTACACCTGTGGCGTAAAGTAGAGGTAAAATTCCAAAGAGTGTGGTAAAGGCTGTCATGAGAACAGGGCGTAGTCTTAAGAGTGTTGCTTCTTTTATGACCTCTTTTAAGTCTCTGTCTGGTTCTTTTTCTTGAAGCTCATCTATGAAGGTGACCAGTACAATTCCGTTGAGTATGGCAATGGCGAAGATGGCTAAAAAACCGATGATGGCTGAAACGGAAACGTAGATACCACTGATGATTAACGCAACAATTCCACCCATGAGACCAAAGGGAACATTCATGAGTACCAAAAGTGCTTTTTTCATGGAGTTAAAAGCTGTGTAGAGTAGCAGTAAAATAAGTAAAATGGTGAGAGGAATAATCATCATGAGTTTCTCAGTAGCCTCTTGCATATTTTTAAAATCTCCTGCCCACTCAATGAAATAACCTGAGGGAAAGACAACAGACTTTTTAATGCGTTCATTGGCTTCTGCTACCAAAGAAGCTACATCTCGCCCTTCTGTTTCAATGCCCAAGACCATATAACGGCTTAGGTTTTGTCGTTTTATGAAGGCTGCTCCTTGTTTTACCTCTATATGACATACATCTTCTAAAGCCACAATAACACCAGATGAAGAACGAATACTGATGGCTTTTAACTGTTCTATCTCTTGCCTTGCTCCTTTGATTTTAGCCACAATTCCGAAGCGTTTTACCCCTTCGATTTTTTGGCTTATGGGTTCTTCGCCTATGCCGTTACGAATCACTTGCATAATCTCTGCTAGGGAGATGCCATATCGTCCTAAAGCTTGATAGTTTGGTTCAATAATAATGTTGGCTTGACCCAATTGAGGTTCAACTTCAACTTCCTCTAGCCCCTTTAAGCCCTCTAGTACTTCTTGAATCTCTTGGGAAAGTTTAGCCATTACTTTTTGTTCTTCTCCATAGATTTTGATGGCAAGTTCAGATTGTACCCCTTCTAAAAGCTCTTCTATTCTCATGGCGATGGGTTGTGTTGGCACAAAGCGAACATGCTCAAAGGTATGGGTTAAGTCTTTGGTCATCTTTTTACTGAGTAGCTCTAGGTCTTCGATGTTAGGTTTTAGGGTTAAGAGTACTTCCATGTAATTGGGTTGTGCTGTTTCTCCTTTTTCACTTCGTCCTGCCATACTTAGTACCGATTTTATTTCAGAACCGTAGTTTTTAAGAATATGATTTTCTACATTTTGTGCTGTCTCTATGGATTGGCTAAGTGCCGTTCCAGGAGGAGCAATCACACGGTACATAATACTCTCTTCGTTCAGTGTTGGCATAAATTCTCGCCCTTGTAAACTAAGAAGATAAATAGAAAAGAAAAAAGCCATACTTACCAGGAAAAGTACCATTTTAGGAAAACGCAATACCCCATTTAAAAAAGGAAGATAGAACCATTTAATCACTTTCATCACCACATTTTCTTCTTCTTTTCTAGGTTTTAAAAGCATGATGCTTAACACGGGTACTAACACCAATGCCACTAGCAAAGAACCAAGCATAACAAAAACAATGTTTAACGCCATAGGTCCATAGAGTTTTCCTGCTAATCCATCAAGACTCAACAGAGGAATAAAAACAGCCACAATAATCAAAATGGCAAAAGTAACAGGGGCTGCTACTTCTTTTCCTGCATTTAAAATGAGTTCAAACTTATTTGCATTGGGGTTAGCATTTAAGTGTCGGTAGGCATTTTCAACCATAACAATTGTACCATCCACTATCATCCCAACGGCAATGGCTAAACCACTTAAACTCATGAGGTTGGCTGAGAGTCCATACTGTTGCATGAGTAAAAAAGCGATTAACAAAGAGAGAGGTAAAGAGACAATCACAATGAAAGCAGAACGAAATTCAAAGAGAAAGAGAAACAGAACAATCGCAACAAGAATCATTCCTACAATAAGTGCATTAGAGATGGTGGCTACAGCTTTTTGAGTCATCTCCGTTCGGTCATAAATAGGGTTAATACTGAGTCCTTTAGGTAAAGTAGCATTCACTTGAATCATCTTCTCTTTTAAACCTTTAACCACTTTGTTTGCATCAGTTCCTGTTCGTTGAAGTACCATACTAATGACCGACTCACGACCATCTATGCTAATGGCACCAAAACGAGGAGCATTGCCTTCTTGAACCGTTGCCACGTCACCAATGCTAACAGCTCTTCCACTTAATGACTTGATCACTGTTGCACGAATATCATCTAAATTTTTGTAGAAACCAACCCCTCTAATCTGATACTGTTCACGGTTAAATTCTAAGTATTGACCCCCAGCACTAAGGTTACTGCTCTGTATCGCTTCTACTATCTGGGCGTAAGTCACCCCTTTTATTTGCAGTTTTTTTGTGTCAATAAGTACTTCATACTGTTTTTCGTAACCACCCCAACTTACCACCTCTTCAACACCAGAGACGGCTTTAAACATCGGTTTTACAAAAAAGTCTTGCAAGGCTCTTATTTCTTGAAGTGTTTTAGATTTTGTGCTGTCTTGCAGTTCATACCAAAAGACTTGTCCTAGTCCTGTGGTGTTTGGTCCGAGTGTTGGTTTTCCCCAACCCTTAGGAATATCTACCGATAAAATTCTCTCACTCATCTGTTGGCGTAAGAAATAAATATCATACTCATCTTCAAAAAAAACAGAAACATAAGAGAGTCCAAAAAAGGAGTTTGACATAATGCTCTTAACCCCTGCCATGCCTGAGAGTGCTGACTCTAAAGGGTAGGTAATGAGTTTTTCAATATCTTCAGCCGAATTTCCCACACTCTCCGTGTAAATGACGACCTGTTTAGGCGTAATATCAGGAAAAGCATCAATAGGCACCGATAAATAGGCACGATAACCCAAAAATGAAAGTGTCATAAACAGCACAATAACCAATAATTTATACTTCAAAGAGAGGTCTATAATTTTATTTAACATCATCAGCCCCTAATGTCCATGTCCACCAAGAGACGACTTAAGCAGCAAAGATTTAATATAATAACTCTTAGCACTCACATAGTCTCTATGTTCATCAATGCCCTCTATGGCAACCCAATGTTCATTTTGTTTGATGATTTTAACCACAAGGATATCATAAGGTATTTCATCCTCTTCATGTTCATCGTGTTTTTCTTCTTCATGCTTTTCTTCGCCATGGTCATGTCCTGCATGGTCATCATGTTTTTCTTCTTCATGTTCCTCATGATGTTTGGGTAGAAAAACCACCCATTCATTGTTAAAAAATGAAAGTGCAGACTTTTTGACTGCCAAATATTCTCTAGGCGTTCCAATAGAGAGCTTTGTTTCGACATAAGCATTGACGAAGAGATTCGGCACAGGCTCATCTAAAGCTAAAAGTATGACCATCTGTTGGGTCTGTTCATCCAGTTGAGGTAATATCTGTGTGATGTGCATCTTGTAATGCTTAGCTCCATAAAGAAGTTCTCCCTCTTGTCCTACACCTACCTCATTAACATACTTCAAAGGGATATAAGCCTTGGCTAAGAAACTCTCTCCCCCTTTGACAATAGAGACCAAAGGAGTATTGGCATCAACCACAGCGTTAGTAGGAATGAGTATTTTTTCTACCGTTCCAGAGCCTTGTGCATAAACAGTATAAGAACTTTTATAAGTTTTTGAGGAGACTCCCATAAGGGATAACTGGGCTTTAATGCTCTCTATCTTAGAAGCTGTCTCATCTTTTTCTCGTTGTTCTTGGTTTAAATTTTGCATTGACTCCAAACCAGAGTTGTAAAGTTTTCTAATAATGTTATAGTTCTTCTGATGTACCAAAAGCTGTTTTCGTAGCAGTTTTAATTCTGAAAATAGTCGAGAGAGTTCAAGTGAGTCAATTTTCGCAATGGCTTGACCTTTTTTAACACTTTGCCCTTGTTTAACCAAATAGGTACTAATCTTCCCACCCATTCGAGCCATGACTTGCTCTTTAGCAGAGGAGAGTTGTACTATTTTACTGTTCACGCTAATCTCATTTTTAAAGAGTTGTTTTTCCACTTCATCAATGGGAACATCCATTCCTAAAAGAAGTTCTGCTATAAATAGCATACTCCAAATCACTTTTATACTTTTTTGCTTATTCATTATATGCCCCTTGCAGATAGTTAATTTTAATACTGTTCTCTTCTATGGAAATTTTTGTCTCCAAAAGCTTTTCTTTACTCTGGAGTAACTGTTCTTTTAGAATATTGAGTTTTAAAAGATTTACTTTTGCTACTCTGTATCCTTCTTGATAAAGGGCTAAGAGTTGCTTTTGTTCAACGATTAACACTTCATACTGCGACTCTAGTTGCTGTTGCGTTCTTATGGCTTCTAGTCGTTGAAACAGTTCTACTCTTAAGGATTTCTTTTCAAATGCCAAAGCCAATTTCTGATTGTTTAGTTCAATCTTTGCCAGTTGTTTTTCTTCGCTTTTTTGATTAAAAATAGGTAAAGCAATGCTAACCCCTATACGAAAAATATCTTGCTCTGGCTCTGCTTCTATCTCTGAAAAAAGTTCAAAACTCTCAATCTTATGTGAGGCAACTTTTAACGCCTCTTTGGCTACCTTTTCTTTTTGCTTAGTTACTTTTAGTAGGGGGTGTTCATTTTGAACTTGGCTAAGCACAAAATATTGTGCTGTCTCCACCTCTATGGCTTCACTAACATTTGAAAAACGAAGTAGGCTATCTCTTGATTGTATGCCAGTGAGCTGTAGTTTTTTTAGAAGTGTTCTTATGCCTTGCTCTTCTATTTTAGCTTGTAAAAACTCGCTTTTAGCCACACTTCCTGCCTTAAAACGTGCTTTTGAAATTGCTACTGTTTTTTGAGAAATAACCAACGCTTCTTGAGCTAAAATTTCTTTTTTAACTGCTTCTTTATAGGCTAAGTAGTAAAGGTTAAAGCCATAAATAAATTCCGACTTTTCTAGTGCTACTTCTTGTGTAGAAAGTGCTACCCTACTTTGAGTCAATGCTTTTTTATCTCTTTTAAGTGAAGGTAAAAGTAAGGATTGACTCACGCCAACTCTTGTGCCAAATTGATTTTCTCTTAGTACTCGTTTAGCTGAAAAATCAGCCACTTCAAACTCAAAATTTGGATTGGCTAAACGCATCTCTATTTGACCTTGAAGAGCAATACTTTGCTCTTTGGTTTTATTGATTTTTAATGTTGTATTGTTTTGTATGGCACGTTGCAGTAGCTCTTCATAGCCAACGGCATGAAGATTAACCACCACAAACAAGCCGAGTATAACGCTTTTCATAATAATCCTATGGTGTTGATAATATTTTAATAGGTATCTTATAAAACTAGGAAGTGGAGAGTTTACTCCCACTCTTTTGTGAGACTAAAGTCATCACTTCCAATGAGTTTTTCAAAATATCTAATCTATAATTTTTGGGAAATAGGGTAAAAAAGTGTTAAGCTATAGGAGGTCGAAAAGTGTTGTTTTCAAAAAGAGAAGAGTTGTCTTTTGCTTCATGTATCTCTACAAAAGTAAGGACTTTGCTATGAAAAAGTTGAAATGACTCAGGCAATAAAAAAGAGATATGAAACATATAATGCGTACTACAAACATCACTCTCATCTTGATGATTGTCTTCGTGAGAATGAGGGGTTGAGAATTCAGTAACATATTCTTTAATGCTACAATCAGACTCTGCATAGTCATCAAGAACCACCCCATGTGCTATGGAAAAAAACATAACAACTAAAAGGAGTAGGTTTATTAATCTGTTCATAGGGGCATTATAGCTTTATAATATAAAAAAGTTATAAGTTTAGTAAAAAGCTAGAGATGAACTACCCCCTATACTTTAAAGTTTTAAGTTTTTTCTGTAATTATAATTCATACCCTTTTTTAAATTCAGCTATATACCTCAGAAACGTACTACGCCCCACCCCAAATTCATCAGCAATTTGTTGATTAGTAAACTCTCCACTTTTCTGTAACGCCATAGCCTCAATAACTTGTTCATCACTCATCTTCCGTTTAGCACCAAACTTCACACCACGCTTTAATGCTGACTTAATCCCATCGGCTTGTCTTTCAGCTCTTAAATCTGTTTCAAACTCTGCAATAACAGAAAGTAAACCCATCATCAATCGACCTGTACTAGAGCTTGTATCAAAATCTTGTTGGGTTGCTTTAAATTCAACACCTTTCTCTTTTAATATTTCAAGAATTTTATAAAGGTCTAAAGTACTCCGTGAACATCGGTCTAATCTAGTAACCATAAATATATCACCCTCACGAACATAATCTAAAGCACTTTCAAGTTCTAAACGACTTGTTAAAGATGTACCACTTTTCTTCTCTTGAAAAATCTTCTCACAACCTGCTTTTGTTAATATTTCTATTTGAGCTTCTAGGTTTTGTCCTCTGCTACTTACTCTTGCATACCCTATTTTCATCATTAACCTTTTTTAATCTAAAGTGTATTTTAATTCTTTAGGCTTATAGAGACATTATAGTGAGACTTGTTATAAGATACTTAACTTTGGGATTGTGTGAAAAGTAGGTTAGTGTCTCAAAAAGTGTACTTTTTAGACTTCCAAGCTACCTATTCGGTAGTACACCAAGCGATCCAGTTGTTGCACCAGTTGCCAAGCTTCCAAGCTACCTATTCGGTAGTACACCTTCAAAAAGTTCTGTGGATAGATGGGCTACTCTTCCAAGCTACCTATTCGGTAGTACACAACTATTCCATGTCTGTATGCTAAACCTTTGGCTTCCAAGCTACCTATTCGGTAGTACACACCTAGAAGCTGACCCGTTTATACACAAAGAACTTCCAAGCTACCTATTCGGTAGTACACGCATTGACTCTTTAAAGTTTGCTTTTGTTTTTCTTCCAAGCTACCTATTCGGTAGTACACCTTTTCTAAAAGAGTTTGAAGTTGAGGAAGAACTTCCAAGCTACCTATTCGGTAGTACACCATGAAACTATTTTTAAAATTAAAACCAAAATCTTCCAAGCTACCTATTCGGTAGTACACTATTTTAGAAGAGCCTAATCTATCCGATGCATCTTCCAAGCTACCTATTCGGTAGTACACTTTGTTGATATGGGCTTGATGTAGAGTTGTCACTTCCAAGCTACCTATTCGGTAGTACACAATGCTTTGTCCAATAATCCAATTCCACTAAACTTCCAAGCTACCTATTCGGTAGTACACGACAGAGGTACAAGATGAAAATAACCAACAAACTTCCAAGCTACCTATTCGGTAGTACACTGTTAGAGAAAGAAACAGGAGACATTAACGAGCTTCCAAGCTACCTATTCGGTAGTACACTATTTATTTAACGGAGAAACATCAGTTGGAAGTCTTCCAAGCTACCTATTCGGTAGTACACCACACCCACCGTGTACATTCTTAAGTGTTTCGCTTCCAAGCTACCTATTCGGTAGTACACTTTTAGATAGCTTTATGTAGCCCTTTTTGTAGCTTCCAAGCTACCTATTCGGTAGTACACGTTGCACTCAAACCCACATACATCACATGTGGCTTCCAAGCTACCTATTCGGTAGTACACATTGAGTGATTCTCTTAGTGTGAAAAAATAAACTTCCAAGCTACCTATTCGGTAGTACACATTTTTTCTAAAAATTCAACAATAACACCAATCTTCCAAGCTACCTATTCGGTAGTACACAGTTATACATTGAGAAAGGTCGTAAAATACGACTTCCAAGCTACCTATTCGGTAGTACACTGAGGTAGTTGGTCTTTGGGTTGCTAGGATAACTTCCAAGCTACCTATTCGGTAGTACACTTAAACGGTGACTACATGGAACGTTATGTGGTCTTCCAAGCTACCTATTCGGTAGTACACTATAGCCATATTCTCGTCGTACATGTCCTTGGCTTCCAAGCTACCTATTCGGTAGTACACATGAGATACTAGAAGATTGTGGCTATATCGCTCTTCCAAGCTACCTATTCGGTAGTACACCATCTCCTCCAATTTGATACGTTCCGTCCGATCTTCCAAGCTACCTATTCGGTAGTACACCATTAGTGAACTAAGCACTTGATTTAATTCAGCTTCCAAGCTACCTATTCGGTAGTACACCCCTTCTATAATGCACCATATACTCTTTAATACTTCCAAGCTACCTATTCGGTAGTACACAATATATAGCATCAACTTATCGAACTACATGGCTTCCAAGCTACCTATTCGGTAGTACACTCCCAAATTAAATCATTCCAACCTTGCTTTTTCTTCCAAGCTACCTATTCGGTAGTACACTATGTCTCAATATAATCCTAGTACTTTGACACCTTCCAAGCTACCTATTCGGTAGTACACCTAACGTATAATGTATCACCAATGATTTATAACTTCCAAGCTACCTATTCGGTAGTACACGGATGAGTTTTCAGGATGTCACGAACTTTTATCTTCCAAGCTACCTATTCGGTAGTACACGTACATGGAATGGTCAAGGAATATACTTCAAACTTCCAAGCTACCTATTCGGTAGTACACCTCCAAAAGTATTTTGAGTCCACTTCCCAACTCTTCCAAGCTACCTATTCGGTAGTACACCCATCCAAGTTCTAAACTCGTCCGTGGAATCACTTCCAAGCTACCTATTCGGTAGTACACCCATCCAAGTTCTAAACTCGTCCGTGGAATCACTTCCAAGCTACCTATTCGGTAGTACACAAAAAGGAACCCAAATATACAGTTCCATCATTCTTCCAAGCTACCTATTCGGTAGTACACAACGGAGTATTTAGAACATTAGAAAAGATTGTCTTCCAAGCTACCTATTCGGTAGTACACAAAGCTCAAAGGAGAAACAAAAATCTTCTTTTCTTCCAAGCTACCTATTCGGTAGTACACTTCGATTGATAACGCAATTATACAACCTGAATCTTCCAAGCTACCTATTCGGTAGTACACAGAGACGGAAAATTCATTACTGATACAGTAGTCTTCCAAGCTACCTATTCGGTAGTACACTGGGGAAACTTTTACTAATCAACGCTCTCAGGCTTCCAAGCTACCTATTCGGTAGTACACACCTATAACTGTTTTTAATTTCCCTTTCGACACTTCCAAGCTACCTATTCGGTAGTACACTTGAGTGGCTAGGAGTACTGTATAGAGTCTTACTTCCAAGCTACCTATTCGGTAGTACACTTTCATTTTGTGTATCCTTTTTGATTTGTTATCTTCCAAGCTACCTATTCGGTAGTACACTTATTAGGGTGTTATCTCCTAAAATATCCACGCTTCCAAGCTACCTATTCGGTAGTACACGGGAAGAGCTTAACCAACTCTCTAACCCAACACTTCCAAGCTACCTATTCGGTAGTACACTACTGAACGGGTTCTCTGTTCTTTTTGTTTTTCTTCCAAGCTACCTATTCGGTAGTACACATAAAAGAAAATAAAGAACTTGACAAAGAAGACTTCCAAGCTACCTATTCGGTAGTACACTTCGACCCGATATTTTAGTATGTATGCCTAACCTTCCAAGCTACCTATTCGGTAGTACACTGAGACAATAGACGATTTAAGTATTGGAAACACTTCCAAGCTACCTATTCGGTAGTACACATGACCCATCAGACGTGGGAGACGACCCTAAACTTCCAAGCTACCTATTCGGTAGTACACTTTAAATCCAGTCCAAACCTTAGTATTTAAAACTTCCAAGCTACCTATTCGGTAGTACACATGTGGATTTATTACGAGTAAGTGCTGAAATGCTTCCAAGCTACCTATTCGGTAGTACACAGAGTCCTGTACAAGAAGTTGATGTGTGTAAACTTCCAAGCTACCTATTCGGTAGTACACCAGGACTCTCTGGACTCATCCACTCAGCAATGCTTCCAAGCTACCTATTCGGTAGTACACTGAGTGCTGGTTCAGTTGTGAACCTAAAAGATCTTCCAAGCTACCTATTCGGTAGTACACTGGAAGACTACACCCGTCAATGCTATTAACTTCTTCCAAGCTACCTATTCGGTAGTACACTGGGCTTAGAATTTACTCCTATTGTATTTTCACTTCCAAGCTACCTATTCGGTAGTACACTCTAAGTCTGACAGTTCTCCACAGTCTCTTGTCTTCCAAGCTACCTATTCGGTAGTACACACTTCATAATGCTTAGAATTACTAACATGTTACTTCCAAGCTACCTATTCGGTAGTACACGAATTTACGCTGCACTTGAACCTACTGATATTCTTCCAAGCTACCTATTCGGTAGTACACACCGTTATGGTGTAGACAGTCAAGACCAAGCACTTCCAAGCTACCTATTCGGTAGTACACACTCGTCAGAAGTTTCATAGGCTACAGACTCACTTCCAAGCTACCTATTCGGTAGTACACTTACCGTCTATGTATAACTGCTTGGCTCTTTTCTTCCAAGCTACCTATTCGGTAGTACACAGCAAATTAATGCTCGGAAGTCACGTTATACTCTTGTTTGGAAGCATTTTTATAAATTATACCATTAATTTTTACTGCGTTTTAAAAACCCTAAAAATAGGATTTTAGAAAATAGAGTAAAAATAAAGGTCTACTTTTAAAACAACTCTAAAACCAAGGAATAGTTGAAACTTTGCTTAATCCAAATAAATCAAACTCATCTTTGACTTCTACTTCCTGGAACTCTCCAAACTCGATGAATCTTCTGTGTAATTGACCGTTGGACATACTTACCAGTTCAACATAAGGATTCTCTAATCCACCTTGCAACATTTTGATACGATATTTTTTAACATCTTCTTCGGGAATGGTTCCTCTTTTTATAAGCCTTCGTAACTTTGCCTCAGTCATATTTTGTTGTACTCTTGAAACAGTTCGATGTTGTACATTTGTGGGAACCTCTTCTATGTTACTAGTTTTAGAAAATTCCTTATATTTACCAAGCCAATCTTTTTCATTTAACTTTTCAAGAGCTTCTTTAGTTCCATGAATACGAAATAACCTACCTAACTTAAATCTGTACTCTGGAAAACTAACGGCTATATCTTTTGATTTTAAATCGTACAAACGTTTATGAAATGCTGTATAAACTTGATTGAGTAACACATTTTCACGTATTTCTTTTTTTGGCATGAGTTTAATATCTAAATAATAGGTCATATTTTCTTTACCTCTTTTGTACTAATACTTGTAACATAGGCTAAACCTTTTTTCCCTAAATAAAAACTAGAGACACCAGCATTTTCAATCATATTTTTTAAACTTTTCGCATCTTCTTTTTTAATATCTATAAGAATTTCTAAAGTACCACTGGCTTTAGTAAGCATAGAAGTTACTTGACCTTCTCCTTGTACAAAACTTTTAGCAATATAAGGATTTCCAAATATCTTCTTTTTCTCACCTGTTGTAAAACGATTCATAAAATCTTTTTTAGTAAAAAGCCGTTTAGATATACCTGTAATAGTTCCTGTTTTAGTCAAAGCTGAGTTCAAATCATACTCTGATGAAAGTCGTTCTAACTGTAAATAAAGTGCTGAACAATATAAATTTAAAGGAACAACTTTATCTTTATTATTTTTATAATTTGTTCCTTCAAATTTTTGTTCTAAAACAACTAAAGCCTTAGATACTTGCTCTTCCTCTTCAAGAGCTTTAAATTTGCCAATTTCAGTAAACCTATCAGAAATAACCAATGGATCTAACCTGATATCTCCATTAAGCTCTTTACCTTGTACGATAAACTCTAAAAGACCATCAATATCTAATGCCAAAACATTCCAAAACTCTTTAGAATAATCTGAGGTAAACATCTTATCATTGGTTTTAATCATACCTGTAAATGAATTTTGGTCAGTATTTCCCGACATATTTCGTAAATAAACAAGTTCACTATTTTTTACTTTTACATCATCTTTAAAAGAAACTAAAGACTCTAGCTCTTTAAAAAAATAATTTTTATCTTCTCGTGCTTGATAAAGTTTTCGTTGCTCACCTATAAGCCTATTGAGAATACCCATTACCGTATTATGTGTTACTTCTCTTGTTATATAATTTTCACTCTTTTTTAAAGCTGTTATAGAACCTATAAACTTTCTACCTTTTTTTGGTAAGGCTTTATTATTATCCCCATCAAGAAAAGAGTTTCGCCATGAAGCCTCATATTCTATCTCTATTTTCATTACTTTTCTTTCGCATAAAAGTAGTGAGCATAATTATTTTTAGGTTCCGTACTGATTAAACTTTCATCTTTTTTTATTCTCATCATCTGTGTGCTATCATTATAGTCTACTGTCATCTCATCAACATACATGTAAGATTTAGCTTGACGAATAGAAAGTTCATTTAACATACGAAGTGTCTCTTCTATCAAAATAGCAATAGCATCATCATTTAAAATAATCCCATTTTCTCCCTCTTCAAAAATAGTTCCATTTCGTACACAGTTTTCATGAAATGTTGCTTTTGGAGAAAGATTTTTAGTATCTAGTGAAGTCATATATTCTTCTACTAATTTTGCTACCTCTTCACCTTCTCCTGTTTTAATCTCCATTGCTTCACGGTCGAACTTTTTATCTAACGAAATAAACTGTAACTGCTCAATACTAATAGAACCATAAGAGATATATTCTGTATCTCCAAAAGTTGTTTTTGAGTAAAATGAAGAACTGTCTCTTTCACCTGCTTGTCCAAACTGCTCAAAGTTTCCATTTCCAAGTTGATCAACAAAATCTTCTAAAAGTAATGGACTAGTTCGCTTATTTTGTGTTGCAGGTACAACAAAGCCACGAACTAAACCTGTAATAGAAGCCAATACATGTTTAATATTTTTTCTATCTGCATAGTGTAAATCAAATGCCTGAGCTTTAAAAACATGATGCCGTACACAGTTTTGACTAATATAAAGAGGAGTTTTTTTAAAGTCAATATCCGTAGGCTCTTTACGATATTTATAGCCTGTCTCTTTCACTCTTCCAGACAAATTACTATAACCTCGTAGCTTTGGCAACGTATGGTTATCTACGGTTTTTCCATCTTCACCTTGTAGATTAGTTGGACCATTCCAATTAACAACACCATGACCTTTAGCCACTATTTTAAAATCTATACTTCTAATACCTGTTATCTTTTCGTTCTTCATTTCCTATTTCCTTATTAGTTTTATTTTTGTAATCGTTGTAATGATAATATACCGATGGGTTGTTTTAAACCCATCGCATAATATTGAGCATATTCGTGAGGTTGAGTATTTACTTTACTTAAGTCGTCCAATGTATAACTCAAATAAATTGGTGTACTAGGGTCTCTTGCTTCAGTTTTTAATTGAGCATCTTTATAGGCTTTTTTAACCTCTTTAATATTATGATGTTTTTTTGCCATAAAGGCAATTAAGTTTTTACTAGAGTCTCCATAGCCTTCTATAGAACTAACCTCTATTGTTACTCCATCAGCTATATCTTCATAGGCATATTCATCTAAAATTTCAAATTCATTACTATTTTTAATCTGACATTTTGCCATCTGAACAAATAGGCTATTTCCTCGTAATGAATTCTTCTTTATTTTTACTCCCCCTTTATCTTCTTTTTTAGTGTTTGGAAAGCTTTTTGGGTCTAAAATATTTTCATCTATCATTAGTACACTCTTTTTAAGTGCCGAAACTAAATCCTGAGTAACCATCTCAATACTATTTTTATCTTCATAAAACTTTTCATATAATCCATAAAGTTCATTAATTGTATAAGTCTTTTTCGTGAGATTATTACTTAGAAATTCATACCAAACTTTAGTACTTTGTAAAGAATCTAAGTCATTTAAAAACCTTGATGTACCATCTTTTGATTTTCCATTTTTAACACCTTCTGTAATAGCAACAGTATACACATTCACTTCATCACGCTCACCAAAACGGTCAAGTCGCCCTAAACGCTGTAAAAAGTTTTCTGCATGACTCATCTCAGATATCATTTTGTCACAACTAATGTTTAATGAAGCCTGTACAACTGGACCACTTCGTAAAATATCATAGTGTTTAGAACCATCTTGTTTAAAAGAATCAAAAATATCATTAAAAAGTCTCTCTTTATCACGCTTAGTAAACTTAGAATGAAACAAAACAGCATTTTCATTGGCTTGATGCTCTATAAAACTAAGTTGAGCTGTAGTGGCTGTATTTGAAATTACAAAACAGTTTTTAGTCTTTTGCTCTTGTAGCAAAGGATTGGTCATTTCATCTTTTTCATCAAATTCTACAAACTCTATTTGATAGCTACTTTCGTTAAAACTCTCCATCCCAATAATAAAGTCTTTATCTAAGCCTAAAAACTTGGTTATAAATAATGGATTAGGCGTAGCCGAAACTAATAGTGTATTAGGTAAGGAGTCTTCAGTTTGTTGATACTTCTTGGCTTCTATTAACTCTGCAAAG
Organism: uncultured Sulfurovum sp.; assembly: GCA_902727895.1. Taxonomy (GTDB): domain Bacteria; phylum Campylobacterota; class Campylobacteria; order Campylobacterales; family Sulfurovaceae; genus UBA1140. Next base: position 32,151 of record CACVAP010000041.1, read on the forward strand.
AGCAGATTAAACCCCTGCATATTAATATATTCATGATACTCATCAAATACTACATGAGCATTCATAAAATCCATAAGTGTTGTAATATTTTTATGCGTGGTAATACTATTAACAATTTGGTCAATGGTTGTAATAATAATATCTGACGAGAACTCTTCACCTTCTAGAGTAACATCAACTTTACTATTTCGTAAACTCTTTTTAATTTCTCCCGTAACTATCTCTATGGAACTATTGGGTAAATATTCTACTGACCTAAGGTCATCAAATATTCCTTGACATACTTGTACACGTGGACAAATCCAATAGATCTTTTTAGCAGATGTTTTTAAAGCCCACTCTAACGCTATTTTTGTTTTTCCACATCCTGCTGGTCCATTAAGTACGCCTACTGTTATCTCTTCATCGGATAACTCTTCTGCTGTCTCTTTTTGTTGTTCGTTACGTTGGCTATTAGGATATTTATTTTCAAAACCATCTAAACACGCTTTAATCTCATTTCTCAAGCCTCTATCTTTATGCAAAACATCCTCAACTAATGATTCTAATGTCTTATTTGTAATGTGGCTGTCTAACGCTTCTGCTGTAAGTTTAGAGATTAATCTATCAGCCGTCACAATAGCTGTTCTTGCTAAATTATTTTTTGCGTTAAATCCAATATTATGCCCATATCCTTCTATTTTTTCTTTAGATGAATAACGTTTATAAATTGGTAAATCAACACCCTCAATTAACTCTTCAATATCATCAAAACGTATTCTTTTTATTGGGTTTAATGCTAAGCTATCCTCTTCATATTCCTCTGATATCTCATTAATAGATGACATGACACCTTCAAGTGTATCTAGCGTATCTCTATAGGTGGTTTCAAAATTTTCAATTTTATTATAAATACCAATTACTTTTTTAATTTCCTCTTTTTTACTTCGTAAAGGTTTAGCATGATGCCAATAAATAGCATGTTTAACCCTCTCGAGAGAATCTTTATTTAAATTAGACGCAAATAAAATTTCAAAAAGAAGCAATGAAAATTCATTATGTCGTGGATATTTCTGCCAAGAAAATTTACCTGTATTTTTATCTATATGGACTCCTTCATCAGGAATATCTTTATATTTTTTCTGTTTCTTTAACTCTTTAATCACCCAAGACTGAAAATTTTCATCAATCTTTCCTATATCATGCCATACACCAGCAATATAAACAGACTCAGCCAGATTATTATCTTCAGGAACTATTTTTTCAATTAATTTTTTAGCTAAATAACCTACCCCAAAAAGATGTTGGTCTAGCCGTTGCCCATTGGTATTTGTATAAATCTTGTCTAACATTATTTCTTTCTCCCCTATAAACCTTTTTGTTAAGCCATAATTTACAGCCACCACACCATTTTCATCAAACGCATCTTTATTTCCTACTACCCATAAAAAATCACTTCGGCTTCTACTACGAATCCAATGACAACTCACAGCTGTACTTTTAGAAGCTGTTTTTTTAAGTAATTTTTGAACAGCATTTAATCCTTGTTCAGTAATGATGGTTTGCCATGTATTGTCACCAATCCGATTAGCAAAAGAATCCAAAACCCTTCTTGTTCGTTTTAAAGCATTTTTCTCACATTGAGAAATGAAAGTGACCATCATGATGATTCTTTATAATAAGTGGAAGCCTTCTTTACTTCATCAAAAATAAAATCCAAAGCCTTATGCTCCACAAATGTCTGTAATATTTGTGAACGAAACTCTTTTTCACTTTGTTTTTCTTTAGCACATACAAATGCCCAAGGTAAAATAAGTGCATCTTTTATGAGGTCAGCAACATCAAAAACTAATGCTCCTCTTCGTGTTTTACCATGCATCACAGCAAAACCGTGAGGAATACCTAAAACCCAAAGGGTAGTCGCACCTAAACCATAAGCTAAATAATTTCCATGGTCTAAAAACCCATTGGCATTTTCTGCTTTAGCGTGTTCTCTTACAAAGCCTAATTGATTCGTTTTTTTAGCAGCATATTTATAAAGTTTTTTAGTTAGATCTGCTTCAAGTTGTAAAAGTTTACCAACGCTATAGGCATTTTCTATATTTTTCAAAGCAAAAGAAAACTCTTTTTCAAGTTCTTCTACTTTAAAACCTTCTAACTTTAACTCTCTATCTTTAGCCCAAGCTCTTTTTATAAATTCAATACGTGCTACTTGAAACCTTTTAGCCGTTTCTAATCGTTTAGCTTCATCAAACCAAAACCCCATCCAACCTTGTATATATTCAGTAGGTCGATATTCATTTTGAGGAGTGAACCACTCTATCTCATTTGCCATAAGTAAAGGTGTTCCTCCTCCACCTACAAAGCCAACTAAAACACCTGCTTGTGCTAACATTCGCATGGCTGGTTGAGTAATAGAAGTTCCTGTACCAAGAAGTAAACAAGTAGTATTGGCAATAGGAATATTCCAATATTGATACTCTTTTTTATTTTCAGACAAATAAAGTACTCGCCCATCTTTTTGTAAAACACGACACAATTCTAAATAATAGATATTGGCTCTTTTTGAATGCAGAATTGCTTTTAAATCTGTTAATTGTTCCATATTTTTCCCTATAGAAAAAATCTTTTCCATAGTATAGAATACATTAAAGAAGTTTTTAAAAGAAAGTGATGAAGTAAGTATATTTCACATATCTTATACCAAAAATTTAAGTATTCATTTCATATCGTAACATTTTTTCCTCAAGCTCAATAATAAATAGAATAGTGCATCTTTTTTATCTTGATAAAATAACACTTTAACAGACTTATTCAATAGTAATAGAAACTTATATCAACTTTTAATACTATTACTATTACTATTATCTTAAAAATCTCTTGATTATTTTACATCATGCTAAAATAAAATCTGTAAAAAGTATCAAAGTCTTATATATTGGAACTCAAAATGCTTATCAAGTTTTTTAAATCCATAACAACCCTAAGCAATACCTCATTCTCTGAATAAACACCAACCATAAAAGAAATAACAAAAGCACTCAAAATATAAATTCCAATCAGATAACCAACTTTCCAAAAAAATGATAGTGAAAAGAAAAAATACTTCAATACTCGATAAAAAATATAAGCTGCTAAAAATG
>CACVAP010000042.1 GCA_902727895.1 uncultured Sulfurovum sp.
TAACACTTTGGGAGGCTCGGAGTCCTGTAAACCAGATGTCTAAATCTTTTAAAGCTCTTTTCAAAGGCTCAATTTTTCTTACACCACAGCAGGTCTTTCTGTTTTCAATACTTTCATATTGACCATTTACTCCTTGCATTTTGTAAAGTTTTTGAACATCCTGTTCATTGGGGAAATAGACATCCATTTTAAAGTTGTATTGTAAATTTGTTGCATCCATCACATCGTACGTTTCAGGATTCAGTCTGCCTGTGTCTAAAGTGAAGATCTTAGTTTTTGGATACTTCTTTAAAATGAGATCTGTTAAAACTTGATCTTCAGCTGCTAAGCTTGAACTTAATGCTGAACTCTCCTCATAGTGGTTTAAAAAATAGTCTAAGACTTCATCTGTAGATTTTTTTCTTAATGTTGAATTTAACCTATCTGCTAATTGTTTACTCATAAATACCCTTATATTTGATAATCATTTGCTGTAGGCTTAACCCTACCAAAGTTGATTTTGTTCCATGTTCTTTCATGAAAATAGTATAAAACCATTTTTGTAAAAAGTTCAATGGAACCAATTGCTGCTGCCATTTTTAAATTGCCAGTGATAAAGTATGAAATTATCACCGTATCCAGTGTTCCAACTGTTCGCCAAGAGATGGTCTTTACGATAGACCTATAAGCTTTTTCGTGCATGTTGATTTCCTCTCGTCATTATTTGTTGTTAATTTATAAGGAAACAACTTGCACACCTTTTTTTAGAATCAGTTCATATAACCTACAACCGAAACATACATTTCTAGTGGCTTCTAAAATTTTCCAGATGGATAAGAAGAAAAGTAAAGTATATGCCAGTGTTGAATACTCAAGTAGTTCCAAGAGTATGGATGAAGAGACAATCGTCAGTGCAAGATGACTTGCAAACTCTTTATCTGATGTCTCAGGACGATGCTTCTTGACATTAAACAAATGCAAGATGCCTGTAACCATTAATTCAATAGGACTAAACAATGGATGTAAATAGAGTCGAACAATAAAATGACCGACTAACAAATACAAAATACTGCTATGGCCAGTACAGAAATAACACATGATAAGCATTCCGAGAAGGGCAGCGACTAGTTGTCTTTTCTTGTTTTCAACATTTATAAATCTTCTATACACATTCTCATACATTTAAATCCTTTCTAAATGTAAAGACAATTATTAGTAAATATTATAAAAGTACATTCATTTTTTGAATAATAGCAGGAAAAAAATTAAATGTAAAGTAAATCCATAGATTTACTGTTTTAAATATTTTAACTAAAATAGGGATTCTTGCTCTCTCCTTTTATTTTCTGAAACGCCATCTATATTCTTATTTTGCTATACTCACGTTTTATTTCCTATTAGAAAGATAATCATGCAAAACCTTCTTTATCCTGTTAAAGTCAAGAACAATTTTATATTTAATCCTACAAGTCGTGACTTCATTGTTGACGAAATTCCTCTTTATGAGTTTACAGGTGAGGGTGAACATCTCATTGTCCATGTACGTAAAAAAGACATGACAACATGGGAGATGGTTTCAGCTATTGCGAAGTATTGTAAAATTAAAGAGCGTGACATTGGTTATGCAGGTTTAAAAGACAAAAATGCGATGACCATGCAGTACATTTCTCTTTTAGCCAAAGACAATGAAGAGATACTCAAAACGTTTAATCATGAAAAAATCAAAATTTTAGGTACTTACAGACATAACAACAAAATCCGTATTGGGCATTTAAAAGGGAATCACTTTAAAGTACGTCTTAAAAAAGTTCTGGGTGTACAAAAAGACAAGTTAGACTCAGTACTTAAATGGGTAAAAGTAAATGGTGTACCAAATTATTTTGGAAATCAACGTTTTGGAAACCAAGGAGACAACTGGAAAGATGGTCAAAAAATTATAGAAGGCACTCTTAAAATGAGAGACAAAAAGAAAAAAACTTTTTTACTCAATGCTTATCAATCACATATTTTTAACCAATGGCTTTCAAAACGTATAGAACTTTCTATGCTTTTAGATGCTTTTTCAGAGTCAGAAGCAGAACAAGTTTTCAACTTACCAAAAGGAAGTCTAGAAGGAACAAAAGAACAGCCACATTTCTTCAAAGTTTTAGAAGGTGATTTGATGATGCATTATCCCTATGGTCGTGTATTTGAACTTGAAGACTTAAAAGAAGAAGCAAAACGTTTTTCAGAGTTTGACATTGCACCTTCTGGTCTCTTAGCTGGTAAACGTGTAAGTAGAAGCACAAAGGTTTCTGAACTCATAGAAAAAAATTATGATGAAGAGATAGGTGAAAATGGAGCAAGACGTTACGCATGGATAAAAGTTACAGAAATCAAGAAAACGTATGTAGAAGAAAAAGCCCATTATGAGTTAGAGTTTTCTTTACCTAAGGGTTGTTACGCTACGAATGTCTTGGATGTTTTAAGAGGTGAAGCAGTTACAGAGTAAGCATTTGTATGCTTACTCTTTTTTAAATTTATATTAATGCTTATTGAGGATCACAATCTTCTACAGCATCTGAATTTTCTACCATTTTGGCTAAACGTTTAGTCAAATGATCTTCAGCAGGTCTGTTTCCAGCCTTATCCCACACATCAGCAAATTTTGTTACATCTAAAGTATTTTCATCAGTTGCATAGTAACAATCATTTTTAGCAGAAGTATTTTCTAGCATCTCATCTAAACGCTTAGTTAAATGATCTTCAGTAGGTCTGTTTCCAGCTTTATCCCATACATCAGCAAACTGTGCTACATCTAAAGTACCTTGAGTATTGTCTAAAGCATTTTCAAGATAACTCTGTAAATGATCTTGCGAGTGAGATACTACATTGTTGTTATTGTTATGTAGGTTTAGCCAAACATGAGTAAACTTATTAACATCAATAGTTACCGTTTTTTCAGTATCAGAAAAACAGTCATTTGAATAGTTTGCAGTTGTTGCAAAAAGGGGTTGAGACAATAAAATAATTGTCAAAGCAGTTATTGTTTTTTTAATCATTATAGGTTTCATACCATAATCCTTTGTTATTTTTAAGATAATAACAAATTATATATTAAGTAAAACTGAATAATAATCCATAATTTAATATATTTTATTTATTAAATAGGGCAAAAAATGTCTCTTTTTGATTATTTTATTTTTTGGTAAGTTTTCTAAAATAGATAGAATGTCATAAATAGGCTACTAAATAAATATTTTCTTCATTATAATAATACAAATAAAAGGAAATAAAAATGCCACATATTGTATTAGAAAAAGCTAAGAGTGTAAGAGAATGTTACGATGCCATTGATGTAATGGTTGAAAAAATAGACGGTGGAATTTTGAAAATTACCGATAAATATATTAATGCTAAAGAGACTTCGGCTCTTTTAGAAAGTGTTACCGTAGACAAAGGAAAGTCGCAAAGTTTTTTCATACAGCTGTCTAGTAAAGGCGATGCCGTCACGGTAAGACTGCTTCCTTTGACTGATCCTGAAAAGACGAAGGGAGTTAAGCAACTTATGGGCATTGTTGCTAAGAAAATTAAAGAGCTAAAGCCTGAAATAAGCTATGGAAAAACAAACTTACAAGACTTTATTGGAGAATGATCCTATGAATTATAGAAAGTTAGTAAAACGCAAAAAAGTTAAAGTACGAAATTTAGATTTTGAAGAACTTGATGATAATCGTTTAGTTGAAATGGCATGGCAAGACCGAATGCCCTTTGATATTATCTATTTGCAATACGGCTTAACTGAAAATCAAGTTAAAAACAAAATGCGAAAGCTCATAAGTAAAAAAGCTTATTCACGTTGGCGAAAACGTGTTCAAGGAAGAGTCACAAAACACAGTAAAAAATGCGACCACAAGCCAAATAGATTTCAAGGTCCATGGTAGAGAAAAAGGAAAGATATGGCAGACTTATCAACAATGCGACAAGAGTACACCACTAGAGGACTTCATCGAAAAGATTTAAATGAAAACCCTTTTGCACAGTTTGAATTGTGGTTCAATCAAGCTGTAGAAGCCAAACTCATTGAACCTAACGCCTTAACACTTTGCACCGTAGGAAGTGATTTAAAACCCTCGCAACGAACTGTTTTAATGAAACGCTACGATGAAAGTGGTTTGGTCTTTTTTTCAAACTATGCTAGTAAAAAATCAAAACAGATAGCTCAAAACCCTTTTGTGTCGGTACATTTTGCTTGGTTAGGACTTGAACGACAACTACGCATTGAAGGTACAATTGAAGAGATAAGTAAAGGTGAGTCTTTAAAATACTTTCTCAGTCGTTCAAGAGGTAGTAAAATAGGTGCGTGGGTTTCGCATCAAAGTGAGGTCATAACTTCACGAAGTATACTCGAAGAGAAGTTTGATCAAATGCGAAGTAAGTTTGCCAATGGTGAGATTCCTTTTCCTGATAAATGGGGAGGCTACCTCATACGACCCACACTTTTTGAGTTTTGGCAAGGGGGAAAAGACCGATTACACGACAGATTTGAGTACAATTTAGAGAAAAATGGTATTTGGAAGATTCAACGATTGGAACCTTAAAAGTTATTTTTTAAAAATAAGAAATAGTAGTCTAAGATTTATGAAGCGACATAAAAACTGTATGAATAAATTTACTTTAGCTGTATACTCTTTCTTGTAAACAGCATGTTCTTTCTTCTTGTTGTTTACAAAAACATACCCCTTTTTAAATACCTCTTTTACACCTACGCTACGTAGGGGTACTTCAAACACCCAGTTTTGAAGTACCAAATTTTTGACTATTTGATCTTTATCAAATTTCAAAAAAAATAATCCTAGTTTGACATATTTAAGCTATACGCTATGTATAACATATCATATTGTTAAAAAATTTTATTAACTAACATAAAAAACCTATGAATAGAAACCAATACTTTATATAATAGCGATGTAGGAAAAAGACATGAGTGTTATCTTTTTCCTTAGATTTACTTTAGCCATATATGAAAATCTTTTTTCGTCAATATTTTTAACACTTAAAGAATAACTGTTTTCTAGAACTTAGAAGCTAAACCTTCCATCCCTTGAGGTTATCTTCAAAATTCAACTAAGTCGACAGTTTTCTTATTTATCATAGATATAATTCTATGTAGTACACTCCTTCTATAATGGACTAATTCTTTTAGAGTTGTCCATTTTTTAAAAATTTTTTTCTACAAAATAAGCAGTTACAGCGACACGTTACGGTTGCTGTAACTGCTAGCCTTTAAAAAATCTATATTATGCTTCCAATTAAATTTTTAAGTTTCTATTTTAATCATTGTTTTTCTAAAAATTATGCGTGAATGACTTATTCTTTAATCTTCTTTTAAAATACCTTTTATTGTATCAATCGTTACTTTTTTAGAAGTTGGTTTAATATGTAAGTCTAATTGAGGAAAAGGTATTTCAATTTGATGTTTATTGAGGGTGTAATAGATAAATTTTAAAAAGTCTGACTTTGTACCAGAAGGTTTTGTAGTAGATGTTCCTTTTATCCAAACGATTAATTCATAATCAATTGAACTTGCTCCCATAGCAGTCATCCAAATAACTGTTGGATACTTTTTAACATTCTTAACATAATTAATAGAAGTATGTTTTAGTTCCTCCATAATGACCTCTTCTACCTTTGCATTTTCTGTACCATAAGCAACAGAAAAAGGGATATGAATACGTCTTACATCGCTTTCTAGTGTCCAATTAATAACATTGTTTTGAATAAAAGATGAATTCGGGATAATAACATCTATATTGTCATTGGTTGTAACTGTTGTAGAACGCATTCTCATGTGGCTTACGGTTCCTCTTATGGTATCTGAAACTTCAATGTAGTCTCCAAGGCGAATGGTTCTTTCAAACATCAAAATGATACCTGCTGCAAGATTTGAAACAACGGTTTGTAACCCAAAACCTATACCTATAGAAAGCGCCCCTGCAATCATCCCGAAGTTAGATAGATCTAACCCAATACTGTTAAGTGCCACAATAAAGGTAATGAATGCAATAAGGTAATATCCAATACTTGAAATGGCTTTTGCTGAAGAGATGGAAATCTTTTCACGATTAATTGCTAGATTCATGATTTTTCGTTTATAAAAAGCTGCGAACATGAACCCAAGAATAAGAATAAAGAGTACTTTTCCAATATCCAAAGCTGAAATACCTTGTTCGTTAAATACAAAAAGATTTTCAGTAAGTTTTGTATATGTATATGCATATATATCTTCAGCACTATCTTCTACACTTGATAGTGCTAATGCAACATTTCCTATTGTCTCTTTAAATATACTTTTAATTAAAGTACTTTTATAACTATAGTCTTTGTGAATATCTGCTGGAAGCAGACTGAAATCTTCTTTGGCTGAGGCAAGATAGTTAAGTGACTTTTCACTTTCTTCTTTTTGTAAAGATGCAAGACAAAGCAATAGTTTTTGGTCAATTTGTAGAATGATTTGACTTGTCTTATCTTTTTCATTTGCTAGAATTTTTTTATTTAAAGCCTCTGATACTATTTCATTATTTATAAGTTCACGTTCTTTCGCTAGATTAAGTGAAATAGCATTCTGTTCTATTGTTTTGAGTTTTTTAGATGTTTCGGTAAGTTTTTGCTCTAAATTA
>CACVAP010000043.1 GCA_902727895.1 uncultured Sulfurovum sp.
TCTTTCATGATCTCTCGGATAATTACACTTGTCGCTTCATCTATTTTTAGTCTTTTTATTTGTCCCATAATTTGACTATTCTAGCATAAATCTTATTTGTGTTTTATTCTTAGCTACTACTTAATAATGAGTCAAAAAAGGATTTAAATTGAATATAAAAATTTTATTAGAAAAGCAAGATTTAAAAATTAAAAAAAATATTTATCTTTGTGAGTTAACTATTTCTTCTTATTTAGAATTGATAGAAGATTCAGATAATGAAGATTTTGACTTACAAAGAAGTTTTCTAGGTATGGACTTTTATAAAAGACTTATTTTAGACATGATACTAGGAGCTGATATACCTTCAGTCTCCTTAGTTCATAATAATAAAGAGGTATCTTTAAATAATTTCAAAAAAGATAATAAATTTAATTTAGAGAAAGAGAAGTTTTTAATTTTAGATGGTATTCAACGAACAGCTTGTTTAAGAATTGCAAAGAATATAATTCAAAATCCAGATAAATATAAAAGCTTTTTTGATGACTTTAAAAGTGAAATTCAAGTTGATTCAATGCCTTCGATAGAGATATTTCAGGAATATAAGTTAACTGTCTTTATATGGGAACATTTGAATTTAAATGATATGTTATATAAAATGGTTGTTTTAAATACAGGACAACGTAAGATGTCAGATAAACATCAATTAGATATTTTAGCAAATGAAATAAAAGAGAATTTAGAAACTTATAATTTTGAGCTTTATACTGAAAGAGAAATAAAAGATAGAACACTAAAACAAAAAAAATTAATAGCAAATGGAGATTTGTTAGTTAGTGCGTTATCTGAAGGGGTTGTGTCATATATTAAAGAAAGTCCTGTTAAAAATAAAGCTGATGCTGTAGAATATCTCTTTGAACGATTAACTGAGTATAAAGGTCTTTTAAATAAAAATTTAATTGCTGATTTACAATTAGTTATAGATATACATACAAATTTTTATATGGAAAAAAATGATTCTCAAGAATATTTTTTCTCACAATATGAACCATTATTGATTGGTTTTCTTTCTGCATTAGGTAAAGCAAGAAACCATTCTTCTTTACCACAAGAAAAACTTGATGAAAAAATATTATACTTAAAAGAGAATATTATGAGTAATGACTGGGAAGTTTTTATAGAAACTTATAGACGATTTAAATCAGCTATTGGTTATAAACGACGGCATTTTTCTTTTGAAATATTTTTTAGTTATTTTATGAATACATATGATAATGAATTAGATTTTGATTTAGCTTATTCAAGAGTTCGTTAAGGTTATAAAATGGAATTACAAAAAGAAAAATTTTTAGATTGGGTAGTAAGTGACAATAAACATGAAATATTAGAGTTCTATATTCAAAACCCTGAATCCAAGGAAGAAGTTGAAAGTTTATATATATTAACAAAAAATGAAAGAACAGTTTTTGTATCTAATGACTATATGTATGTTCCTTTAAAAATATCTGAAAGTAAAGAAGAATTAAAGGAAGAAGTAGAAAATTTAACCGAGAACCCAAGTATTCCAAATAAACAAATGGAGTTTATGGTAAAAAAGAATCCTAATGATGTCGATGAACTATCTGAATTACAATTTATTTCTTATTTAGATAATGAAGATAATATCACAACAATATTAGAAAAACTAAATTTAACGTTTTTATATATAAGGGTTGAGTCGAATAATTTTAATTTAGAATCTCAATCAGATCAAATCTATTTTTGGATAGAAACAATACTTATTCAATTATCTGAAAAATTAAATATTATCATTGAAGTTTACCAAAAAGAGTCTCAAGTAAATGTAAGTAACGAGACACCATTTAAAAATATAATTGAGATAGATAATGAAATTTATTTTGATGAATTATCTTTAAAATATCTATCAAGGGCTCAAAAATTCTATATAACAGCTCCTCATATTGCATTTTTAGAATATTACCATATTTTAGAACGTTATATGAAAGATGTAAAATATAATAAATATTTAGAAAGTTATCAAAGTGTATATACTATCCTATCTTCAGGTGCAGAAGAAATAATAAAAAAAGAAAAAGTCATTAAAGAAGTTAGTAAAATCAATAAGTCTTTAAGTGAAATAGAGTTGTTTAAAGAAGTAGTTGAAGAACGTCTTTACAATGATTTATTCAGTACTCTAAGAAGTGATAAAGAAAAATTAAAAGAAGCACCACCATATATAGAAGAGGAACAAAAAAGTAAAATTAAGATTTCTTCAAACGATAGTTTTCAGAAAAAAGTAATACAAAGACTTTATTATACACGTAACTCAATAGTTCATAGTAAAAGTTTTGATGGAGAAGATACTTTTGATCCTTATAATCAAGAACATATTAAATTCTTGGAAATAGATTTATATATTTTAAAATATATTGTTATTGAGTTTTTGAAGGGAAAAAGCACCCAGCCAAGACTAAATCATTTTGTAAAGTTTAATAATTTTACTCAATAGATTTTTCTCGTTTCACAGCTTCAGCTGTGAAATATATCTTTAAATAGGAAATAACAATATTTACCTCACCCTAAAAAATGCCAAAAACTCATTAGGACTCAACACTGATACTTTTGACTCTTTAAACCCTTTTTTATCTCGTGTGACAATTATATCAATCTCAGAATAATCAGCAGCCGTATAAATAACACTGTCTTCATAATCAAGACCATTATTTTTTGAGGCTTCTTTCAATACCTCTTTAGTTACAGCTGACACTTCAAAGAGTGTTAATAATTTTTCAATAATTTCATCTGCCTCTTTTTTGTTTGTACTTCTCCCTACAAGATAATGAAGTGTAGTAACACTCGTTGCACATAAATACCCTATCAGCTCTTTATTTTCCACCAAAATAAAAATCTCTTTTGCCATGTCTACAAAAGGTTCGCGTGCTAATAGAACATCTAAAACTATATTTGTATCTAATAAAATTTTCATTGATACTTTTCTTCTAAATGTTTTTTATAATCTACAATATCAACAGCTTTAGCTTCTGCTATAACACCAACTAAAGTATCAGTAATTTTACTTTTTTTATTAGTATTTGTATCTTGATTATCTTTTGATGTTTCTAAGAGGTTAGTAAAGAATTCATTTACTATTTTAGAAACAGAAGTATTTTGCTCTTTAGCATAAATCTTTATTTGCTCGATAAGGTCTGATTCTGAATACAAGGTAATTTTAGAAGTCATGGTCTAGTCCTTTTAGTCGTATGTTTTTTTATTTATTATACGATATATTAAAACATCTGTCAAGTTACTAACAAACCTTCGCTATAATAACACCAAAAAACAGGCATAAAAATGTTCCAAAACTTTCTAAAGTTCTTCATTGTCAATGCACGGATGAACTACCTACTCTTCTTTCTTATATTTTTAACAGGTATCTACTCTTATACCAAAACGCCTAAAGAGATATTTCCTTCTTTTGAACTTGATATGATTTCTATTTCAGGTGGCTATACTGGTGCTTCCATAGACATCTTAGACAAGATGGCTGTAAAACGAATCGAAGATGAGATTAAAAGTATAGATGGGATTAAAGAGATGTCTACAGTCATTTCTCCTGCCTCTTTTACCATGATTTTAGAACTGGAAAAACGGGTTGACAAGTACAACACAGCCAATGAAATCAAAGATGCCATTAGCATTACCAAACAGTACTTACCCGAAGATATGAATGAGCCTATAGTAAGAGTTCTTAAATCAGGTGCTAGAAAAGCACTCATGCAGATTGCCATTACCTCACCTACTAATGACCAAGCTGAACTCATAGAAGCAGCAGAGCGTTTAGAAGAAAAAATCTCAACCGTTAAAGATATCTCCGAAGTCATCATTTATGGGGATGCTGAAATTTATTATGACATTAGTCTAAATGCTGAGAAAATAAAAGCACTGGACATTGACGAAAATAGCGTCATTTCAGCCATACAAGGACTCTCTTATATCTACCCTATTGGAAAAGTAGAAGACAGTAAAGGTGGTCACTACTATGTCTCTACTTACAACGGTAAAAAGACAGCTTTCAATATGTTAGAAAGTCAAATTATGGTGCAAAACAAATGGGTTTACCTAAAAGACATTGCCAATGTAGAGAAACGTTATGAAGATGCTGCCACACTTTTTTCGGTAAACAATAGCGATGCCATTAGTCTACTTGTTAACATGAGCAGTCAAGGAAATGCCCTTGAACTCTCAGAAGAAATCAATAAAAGAGTAGCTGAAGTTAAACAACAAAACAAAACTGAACTGGACTACCTCGTCTACGACGACAACTCAGAGAAGATTAAAGACAGACTAAACATTGTCGTTTCTAACATTCTGCTGGGGGTTATTCTTATTGCTCTTTTGGTCTTTGTACTTATTAACTCACGTATGTCTTTGGTCATCTCGTTAGGAATTCCTACCTCTTTTGTCATTGGTGCTTTTTATCTTTACATTACAGGCTACAGTATTAACCTCATCTCCTTAGTTGGGGTCTTACTTGCTTTAGGAATCATTGTCGATGATGCCATTGTGGTCAGTGAGAATATTCAACAACACATCGAAGCTGGGCTAGAACCCAAAGAAGCAGCACTTGTTGGTGCCCAAGAGATGTTTAAACCTGTCACCATTGCCTCGCTCACCACACTTTTTGCTTTCATCCCAGCACTCATGATACAAGGAACTTTAGGACAAGTGATGATGCTTATTCCTATTACCGTTTCGGTTTTGGTTTTGGCTTCACTCATTGAGTCTTTTGTCTTTTTACCCATTCATGCCTCACACATTTTAAGTAAAAAGAGTAAGCCTCTTAGTTGGAGTAAAATAAATAAAATTTATAGTTGGATTATCCATTATTTAATTCATTTCAAAAAAAGTTTCTTACTTCTCTTTTTAATTATTGTTCCTTTGGTTACTTTCTTAGTAGTCAAAGAGAGTAAATTTAAGATGTTTCCAAAGTTTGATTCAACCACCATTGACCTTGCCCTAAAAGCCAATGTCAACACCTCAACCGAAGAGACCAACGCCATACTTAAAATCATAGAAGCTGACCTTTATGCTCAAAAAGAACGCTTTCAGATTAAACATATTGGAGCTACAGCAGGTTCAAGAAAAGATACAGCAGGAAACAGTGAAAAGTACCCTTATGTCGGTGAAATTAAAATAGAACTTAACAAACTTGTCGCCCAAAACTTTGTGGATGAGTTCATTACCCCTGTTCTAAGTTTTTACTATGATGAAACTAATAGAGTACGTGAAAAGAAATCAGCCCTTATTTCTAAAGAGTTACGTGCCTTTTTAAAAGAACAAAACTACAAAGAACGCTTTAACCTTAGCGACTTTGATGTTGTTGAGAAAAAAGTAGGTCCTATTAAGTCTGACATTAAAATAGGACTAATTGCTGATGACGATGAAAAAGTTGTCAAGTACATGAAAAAACTCAAAGAGACACTGACCAATATGGAGGGAATCGTCTCTGTTGATGATGGTATTAAATTTGGAATAGCCGAGCTTAAACTAAAAGTAAACAACTACGGAGAGTCTTTAGGGCTAGATGAACAAAAGTTAGGACAACTCCTCTCTTCTATGTACCTCGAACGGAAAGTTGCCATTGCATTTGATACTTCTGACTTACTCGAAATGCGTCTTCGTAGTGAAAACAAAGACTCCATAGAAGCGTTAAAAAACTTTGAACTCGACTTAGGTGACAATGGTCGTGTTTTACTCAAACAAGTTGTGGAGTTCCAGACCTTGAAGTCTTTTGAAAAAATTACCAAAGATTTTGGAGAAAAAAACTTCTATATCTATGCCAATGTGGATGAAAAAGTCATTACCTCAGGTGAAGCCCTTCAAAACCTTCAACCTCTTTTAGATGAAATTGAAACGGCTGGTATAAAACTAAAATTCAAAGGAGAAAAAGAGCAACAACAAGCACTCAAACACGACATGATTGCAGCTTCGCTCTTAGCACTTGTACTCATTATGCTTTCTTTACTTTACCTCTTTAACTCCTTTAGAGAAACCTTTATGATGATGTCCGTTATTCCTTTTGCTTTTATGGGGGTTTTGGTTGGTCACTTTCTGTTAGGCGTTAACCTAAGTCTCTCTTCCATCATTGGTATGTTAGGACTGGCTGGTGTTGTCATTAACGATGGAATTATTATGATGATGAACCTGAAAAAAGCAACTACCCTAGAAGAGTTATATGTTTTAGCAAGTAAACGTTTTAGACCCATTATCTTAACCTCTGTTACCACACTCATTGGTTTGGCAACACTTATCTTTTTCCCTGTGGGTCAAGCTGTTATTTTCCAACCGATGGCAATTGCTTTAGGATTTGGGCTGTTATGGGGGACGGTGCTTAACTTACTTTACTTGCCTGTTTTGTTTGTGGTTTTAAATGGGAAAAGGTTTAGAGCATAGTATTTACCTTTCGTTTACTTAATAGTGTTATAATTTATTATGCCTACACTAAGGAGTAAATTATGGAACATACATTTAAACGTGTTGTCATCTTATTAAATGATTTAGAGAAAATGGAAACTTTGTTAAAAAAAGGTGTTGCCTTTTCCAATGAACATGATGCTCTATTAGAAGTACTCTTTGTTCATGAAGTACCTCTTTTTGAAGTTCCCGACTATTTTCTTTCTGATGAAAAAATTGCCAAAAACACTTTAAATAAAGAGAAGGTTAAAGAAAAGATAGAAACCTATTTGGAAGATTTAAACTTTGAAAAAGAACATGTTGTTTTTGTCTATAACAATAACACCGTAGATAGACTTACAACCCTACTTAGCACGAACGAAGACTCTCTTGTACTCACACAGTATCATGAAGCACTAAGTAGTGAGCTTATAGAAGAAACGCCTTATACATTTTGGATTACAAAAGAAAATAAACCTTATGAAAACATTGCTTTCCCAATAGACTTAAAAGACAAGTTCCGACCATACATGCCAGTCGTCACCCATATATTTCCAGAAGCCAAGATAGAACTTATTCATGACTATAGATACATATTAGACCCCATAGTCACAAGTCAAGACTATCTTATCGTTTCACCAATAACTACAGAAGTAGACATTGAAGTTAATAAAGTACGTAGAGATAATCAAGCTGAAACTTTCAAGAACTATATGGAAGAATTCAATCTCAAAGGAACATTTCTTGACAGTGACGGTGTTTTTAATGATGATTTAATCCAATATGTTCAGGAACATAATTTTGACCTAACTATTTTGTATCGAGAAAATGAAGACATTTTTTTTAGCTCAACACTTATAGGTGAATTAATAGAAGAGATGGCTACAGACTTCCTGGTTCTATAGAGCTTCACTTAAGGCTTAGTAGGTGCTAGAAAAGTCAGATCTTTATCTGACTTTAAATACTCCTTATAAAGCGCTTTAGAATGTTCAGCACTCTCAATACCACATGAACGTTCTAACTCTTTTTCAGGACTAAAAATCAATGCTCTGGCACCACAGCCACCCCAGCATAAGTCATGTTTATAAAATTCACAACTTTTACAAAGTGCTTCTACTTTAAAGTTCTCTTTATGTCTAAAAAAATCAAATGCCTTTTCCCATGCTTCACCTAAAGTTTCGTAACCTCTAAGATTACCCACTAAATTGTTCAAATAAAAAAGTAAAGAACAACCAGACAGCTGTCCGTTTGGTCCTATGACTAAGTCTTTATAACCCAACTGACAACCACGCTGTTCGTCTTTTCGTATACGCCATAATGGGGTTCCTATATCTACTTTCTTTTCATACTTGGTTCGTAAAAGTGCCAACTTATCTAAATGCTCTTTTGAATCTAGCTCTTGATAAGACAGATTCTTAGCCGTACCAATGGGAAGCATTTCAAGCACTTTAATTTTATTAAAGATTTGAAGTTGATAAATAGATTCCACCTCTTCTTCAATGTACTCCAGGGTCTCTTTATTAACCACTACTAAAGCTGTTGCTTTTAACGTATGCTCTTTTTTGTACTCTTCCACAGCTTTTATACTGGCTAACAATCCATTATGATAACGTTCATGTCTCATAGAGGTATAAGCCCTCACATTCATCGCATCAACTGAAAGTGCTATACGATACAAATAAGGTAGTAATTTCTTAATTCCCTCAACATTTGTTCCACTGCTTACGGTCTTAACTTTGTATCCAAGTTCATGACCCAATTTTATATAAGGTAATACATGCATGGGTTCTAAAGATATTTCATCATCATGAGGATAGATATTTAAAAACTCTATGCCCATGTCTCGTCCCTCTTTTAGGAGCTTTACTAACTCTTCATGGCTTAATTTTTCATACGTTGATTTTTCAACATTTTTATGAATACAATGTAAACAAGCAATAGGACACTGCTCTCGGGGAGAAGGTACTTCAAGTACCAATGTTTTAGCTGGTTTTACTGACAATAGCTTTCCAATAGTGCCAAAGCTTTTCTATCTGCCCCACTTAAAGCCAAGTCGTGAATCTCTTCTATGCTAAAGTAACTTTTTTGTTCTTTATCTTTAAGTAATACAACTGAAGCTTCCAAAGTAAAATGTGTATAGTGTTGTTTAAAATCACCTAAAGAAGTAGCATTAGTAATCATCTCAAAATCTTCTTCTTGTTTGAAACCCCAAAGTCCCGAAAGCAACCGTTCTGAGTTTTGATTCAAAGCGTATTTATCCTCTTTATAATAAATCACTAAAGTTCGTTTTCGAATAGGCTTTTTCTTTTTTTTCTTTTTTTCAGGATAGCTAAGTGGATTTTCTTTTCCTTGACAAAGAGATGAAAAAGGACAAGTATTACAAAGAGGATTTTTATGCGTACAAATAGCTGAACCAATGTCCATCATGGTTTGATTATAGATATAAGCATTATTTTTGTCGTAAAGAGCATAAGCCAATTCCCATAACTTTTTATCATTACAAGACTCTACAGCAAAAAATCGATATAAAATTCTCTTTACATTCGCATCGAGTATAGGTAAAGCTTCATCAAAAGCAAAACAAGCCACGGCATGCGCTGTTGACTTCCCTATTCCTGATAATTTTTCCAGCTCTTCAGCAGTATTAGGTAGATTTCCCTCTGTATCTATGGCAGTTTTGTGTAAATTTCTTGCACGGGTGTAATAACCCAAGCCTTCCCAAGCTTTTAAAACATCATCTACAGGAGCCGTAGCCACTTCTTTAAAGGTAGGAAACTTCTCTAAAAACTGGAAATAAAAACGTTCGAGTACTATTTTAACTTGCGTTTGTTGAAGCATAATCTCTGAAAGATAAATTTCATAAGCAGAATTGGTATTTCTCCAAGGAAGGGTTACTCTTCCATGTTCTGCATACCATGTTAAGATATTTTGGTGAATTATATTATATTTTCCCGTTTTCATATCGTATTCTAACCAAATGTCTAAAGAAAGTTCACAAGCTTCTTGCGTTCCTTTCTATTTTGTTGTTATAATTAAAAAAAGGTTTATAGGGATAATGAACATGTTAAATAGAGTCAACAGTAGAAAGAAGCGTTTATGGAAATTGTAAAGCGATTAGAAGGCTCTGAGCCAGAAGAAGAAAGTTTTCATTTTGAAGAAGAATATAATGAAAAAACTGAAAACAAAGAAAATAATCCTAAACGACCAATTTTCTTTCCACTACTAGGTGTCTCAGCAGTGATTATGCTTGGATATTTTGGATTTAAGACTTTCAGTACAAATAGTGACACAATCGACAAATCTCTCCAAGTTACGCCAATGATAGAGAATAAAGAAGAGACTAAAAAAGTAGAAGTCAGAAAAGAAGAACTTCCTAAACAAGAAGTAAAAAGTAACGTACAAGTCCATACAGTTCAAGAAGTATTTCCTACGAAGAAAGAACCAGAGCCAACAAAGAAAGTAGCTCTTTATACTGAGGAGCTTGCTCAAGAGTTAACACCGAAAACAACTCCTCCTAAAAAAGAAGAAGTTAAAAACAGTACTACGCTCCCAATAACAATTCAAACTACAGTAGCTTCTAAGAAAACTGAAGAAAAAGAAATCACTCCTGTGATAGAAAAAGTTGTAGAAAAACCAAAAGTAATAGTTCAAAAAGCTATTCCTGAAAAAATTGTTGCTAAAAAAACTATTCCTAAAAAAGTAGTAGAAAAAAAGATAAAATCAACAATTGTAAAAAGAAAACCAAGAATTATTACCATCAAAAAAGGTGATACCTTAAATTTAATTGCTCAAAGATACTATGGAAACTCAATGGACTTTAAGAGAATTATACGTGCAAATAAAAGTCTGAGAAGTGCTAAAAGTAGTCTTAAACTAGGGCAAAAGATTATTGTTCCTTATCTTCCAAAAAATAAAACAAGAAGATTTGTTACCGTTAAAAGTGGCTACAGTCTGGCTTACATCTCGAAAAAGTTTTATGGGACAATAGGAAAAGTACAAAGAATTGTTGATGCAAACCCTGATATTAAAAATAAGAAATCTACTTTACGTATTGGACAGAAGGTTTATGTCCCACGTTAAAAGTAAAAAAAGTAAATGATTTTGTAAGCTTGAACAAGCTTACAAAATGTCTAACGTTTAGAAACTCTTTGACACTCTGAAACAAAGTGTTTAGCATTTTCTACAGGAACATCTGGAAGTATTCCATGACCTAAGTTAAAGATATGTCTTTTTGTACCCATAACTTCTTGAATAGCTTCAACACAAGCTGTCGTAGCCTCTTGGCTATAAAGTCTACATGGCTCCATATTTCCTTGAAGTACATACTTGTCTCCAAGATGTTCTTTTGCCATAGCCATTGGCGTTCCCCAATCTACACCAAATACATCAAAGTTTCCATAAACTTGTCCACGTTCAATGAATGAAGCTACACCTTTTGGAAACATAATAATAGGGGTATCTGGATATTTAGCTTTTAAATGATCACAAATCTCTACCATGTACTTCCATGAGAATTCATTATACTTTCCTGGCTCAATCGCAGCTGCCCATGAATCAAAAATTTGAACCACGTCAATACCAGCTTCAATTTGTTTTTCCATGTAGTATTTTATAACTTCAGTTACTTCTCTTAGAATATTATGTAAAAATTCAGGGTTAGAATACATAAGCTTTTTACAAAGATTATACGTCTTAGTACCTTGACCTTCTATCATATACGTAGCCAATGTCCAAGGAGCACCTGTAAAACCTATAAGTGCTATCTCGTCTCCACGTTCATCAAGTTGCTTTCTAAGCAGTTTAATCGTGTCGTAAACATAGGTCAATTTATTAGCAGCAACTTCGCCACCAATAAGTCTGTCTAAGTCAGCCTGACAAGTAAGAGGGTCATTAAACTTTGGTCCAAACCCTTTAATAAACTCTAAATCCATTCCCATTTCATCTGGAATTACCAAAATGTCTGAAAATAAAATGGCAGCATCAACACCCACAATGTCTAAAGGTTGAATGGTAACTTCAGCAGCTTTAGCAGGATCATGACAAAGACTTAAAAAATCTCCAGCTTCTCCTCTAACTTTCATGTACTCAGGTAAATATCTACCAGCTTGTCTCATCATCCATACAGGTGTGTATGGCGTCTCTTTCCCTAAACACGCATCTACAAATATTTTACTCATTATTTACCTACTTTCCCTAAAAAATATAATCCCACAGCCAAAGCTGCAATAGAGAGTGCAAAATATAACATCTCTAAAGGTGTTGAAAAATTTGTGTGTAAAACTCTTTGAAAAAAGTTTACAACCAAAACCATAACAATAACTTTTGCTATTTTATCTTTAAGTTGGTCAAGTGAATGGATTGCTAATATTTTAGACCCATTATTACCACTTGCTTCATCAATGTCTGAAATAAACAATTCATAAATACCGAACGAAAAAATAAACATAACAACAGCAATAAGATACAAGTCTACAGCCCCAATAATACCAGCAACGATATCTTCATGAAATGCATCTGGGTGTGCACCTGTTATAATAGTATTAAAGGTATAAACAGCAACACCCCAAATATCCATTGATGCAACTACAAATAGTACCACAGCACCAAGTAAACCAAATACTACAGCTAAAAGAACAATGTATCTACTTCGCCAAATAGCACCTTCAAACAATGTTTCTATTAAACTCGTGTCTGCTGCATCACGTCTTTCTCGCTCTTTGATTTCTTCCTTACTAAGTTCAGCCATCTTAGTCCTCCAGTTTAATCCACTTTAGAGCAATACGGACAGCATTTGTCGCTGCCCCTACTCTAACTTGGTCTGCAACACCCCAAATGTGTAAAATATTTGCTGAAGAAATATCTTTTCTAATACGTCCAACATACGTTTCGTCTGTGTCTGTTGCTGTCATTGGCATTGGGTATATATTGTTTTCAATGTCATCCACAACCGTTACATTTTCAAATGCATCTAAAACACGACGTGCCTCATCAACATTAACATCTACATCTTCTTCAAAAGTAATCGTAATAGATTCAGAATGAGAACGAAGAACAGGAACACGAACACAAGTTGCAGACACTGCAAACTCAGTATGCATAATCTTACCTGTTTCATTTACCATTTTCATCTCTTCTTTGGTGTAACCATTTTCTTGAGGTACATCAATATGAGGAATAACATTAAGTGCAATTTGATGCGCAAAAGCTTCTACTTTAGTATCTGACAACTTAAAGGCAAAAAAGTCTTGCATTTGTTGAACAAGCTCTTCCATTCCAGCTTTACCAGCACCAGAAACTGCTTGATAAGTTGAAACATCCACACGCTTAATTCCATAAAGATCATGTAAAGGCTTAAGTAGTTGTACCATTTGAATGGTAGAACAATTCGGATTTGCAATAATCCCACTCTCTTCCCAAAGTGCAATGTCTTCAGGATTTACTTCTGGTACAACTAAAGGCACATTATCTACCATTCTAAAGTGTGAAGTATTATCAATAACAACAGCACCAGATTCTACAGCGTATTTAGCATACTTTTCAGAAATACCACCACCAGCTGAAAAGAAAGCAATATCAATATCACGTCCTTTAAATACTTCTTCTGTTAACTCTTCAATTCTGTACTCGTCACCCATAAATTCAATGACTTTTCCAGCAGAATTAGCACTCGCTAATGGTAAAAGGTCAGCAATAGGAAATTTAACTTCTTCTAATACTCTAAAAAGCTCTTCTCCAACGGCACCACTTGCCCCTACGACAGCTACATTATACTGTTTCACATATGTCCTTTTTTATCAAAAAATTTCAACCAAACTATAATGAAAAATTTTAACTTTTATTGTTTGATGTTATTTTAACAAAATGGGTGTGAGTCTATGCTTTGAAAGTTTTATTTTTAAAATTTTAAGAGGGATTTTGCTTTTTTGTAGCGTGAGTCTAAGTGACTCACTAAGGAAAATAGAGTCTTATGCACACTCAAAAGTGTTGGCGAGTCCAGCAACTTCTATTGCTTTTAAGTCATCTTCACAAAGATAATCTGAAGTAGGTAGACTTTCTGAACTTAATGCTGGGATAAGCAAGTTTTTCTGCATTTCGATAAGGTCATACTCTGCAATTTCATCTTGTGTCATTACATACTTAGATTCAGTAAAAACTATTGTTTCCATATTATCAATAATAACTGTTCGATACTCTTTGTTAGTAACAGAAACTTTTTTAGATTCAACTTTCTTACTCTTAGGAGATAAGTTTGAAAGGTCAACCATACAATATCCATCAGCACATTTCATTTTTCCAGCAGCAGCTAAATTAAGTGATAATAGTGACATGGATAATAAAGTTGTAATTAATAGTTTTCGTTTCATGGTCTCTCTCCTAAGAATTGGTTATTTTCTGTAATTATTATGACGTATATTAGATTTTATTACAATATTTTTTTAAGATTTTTTTTAATTGTGAGTAAAAAAGTGCTTTTTTATAAAAAAATTCTTTCATTGTTAATAATTATTAACATAAGTATTAGAGTAGTATTATTTTCTTGTTTTGAAGTGTTTAAATTTTAGTAAAAGTGTGCTTAATTTCCATAGTTAAGGGAAATAATAAATATAAGTTAAGATTAAAAGTAAATTAATCTTATAAATTTTTTAAGTGGTAGGCTTATATAATTTAAACCTACCAAAAGAAAAATAGAGTTATTTTTCTTCGTTATTATCCTCTAAAATATCTTCATTAACAACATCTGGATCTTCTGCTGCTTCTTTTGGACATTTTGCCATACTTACAACAATGTCTTTCTTCTCAACATTAACCACTTTTACACCAGAAGTATTACGTCCAGCTTTTCGAATGGTTTGCATGTCTACACGTATCATTTTACCTATCGAAGTAAGACACATCATGTCTTTGTCTTCTTCAACCATAACAACACCAACAACATCACCTGTTTTAGCAGAAAGTTTCATAGAAATTACACCCTTACCTGCACGGCTCTGTTCTCTGTACTCTGAAGCTGTTGTACGTTTACCAATACCTTTTTCACTTAGCATCAATAATTCAGACTCTTCATTTTCTATGGTAGTTGCACCACAGACATAATCATCTTCAATTTTGAACTTAATTGCAGCCACACCACGTGCAACTCGTCCAATTTCTCTTGCATCTTCAACTTTAAATCTGATACACTGACCTTTTTTAGTCGTTACAAAAAGCCATTTAGTCTCAGGCATTACAATCTTAGCTGTAACAATTGCATCATCTTCATCAAGATTAATGGCTCTTACACCATTCGTTCTAATGTTAGAATACTCTTTTAAATTCGTACGTTTAACAATACCTTTTTTAGTAAAGAAGGCTAAACCTTTATCCTCTTCAAAATCAACTGTTGGAATAATTGACATAATTTTTTCATCAGGTTTAAGATTAATAAGATTTAAAACAGCTCTACCTTTGGCAGTTCTTGAACCTTCTGGAATTCTGTAAACTTTCAACCAATAAAGTTGTCCCATGTCCGTTACAAACATAAGTGTGTCATGCGTGGATGAAATAAAGAACTGTTCTATAAAGTCATCATCATGTGTGGTAACAGCTATCTTACCTTTACCACCACGTTTTTGTTTTTCATACTGTTTGACAGGAACACGTTTAATATACCCTCTATGAGTAATGGTAACAACCATTGGCTCATTAGGAATTAAATCTTCAATATCAATGTCATCATAGTCATCAATAATTTCTGTACGTCTCTCAGATTTAAAATTATCACCAATCTCTTTAAGCTCATCAACAATAATACCATTAAGAATCTCTTCACTCTTCAAGATAGATTCTAAGTATTCAATTAAGGCATAAAGCTCTTTTAACTCATTCTCAATTTTTTCAACTTCAAGACCAGTAAGCCGTCTAAGTTTCATCTCTAAAATAGCATGAGATTGAATTTCAGAAAGAGAGAACTTCTCCATCAATGATGATTTCGCTACCTCAGTGTCTTCACTCTCTCTAATAATACGAATTACTTCGTCAATATTATCAACAGCAATTTTTAAACCCTCTAAAATATGCGCTCTTGCTTTTGCTTTTTCAAGGTCAAAAATAGTTCTTCTAATAATGACTGTTTTTCTATGACGTAAAAACAAATCAAGCATTTCACGTAGCTTAAATACTTTTGGTTCTTTGTTAGCAATCGCTAACATAATAATTCCAAAAGTATTTTGCATACTTGTTTGCTTAAAGAGGTTGTTTAAAACAATATCAGACATTGCATCACGTTTAAGCTCAATAACAATTCTCATACCTTCACGGTCAGACTCATCACGAATTTCAGAAATACCCTCAATTTGCTTATCACGTACTAAATGTGCTATGTTTTCAATCAGACGAGATTTGTTAACTTGATAAGGAAGTTCATCTACAACAATAACTTCTTTATTTTTCTTCTCTTCAATATGTGTTTTAGAACGTACTTTAATTCGTCCTCTACCCGTTGTGTAAGCATCTGTAATACCTTTTTTACCAAAGATAATACCACCTGTTGGAAAGTCAGGTCCTTTAATAATATTAAGTAGCTCTTCATCAGCACAAGAAGGATTATCAAGAATATGTAAAAGTGCCTCAATCAATTCATCCATACGGTGAGGAGGAATGTTTGTTGCCATACCAACAGCAATACCAGAAGAACCGTTAAGTAGTAAGTTAGGTACACGTGAAGGTAATACGTCTGGCTCAGACATTGAATCATCATAGTTGGGTGTAAAGTCTACTGTATCTTTCTCTAAATCTCTTAATAACTCTTCAGCAAGCTTAGTCATACGTGCTTCGGTATATCTCATCGCAGCAGCATTATCACCATCGACAGAACCAAAGTTTCCTTGACCATCTACAAGAGGTGCTCTAAGTGAAAAGTCTTGTGCCATACGAACCAAAGCATCATAAACAGAGTTGTCACCATGTGGGTGATATTTACCAATAACATCACCTACAATTCTTGCCGATTTTTTATAAGCAGCTCTATGCGAAAGACTTAGCTCATTCATTGCATAAAGTATTCTACGGTGTACAGGTTTCAAACCATCACGTGCATCAGGTAAAGCACGTCCTACAATAACTGACATAGAGTAATCAAGGTAAGAACCTCTCATACTATCTTCAATTTTTACTGTTTGTATGTCTAAATTTTCTTCAAACTGATCGCTCATGAACTTCCTTCGTATACTATATTATATATGGCGCTAAAACTAGTAGATATTATAGCTAAAAGCTCTTAAATATATTGTTTTTTATTAAATAAAGTCTATTAACAGAATTATGCTATTATTCCATCTAAATTTCTAACGCAGGACACCTCATGAAAAAATTCTATTTCTTATTATTAGTTTCTACCCTCTTCTCTTTTGCTAAAACAAATGTTATTGTTAGTATAGCTCCTCAAAAACTTTTTGTTGAAAAGATAGGAGCTGAACAGGTAGAGGTTACGGTTATGGTAAAACCTGGTTCCTCTCCTCATGACTACCAACCAAAACCTTCACAAATGAAAGACATTTCTAAGGCATCTGTCTACTTTGCTATGGGTGTTGAGTTTGAAAATGTTTGGCTTGAAAAGTTTCACAACCAAAATCAAAAGATGCTCATTGTAAATTCTTCTCAAGGCGTTCAAAAATATTATTCACATCATAACTGTGCCCATGGAAAGCATAATCATACAGAATCTGTAGATCCCCATGTCTGGGTTGATCCTCTTAATGTAAAAGTTATTGCTAAAAATATTTATGAGACATTGGTAGAATTAGACAATAAGAATGCAAATTTTTACAAAAAGAATTATGAGGCTTATTTAGAAGAACTAGACAAGCTACATTCTGACATAAAAGAGATATTAAAAGAAACACCTAAGTACTCTACTTTTATGGTATTTCATCCTTCTTGGGGATATTTTGCTAAACGTTATACCCTAATACAACTACCTGTTGAAGTAAATGGGAAAGAGCCAAAAATGAAAGCTTTAGTAGGCATAATTGAAAGAGCAAAACAAGCAAATGTTCATGCTATATTTACCCAACCAGAATTTTCAGATAAAGCCAGTCAAAACATTGCAAATAATCTAGATATTGAAGTTATTAAAGCCTCACCTTTGGCTGAAAATTTGGCTGAAAATCTCAAAATGTTAGCCAAAGCCATTGCTAAAAAGAAGTAGTCACTTATGTCCATCATTGAAATAAAAAACCTTTCATTCTCTTATGATAAACAAGTTATTTTAGAAAAAATCAACCTTTCTGTACAAGAGAATGATTTTCTAGCCATCATTGGTCCAAATGGTGGAGGGAAATCTACACTACTCAAACTTATCTTAGGCATTAATTCTGTTAAAGATGGAAGTATTCATATCTTTGGTGAACTTCCTAAAAAAAACTTAGCACATGTTGGATACGTCCCTCAAAACACCAATGTAAATACTGAGTTTCCCATTAAAGTTATTGAAGTCGTACTCATGGGTCACATTGGAACAAAACGTCCTCTTTTTGGTTATGCCAATGAAGAAAAATTATGTGCAATGGGTGCATTAGCACAAGTAGGTATGGAAGACTTTGCCAATGAAAAGATAGGCTCTCTATCTGGTGGACAACGTCAACGGGTTATGATAGCCCGTGCTTTATGTGCTCATCCTAAGATTTTAATCTTAGATGAACCAACTGCAAGCATAGATGTTGAAGGACAAAAACAAATCTATAAACTACTTGAAACATTAAATAGCTATATCACCATCATTGTAGTGAGTCATGATGTCTCCGTTATTATGCAATATGCAAACACGGTCGTACACATTAACAAAACACTTTCTCACCATGATATATCTGCTATGAAAAAACAAGCAAATGATAAAGGTCAACATTTTTGTGAAGTTGAACTTTTTAATCAATTCAAAGAAAAGAAGTAAACCCCAAATGATAGAAGCACTCTCCTACGATTTTATACAAAATGCCCTCATCGCTGGTCTTTTAGTCTCCATGGCTGCTGGAATTATAGGCTCACTTATTGTGGTAAACCGTATGGTTTTCCTTGCAGGGGGTATAGCCCATACTGCCTATGGTGGTATTGGTGTTGCTGTCTACTTTAGTTTACCTATTTTTCTAGGAGCTTCAGTATTTGCTGTTTTGGCTGCACTTATTATTGCTTCTATTACGTTGAAGCATCGTGAACGCATGGACACCTTCATTGGGCTTATGTGGGCTGTTGGTATGGCTGTAGGTGTGGTACTCATAGACATTACCCCTGGTTATCAAGCAGATTTCATGTCTTACCTTTTTGGCTCTATTTTAGCTGTTTCACAGTCTGACTTATGGTTTATGGGGATTTTATTGGCTGTTATAGTGTTCATCATGACTTTTTGGTATCGTGACATTTTAGCTGTATCTTATGACAGTGAATACGCAAACTTAAGAGGCATAAATGTACCTTTTTTTTACACACTCATCTTAATACTCTCAGCCCTTACGGTTGTCGTAGCCATCAAAGTAGTAGGGCTTATCTTAGTCATTGCCCTACTCACCATACCCGTTTACATTGCAGAAAAGCTCTCGCATAGTCTCTTCTCTATGATGCTTTTATCTGGTCTGTTTTCTTCCATATTTACAATCTGTGGCTTATGGTTTTCTTATGAATATGATGTTGCTTCAGGAGCTTCAATTATATTAATTTCAGCTACTTCTTTATTTTTATTTTTAGGGGTAAAAAAGATAAGTTCTTAACTATCTTTTTTATTTTGGAGTAAACTGAGTACTTCCAAAGTCAGCATCTCGGTTCTCTATCTCTTGATCTCTAAGCTTAGCATCTCTACGTTTCTTTTTCATCTTGAGCTTTGCTAGCTGTCTCATGTCTTCAGTCGTATCACTTTCATCCATGATTTCGACACCTAAAAGTGTCTCAACACAGTCTTCAAGTGTCAAAATCCCTTCTGTTTGATCATAAGAATCTTTAACTAAGAACATGTGTTGTTTCTTCTTTATAAACATATCTAACGCAATGGTTACAGGAAGGTTCTCATAAATAGAATGAATCTTCTCCTGAATACTGTCTAATGTAACAGAGTTGTCTAGAAGTGATTGCTTAAAGATTCTCTTAGTTAACACAATTCCCGTTACATCTTCAATGTTGTTATTATACACAGGTATACGTGAAAATTTAAAAATATCAGGTTGAGTTTCCATAATATCTTTAATCGTCATTGTTCCATCTAATGCAAAAACAACCGATCTTGGTGTTAAGATTTGATTTACAATTTTACCGTCTAGTTTTAATACATTCTCAATAAAATCTGACTCTTTTTCATCAATAACACCTTCCTCTTCTGAGATAAGCATACTTTCTAAAAGTTCGTCTTTAGTCGTAGTTTTTTCATCTTCACTACCTTTAGAAATTTTGTTAGTAACCAACAGAGTAACTAAGATAATAGGATAGGTAAACCAAACAAAAAATTGAATGATTTTTGCTGCCATAGGTGCTAAAGACTTCCAATAAATCGCTCCAATGGTTTTAGGAATAATCTCTGAGAGAAATAAAATGGCAAAAGTTAAAATAATAGAAACATAAACCACAGCACCATGACCGAAAAGTTCAGCAGCTTTTGCACCAACTGCTGCTGCACCTAAAGTGTTAGCAACTGTATTTAAAATTAAAATAGACGCAATGGATTTGTTAATATTTTCTTTATGCCAGCGTAAAAGCTTTCCTACTTTAGGGCGTTCTTTTTCAAGAACAGAAACATAAGACATTTGGACTGAAAGCAGAACAGATTCGAGGATTGAACAGAGGAATGAAACCCCTACAGATAAAAGAAAGAAGAGTATAAGATAACTCATTTAATGTAATAAACCTTTAATTATAAAATAATGGTCGCAAGACCTAAAAAACTGAAAAAACCAACAACATCAGTCACAGTGGTTAAAATAACCGTACTTCCAATGGCTGGGTCAACGTTCATCTTTTCTAAAAATAAGGGAATCGTTGCACCAAAAAAACCAGCTAAAAGTAAATTAATTAGCATGGAAAGTGCAATAACATATCCCAAATTTGTCACATCAAACCAAAACGATGCAATAACTCCGATGATTATAGCAAATAATAATCCGTTTAATAATGAAATACTCACTTCTTTAAATATAATTCTTTTAGCATCACTAGAAGAGATGTCTCCCAATGTTAATTGTCGTACAACTACGGTTAAAGTTTGTGTTCCAGCATTTCCACCCATAGACGCAACTATGGGCATTAAAATGGCAAGTGCAACAATTTCATTTAAGATATCAGAGAAGAATCCAATAATAACTGACGCAAGTATGGCTGTTACCAAATTGAGTCCCAACCAAGAAGCACGCTTCTTTCCAGCCTTTAAAATCTCTTCATCTTCTTCTACTTCATCATCAAGACCAGCCAAATGGTACATCTGCTCTGTTGCCTGTTCATTAATAATATCATGAATATCATCTGAAGTAATTCGTCCTATTAACTTACCATCTTTTGTAACAATGGGCATAACGAAAAGATCGTACTCTTTAAAAGCATTAACCACTACCTTTATATTGTCAGAGTCGACGGCAACAATCGGTTCAAATGTTTCTTTTGCCTCTTCTATATTTGCTTCAAATGTTTTTGTAAAGTCAAAGGTTAGAAGATCATCTAAGTCTATACTATAAAGAAGAACAGAGTTTTTAGCTGTAATAAAAAGATTATGCACATTTTCTAAAACATTGGCTTTTTTAAGTTCTGAAAAACGTTTTATGACATCAGAAACTATTTCTTCTTCAGTTGCTGTAAAAACCTCAACTTGCATGTAAGAACCAGCTTCATCTTCAGCATAGGATTCTAATAGTCTAATCTCTTGTTGATCATTTTTATCAAGTTTTTCAAAAACTTCAGTTGCCATGACCTTATCGTGAACTTTGAGCTCTTGCAAAAAGTCAACTTGGTCATCACTCTCAAGTTCTGTTACAGCAACCGTTAAATCTTTAGTCGTTAATGCCTTAACCATATCATGAAAATATCTGTCAGGGAGTTCGAGTGCTACATCTCCTAAAATATCTTTAGGAATAAAATGAATTGCTTCGGAGAACTTTTCTTCATCATATTGTTTTAAAATATTTACAATTTCAGAAAAGTGAATGTCATCATTTTTGTGTAATTCTAAATACGTTTGTAGCTCTTGCATAATACTTCATCCTTTTATTAAAAATTTAAGAAATTATAGCTAATAAAGGAAGTGCATACTATTAGAAAAAGGTGAATATTTCAGCATTTATATTTGGAGTACCCTATCGTGTGTATATTGTTTCAGGAAGTGAGGAGATACGGCAAGTAGAATACTCAGATACACTTTTAGAAGCCCAATGTATTGGTTTTTTACGTAGGTTCATAATGGCTACTACCTTTATGGTATTGTCTGTATATTGATAAATAATAGCATAAGGAAAACCTTTTAAGAAACATTTCTGTGTATTACTTGTACTTTTTTCCCATGCTCTAGGATAATTTTTTATAAGATTTAACATTTTTTCTATCTCTTCTACAAACTTATGTCCTTCATTTTTTTTCTTATACTCTAAAGATTCATAAATATCATCTAACTCATTTTGTGCCAGTGCTAAGAATGTAATACTTCTCATAACTTATTTCTTATACTTAGCAAAAGTATCAGCTTCATGAATCTCAGGAAGGTTACCGTTTTCATAAGTGCCTATACGCTCTTCTACTTCATCATTCCAAACTGACTCTACCCCTTTATTTTCAACATAGAAAGATGCTAGTATTTTATCTATAAGCTGTAACTTTTCTGTAGATTCAAGTGCCAATGCTTCCAATAATATCTTATCAATATTCGACATAACAGTCCTTTTTATTTTTCTAAAATTATAACATATCGCCTAAAAATTGCTCTTGACCTAGATTAAGCGCTTTATTTTTAATATTTTTGTGAAAAAAAGTAGATATAAAACCTAGCTTTTCGATATAAGGTGCAAAATACAAGAAGTTAATCAAAACTATATTAGAATGCGATTAACTATAATTCAAGGATATATAACATGATAACGGTAGATTTAAAGAAAGAACATAGCCTATATAATGAAGCTTCAGACAATGGAGGGATAGACTATCAAGGTCACGGTACTGCCTTTTTAAAAATTGATTTAAGTGAGAAACTTTTCTATTGTGAAGACTTAGACAGGGAAGAGGTTCAAGAGTTCTTTAACAAAGCAGATGAATATTTCTTCGGAGAATGTAACTTAGAATGGCAGTTTGTACAAAAGCCTACACTAGGAAGAGGAAAACAAGCAATGTGGTTCGCAAAATACTTTAAAAGTGGTTACTACGAAGAACCATACGAATAGGCAAAGGAAAAAAGCATGAAAAAAATAGGTCTAGGACTTGACTATAACAATATCTGTAAAGATTACAACACCGTATATCTAGACAGAGACAACAACGACAGAGAAACTGTAAAATGTATGAAAAGTGTCATGGACTGGTTTAACAAACTTTTATCTGAACTCATGCAAACATTTAACTACAACATTTACAGAATGAACCAAAACACAGCATTGGAACTTAAAGAGATTGTACAAAAAAGATTTTTCTTCTATTCATTAGAAAAAGAGATGATCTTACAAACATTTATTTTACAAACTGAAGCCATAAGCTTTGACAGTCCAGCACATTGGGCTAAAAATACAGAAAATACCTTACTGATTAAAAATGATGACGAAGGTGAAGGTGTTTACTTTTACTTTAATGAAGATTCAGAAGTACATAAATGGCTACTAGAAAAACTAAGAGAACACTCTTTAGACGAAGTTCCATTTGAAGAAGCCTAAAGTGTAACCTTTCTTACACAACGCAATTTAAAAACTTAGTATACTTCTTAAAAAAAGGATTTTAACCGTGAAACATTCTCCAGTTACACTTACAGGTACCTCTATTGAACAAAAACGAGAAGAGATACGAAAGTACTTTCTAGAATCTTTTTCGTTATTTGAAAAAATATTTGAACTCTTAAAAGATGACGCTGTTTTTTATAAACAATCAGAGCCAACCCGTCAGCCCATGATATTTTACTTTGGGCATACAGCAACTTTCTACATTAATAAACTTATTTTAGCTGGTGTAATTACAAAGCGAATTAATCCTGAGTTCGAATCCATGTTTGCCATTGGGGTTGATGAAATGACTTGGGATGACATGAACCCAGAACATTATGAATGGGCAAAGGTCTCAGAAGTTCAAGCCTACCGTGATGCTGTTAAAGAACTTGTTCTTAACCTCATCGAAACGCTACCTATGAACTTACCCATTAGCCAAGACTCTGCATGGTGGATTATACTTATGGGAATTGAGCATGAGCATATTCATATTGAGACTTCATCTGTACTACATCGTCAAATGCCCATAGAGCTTATTAAGCCTATTAAGGACTTTGTATCTTGTAGTAATTTTCCAGAAACGCCCAAAAATGAACTTGTCGCCATGCAAGGTGAAGTTATTAATTTAGGAAAAGATGAAAATCACCATCTTTATGGTTGGGACAATGAGTATGGAAGTAAAACTGAAGAGGTCAAAGCTTTTGAAGTCTCAAAATACCTCGTGTCCAATGCTGAGTATCTTCCTTTTGTATTAGACAATGCTTATGAAAAAGAAGCGTATTGGGATGAAGAAGGAAAGAACTTCCTTAAAAACAAAAATGTAACTTGTCCTCCATTTTGGGTACCACAAAATGACAAAAGCTACAAACTGCGTCTACTCGATAAAGAGATAGATTTACCTCTCTCATGGGCTGTCGAAGTCAATGCTCTTGAAGCCATGGCATTTTGTAGGTGGAAATCAAGCAAAGAAACAAACACTTACTCCCTACCCACAGAAGCACAATGGCAACACCTATATAACAGCTCTGATATTCAAGACTTTCCAAATTTTGATGACAAAAAAGCCAATGTAGCCTTTGCCCACTACGCTTCAGCCTGCCCTGTCAATGAATTCTCTTTTGGAGAGCTTTACGATGTTATGGGAAATGTTTGGCAATGGACAAGAACGCCTACTGATGGCTTTAAAGGTTTTACCCCTCATCCAATGTATGATGATTTTTCAGTTCCAACCTTTGATGGTAAACATACGCTGCTAAAAGGTGGTTCATTTGCATCCATAGGAAATGAACTTATGGAACATTCACGTTATGCTTTTAGACGACACTTTTACCAACATGCTGGATTTAGATACGTTACAATAACCAAACAAGAAGAAATGGAGATACAAAAAAATATGGAAACACAAAATACAGAAAAAGACGAAAATATTTATGAACACGATGAACTGGTTAACCAATACTCTGACTTCCAATACGGTGAAACTTACTTTGGGGTAGAAAACTTTGCTGTAAAAATGGCTGAACTTTCCATTGAACACTCTAAAGGAACCCCTCAACACAGAGCATTGGACATTGGTTGTGCCACAGGGCGTTGTTCTTTTGAACTTGCCAATGTTTTTGAAGAAGTTACAGGGATTGACTTTTCTGCACGTTTCATCCAAGTAGCTGTAAACTTACAAGAACAAGGTGTCGTAAACTTTGAGCAAAAAGTAGAGGGTGAAATCTACAATTCACTCTCTCATAAACTTGAAGACTTTTCATTTGCAGAAGTTAAAGACCGAGTAGACTTTTGGCAAGGAGATGCTTGTAACTTAAAAGCGCACTTTACAGGTTATGACCTTATCTTAGGAACAAATCTTATTGATCGTTTATATGAACCAAAACTTTTTTTAAGTAATGTGCATGAACGTCTCAACGATAATGGAATTCTTATTTTAACTTCGCCTTACACTTGGCAAGAAGAGTCAACTAAAAAAGATTTCTGGCTAGGTGGATTTAAAAATGAAGCAGGAGAAGAGCAGTATACCTTAGAGGGTCTCAAAAATGTTTTAGAAGAGAATTTTGAGCTAGTAGAAA
Source organism: uncultured Sulfurovum sp. (assembly GCA_902727895.1). GTDB lineage: Bacteria > Campylobacterota > Campylobacteria > Campylobacterales > Sulfurovaceae > UBA1140. The sequence continues at coordinate 25,406 of CACVAP010000043.1, forward strand.
CACAAGACGTTCCTTTTGTTATTCGTGAAACAGCACGTAAATTTCAACATACCCTTTCACAAATGTCTGTTTGGAAAAAAAAGTAAATGTTCGAGACATCAGCAGACCGAAGTCATAGTAATTCAGAAAAATATACCAAAAGAGAAAAACTTTTTGGTACATCCGATATTTTACCACTTTGGGTTGCTGACATGGACATTGACACACCCGACTTCATTCTAAATGCCATAAAGAAACGTTTAGAACATCCCATTTTAGGCTATGAAGAGATGCCCAATTCTGCTTTTGATGCACAGATAAAGTGGATGAAGAAACATCATAACTTAAAACTAAAAAGAGAAGAAATGTTCTTCTCTCCTTCTGTTCTTACTTCTATAAATCTAATCATTCAAACATTTTCCAATGAAGAAGATGAGATCATCATCCAAACTCCTGTTTATGGTGCCTTTGCTAACAGTATTATAAATAATAAACGAAGCGTTATGGAAAATCCTCTCATCGAAAGCAATGGTGATTATACTTTTGACTTTAAAGACCTAGAAAGAAAAATAACACCCAAAACAAAACTACTTCTTCTCTGTTCTCCTCATAATCCTATTGGAAGAGTTTGGACAAAAGATGAACTCTTAACTTTAGCCTCTATCTGTCTAAAACACAATATTATTGTCATAGCCGATGAAATCCATTGTGACTTAGCTTTTAAAAAGCATACACCTTTTGCTTCTCTCTCAGAAGAAATATCCCAACAAACTATTACCCTACTAAGCCCTGCCAAGACTTTTAATATCACAGGACTTTCTATTTCTACCATTAGTATTAGCAATAAAAAGCTACGAGAACAGTTTTATCAAACTTATAAAGCAACCTATTTAGGTGAAGGAAACCTTCTTGCACATGTAGCTTTTGAAGCTGCCTATACGCATGGTGAGAAGTGGCTAAAGTTATTAAAAGAACACCTACTTGGAAATATGTCTATTTTAGCTCAAAAACTCAAAGAGAGTAATTCAAAAATAAAATTTAAAACGCCAGAAGCCACTTTTTTACTTTGGTTAGATTGTCGCGCATTACATTTAAATGATGAAGCGTTAAATCAATACTTTATTCAGAAGAAACTAGGACTAAGTCAAGGAATTTTCTTTGGTACAGGTGGCGAAGGTTATATGCGTTTTAATATTGCTATATCTAAAAATTCACTAAAATTTATTAATATATAAAATTAAAGTTTAATTAAGATATAATGCTCTTATGAAAACTTTTAATACATTATATTTATCACTCATATTATTATCAACCTCGCTACCTGCAGCTGATAAAGTTTACTCTTTTATGGGTATTCAAGCTGGAAACTCTTTTGTAGAAGGGAATTCTGTTCCATATATAGGTGTAAAATATGGAAAACAATCAAAAGGCTATCGAACTTCAATTGGCTATTCTTATGGAAAGACTTCAAGTATAAACCACCAAAGCTTAATTGCACAAGTTGATAAAGGTATCTTAGTCAATAAATTTAAAGATAGCTCATTCAAACCTTATGCTGGTGTTTCCTTTGGTATTATGCAAGAAAAGAATAATCAATCGGCTATAGAACAAGATAGGGGTTATGTTTATGGTGTAAATACAGGAATTGCTTACATCTACAATGATTCATTAGATTTTGACTTAGGATATAGGTATTTACAAACATCAAAACTAGAAAGTATTGACTCACTTAGTGATATCACTCTTTCAATGCATTATTTTTACTAACAACATAGTTTAATTTATTTTCACATGATATAATAATTGTATGCATAAAATTATTATATCAACACTACTTCTTACCTCATTTACGCTTGCTGGACCGAGTTACTCTTTTTTTGGAGTTCAGACTTCATACCTTGACTATAATCATGTTTCATCACCCTCATTAGGTCTAAAGTATGGTGTACAGCAAGGAATGTGGAGAACAACGCTTAACTTAGACTACGCAAAAAGTTCGAACGACACACTTACCTCATTCATTATTCAAGCTGACAAAGGCATCTTACAATCAGCAATGAAAGACAGTCCCTTTAAACCTTATGTGGGTTTTTCACTTGGGATGCTACAACATGACAATTCTGGAACAGATAAAGGCTATGGTATTGGTCTAAATACAGGTGTTAGCTACCTTTTAAATGATGCTATAGACCTAGACCTAGGTTACCGTTACCTCTCCACAAGTAAAATGAATAATATAAAGTCACTAAATTCATTAAATCTTTCACTACACTACTTTTACTAGAATTTTAGTATAATTCTCCAATTAATAAATTGGAGTCTTCCTTGTCCTTACTATCCTATCAAACCCTTAAAAATATTCTCTTTAAAGTGAATCCTGAAACTGCCCATAGTATTGGTGGTCTAGGACTCAAAGCTGCACCCTATACTCCTTTTGTCTCTAAGTTTTTTAAAAACTCTTACTTTGTGAGTAGCCCTCTTTTAAAACAAGTACTTTTTGACACTACTTTTGAAAACCCTGTAGGACTTGCAGCTGGTTTTGATAAAAATGGTGAATACATCAAAGCCATGCCAAGCCTTGGTTTTGGTTTTACTGAAATTGGAACCATTACACCCAAGCCACAAGCTGGAAATGCACGCCCAAGACTTTTTCGTTTAAAAGAAGACCGTTCCATTCAAAATGCCATGGGTTTCAACAACCGTGGTGCAGATTTTATGCTTAACCAACTAGCTAAAGTAGAAAACTTTGACTACCCTATTGGAATTAACATTGGTAAAAATAAACTTACCCCAGAAGATGAAGCACTAAATGACTATAAAACACTTTTAGAGACATTTAAAGACTCTGGTAACTATATTGTTATCAATATTTCTTCACCAAACACCCCAGGGCTTAGAGACCTTCAAAATGAAAAGTTTATTACTGACCTTTTCACCATGGCAAAAGAAATTACTTCTCAACCCATTTTCCTAAAAATTGCACCAGACATGCAAGCACAAGATGCCATAGACCTGTGTAATGCTGCTGTCAATGCTGGATCTGCTGGGATTATTGCGACCAATACAACCATTGACTATTCAGTCACAGAACATGCAAAAGACTTTGGTGGTATTTCAGGAGCATTGGTGAGAGAAAAGTCTTATGAACTTTTCAAAGCCATAGGAAAAGAACTTTATGGAAAGACCATACTTATTAGCGTAGGTGGTATTGAGACAGCCGAAGATGCGTATAGGAGAATTAAAGCTGGTGCATCACTTATTCAAATTTATTCTATGCTTATTTATAATGGTCCTATTATGATAAAAGAAATCAATGAAGGTTTAATAGAGCTACTAAAAGCAGATGGCTATGAGAATATCTCAGAGGCTATTGGTGCAGACTGGAAATAACTACGCCAGCTTATAACCCACACCCCAAACAGAAGTAATATACGCTTTACTTCCATCGGGGTCAATTTTCTTCTTAAGACGGTTAATGGCAACATTAATGGTCTTACCTTGTGACTCTTCAGAAACTTCATCTACTAAAAAATCTCGATCTAAAGTTTTACTAGAGTTCTTAATAAATATAGAAAGTAAATTAAATTCCATTTTGGTGAGTTTAATATTTGTATCATTAATACTTAATGTTTGAGAGTCCATGTCTAAAAGTAAATCACGATGTTTTAATTTTGTCTGTTCTACTTTCCCTGTACGACGCAGTATTGCCCCTACTCTATGAAGTAGTTCTTGAATTCTAAAAGGTTTAGTAATGTAGTCATCAGCCCCTCTTAAAAAACCTTCATCTATATCAGAATCAGAGTTTTTTGCTGAAAGAAAAATAGTGGGAATATCATAACCTTTTTCTCGAATATCGGCTATAAATTCCGAACCTTCCATAAAAGGTAAGTTTCTATCAACAATAAGTAAAGAGGGATTTTCTTCTTCTAAAAACTGTTCTACATTCTTAGTAGAGGAAAAGCTAGTTGTTTGGTAACCTGCTTTTTGAAGATGATATTCAAGAAGTTCAAGTATGTCTTCTTCATCTTCAATCAAAACAATTTCAATGTCAGCGTTTGGAGTTTTCATAAAGTGAGTATAGCAGATTATAAGGGTAGAGAAAAGTCTCTACCTTTAGTTTAGTAATGAACTTAAGCCCAAACACCTTTGATAATATAAAATACAATTGCAGAAAGCATAGCAGCAACAGGAACGGTAATAATCCATGCAGCAACAATCTTTCTAACCATACCACGTTTTACATACGTCTCTTTAAGTGAACGTTTAAGTGCTTTGGTTTTTTTCTTCTCAAATTTAATGGTTTCAAAAAGTTCAGATTTTCTTTTGTAATCATCACCAACAGTTTCTAATTCTGCTTTAAAAGCATCAACTTTTTCTACCTGAGCAGCAAGTGCAACATGTTTTTCATTCGCACCTTTTCTGTCCATCCACTCTCTAAGGAAACCAACACCAAATACCCCACCAACAGCAATATGTGTAGAAGAAACAGGAAGTCCAAGTTGAGAAGCAATAACAACCGTAATTGCAGCAGCCATCATAATAGAAAAGGCTCTCATCTGGTCAAGTTCAGTAATCTCTGTACCAACTGTTTTAATAAGTCTTGGACCAAACAGTGCCAAACCAACTGAAAGACCAAGCCCACCAACAATCATTACCCATAATGGAATAGCAGCTTTAGCCGAAATGGTTGTATGTGCCAATGCATCGTAAATAGCAGCCAAAGGTCCAACAGCATTCGCTACATCATTCGCACCATGTGCAAAAGAAAGAATTGCTGCTGCAAAAATAAGTGGAATCGTAAATAGTGTGTTAATTGCTGCACGGTCATTTGACAATGTTGCAACTTTTGCTGCAACACGTGGCTTAACCATAAGGTAAGTAATACCTGCACCTATAGCACCAAATACAAGTGCTACTGCAAGTGTTGGTTTTTTAGTTTCAGGTAAGAAAGGAAGGATATCAACAATGTCTACCCATACTTTTTTAAGACCTTTTAATGTCAAGTACGTAATAAATGCCATTGCCATAATAGACACCAAGATAGGAACAATTTTCTTAGCTGATTCTAACCTATTATCTTTATGTAAAATCTCTGATTTAATAATATAAAGGAAGGCAGCAGCAATCAAACCACCAAGAACAGGAGAAATAACCCATGAAGCAGCAATCTTACCCATCGTTCCCCATGAAACAACAGCAAAACCACCAGCAGCAATACCAGCACCCATAACACCACCAACAATAGAGTGTGTTGTAGAAACAGGGGCTTTAAGTGCTGTAGCAAATGTCAGCCATAAAGCAGCAGCTAACAAGGCAGCAGCCATTGCATAAACAAAGATCATTGGGTCACCAGCAAAAGCAGCAGGATCAATAATACCTTTTTTAATGGTCTTAACAACATCACCACCAGCAATCAATGCACCAGCAGCTTCAAATATAGAAGCAATAACAATCGCCCCACCAATGGTTAATGCACCAGCACCAACAGCTGGACCAACATTGTTAGCGACATCATTTGCCCCAATGTTCATTGCCATGTAAGCCCCAAATACAGCTGCCATCATTAAGAAGCCTGAGTTGGCTACGTGTCCAAATGCATAGTTCACATAAATTGCTACAGCAATTGCAAACCCTGCTCCAAGTAGTGTTTTAATCATGTTATTCATAAGAATACCGTCCTCTAGTTTTCAAGTTTCGGCATTTTATTACAAAAATGTTACCAAATGGTTACAAAAATAAGTCAAACTGAACTTTAAAGCTTTCCACCCATACGTGCAAAAATAATTCTCTCAGCAATGTTTTCAAGTCTGTCTATAATTTTTAAATTCTTTCTAAAATATTTCAACAAATTAAAATAATCTTCAGGGTTTCCTTCTGCATCACTCATCTTCTGCACCATCTCTTTTTCAAGTATGGAATATATATCCTCAGTTTTCGCATTTTCAACAGATATTTTTGAAATAAGCTTCTTTATTTTATCATCGTCATCAAATGTTTTCAACATTTCTAAAACATATTCAAAACTGTTTATAGTAGACTTGTTAATACGCAAAGAATCAGAAATAAACTCACTCATGTCTCTATTGTCTTCCATTAAAACTATCTGCATTTTTTTAAGATAATTGTTAATATAGGTCTGTATTCTATTAAGTGCAGAAGTAACTTTAAAGTAAGAAACCATCTCACGTAAATCTCTAGCCCCAGGCGTATACTTAGCAAAAATAAGAACGATATCATTATCAATTTTTTCAGTAACAGGAGAAAGTTCTTTAAGTTCAGTACGTATTGCTTCTATGTCAGATACTGAGTTGTTTTTTATCGCGTCCATTGCCAACTTATTTGTGTTCGCTAAGCTTTCAACCATCTCTATAATAGAGTCTCTTACGGCATGTCTCGCATCGTGATATTGTGGTAACATTATCCAAATCTCCCTGTAATATAATCTTCTGTTAATTTCTCATTAGGATTCATAAAAATGGTATCAGTTTTATCATACTCAACCATGTCACCTAAATACATAAATGCTGTGTAGTCACTCAAACGACTCGCCTGTTGCATGTTATGCGTTACAATCACTACAGATACATCTTTTTTAAGCTCAGCAATCAACTCTTCAATGGCTCCTGTCGAAATAGGATCCAATGCTGAAGTAGGTTCATCAAAAAGCATTACTTCTGGTTTAAGTGCTACAGCTCTAGCAATACATAAACGCTGTTGCTGTCCACCACTCATACCAAGTGCTGAGGTGTTCATTCTGTCTTTAGTTTCATTCCAAATGGCTGCATCTTTTAAAGCTTTTTCAACACGTCCATCAAGTTCCGACTTATTTTTTACCCCTGCGAGCTTCATTCCATAAGCCACATTGTCATAAATACTCATTGGAAAGGGCGTAGGTTTTTGAAAAATCATTCCTACTTGCTGACGTAAAGAGATTAAATCATTCTCTTTTTTAAGATCCAAAATATTCTCTTTACCCTTAGCACCATAAAGGTTAATTTCACCCTCATACTTGTTTCCAGGGTAAAGATCATGAATACGGTTCATGGCTCTCAGTAGAGTAGATTTACCACACCCTGAAGGACCAATCATCGCTGTAATTTTATTTTTTTCAATCGGAAGATTTATGTTTTTAAGTGAAGGATCATCAACCCCTGCATAGGTAAAGTTAAAATCTTTGGTTTCCATTATTAAGTTGCTCATTTGCTTCCTTTACTTTTTATTTCTGGTCATGTAACGACCTGTTAAATTAATGATTAATACAATCGCTGTCAAGACAAAAGATGCTGCCCAAGCCAACTCACGACTTGCTTCATCTGGATACGTTGCCAAGTTATAAATACTTACGGTTAGAGAAGGAAACTGTCCTGTTAAATCCATGGTAAAAAACTGGTTGTTCGCCGAGGTAAATAAGAGTGGTGCTGTCTCTCCAATAATTCTTGCAAATGAAAGTAAGATACCTGTGGTAATTCCTACCTTCGCAGCTTTCACAACAATCTGCATAATAATCTTATGCTTCGACCCACCCAATGCAATTCCAGCTTCACGTAACTCTTTGGGTACAAGTGCCAACATGTTGTCGGTGGTACTGATAATAATTGGAATCATCATAATGGTCAAGGCAATAATCCCTGCAAAACCGTTGTAACTTCCAAATGGTGCAACAAAAATTGCATATACAAAAACCCCAATAACAATCGAAGGAGCTGACATCATAACATCACTTAAATTTCTGATAACAGATGCCAACTTTGAGTTGTTAGAGTATTCACGTAACCAAATTCCTGCAAACATCCCTATAGGAATCGCAATCACCGAAGCAATGGTTGCCATGGTAAACTGACCTACTAAAAGGTTTCTAATTCCCCCTTCAACCAAGTCATTGGTAAAAGTTGAAATGTGTAAAGAAGAAACTCCTTTGTAAGTTAAAGTCGCCAAAATCCAAAAAAGAAAAGATATTCCAATCACAGCCGACAAGGTTGAAAGCACCAAGATTATTTTGTTTAATAAAAGTCTATTCATTACTTAACCTTTTGTCTTAAGAAGTAGAACTTAGCTACCGAGATAATTGCTAAACTCACCACAAATAAAACAAGTGCTAAGTAGTACATTGAACTCATTTCTAGCCCCATTGCTTCTGAGAAGTTGTTTGCTAAAAGAACAGGTATCGAGGTTGTTGGATCGGTTATGTTACTTGGTATGCTCATCACTGAACCAATCAAGAAGGCAACAGCCATGGTCTCACCTAAAGCACGTCCAAGTGCTAAGATAATCGAACCAATAATCCCACCTTTTGAATAAGGCATAATCACATCTTTAATAACCTCAAACTTCGTAGCACCCATTGCGTAGGCTGACTCTTTAAGAACATCGGGAACGGTATTCATGGAGTCACGTGTAATCGCTGCCATAAATGGAATAATCATAATGGCTAAAACAACTCCTGCTGTCAAAAGACCAACACCCTGCCCTCCAAATGTTGACTGAATAATTGGTGCTAAATAGAAAAGTCCCCACATACCATAGATAATACTTGGAATAGCAGCCAACAACTCAATGGCAATTGAAACTGGTTTTACCAATGTCTTATGTGCAATTTCTGTCAAGAAAATAGCAATCCCCATTGCCAATGGTGTCGCAATCGCCATAGCGATTAATGTACTCAACAAGGTACCAATAATAGGTATGAACCCACCAAAAATACCTATCTCTTCATCATCTTCATCAGCTTCCCATACTTCACTACCTAAAAAATCAAATCCAAATTCACGGATTGAGTCTTGTGCGTAAGTAAAAAGTATGGAGAAAATTCCAATAAGAATGAAAAATGAGATTGTTGCTGAGAAAAACGAGAAATTTTTAAAGAGTTTTCCACCCATTTTGTGCCTTTGCTTAGTTAATGGATGATTTTACTTTTTATTGGTAACATTTTGGTAACAAGGGGGATGTAGGTCGGACTGCCCTCTGTCCGACATCAATTGGCATGAAACAAAAATTTCTATAGCAAATTTATTTTGATCTTTAAAAATATTATCATATTCATTGATAAACCTTTCAAATTCTTTACTTCCTTTTTTAGAAAAATTGTTAGATTCAAACTTGTTTATTTCTCAAAGTTTAATTGATAGGGTTTTGTTTAAAGTTGGAGAGTAATTTTTTGTTAGGTTAGAAAGGATTTAAGTAGCTTGTCCCCTTTTATTCTTACCCTTGTAGATATATTGTCTTTATTATAATGGGTGTTGCTAACATTTTGGTAACAGCATAAACCTAAAGGATTTTACTTTTCAACCAAATAAAGCTATAATATTCCTACAAAACGTAGTAAAAGGAAAATTATGCAAACCGTAGCAATAAGAGATTTAAAAAATAATCCATCTTCTATGACAAAGTATCTTGATGAGGGTAGTTCAGTATTTGTCACACGGCATGGCAAACCTATAGGTAT
>CACVAP010000044.1 GCA_902727895.1 uncultured Sulfurovum sp.
CTTCTAAAACTTCTAACACTAATTTAGCCTTGAACTCTGCACTATATACTTTCCGTTTCTTACTCATGTTTTATTCCTTGATTTCTTAATCTTTATTCTATCTTATTGATATAAAAAATCTTGTTTTGCTGGTCTAGTTTTTGGGGAGCATTATAATTCTCATTACGATTATTTTTTAAACTCATAATAAGTTCAATTTTATTTTTATTATCTAAATTAAAAAAAATATCTTGATATTTAGTAGTCCTAACACTTTGTATACTTCGATAATCAAAATAACCTTTAGTAGTTGCATATCCTAACTTGTAATTTCCTCTATTTATATTTAAATAATTATCAGCTCGTTCTGCTCGTGTGATTAATTTTCCAAAACATTCACTCCATAATGAAATAGCCTCTAATACTGTAGTTTTACCACTATTATTTACACCTGTAAATACATTTAATTGAGGATTAAAAAATATAGTTATATCTTTAAAACTTTTGAAGTTTTTAATTTGAAATTTTGTGATATGCATAAATAAATTATCCTTTTACTTTAGATTGAACTAAGTTTTACAAATATAAAAGAATTTTATCATAATTAGAACTGAACATTGCTTTGAGATGACAGTAATAATATCCTTAATAAAAAACTCACCAATCGACAATCAAACCCTACTAAAAACTTTCTTCTACTGATAAAATATGCTTAAATTATCAAAAGGATAAAAGATGAATGTTGTTTTATCAATTGCAGGGAGTAACTCTTCTGGTCGTACTAGAATTCAAGCCAATTCAAAAAGTCTTGAAGCTTTTAATATTTTTGGAACTTCATCCATTACTGTATTGACAGCTCAAAATACCCACGGGGTAAAAGAAACTTATGAAGTAGCTGCTCCTTTTGTGAAAGCACAAATAGAAGCTGTACTTAGTAATTTTAATGTGTCTGCTATTAAAATAGGGATGCTCTATTCTAATGAAATCATTGACATGGTACGTGATGTTATTGCAGCATTGAATATTCCTATAGTAATTGACCCTCTTTTCATTTCTAAAGATGGTTCAAAACTACTCAACGATAATGCCATAGCAAACCTAAAAACACTTTTTCCTTACGCAACCGTAGTAATGCCTAATCGTTTTGAAGCTTATGAACTTTTTGGGTACGAACCCAAAGACCCTAGTACCTTACATAAGATGTTAAAGTTACCCTATAGAGTACTCATTAAAAATGAAGCCATCGAACTCAATGACCGTTTTAGTTTCTCTTTTGCCATCGCAGCCAATTTAGCATTGGGAAAAACACTTACAGAGTCCATAGAGATTTCTAAAAACTTTATCTCATTAGGTATTCAACACGCACCAAATCTTGGTCATAGTATAAACCCGATAGCTCATGAAAAGTATCAACTAGCACTAAATTAAGGAGATAGAAAATGAAATTAACAATAGCAGTAAATGAACGCATGAAAAAAATCATCGAAGATAGCATAACACCCTTTGAGTATCTCAAAAATGATTCAACTAGTGGGTTAAAGTAATGAACGTAGCCATTATTGGTGCAGGGTTTGCAGGTTCTTACCTTGCACATAGATTACACAAAAAAAACATCAATGTTACACTTTTTGAGAAATCAAGAGGTCCGGGTGGTCGTATGGCAACCCGTCGTGATAATAGCTTTCAAATTAACCATGGATGCATGGGTTTTAGTCCTAGTAAATTGGGCTTTAAAGTTTTTTGTGAAGACTTAGTCAATGATGGTATCATAAATAAAAAAGATAATAATCATTATTATACCAATCAAATGAATAGTGTTCTCAAACACCTGAGTAAAGATGTTCATGTTCAAAATAAAACCCATATTAAAAGTATTAAGTATCTTAATGCAGAATACATTTTAAGAGATCAAAACAATAAAGACTATGAAGGTTTTAACTTTATAATTATGACCATTCCTCCAGCCCAAATATTGGCACTCAATAGCAACTTCAAATCAACAAACAACGCGCCCTTAAGCAAAGTTACTTTTGACAGTGTTGTTACCTTAGCCCTCTATGGTTCAGAGGTAAAAAACCTTGATAAAGTTCGTCTTTCAAGTTTAAAGAACTTAGCTAAACTTTCTATACAAAACGAAGAGAGTCTTGTACTTCATATGAATGCTGCTTTCTCCAATGAATACAATAATTTAACAAAAAAAGTTTTAGAACCCTTATTGATTCAAGAGATTCAAAAAGTACTTCCTCATTTTAACATTCAAAAATACGGGCATTTTACCCATTTGTGGAAATATGGATTTACTAAAAAACCCTACGGTGAACCTTACATATATGATGAAGAAAAAAATTATGCTATTTGTGCTGATTGGTTAAATGGAAAGAACGTTGAAGATGCGTATACTTCAGTAAATACTTTTTTGAATGACCATACTTCTAAATTTATATAAAAGATAGAATTATTACTATAAAAACAGGAGTAGTAAAGATGAAAGAATATACTAATAACACCATAAATATATTAAAAGAAAACAATCTATTAAGAATAATTGATGATGAGTTGGATATCTATTTAGAGATTCCTCATGTAGCTTATATTGAAACAAAAAAAGAAAATAGTAAAGCCCTACTCTTTACAAATGTTGTAGACAAAAAAAATAATAAGAAGTTTGATACACCTGTATTAATGAATGTTTTTTGTAATGAAAAAGCAATTGAACTTTTTATTGGTAACCTTAAAGAGATAGAAAATGAGATTTCATCCCTTTTAAAAATGGAACCTGCTGAAGGATTTTCCAATAAAATTAAAATGTTTGGAAAACTTTTCAATCTTAAATATGCCCTTCCAAAGAAACTTAAAAAGCGAGGTGTTTGTCAAGAAGTTATTCATCTAGGTCAAGAAGCAAAAACAAGTAACATTCCTGTTTTGACTACATGGGAACAAGATGCTGGACCATTTATTACCATGGGGCAAGTCTATACAAAATCACTTGATGGTAAAATGAGCAATGTAGGTATGTACCGATTACAAATGCATAATGACCATCAAGTGGGACTACATTGGCAGATACACAAAGACAGCAATCACTTTTTTCATGAATACAAAAAAGCTGGCAAAAAAATGCCTGTTTCCATTGCTATAGGAGGTCACCCTCTTTATATTTGGTCAGCACAATCCCCCTTGCCGATAGGTATTTTTGAGCTTATGCTCTATGGTTTTATAAAAAAAGAAAATGCAAAACTGGTACAATGTATAAGCAATGACTTATATGTTCCTCATGATGTTGATTTTGTTATAGAAGGCTTTGTCGATACTTCAAAAACAAAAACCGAAGGACCATTTGGCGACCATACAGGCTATTATACCTTAGAAGATGAATATCCATTTTTAGAAATAACAGCCATTACTCATAAAAAAACTCCCGTTTTTTCAGCGACAGTAGTAGGTAAGCCTCCATTAGAAGACAAATATATGGGACATGCAACAGAGAGAATTTTTAAACCTCTTTTACAAACAACCGTTCCTGATTTAGTTGACTATTATTTACCAGAAAATGGTGTATTTCATAACCTAGTGTTAGCAAAAATAAAAGTTCTCTACCCTGGACATGCCCAACAAGTCATGCACGCATTATGGGGTATAGGACAAATGAGTTTTGTTAAACATGCTGTTTTTGTTTCAGAGAATGCCCCTGAGCTAAACTCCATGGAAATAATACCTTATATTTTAAATCGTGTTGATATTCATGAAATGCTTCTTAGTCGAGGTATTGTTGATGCTCTTGACCACAGTTCACCTAAGTTTGCTGTTGGTGGAAAACTTGGTATAGATGCAAGTAATGATGAGATACAACCCTGTACCAAAACCATCTTAGATGATAATCTATTACTTGATAAAATCAAAAATTGTTCTAATGAAGTCGAAAGTTTAAAACAATATTATACTGATACAGCTAATCCTATAGTGGTTTTAACTGTACAGAAAAATCGTTCGCATAAAGTACTCTTAGCTGAACTTCAATCTCTTTTTGAGTTTTTAAAGATTGTCGTTGTTGTTGATATAAAAAATAATCAACTGGATAATCCTTATATGCTTCTTTGGCGTGTGGTTAACAACATTGATGCCAATAGAGACCTATATTTTCAAGAAGACACGATGCTTATTGACGCAAGTAATAAAAATCATTATGATAACTATCAACGTATTTGGCCCGATGATGTAAGTTGTACACCTGAAGTCATTAATAGACTTAAGAAGAGGAAAGTGATTAATATTGATAAATCTTTTGAAGAAAAGTTTTCAATATTTTAGTAAGAAGTTAGAATAAAAGATATATAAAAGGTTTAAAAATGAAAAGTCTAATTATAATCTCGCATGGAAGTAAAAAAGAAGCTTCCAATAAAGAAGTAATAGAAATCGTAAATCAAGTTAAAAATAGTAGTACAGTTTATGAAAATATTCAACCTGCTTTTTTAGAGTTTGCTACACCTACGATTCAAGAGAGTATTGAGAAATGTATCCAAGCAGGTACACATGAAATAAATATTTATCCCTACTTTTTAAATTCTGGAAAACATGTTACTAAAGATATTCCAGAAACAATCGAAAAATTAAAAGTAGAATATCCCACCTTAATCTTTAATCTTTTGGAGCATTTTGGTAAATCAAAAAGAATCAATGAAATCATATCAGAGCATATTTTATAAATAGTGAGTGGCTCATCTTAATCTACCTTCCCATCATACTGATCATAGGATTTTCCTAAAATAAACTTAGCTTGTTTTGGGAAAACCTGTTCTCTACGAACCATCTTAATAAGTTCTATTTTTCCCTTTTCACCATATTTATCAATCATACAAATAAGAATCTCATTGGCAATGATATCGTAGTCAAAATAAGATGACTTTTCATTGATAATTAAACTTTCAAAAATCTCAAAAGCATGTTCTTCAATATGAAAATCCTTGGCTGTCAATTCTCTAACACTGTAACTAGAGTCTCGACTGTCCATCAGCTCTTCATAAAGAGTTTGATGTTCTAAACTCAAAGCCGTTAATTTTCCACCATAAGCACAACCTGTGTCTAAAGCATAAAAGTACTCATTTTTAACCACTTCATCAACTACCGAATGCCCAAAGAGATTTATTTTTCTATGTATATTTTCTTTTATGGGTATGTTAGGAATATAGCGATTGCTAAAAAGTAGTGATTTGTGACTTTCATTATCTTTGTGTTCATAAAACTCTATAGAAAAACCATGCGTAATAAAATAATCTCCAATCTCTAAATAAAGAGGAAGTTGACTTATCCATTGTACATGTTTTCGTGCTATGACTTTATCATCTTCATAGTTTAAAATAGTCTCCAAACCTCCAAATCGTTTGTCATAAGACCATGGCACATCACGTTTTCCTTCAAGTGCTTCTAAAAGATGCTTTTCCATTAAATCATCATGGTTACCTTTAACCACTTGCCAATTATTTTGAATGACTAACTCAAGGGTTTCTTTACTATAATTTCCTTTATCACAAAGGTCTCCCACAAAAATGAGTTCAGCATTAAGAGGAAGTTGTTTTATCAAGTTTAGAAGTGTATGGTAACAACCATGCACATCACCAATAACAAATTTGTTGTTTAATAATTTATTTTTCATAGATATAGTTTATATAAAATAGTTTTATTTTAATAGGATTTTTTTGACGTTTAAAAAGAGAATAGGAAATTAAGGAAAAGATACTCCAAGAAACTTGAAGTATCTATATAAAATGACGGAGATGTGAAATGGGTAAACTTTGTAAACAACATTAACACAAAAAATCCTGTTTACAAGAAAGAGTATACAGATAAAGTAAATTTGTTTGTATCATTTTTATGTCGTTTCATAAATTTTAGATTCATATTTTTTATTTTTAAAAAATAACCCAAACCATTTTATAAACTCACATTTTAAGCCCTACCTGTAAGGTAAGCCCCCTCTAATACATTCAATAAGAATCTTATGAAATTTATTATTAATATAAAGGGGGAATATGTATCTAAATTAGATTTATCTTCCATTTGTTTACCTTGTAGCCTTTACTCTATCTGTTGATATAAGGAGTGTATGTCACCAAGTACCCAAATACTTTTAATTTTTCCATTTTCTATTATGAAAAAAGAAGCCCCGTTGTATCTAATTTTATTATTAGAAGCTTCAAAGTCAAACAACTTTCCTGTTTGCCTACCACTATACCATGCCCTAGCAACCACTTGATCATCTTCTTCCACCAACTGTTCTACAGCATGAAAAAGATTAGGAATAGCAATACTTACCATATCAAAATAAGCTTCAAATGCCTCTTTTCC
Source organism: uncultured Sulfurovum sp. (assembly GCA_902727895.1). GTDB lineage: Bacteria > Campylobacterota > Campylobacteria > Campylobacterales > Sulfurovaceae > UBA1140. The sequence goes on from CACVAP010000044.1 coordinate 6,322, forward strand.
TTTTGTCTCTACGCCTAGAGATCCTTTAAACACAATCTCATTATCAAACAATCTATCGATATAAGATTTATCATGATTATTCCAAAGATTTTCATAGTAAGATTTTACTATTTGTTTATTTATACTCATTGTTTTCCTCGTTAAAGAATTTACTAAAATGTGTAAAATTATACACTAAAAAAATCTTATTTAAGCCATCATTTTTATTTATGTTTTTTGATATGAGA
>CACVAP010000045.1 GCA_902727895.1 uncultured Sulfurovum sp.
TCAAATACTTAAACAAAAATACCGTAATCGACGTAAACGCTATAATTTAAGAGTAAATCTTATTTGTGGCTTAATTAATTTTGATAGGAATATGATGCTTTGAAAGTTAGTTTTGCAAGAAGTCTAATAATTTGATTAATGAAATAAGGATAAAAAATGAAAATAGTTAGTAATAAATTTCTTTTTGCTCTACTTGTAAGTACAGCACTTATACTCAGTGGATGTGGTAGCTCTAGCAGTTCTTCTACCGATACAACAGAAGACAGTAGTACAGAAACAGAGACAACAGAAGAGACAATAACCTACACAGATACGGACTTTGAAGCAAGTGATTGGACAGAGGCAACACACAGTAAAAGTGCTGATCCAGATTATGATGAAGTTTTTAGTGACACTGAAGTTAAACGACTCGACTTTGTCGTAACCGAAGAGCGTTGGCAAAGTATGCTAGATGACATGACTGAAACCTATGGTACTTTTGGGCAAAGTTCTAGAGGAAGTAGTCTTGTTGACACGGATGACGACCCTATTATGGTTCCAGCAGATGTTTATTATGAAGGTACCCAATGGTACCGTGTTGGTATTCGATTTAAAGGGAATTCTTCTCTTCAAAGTGCTTGGCAAAGTGGTATTTTAAAACTTTCGTTTAAACTGGATTTTGATGAGTTTGAAGATGACTATCCCCAAATTGACAACCAACGTTTTTATGGGTTCAAAAAATTCTCATTGAAAAACAACTACAATGATAGCTCTTTTGTGCGTGAAAAAGTAGCTGCTGATGTCTTTAAAAATGCTGGTATGGCTGTGTCACACACTGCCTTTTACGAACTTTATGTTGACCATGGTAATGGACCGGAGTACTTTGGACTTTACACCTTAGTAGAAGAAGTTGATGGAGAAGTTCTTGACACACAATTTTCAAGCGATGATGGAAACCTTTATAAACCTGAAGATGAAGATGGTTCACAGTTTATAGAAGGAACATTTACTGAGTCTGCATTTGAAAAGAAAACCAACGAAGATGATGAAGATTGGTCAGATATTCAGTCGCTCTTTACTGCCCTACATGCTGATACCCGTACCAGTGATGCAAGTACTTGGCGAAGTGACCTTGAAGAGGTATTTGACGTGGATGTGTTCCTAAAATACTTAGCTGTAAACGGTATCATTCAAAACTGGGATACCTATGGACGTATGCCACACAATTACTACCTCTATAATAACCCAGACAATGGAAAATTAACATGGATTCCTTGGGACAACAATGAAGCATTACAAGAAGGTAAACTTGGTGGCGCATTAGACTTAGACTTCTCAAATCTTTCAGACAGTTCATGGCCACTCATTGCAAAGATTTACGCAGATGATACTTATAAAGCACAATATGATGCTTATCTAGAAGAAGTAATAGAAGGTGCCTTTAATCCGAGTACCATTCAAGCAACTTATGATACGTATTCAGCACTAATTCAATCTTACGCCGTGAGTGAAGAGACAGGATACAGTTTCCTAGGAAGTAACAAAAGCTCAGAGTTTACCCAAGCCATTAATACGCTTAAGAACCATGCAACTAGCCGTGAAAGAGCTGTCGAAAGTTATTTAGAATAAAAATTGTTACTAAGTGTTTACTTTTGGTTACTTATTGTTAGCCAAATTGTGATAGAGTTTTAACAATCAAATAAAAAGGACAAACAATGAAATTAATTCAAATTACACTTATCCCAAGTGCAGCAGCCCTACTTTTAGTAGGATGTGCAGGACAACACCAGCAAGGTGCTCAAGCACAAGGGGCTAAAAAACATATGCCAAAAGATCCAAAAGCAAAAGCAGCAATGATGGAATGTCTTGACACTGTTGCTAAAGGTGAAAATGGTCGTCCAGACAGAACAGCAATGCAAACTTGTATGAAAGAAAAAGGTTTTGAAAGACCTGAAGGTAAAAAGAAGCACTAACCTGATGCTAAAGCTTAGAAGGGACTCCCCTCTAAGTCTTTACCTCTTTGTAAATTCTTTAACTTCTCTACTAAACGCTCATAGTCCACATAAAAAATCTCTGAATCTTTACGTACCCAGTCAATGTATGGTTTAAATTGAATAAAAGTTTGAATAAAAAGTGTGCCTGATAAATCATTTAAAAGTTCTATGTTGAAGACATCATATTTAACACCAACAGAAAATTTATTAAGAAATCCTAACATTCTAGCTACATCATCTCTCAAGACATTATCGTCAATAATTTCTTGTAAATTATCTTCTGTAAACTCATCAAACATATCGGTAAGTTCTAACCTATGTCTGACTCTTCTAATGGTCTCACGTAAATCAATCCTCACTGTATTATAAGCATTTAAAGTCATTTCATTCTGTCTTCTTTGGTGTTCTCTTTCACTTTCATGTAGAGCCAAACTTAACTGACGGACAATCAAAACAACCCCAACAATACCTATAGGAATTGCCAGTATATCAGCATAGTTACCCCAAGTATCTAATGACATTTACAAGCTCTCTTTAATTTTTTGCCAATCATAACCAAATTATAAAAGCTATCAATGAAAATTAAATTAATTTTTATTTCTCTCTTAGTTATGATTCAAAAAGTTAAGATTTTATTGAGTTCTGTAACAAAAGATGGGCTTCTTCATGTAAATCTTGATGTCGAGGTATTCGTTGAAATAGCTTAGAATAGATTCCTTCAATTTCAGATAAGTCATCATGCTTCATCAATAATGAGAGTTGTAAACTTTGAAGCTCATCTATCTGAAGTCCTATTTCACCAACATAGAACTTACTTTTATTTTTCATACTCTCACTCTCAAAAAACATCTCTTTAGTATCAAAGCCTTCTGTCAAACGTCCTAAATCTAAAATACTATAAGTTAAACGCTCTTTTTGTCGATAAAGTCCATACAATCTATTTTTAATTTTGAAATGTTGTGTTTTTAATTCTGACCCTAAATAGATTAATTGTTCTCTACGTTTATTTTTTCGTACTTCAAAACCAAATTTTCTATATAAAAATCTAGAAATAAATCCTTCTTCCTCTTCTAAGTCTTTTAATATAGATTTTATAGATTCAATCAATACGGCATCTATACAAATAGGATGGCGCCCTAATTCAATCTTTGCAAAATGAACATTTTTACCAATTAGTTTTTCAATAATTCCATCAAAGACATATACTGGGCTACTTAGTATTTGTTCAACATAATCACTAATTGCCATTCTTATCCTTTAGATTAATATTTGTTTATAATAACTAAATTATGTTTAATTATGTTTTAAATATTTTCTAAAGAAAGGAATCTTCTTAAATACTTATTAGTAAGATAAAGTACTCCTCAACTATAAGTATCTAACGTGCCGAAATATTAGATATTTGGCTTCCCGAAGAAAATACATTAACAGCTTGTCCAACTTGTAAAAGTTCTGTTGCCCCATTAATTCTTAAAACAGTAGCTACCGTTTGTCCATTGTTCAATTTTACAATGACTTCTTGCCCATAGTTTGTATCCATTGTATCACCAGCTGAACCACCAACAACACCACCAATCACAGATCCTAAAACAGAACTTACTATTCGTCCTGTACCACCTCCAACATGCGCACCAGCAACTGAACCAGCAACCGAACCAACTATTCCTCCAAGTGTATTACCTACTCCATTGTTATCCATAGCTACTTGCTTTACGGACTGAACTACTCCTGGTTCTACAGTCATATTTTGTCCTACAGTAGATTGGTCAATCCCTTTTGGTGCACATCCAACCCAAAGTACCAATGTTAACAGTAAACTTATATTTATCAATAATTTTTTCATACTTAATCCTTTATATTAACGCTTCCACGTTGATGTCATTTTTCTTTGTAATGCTTCTTTTACTTCTTTAAATAAAAGTTCTTTTTCTTTTCCAAATACAAACTTTCCATTGTATGCTTCTTCAATTGTACTAATATATTCTTTTAGTTCTCTTTTTTCTGTCTTATTTTTAGGTGAGACAAAAAGATATCTCATTCCACTGTCTTTATCTAGTTTATACTTGCTAGCTTCAATATACACCCGAGCAGAATGTAATTTTAATTGACCAGAACGAAGAACCTCATAAACCTGTACCCTTACACCATAAGGTGCAAGATATGCCTTCCCTCTCCTATTCCGAAAACTATAGAGTGTAATTTTATTACCATCTATTTCATAATGTCCATCAATTAAACTCTTTGAAGAACAAGCACCTGTACTGTCTTTCAGTGTAAACCTAAAAAGCATTTGTTCATCTTTGTAAAACTTAATATACTTACCTTTTGTATCTTCTAAATCATAGGACTTTGTCATAATGCTAAACTTATGATTATGGATAGTCACATCACTTAGCGATGCAAAAATATATTGACTAATGAGAGCCAATATAAGTAATATTTTTTTCATAAAAACTCCTCTATTACTTATGGTATCATTAATTTCTGTAGTGATTGTGTAAGAAGTAAGGAAAAATAAATTAGAGTTAAGGTGATAAATTTTATAATTTTCTTGTACTAATTGTTAGATTTAGAAGTTTGGTGGAGACGAGGGGAATTGAACCCCTGTCCTAAAATAGCTAGTGTTATGACTCTACATGTTTAGATGGTGATGTTAAATCTCATCTTGCTTCGCACAGCACCCAAAGCTATACAAGACCAGCCAAAATTCTCACAAAGTAGCATGGCTTCTACTTAGCATATCCATCAGATGTGATACCTAAAATCCGATTAAGATGGAACTCGTCGGTAAGGCAGTCCTCCGATCGCTCGGGGTTAACTTATGCTACTGCGTAAGCTGGACGGTAATCTGTATTGTTTGCAGTTATGCAATTTGAGCCGTATAACGGAATTGCTCAGTCCGACATGCACATAACTCCGACTATTCCAGTCGAAACCAAGTCATCCCCATTAATTCATGTAGACAAAATATGAAGGAGATTGTCTACAGAGGAATATTGATTATAACACAAAGCCCTTTCTATGTCAAGATGCCATAGGAATTTCAGTACGATTTGTATCTAGTCCTATACTTTTTCCTATACGTGCAACAATATCCTCTAACTCCAAGTCTTTCAACTCTTCTTCTTCTTTAAGTTTCAAAATTTCTTGACGTAATTTTGCTTCTGTTTCTCTACTTGAAGTAATAGTTTCTTTTAAAAGACGGTTCTCTTCTTCCAATTTATTATACTTCTCTAATACCAATGAAATTTTAGTATCTAACTCTTCTAAAGCTGTTTTTTTTACCATTTTTTACTCCTAATATTTTAATATAAGCTTACTTTTATAATTGTAGCATTATTTTTAACTATTCGTTAATTTTTTCTTTAATTTCTCTCGCCAATGCCGATATAGTAGTAATTTTTTGTGTACCATTTAAACTATCATCCAGTAAAACTTTTACAAAAGCAGAACCAACAATAACCCCATCAACACCTTGTGCTTTTTCTTTAGCTGTATTTTGATCTACACCAAAACCTACGTAAACAGGTGTTTTTGTATGCTCTTTAATACTTGTAATTATGGGTTGTAAATCTTCACTCTGCCCTGAACCAGTAATCCCAGCATAAGCTACTAAATAAATAAATTTCTGTGCATCTGTCACAATCTCTTTAATCCGTTCTTGTGAATCAGTAGGTGCTATAAAATCAATAAGTGCAAGGTTTGAATCTTTCATCATTCCCTTATAAGGTCTTGCTTCTTCCAGTGGTAAGTCAGGAATAATAAATCCATTTACCCCACTCTGCTTTGCCTGATCTATAAAAAAATCCATACCTTTATGGTAAAAAGGATTAAAATAACCCATCCATAAAGTATCAATATGAGGTGCAATCTCTTTTGACGCGTCAAAAAGATGTTCTAATTTAAAGCCATTTTGTAAAGCTTTTAAATTTGCTTTTTCAATAACTGGACCATCTGCCACAGGATCTGAAAAAGGCATTCCCAATTCTAAAGTGTCCACTCCAGCGTCAGCTAAAGCCAAAGCCATGTCAACTGTAAAATCCAAAGAAGGATAACCAGTGGTAATATATGCAACTAAATTTTTCAATGTAAACTCTTTTGTATCTTAGATAGCAGTATTATACATTTTTTTGATAAAATGCTTAAATTAACTTAGATATTAGGGTAAGAACGATGAGTATTCATACAGAAAAAGTTGCTAAAAAAGTGACTTTAACAACCATTGCTAAAATGAAAGGTGTTGAACCCATTACGATGGTAACAGCATACGATGCACTTTTTGCTAAACTTTTTGATGGAAATGTAGACATGATATTGGTTGGAGACAGCCTAAACATGAGCTTTTTAGGTAAAAATGACACCCTTTCAGCCACCATTGACCAAATGATTTATCATACTCAAGCTGTTTGTAATGGGGCTTCTTTACCTCTTATTGTTTTAGACATGCCATTTGGTTCATACACCAATGAAACTCAAGCTGTACAAAATGCAACACGTGCCTACCAAGAAACAAATGCACAAGCTGTTAAAATCGAAGGTGGAAAAGAACGTGCGCATATTGTTAAAGCGTTAAGCCAAAACTCTATTGCTGTTTTAGGTCATATTGGACTTATGCCACAATTCCTAAGAAGCGATGGTGGTTATAAAATACGTGGTAAAGACAAAACAGATATTGCTTCACTCGTAGAAGATGCAAAGGCATTAGAAGCTGCTGGTGCTTTTGCCATTGTTGTTGAAGGCGTAAAGTCTGAAGCTGCTAAAGCCATAACAGATGCTATTACCATTCCTACCATTGGAATAGGTGCTGGACTAGACTGTGATGGACAAGTACTTGTCTGGTCAGATATGTTTGGTTTCTTTGAAGACTTTAAACCAAAATTTGTAAAACAATATTTTGACGGTGCAAAACTTGTTCGTGAAAATTTAGAGAAATATACAAGTGAAGTAAAAAATAAAGAGTTTCCTAGTCAAGAGTTTACTTATTAGAAAGACATTTCAAATCAAGCCTTTACTTTAGGCTTGATCATACCTCTTAAAGCTGGACTGTTTAACCTTCATACTTCTCTCATTCCAAACTAATCATCAATAAATTTTGATAAAATACTAATACTCAGTAGTCTGATATAACATGAAAGACAAATATGGAACGCATCGTAGACATAGAAAAATTTGATAATGAATTTATAGAAGAGGTTTCATTGCGACCTTCTTCTTGGGACGAATACATTGGTCAAGGACAAATTAAAAAGAATTTAAAAGTATTTATTGAAGCTTCTAAAAAAAGAGAGGAGGCACTCGACCACATCCTCTTTTTTGGACCTCCTGGTTTAGGTAAAACTACCATAGCAAACCTTATCTCTTCAGAGATGGGTGCTAACATAAAAACTACAGCAGCACCCATGATAGAAAAATCAGGTGATTTAGCTGCTATTTTAACCAATGTTGAAGAAGGTGATATTTTATTTATAGATGAAATTCATCGTATGTCTCCTGCTATTGAAGAGATTCTTTACTCAGCAATGGAAGACTTTAGACTGGACATCATCATTGGTTCTGGACCAGCTGCACAAACGGTTAAAATTGATTTACCACGTTTTACACTTGTCGGTGCAACAACCAGAGCTGGTATGCTTTCTCACCCTCTTCGTGAACGTTTTGGAATGCACTTTCGCATGCAATTTTACTCAACAGAAGAACTTGCAGAGATTGTACATTTGGCTTCTATTAAACTTGATAAAAAAACAAATACTGAAGCTGCTCATGAGATTGCAAAACGAAGTCGTGGAACACCCAGATTGGCACTACGCCTACTTAGAAGGGTTCGTGACTTCTCAGAAGTTGCCAATGAAACTAGTATTAATCTAAAAACAACACAATATGCGCTTGACCAACTTGGTGTAAACAACTTAGGTTTTGATGTTGAAGATATTCGTTTACTTGAATTTCTCATCGCTTCAAAAGGTCGACCTATGGGGCTATCAACCATTGCTGCTGCACTTTCTGAAGATGAGGGAACCATTGAAGATGTATTAGAACCCTATTTACTTTCTAATGGTTATATTGAAAGAACAGCACGTGGACGGGTAGCAACTGAGAAGTCATACAGCTACTTTAAGTTGGGAGGAGATAAGAATGATGAATAAAAGCGACTATATCATTGCTATTCTTTTTGGTCTTGCACTTATTGGTGCTTATACTATTTATCAACCATTTTTACTCTCTATAGTTGTTGCCTTATTACTGACCATGGCTACGGGTAATGTACATTATAAAATTACGGCACAGTTAGATTCAGAAAAAATTTCAGCGAGTATTCTTAGTTTCTTACTTTTAATCATTCTTTTTGTACCCATTATCTATATAGCGACAACAGGTGTACAAGCTTTAGCTTCTATTGATTCTAACATCATCACCCAGACGACCACGAAACTTATTTCTCTTTCTGAAGGTATTCCAATTTTAGAAGATTGGCTTAAAGAATATTTGAATAATGAACAGATTTTAGAAAACATTAAAACTTCTACAGCGACAATAACCACAGCAGGTAGCCATGGAATTGGATTTATAAAGAATGTTTTCTTTGTTATTATCTTTTATTTCATACTCAACTCTTATGCTGATAAACTTTTCTCACTGATTACCTCTTTTTTACCAATGAACAGTGAAGAAGGAAATAAAATTTTAAAAGAAATTTCATCAACCATGGAAGTTGTTTTTTATTCTATTATCGTTACAGCTATTTTTGAAGGTTTACTTTTTGGTATCGTGATTTCATTTTTTGGATTTAATGGTCTTCTTTTAGGAACTATTTATGGCTTTGCCTCACTTATTCCTTTTGTTGGTGGTGCGTTAGTTTGGATGCCAGTTTCACTCTATGCATGGAACACCATTAATGCGAACTCAGCTATTATCATTGCAGCTTATTCTGTAGTCATCATCTCCATACTTGCTGATACATTTATTAAACCTATGATTATTCGATATATCAAAGATAATATTCTTCATAGTTCTGCTCGAATTAACGAACTACTTATTTTCTTTTCTATTGTGGCAGGTATGAGTTCTTATGGTTTTTGGGGAATGATTTTAGGACCTGCAATTACTTCATTTTTAATTGCTATTTCTAAAGTATATCTTGAATTATATGGGAAAAATGATCACTAATTTTTATTAGTAATCATTTAAAAACTCTAGAACTTAAAAGTCGTAAGTAACACCAACACTCACTGTATCTAAGTCAGGAGAACCTGACTTTTGTACCAATCTTTCATAATCAGTAAATAGCCCCCATCCACCTTCTTGGTCACCATAACCATCAAAGCTTCTATCATATCTACCTTCTTTAGCTGTATCAGATCCTAAGTCATATTCTAAACCAGCACCCCATGCAAATGTTTCTGCATTTACACGTCTCTTAGAACCTTGCGTTGTTGTTTTGGCATAACCTGCAAGTCCATAAACATTAATATCGTCAGTAACAGGATACATCGGTTTTACAAAAAGCCCTGCATGTTTGATTTTTCCACCATTAGACTTCCAATTCGTTCTAATACCTCTACCTTCAACACCAATATATTCATTAAAGTCATATCCTACACGGGCAACTACACCTGCTGTTTTATCTACCTTACCTTTATCAGTGGTACAACCACAATCAGGGTCATATCTTGCAGCTGTTAATCCTAATCCTACATAAAGACCAAGTGGATAAAGATTTTCAAGAATGGGCACAGGTATGGGTACTGGTTCGGGAACTACCATTGGTTCTGGTAAGACAACTGGTGCTTCAACTTCTGTTACAATCGGTTCTATATAAGGCTCAATAGGAAGTATAATTTCTTCCTCTTCAAATACCGTAGGAAGAATATCTCCCCCTGCATACACTATACTATTCATACATACCAATGATATACTTATTAACATTATTTTTTTCATTAACTTACTCCTGTTAAGATTTAAGAGTAGTTTAACATTATTCATTTTAAATAATATGTAACAATTATTATTAATAATTGTTACTAGAGTCTTTGTAAGCTGTGATAAAATAAAAGATAAAGCTAAAGCTAAATTACTTTATCTCCTAAAGTTCATACTATATCTTCTGTTTTGTACAGTATGTGGTTGAGGTCTTTCTAAGGCATAAAATCTATATAAAACAGACTGTGCTTGAGCATGACCTTTTTTTGAGGCACGTGTAAACCATAAACGAGCTAATTCAGCATTTTTTCTTACTCCTGAACCATAATGAAACATTAATGCCAGCTGGTATTGAGAAGCGCTGTAGCCCTTAGTAGCAGACTTATGATACCACTTAAATGCACTATGTAAGTCTTGCTGTGTCTGTGCTTTATTTTTGTATTGTGTGGCTAAATTGTATTGAGCATAGACATCACCATATTGTGCTGATTGTGCTACACTTTTAAAGTTATTTGCATTTAGTGTTGTAAAGAGCAGGCAGATAGAGAGTATAAGTTTCTTTTTCATAATATTAAACCAATCTTAAGTATTTATTTTAATAATTATATTAAGTTTTAATTAAAATGTTGGTTAAAATTATGATTTTTGATGCGAATACTCATCCTTTTTTAAATATTCTTTAAGTCCTTCTAGTATGGCAATAGGCTCAGGAGGACAACCAACAATATGATAAGAGGAGGAATAAAATATTTCTGCATTATTTTTTAAGGCAAAAGTCTCTTTAAAGGGTGCAGTAAAGACTGGGCAATCCCCAACCGTAATCACCCTTTTAGGCTCTTTTAGTTTTCCATATATCATTTCTAACTCAACATACATATTTTCTGTCATAAGTCCTGTAATCAATAATATATCTGCTTCTATGATATCATAGACCACTTCTAGCCCTAAAAAAGAGAGTTCATATAAAGGTGAGAACAATAGCTGTAATTCCAATTCACAGCCATTACAAGAACCTGAGTCAAGGACATATATCTTCAATTTTGACGAAAATTTTTCTTTAATTAATCCTCTAATTGTATGCTTTAACATGTCTAAAGAATTATCTATGACTCCCTCTTTTTCTGAATGTGTTACAGGGAATCTATCTTTAAACAAATTAAACATTTAAAAACCTTATAAATCTATGGCTGAAATATTAAAAGGAATACTCTTAATAATCAGTCCTAAAGTTGATACTTCTGAATTTTTAATAGTAGAAGGTAAAGCTTGTGCATTTAAAAAACTTGGATCTCTTACAAAGAAACGCTCTATTACTCCATCTTTCAGTGATATATACATCATAAGTTCACCAGCAGAACTTTCAACATAAGAATAATACTCACCATCTACAGGTGTACCAATATAGAAAGTTAAAATATCATTGCTAACTAAACTTCTCATCATACGTAAAGAAGTCAAAATTTCTGTAATTCGTATGTTAAATCTTGAAAAAGTATCTCCTCCCTCCTCAAGACTCATATGAAAATCATGCTTCGTATGAAAATCACTTTCATCTCTTCTGTCTAGTCTAATCCCTGAACAACGGGCCATTATTCCTACTAATCCATAGTCAACTGCTTTGGACTTCGATATTTGACCTACAAGTAGTGTTTCCAGTAAAATTTTGTCATTTTTTTCAACCCACGCTACAAATGCTATTAATTCTTTTCCTAAACGAAGTAAAAAGTCATAAGCATCATCCATATTTAGAAACTTAACATCCACAAGGAGAGAAGAGAAACCAAAACGATGTCCTGTTACTTTTTTCATTACCTCTCTACCCTCTCCCACAAACTTTACAAAAAAAGCTGTTCCATCTTCAAAGTTTAATAATTGACAAAGTACAGATAAATCCGTTAAATGGTTAATCGTACGTTCTAATTCAAGTAAAAACATATGTCGTTTTTTTATCTTCTTTGGCAAGGTTTTTTTAGATGATTGAAGTTCTATGTCTAAAAAGGCTGTTTGATAAGCGATGGTTGATGACGCTGCAATGCGCTCAACTATTGGTCTTGCTTCTTCTAAAGTTAAGCCTTCTAGCATTTTTTCAATGCCTCTATATTTATAAAAGGTCATCATTTCAAAATGCAGTATTGTTTCATCTTTATCAAATACTTGAAATTGGGATGATTCTAAGTGGAAAGGATGAGCGCAATCAGTGACTACTCCATGATTCTCATCTATGCCTAATTCATTCACTTTCTCATGCTCAATAACTGTATTAAGAAAGTCTTTTCTCATGGGAAAAACATTTGGAGGAAAATGTTCATGTTTAACTAAGGGACGTTCATCATTGCTATACAAAATTTCAATACCAAAATCATCTCTAATTTTACGTTCAAACCAAACGGCTGAAGGATAAGCATGTGCAATTGAAAGCAAGGAAGGTGTGTCTTTACTAAGACGTTCTTTTATGGTGTTCTCATCATAAACAGTGATAATCTCAAAAAAGTCCTCTTTCTCTTGAGCAAACCTTGCAATTAATCTCATCCTGTCCTAACAATATTATTGTTTCTTATTTAAAATGTCTTCATAAAAATGATAACAACTTAAATAAATAATATCTTCTTCCATTTTAATCCGTTCATCATTTTGCATAAAAGCTTTTCTTAGTCGCTTGACTACTTTTACTTTACGTTTCTCTTTACTTATCTTGCAACGTTCAAAAAACTCATCCAAGGTAATCCAACACTCTTCATTTTCATTATTATCTCTACTCTCTTTTAGTGAAATTGCTTCTATAGGTGCTGCTTGGGTTTCTACTTCTTTTTGCTTGTCAAGTACCATATAGTCAACTTGTTTAACATACAGATTACGCATTTCTGCAAATACTTGCTTTAAAAGTTCTATCTCACCCCTAAGCGTGGTATTGATTTCTGTATTGGTGTGTTTTAAATCTGATATACTCTCTTTTAAAACAGAAATCGTTTGATCTTTCGAACTTAATAACTCTTTTACATTTATAAGATGAGGAGCAACCTCTTCTTTTTTTTCACTCTTTTTCTCGTCTTCTCTTTCAACTTCATTCACAACAATATATATTTTCCCATCAACTGTTTTAGAATCCAAAGTCCCCTTTTTGATCTTGGCATAAACAGCTTGACGTGATATTCCCTGTGATGAAGCATACTCAATAGGCTTTACCAATTTGCTCATCTCTACTACCTTTCCCTATTATTGTTAATATATAATATCATAATAATAGAAAAGAACAAAAGAAAAAGTTATTTTTTAGTTAAATCATAGCACTTACTTCATCCATCTCTTTCATTGTCTCATATCCTACTATACCATCAACAATCAATGTCTTTCTAGTGGATTGAAATGTTTTAACAGCTTTTTCCATCTTGAGAGAAAAAATCCCATCTTCCTTTAACTCATATCCAATGGTATTTAAAATTTTTTGGGCAATATATACCATCGTCCCACTTTCTCCCATACTTAATTCCTGAAAATATCTTTCGTTACTTCTTTTCATAATACTACTCCTATATTACCTTTGATTTAGTATCATAATATGAATGTATTGATATATATTTAAATTTTAAATTCTAGTTTTTTTATAAATTATTTTTAAAGTTTAATATTATTAGTACTTATATGGAGGGTTGTAAAATAAAATACTTACTGTTAATCAATATTGAAAAGTCCCTAAATTATGGACTTTTCTTAAGAAATTAGACCAATACTAGTAAGTTTGGTTTATAAAAAGAAGAATAAGTAAAAATTATCCTTTTTTTATAAATGCGTAAAAAAGTTACAAAAAATTTCTACTCTATTGTAGATATACTCTCTTTTGCTGTGGAAACAGAAAGTCTATCCCCATTACTATTTGTTATGATTGGCTTCAAAGCTTGTTTATTTTGTATATTTTCTCCAACATAAATAGGAATAGCAAAAGAACGTGATCTAGTACCATCTATAGTTACAAATAATCTAATATAAAATAAACCATCTTGTTCAGATGAGACGTTTAAATTCATTTTATAATCATTGTCTTGCTCATTTAATTGATAGGTTAACTCTTTTTCAAAGCTACTCTCTTCTATAAGATCATCATCTAGACTAACCTTCACAGAAACATCTCCCTTAGTCAATCCAGAACTAAGAGTAATATCTATATTTGCTACTTCATCTATAGCCACCCTCTGAGTAGTATAACTTATATCAACTGCTGCACCTGGCTTCAAATACTTTCCAGCTGTACTAAATGTTTCAAGCTTAGACCTTTCAGTATTCCAAGCATACATACTTCCCCATACTAATCCTACTAACGCTGTTAATATTAAAAATAGTCTTGTTTTCTTCATCCTCTTTCCTTTCTCTTATTTACTTAGTTCTTTATTCATAAGTATCATTGGAATTATCATTATTCCAAAAAGTACTAACAATATTAACAATGGATTACTTGGTAACTCAACACCCACACTTTTTGCCTCACCTGAAGAACCTGAACTTACAGGAGCACTTGTTGTAGTCGTATCAATATCAGTCGTATCGCCTACACTTATGTCAAAACATGCTGTTCCACTATTTTTATTAGCATCAAATATATCTATTAAATAGTCTCCAGCTGTTAAAGTATAATTTCCAGTAACAGTTTGTTGAGAAATAGTACTCTCACCTATTTCTTTAAATGGAGAAGCTTTATAAATTGTAAATTGAGGATAACTCCCTGTCCCATTGGTTTGAGAAACTTGTATAAAATAATTCTTAGCATTTGTTACCGTAAACTTTAGGAACTTATGATTATTTAGTTTATTTAAAGTACCATATTTTTTACTTGTACAAATATTAGAAAGTGTCTCATTTACTGTCAGATTACTATAAATAGGAAGTGATATCTCTTCTACATTAGAAGAACGGTTTGTTCCATATATATCATCAATGGTAGTAATTCCCTCACTCGCAACAATAGAGTCTATCTTAGCAGTATCCCGTGCATTATTATTTTTCAACTCTGTAACGAACGAAAATAGTGAAGTAAATGCCTCGGTATTTTTTTGTTCATTAATAAATAATTCATACATAGGTAAAAAACCAAGGCTTAAAGTATCTGAATCATCATCATTAGAATCATAAAGGTCATATAATATACGCTGAATCGAAGCTTCTGAAAACCAACCTGGTGACTCTTTCGTATCTGATTCAATATTCATGTTCCACCCATTAGCTTGTGATGTGTCAAAGTAAATTGGGTCATCTGTAACTATGGCTGCAAATGCATTTCCAAAACCTTCACCAAAAGCAAGTCTAATATCTAGATGTTCTCCTGCACCATGTGATCCACCAGTACTGTCAGCTCTAGAGAATTTATCTTCAAAATAGTGACCCCACTCATGAATAATTACATGAGTATCATACTCATCACTGTCTCCACTTTGGTCACCTTGTAATACAATCTGAGTACCATCATAGTAACTACCTGTACTTATATTTTCAGTAGACCAACTTACACTTAAAGCAGGAAAAACAACCGAACTATCAGTATTTAATATTTTATTCATAGCTAAGTATACACTGTCTAAAATCGCAAAAGGAGGAGATGATTTATCTGATGAAGTAGCTAAAAGGTCACGAACAGAATTACTCGACCCAGTTGAAACTAAACTCCCTTCTATTACATACTGAGAATCATTATTCCCTGTATTCAATATACGTACATCCCAGCCTGAAGTTTTTACCATTTTTGCATAAGCTCTAATTTTAATGCTTGTGTTGGAAGGAAGAGAAGTGAACCTATAGTTTCCACTATCATCAGTTGTTGTTGTTCCAACAACTGTGTTACTTGAATTAACAGCCTCAACGGTTATCTGTTTAGCCGTCTCTGTACTAATATTACTATAGTTTAGCCCCGTTAAAGACCCACTATGTACAGGAACAACCCGTTCATAACTGATAGTCCCCGTAATGTCTATAGCGTTCAAAGTGACTGTAGAAAATAGTATAAGTGAAAAATATGATAGCTTAGATCTCATAAACTTAATCCTTATTTAAATTAAAATTTTAATTTTATTGAGTAATTATTACATAATTTTGTAGAAGAATCGTTGAATCTTCAAATTATATTTATCATATCCCAATATAATTATTATATCTAATTATAATAATGGTGCCGAAGCCAAAAGTTTTTTCGTGTATTCATCTTGAGAGTTTTCCATAACCTCTTCCACCAATCCTTGTTCAACTATTTTCCCCTCTTTCATTACAGCCACTTCATCAGCGATGGTTCTTATAATCGACAAATCATGCGTAATAAATAAATATGACAAACCTTTCTCTTCTTGTAGTGACTTCAAAAGTTCCAAAACCTGAGCGCGAACAGAAACATCCAAAGCAGAAGTAGGCTCATCACAAATAATAAGCTCAGGCTCAACAGCCAATGCACGTGCAATCCCAATACGCTGACGCTGTCCACCTGAAAACTCATGAGGATAACGGTAAAAGTGTTCAAACTCTAAACCAACCTTAACTAACAAGTCTTTAATCACCATATCTTGTACACGTTTATCTTGCAGTCCAACCTTTAAACTCACCATCCCCTCACGAATAATCTCACCAATCGTCATACGAGGATTAAGAGCTGAATATGGGTCTTGAAAAATGATTTGTACTTTTTTTCTGTATGGTAACAACTCTTTTTGAGAAAGCTTTGTTAAGTCTACTCCATCAAAAACTATGCTTCCCTCCGTACTTTCAATAAGCTGTAAAATAGAAGTCCCAATGGTACTCTTACCAGAACCAGACTCACCTACCAACGCCAAAGTTTTTCCCTTTGGTATGTTTAAAGAAATGCCATCTACAGCTTTAGTGTGTCCAACGGTGCGTTTAAAAAACCCTTTTTTAATAGGAAAATAAACTTTTAAATCTTTAATTTCAAGTAACGCGTCTTGTACTTTTTCAGAATGTCTAAACTCTTTAGAAGGCAATGCATCTTTCAGCAAACTCTGACTATAAGGATGAGTAGGATTCCTAAAAAAGTCCTCTTTCTTAGCAATCTCCAAAATCTCACCATAACGCATCACAGCAATGGTATCTGCCATCTGAGCGACTACTCCCATGTCATGGGTAATAAACAAAATAGAAAGCGAACGCTTTTTCTGAATCTCTTTTAACAATGCCAAAACCTGTGCCTGAATGGTAACATCCAAAGCAGTAGTCGGTTCATCAGCAATCAATAGTTCAGGTTCACAAGCCAAAGCCATAGATATCATAACCCGTTGCTTCTGCCCACCTGAGAGCTGATGAGGATACCAAGCATATCGTTCCTTAGCATCTTTCAGTCCAACTTCTTCAAAAAGTTCAACAACTTTAGCGTTTATCTCACCTTCACTCAAACCAAGATGTAAACGAATAACTTCTGCAACCTGCTCACCAATGGTCATAACAGGATTTAAAGCTGTCATAGGCTCTTGAAATATCATCGCAATCTGTCGACCACGAACCTTTTGCATGTCAAATTCAGAGATAGAAAAAAGTGAGTCATCATTAAGCAATATATCACCCGAACTCACAGACAAAGCATCAGGAAGTAGTCTCATAATGGCTAAAGAAGTAAGCGACTTTCCAGAACCTGACTCGCCTACTAAAGCAAAGATTTCACCTCGTTTTATCTCGAAGCTTATGGATTTTAATAATTCTTGGTTTTGTACTTTTAGGCTTAGGTTTTTTACTGTTAATATATTTTTCATTTAACTTCCATTTAAATTATTTATTGACATATTATTCATCTTTTATGAATCCCATAACTTTTTGATCTGTTTCTTTTGTATCTGTAACTAAAGCATCTAATATTTTGTAAATCTTTTTAAACTCTTTACTATTTTTTCGTTCCAGTTCCATAACTTGTTTAGAGACTTGATTATAGTGTAAAGAAAATTCTCTTAACTTTGTAAATATTCTCATTATAGACTTACTAACATCAACAGCAACTTCGCTCCTAATCACCGTTGCCAACATATAAGTACCTTGTTCTGTAAAAACAAAAGGAAGTGTTCTCGTTTTTGCTAATTTTGCTGTGCCATTTTGGCTTCGCAAATTCTCAAATTCGGTTTCACTTAATTGAAACATAAAATCTTCTTCATTAAAACGTTCAATATTCCGTTTTACCTGCCGATTTAAATAACTTGTAGTAACCTCATAAAAGTCTGCTAAATCATGTGCCAACAAAACTTTCTGATTTCGTATTAAGTGTATTTTAGAATTTATCTCTTCCTGTAATAAAACATCTCTCATTTCTGACTCCAACTTTCGTATGGAACTATTCTAACATTTAAAAATAATTTTTGTGACAAATATGTCAAATTATAATGTTTATGACTTGAATAAAATCTGTAGGGGGGCGATTGCCATCGCACCAATTATGGCTATAAAATTAAATTGTATATCAAATTTTAATATGGTGTGATAGCAATCACCCCCTACAAAGTAACGGTCACTGAGCCTGTCGAAGTGAAAGTCGCACATTTTCATCTCAACCCCAACTCATCAGATATATCTTTCACCAACTTAGACAACGGTCGCTTTCCTATCTCATCATCACTCACATAGCCACCACTTATGAGCCGTTGTAAATCTTCTCTATTTTTAAAAAGCGTTCCCTCATATTGGGTCAAAAGTTCATCTAAATAACTTTCGTTGTAGATGGCTTCTTTTTGGATGAGTTCTAGGACTATGTCTTTGTGATTTTCATAGACTGTATCAAGCTCAAAAATTTTTATATTTTTCTTTGCTCTCTCATCTTCTGTTTCTAATTTTACTACAAACCCATCTGTTGAGTGATAAAACTTACTATTTTCTATTTCTAAATGAAACTTTGCTACTTTAAAATTTAAATAATTTGTGCGTTGAAACAGCAGCCTACAATAATTATCATCTATTTTCTTTCATCTCCTCAAATCTATTATCTTCAGTATATAAAAGCATTCCATAATAATTTGTTGTTGCTAAAACTTCATCAAATTTTTCTCTATCTACAGGTAAACCTTTTGATATAAAGTTTTCTAAATTATTTTCTTCATAATAAAAGAATAAATAAGGATTAACAATGAAAACTTCTTCATTATCAATGTATGCCATTACTCCTAAAATATTATTAGGGATTAATCCTGATTTTACACATACTTCATTTTCATCAAAAAAAGGAGCAAAATATACTGGTAAATCATTATCTATACAATATTTCTTTAAAGAAGGCTCATTTCTAGAATAAATTGCCAAATCTATATATGGTTTTGAAATAAAATAATATATAACTATCTTATTATCTCCCTTTCCTGTAAATTTTTCATCTTCGGCTACTTCTATATCTTTTGATGTAGATACAAAAAAAGAACTTTTATTCTCATCTACTTCGTCTTGATGTAAATATGAAAAATAATAATCTCTAATTCGTAGTTTAGATTTATCATTTAAATTTATTATTTTTTCTAAAAAATCTTCTTTATTCTCAATATCAGTAAAATAATCTTTAAATTTACTTATTGCATTATTCTCTTTTTGTTTTTCAAGAATCTTATCAAAAATTATTTTAAATACTCGATCTGATACATCATTAATATCATCTAAATATTTTTTAAAATTATTATTTTTTATAAGATATTTACTTTTATCTCCTACATGAAAAAACTTATAAAATAAATCATTTGAATCTTTAAAGTCCAACTTATTCTTAAGGTTATCCCTCTTTTCTCCTCGATATAGCAATAACACTTTATTTTCGATTATTGATAAGTCTAACACTTGTAATGCTTGATTAAAAAAAACATTTCCTTCATCAGATAACTCAAATAACTCTTTAGAATTTACATCTAAAGAGTAGATTTTATTAGGAATTTTATATTTCGTTTTCATTTTTATCCTTAATTATATAACAAATGCTACGCCCATTACCCAAGTCAAAGAATAAACTCTCTTATTCGACTCTCTATAATTCTTAAATTTTTTTCTATATCTTTTAAAACTATACACTCATTCTCTACTAAAGAGAGAATTATTCTTATAATTTTCAACCCATAGATAGACCAGTTCCATTAAATTTTTCCTACCAAGTTACAAACTTTCTCCACAAATTTCCAAAACTTTTTCAATTAATTTATGAGAAATATAAACTTCAGACTTTTGAAGCTCTTCTAGTAAAGGCTTTACCTTTCCAATATGACCTTTTTCTTTTGCTTTAATAAGAACACCCAAACTACCAATAACCTTTACACCATTTAAAGAAGCATATTTTTTAGCACGATTATCATCTATAAGTAACACATCTGCATCTAATTTTTTATATAAAGTTATTGCTTCTAATTCCCCTAGCCCAAGACCTAATTGAGTTAAGGTTAAATCTACACGCTTAACTTTACTTTGTAAAAATTTTCTTAATTTGTCACTTTGAGGTTTGCCAATTTGTGTTACTTCATCAAAAACTGCTTGGGGAATATAAAGTCTATCATAAAGCTTTTCTAAAAGCTCTAGCTGATTCACAACAGCAAGTGCAACAAGAGCTGAACTATCTCCAATAATCACCTAAAGACCTTTAAGTGCTTCTAACTCAGCTTCAATATCATAATCATCAATAGCAGGAATTTGATGTTCATTCAGAAGTTTCATAAAAGAGTAAATATCCATCTCTAAAAATTTAGCTCCTTGACCAATAGAAATTTTATCATTCTTATAAAGCTCTAACGTAAGTTTCTGTTTGGCGATACTAATTAAGTTTTGAGAACTTTCATTAATACTTAAAAAAAGTTCATCTGGTATGTTTATTGCTAGTTGCATATTACTCTCCTTCATTGGTTTATTTTATTATAGCGAAAAGTATATTTTCAATTGAATATTTTTATAATCTTCAACCCATAGATAGACCAGTTCCATTAAATTTTTCCCAATACATCAGAACACTCAATCAAAAACTTATCCAAAGAAACAATCTCAATCTCTAGCCCTTTATACTCCACAACTTCATCTCCATCATAAGTAACTAAATAGCCTCTCTCTTTCCCCAATTTCTCAGCAAAATACCTCAACCCTTCAAACTCACGTTTTTTAGTCTGCTCATCTTCAATGTCATAAGAAACTTGATAAAGCTTTCCATCAAGATAAAAATCACACTCCTTAGTAGCCAATAAATAGGTTAACTTCTTTTTATTAAGAGCCGTAAAAACCATATTTTCTAAAATAGCCCCTCTGTCCTGAGTTCGTTTTACCCCTAGATTTAAAAAGCCATTGTCTGTCATATAAATCTTCTTAATTGATTTAATCTGATCTGTTAGTTTAGTATTATAATTTGGAATAGTTTGAATGAGAAAGTTGTCTTGAAAATAACCAATATACTCTTTAATACTCTTCGCATCTATACCAATCTTTTTTGCTAGTCGGCTGTAGTTTAGTTGAGTAGTAGCATTAGAAACCACATAAAAAAAGAGGTCACGAATGGCTTCGCTATTTTTTATGCTATACCTTGGAACAATGTCTTTTAAAATAATATCTTCAGCAATATTTTTTAAAAGTCCCAATTTAACAGCTTCACTTGGATTAGAAAAAACAGAGTAATACCCACCCCATTTTAAGTACTCATCTAAAGCTTGTTTGATTTCTATTCTATTTTGAGCCATCTCTAAGGCTGAACTGTGTGCTATCGCTTTATAGTTAAGAAATTCTCTAAAATTAAAAGAACTAAGCTCTAGTTTTAACACTCTTCCTGTCAAAAGAGTTGCGTAACTACTGGCTAAAAGTGAAGCATTTGACCCTGTAATAATAAACTTAATGTTTGAGCTTTCATATTTAGACTTTATAAAAACTTCCCATGAATCAAAAATTTGAATCTCGTCGATGAAAAAGTAAATTTCCTCATCTCTATTTGGATTTGCTAACTTTAAATAGTTATCATAAATCTTTTCAAGATAAGTAGGGTCTTTTTTATAAGGAATAAAAGAGGGCTTTTCTAAATTAATAAAAAAGATATTTTTAGGACTTACCTCTTGTAGTAATGCTTTTATCATAAGCTTCGTAAGTGAACTTTTACCCACACGCCTTGCACCAATAATCGCTACTATCTCTTTTGCATTTAAGTACTCTAACGCTAAGGGCAACATTTCACGTTCAGTATAGTTTTCATAGACCTCATTAGCAGATTTCAACCAATGAGGATTATCTTCAAGAAGAATAGAATCCATATTTTTATCCTTTTTCGGGAATGTATTCCTTAATTATATCACCAATAAAGAGTCTATTCCTTAATAGTCTCTAACCCTCACCCATCGTCAAAACACTCTCAACATCCTCATACCCATAAATCTCATAAGCTTCATTCTTCGCCAATATCGTATACCCTGCCATTCTATCTGCCAGTTCATTTCCTTCAAAACCAGCGTGACCTTTGACATGTTTAACAAGCACACGTTCTTTTAATGTTTCATAAAGTGCATGAGCTTCTTGAATGATTTCAAGGTTCTTAATCTCTCCACCCTTTTTCTTCCAGCCCTTTTCTTTCCAAGAGTATGCCCATTTTGTAATGCAGTCGATGCTGTATTTTGAATCACAACAAATGCTCACTTTTGAATCCTCTGATTCTTCTGCAAGTAGCAAAGCTTTATGTAAAGCATTAAGTTCAGCCGTGTTGTTTGTCCCCATCTCTTTGTATTGACCGTAGAGTAAAGTTGGTTTTTCAGCCCCATCATAAACAGCCAAACCAGAACCTGACCTACCAGGGTTTCCTTTACAAGCACCATCACAATAAATGGTTATGTCTGCTCCATCTGACTTAGTAAGATAGGCTTCTTTTACTTCTACTTTAGGTTCTGCCTTTTTATCTTTATGATACTGTGCAAGAAGTTTATAGTTCGCTATTATCTGCGCTTGAACACTTGACTCAAAAGCACCTCGTAAAAGTAAAAATAAATTGGCATTTGCTTGACTTATCTCTTCACTTTGTATTAGTCCCTGTTGTGCCTCATTTAACTCACCATCAACTTTTCCTAAAGCCATAAAATTTTCATCTATTTTCATTAAACATTATTCCTTGGGTCTAAAACGGTTTGAATCCTATCAGAAAACAGATTCGCTGCCAATACCAAGACAAACATAAAGACAAAAGCAGAAAACAAAGACCACCAAACCATAGGCTCTCTTGCCATCTCTAGCCTTGCTTGGTTAATCATATTTCCCCAAGAGTGCATACTTGGATCCACCCCAACACCTACGTAAGAGAGTACAGCTTCTGCTAAGACCAAACCTGAAAAATCCAACACAACAGCAATAAGAATAATATGCATCAAGTTTGGAATAATATGTTTACGAATAATCGAAAACTTACTCACACCAAATGCCTTAGCAGCTGTTACAAACTCTACCTGTGATATCTTCAATGTCTCAGCTCTCAGTAATCTACAAAGCCCAGTCCAAGAAGTAATACCCAAAATCAAAACTAAGAAAAGTAAACGCAAGTCCGAACGTTCTTCTGTGGTTTCAAACCATTGTGGGTTATTATCCATAAGTACTTGCGTAAGTAACACAGCAGCAGCAATGAGTAAAACACCCGGGATAGAGCTTAACGTAGTATATATATACTGAATAAGATCATCAATCCAACCTCTAAAAAGTCCAGCTGAAACACCTAAAAAAATTGCCAATGGAAGCGTAACTAAAGTCGTTAACACACCAATAAGAACACCCGTTCTAATACTCTTTAAACTTTGATACAGTACATCTCCACCGACTTTATCTGTTCCCAAAACATGATAGTCAAAACTCAATAGATAAAGCCAAGTAAACACAATCACGATAACTGTTAACGTCACATAAGCAGCATTCCAAGCAATCACATCTTTCACACCTTTTCGCTTTCGCCAAATCACATGTAAAGAAACCAATACAATACTTATCATCATCCCTACTAAAAAGGCATAAGCTGTCGCATTAAAAATACTTGTCTCATTCACATACTTTAAAGGTAAATTAATCTGCTTTGTCACCCCATCTTCACTGACAATGGACTTGGTATACTCTACTGTTGCAAATGGTGATGAATAGGTTCTTTCAACTTCAGTAATACGATGTTCAAATGCCATGTCAAGGAGACTCACTATTTGCGTACTCTTCTCTTTATAGAAATGAACCGAATCTAAAAGAGCAAATAAAAGGTAGACCAAAAGAACCATAGCCGAAATCATGGCTACTGATGACTTAAAAATAGCCGTCCATTGTTTTTGAACCTGTGGCGAACGTGAAATTACAAAACCCCAAGCTATCAAAGCCACAACCAAAATCCAAACCATGATGTCTGTCCACAAAAATGTTAAAGTCATATTACGCTCCCAACTTCACACGAGGGTCAAACAACGTATAAGAAATATCTGTCAAAATTAATCCAATAATATAAAGTACCGAACCTAAAAAAACCATGGCTTTAACAATGGCAAAATCTTGTGCATGAATAGCATCAATGGTATAAGACCCCAAACCGGGAATCCCAAAAAAAGACTCCATAATTAATGACCCCATAAAAAGTGAAGGGATTATAACAACCACTCCTGTCAAAATAGGCAACATTCCATTACGCAACACATGCCCAAAAAGAACACGTAATTCAGACAATCCTTTAGCTCTTGCCGTTCGTACATAGTCTTGGTTTATCTGTTCTAAGAAAATGCTTCTGTACCAACGTACCCCAGAACCTAAGCCTGCAAATACCCCAATCATAATGGGTAAGATGACAAACTTCACACCTCCCCAACCTCCTTCAAAACCTGAAATAGGCACCCAGTGCCACATTTTAGAAAAGAGTACTTGCCCAGCGATAATGTAAAAGAGTCCTGAAATAGACATTATCATCACGGCTACGACCATCATACTTGTGTCCAGAGTGGAACCCCGAAAGAGTACTAAAAGTAATGCCAGCGAGATATTGGTAATAAGTGCAATTATAAAAGTCGGCAAAGCAATAGCAAAAGAAGGCCCCATCCGTTCTCGTATGTCAGCCCCTATGTTTCGGTTAGCATCTGAAAAACCAAAGTCAAAAGAAAACAATTTAATGGACTCTTGCACAAACAAAGTATCCGTTACTTTACCGACACCCTCAGCCTGCTCATTTACAAAAAGAGGCTTATCATACCCTTTGTTCACTTTCCAAGCTTCTATCATCTGTGGTGTTACCCGTTTTGCACCAAGCTGTGACCGTGCCATATCATCAGGGCTGTTTACCATAAAGAACAACATAAAGGTTATGAGGTTTACTCCTATTAAAATAGGAAGGGCATATAGTATTCGTTTTATTATGTAGGACAACATCTAGTTTCCTCCTTTTACAACAGCTTTTTGTCGACGCTGATAAGCGCTATAAAGTGGATAAGCTAGCAACAAAGGAACAAGAAAAAAGAGTACCAAAGGTAAAAATACAG
Organism: uncultured Sulfurovum sp.; assembly: GCA_902727895.1. GTDB lineage: Bacteria > Campylobacterota > Campylobacteria > Campylobacterales > Sulfurovaceae > UBA1140. The sequence goes on from CACVAP010000045.1 coordinate 25,319, forward strand.
GTTGGTTCCACTCTTCTTGTTTTTGTGTTCGTAACTTCGCATCAATACGCTTATATTTTAAAGTGTCATCACTCATGGCATGAGGATAGATGTTTTTAAACCACTCATGATGTAATGCTAAACTCTTAGGGTGTACACCCCAAACCCATGGCGCATCTTCTTGGACGATGGCTATCATTTCCTTGATTATTTCTAAACGTTGGGGAGAGTCTTCCATGGTTTTCATTTCATGAAAAAGTTTATCAAATTTTGGATTTTTATAATTCGCTGAGTTTACACCTGCACCATTAGTATCTACAGCACCATTTTTTCCATAAAGTAAAAACAAAAAGTTTTCAGGGTCTGGATAGTCGGCATTCCAACCCCATGAAAAAAGCTGTGCTTTTCCTTTGTTTACCTTGTCTTGAAAACGATTATAGTCTGTTGCACGAATAACCAGTTGGATTCCTAACTTAGAAAACTGTTTACGTCGCCAATCCATTGTGGCTCTTTGATCTGGTCCAGAACCTGTGGTATCGTAATTTAAAACCAATGCTTTTCCTGTCTTTTCAGAAATTCCATTAGGATAACCAGCTTCAGTCAAAAGTCTTTTAGCTACTGTCAAGGACTTCCTAACACGTTCACCATCAATCCAATCATAAACAAAAGGATTTGTACCTTCTTGACCCTCTACATGACCAAAAATAGAAGGAGGAATAGGACTTTGAGCTGCTATTCCTCTTTCATTACTAAAAATACTAATATACTCTTCTTCATTTTGTGCAATACTAATGGCTTGACGCAGTTTTTTAGCAGACTCAGAGTAACCACCTACAACAGGGTCAAGCATATTAAACGCTAAGTAAAAGATGCTTGGTTCTACTGAACCTTTGAGCTTCACCCCTTTTTTAGCCATCTCATCACTCAGTCCCATCTCCCCTACTGATGAAACGCTAATGGCTTTATCAAAGGCTTCAGAAGAAATTCCCGAAGCATCATAGTAACCTTGTAAAAACTTATTCCATAAAGGGATGCCTTCTTTTTCTAACGAATACACCACTTCATTTATGAAAGGTACTTTTTTACCAGCATCTTCGAGTAATTCTTTTGGGACATTTGATTGTTCTATTTCTTCTTTAGTCAAGGTAGGATAAAAAACATCTCTATAGTTAGAATTGACAGCCAATCGTACTTGTTTATTTGGATTATTTTCAGCCAAATAGTAAGCACCTGTTCCGATAGGCGAAGTATTAAGCGTAATGTTCTTAGCTATCAGCTCTTTTTGCGCATAAAATAATTCAGCTTCCCAAGGAATAGGCGCAAAGAAATTCATACTCATCCAATACAAAAACTGAGGGTACTTACCTTTAATTAATATACTAAAAGTCTGCTCGTCTAAAACTTTTACACCTTCTATCTTATAAGATTTTAAATCTACTTTTTCTTTATTTTTTTTCTTCTCTTTAACTACTTTAGTAATCTCTTTTGAAAAGTCTTCTAAACCTACTATATATGTTTGAATTGTGTCTAAAATGGGTGAATTATTTTGACGGACAGCCATACGTTTTATGGCATAAGCATAGTCATCTGCTGTAAGTGTTCGTGTTCCTACATTTTCAAAATTATCAAGGCTATCTATGTCAGAAAACTGCTCTGCTTTTAAATTTCGATTTTCTTCTACAAAACAAGGATGATTCTGATACAAAATACCTTTTTGTAAAGAGAAAGTATATTTAGAAAAAGCAACCTCTTTACTCTCTTCTTTAACTTCTTTTTTGTTCTTATCTAAGTAAATAATCTCAGGCATTTTAGTTAAGGTCAAAGGCTCTAAAACATAAGGTCTTTTCAAAAAATTATAGCCCACCACAGGTTCATAAATATGAGAAATAATTACTGATTCACGCTTTGAGTAAGAACGTACAGGATCTAAATTTTTGTAGGCTAAATTAAATGAGCTAAAAAGTGTGTTTTTATTTCTTTTCTCAGCATTGTGTGGAGAGTTCCAAACATTGGCATAAAGTGAAGTGCTAAATAAAAGATATATGATTAAAGATAATAGTTTTTTCATCCCATTATTGTAGTGAAAGTTGCTTAATAAGCATGGGATTACAAGTATTTTAAACACAACTCTCCAAATTAATGGAGAATTATATTTAAGCTAAATAGACTATTTATTCTACTCTTTTCGAAAAAGAAGTGCCCCAAATAGGCTTCCAAGTAAAACTATTAAAATTAAACTTGTAGTACTAAATGAAGAAACATTATCTGACTCATATGTTTCACAATCCTCTACAGCATCTTCAGTTACCTCAGCAACCACTGATTGATTTAAAACAATACTCGCATCTGTCTCTATTTCATTACCTTCATTATCAAAGACTCTATATCCAATAGGTGTTGGGTCAACAAGAGGTACATCAGCTTCAGCACGATAAGTAATTGAACCATCATCGTTTACACTCCATGTTCCTTGACCTGGCACCTCTAGGTTCTTAGCATCATCAGAAAGTACAGCCGTTGGATGTCTTTCTGCAAACCCTTCAGGTAATTTAATAAGTACAGACTCTGTATCTAAGTCCCCACTGTCATTTTCAAGTACTTCTACTGTTACAGGTTCAGATAAATCTGCTATTCGTGTATCAGGTCTCGCTATAGCAAGATAATTAACACTTACTGATGCAGTCTCTAATCTATCTCCATTAGAGTTTTCTAATGAGTAAGTAATATCACTTGGATTACCTTCAAACCCATCTTCTGGTGTAAAAATAATTTCATTGTTACTGTTAATACTCCATGTACCTTCTCCATCAACTACTAAACTCTCACCCATAGTATCCGTACCAGTAATTTGTAATGTTTCTCTATTTTGTCCTGATAAATCATCATTTGCTAGAACATCTACTGTTGCTACAGTTCCAAACTCAACACCTGAGACAACATCAGCCAATAATTGAGCGTTAAACTCTCTATAGTTAGGAATATTATTTTCATCTGTGTCTGGTAATTCTGTTACAGGAAGTAATGTATCTTCTGTATCAATCATACCATCATTATTTTCATCTTCTCCACCTGCTTCTATAATATCTTTTTTACCATCATTATCTGAATCTAACTCTCTGTAATCAGGTAAGTTATCTTTGTCTGAATCCAATGGTTCAGTAATTGGTGTTACAGCCGTCGGTATGCCATCAACATCCACATTACCATCTATCATTCCATCGTTATCTTCATCATTACTTACTGGAACACCAGCTTCAACTAGGTCTGATAATCCATCATTATCAGAATCAACATCTTGGAAGTCATCTTTTCCATCGGTATCAGTATCAGGAATCAATAATAAAGTTACTAATCGTCCACTATTCTCATCACTTGGATTATTAGCTGTTCTTGGCGAAGCATCTACCACATCAGCTAAACCATCTCTATCACTGTCTTGTGCATCATCTACTCTTCCATCATTATTACTATCTATTCCAAGCGCTTCTACAATGTCTAAAATTCCATCATTATCTGAATCCAAATCAAGTGAATCAATCACCCCATCAGCATCCGTATCTCTACTAGCATCCCCTTTAGCCTCTACGGTATCAGGAATTCCATCATTATCATCATCAATATCATGAGCATCGACAATGCCATCTCCATCAGAATCAAGTGCAATGCCTGTTCCAAAAATTGTATCTTGACTGTCTGTTACATCAGGAATACCATCATTATCACTATCTGTACCATCATCAATGATTCCATCTTCATTAGCATCAACGACAACTGGTAAATTATCATTATTTGGTTCTAACACATCAGGCGTATTATCTCCATCGCTATCAGGAATAGCACTTCCATCAACCAAGTCACCTTCTACATCAACAATTCCATCTTTATTTTCATCTAATCCTTCTACTTCATCTACGTCTGTCAATCCATCATTATCTGAATCTAAATCTCTGTAATCAGGAACCCCATCTGTGTCAGTATCTCTAGGATTACTTATTGGTGTTGTTACTATTGGTATTCCATTCTCATCAACAGAACCATCTATCATTCCATCACTGTCTGCATCATTAGAAGCAGGAGTTCCTGCTTCTACCATATCACTTAGTGCATCATTGTCTGAGTCAACATCTTGGAAGTCTCTTTTACTGTCTCCATCGGTATCAACTGGTGTTACCGTTCCCAATGAAAGTGCATCACTGTCATCAGCATCAGCACTCTCCATAAGCCCATCATTGTCAGCATCTGTTGTTGAATCTAAAATTCCATCATTATTGGTGTCAACTGTTGCTACATCTTGACCACTTTCAAGTAAATCTAAAATTCCATCATTATCTGAATCTAAATCCAATCTATCAAGAACACCATCACCATCCGTATCTAAGTCTGCATTACCATTTTCTTCTACTTCATCGGTAATACCATCATTATCATCATCAATATCATAAACATCTGTAATACCATCATTATCTGAATCTAGTTCTGCTGTGGTAGCAAATGTATCTGGTCTTCCATCCGTAATATTTGGAATTCCATCGCCATCTGTATCATTATTGTCATCAATGATTCCATCACCATTTCCATCAATGGCTATTGGTAAATTATCATTATTTGGCTCTAATGGATCGGATGTTCCATCTGTATCTTCATCTGGAATCGCTGTTGGGTCAACAAAACTACTGTTTGGTGTATCATCTAAACCATCACCATTTTCATCAACTCCTCCTGCTTCTTCTACATCAGTCAATCCATCATTATCTGAATCTAAATCTCTATAGTCAGGCACACTATCACCATCAGTATTTCTTGGTGTTGTTACAGGTGTTGTAGCTGTTGGTATACCATTTTCATCTACAGGTCCATCTATCATGCCATCGTTATCTGTATCATTTGTTGCTGGGATACCTACTTCAGTTAAATCTGTCATTCCATCATTATCTGAATCTACATCTTGGAAATCTCTTGTGCTATCTCCATCTGTATCTATTGGGGTTACTATTCCTTCTGAATTGGCATCATTATCATTAGCATCAGCACTGTCCATCACACCATCATTGTCATTATCTATTGTTGAGTCAAGAACTCCATCATTGTTTGTATCAACTACGGCTGGGTCTTGTCCACTCTCTAATAAATCTAAAATTCCATCATTATCTGAATCTAAGTCTAATCTATCAGGAATTCCATCACTATCAGTATCAAGATCAACTGTTCCTTGCTCTTCTACCATATCTAAAATTCCATCATTATCATCATCTAAATCATCACTATCTAAAATTCCATCTTTGTCTGTATCAAGTAACACCGTTACACTCACATTCACATCAGCACAGTTACTTGGGTTTAGTATTTCACATACGGTATATGTCTCTGTATATGTTCCAGCTACTGTATTGGCTGGAACGGTTACTTCACCTGTAGTTGCGTTAATATCAAGTTCTGGTGTTGTATCTGTTACATTCGTAATATTTACATCTGTTCCAATTGTTACTGGACTTCCATTTAAGGTATCATTATCTGTAACATCTGAAATGACTACGCCACCCTCTGTTCCATTTACTGAATTGTTTGTGTCTACCATTCCATTTAGGGTTGCAGCATCTACTTTAATCGTTGCATTTGCTTCATCACAGTTAGTGTCATTAAGTACTTCACAAATCTCATATCCAACATAGTAAGTTCCTGCTGGTGTATTGGCTGGAACAGTTAATGTTCCATTAGCTTCTAATGTTGCTGTTGTACTTAAATTTGTATCAGCTGTTAAACTAATACTAATATCACCATCATTAACATCCACACCATTTAAGCTGTCATTACTGGCTGTTGTAACATCTCCTGCTACTCCACCAAGTAAACCATTAATGCTTGCTCCTGTTAAGTCATCATCAATCGCATCAATTAGAGCTGCATCTACGGTTACATTAATATCTCTTGTTACACAGTTACTTGGATTTAATCTTTCACATACGGTATAAGTCGCTGAATAATCTCCTGCTTCTGTTCCTTCTGGTACTGATACTTCTCCTGTTGTTGCATTAACTTCTAAAATAGAACTGTTATTAAAAGTAATAATCACATCACTTACTGTAATTGGACTCCCATTTAAGGTATCTCCTGTTAAGACATTAAGGACATTACTTCCACCTGTATATCCATTTACTGAATTATTGGCATCGTTTGTTCCTGCAATTGTTGCTGAATTTACTTCTACGGTTACATTCGCTTCATCACAGTTTGTTGGATTTAACTTCTCACAGATTTCATACGCTACATAGTATGTTCCAACTGCTGTATTCCCTACTATAGATAATGTTCCATTCTCATCTACACTTGGAGCTGTACTTAAGTTTGTATCTCCTGTTAACCTAATGTTAATATCATTATCATCTACAAGAATACTATTTAAAGTATCGTTTCCTGTAATGTCGCCTACCTCTCCACCTACTAGTCCGTTTACTCCTCCGATGAAACTATCATCTATGGCATCTATTATTGGGAAAGCACCATCTCTATAATCCAAATCTTTTGCTGTAGCATTCGCATCTGAACCATTGGCTAAAGTATCATTATCACTGTCATCTAAAGTAAATACATTGCCTTCATATGCTTTTCCATTCGTGTCATTATAATCATCTGCATTTTCAGCCCAAGAAGCTAAACCATTGGTTCCTACTATGGCATTTGTAACAGGACAGGTTGAAATGGCATCATTATTTTCTACACAGTCGCTAATATTATCATCATCACTATCTGTGTCTAAATAATCTGATGTGTTGTCTTCATCTGTATCTACTGGAACTAATCCATTTACTCCATAAATACCAGACCATGTTCCATTAGCATCAACTAGCCCACTTGTTGGTATAAATCCATTGGTTGTTTGAGCTTCTACATTATCTGGAATTCCATCATTATCAGAATCCAAATCAAGATAATTTGCAATCGAATCATTATCTGTATCTAAATGCTTATCACAATAATTAAAATTTGAAAAAGTTAATTGAGCACCCATTACTTTATCTGTATTTCTATGTGAAATAACAATTTTTGTCACCTCACCCTTAATACATAATTTAAAAGCACCATCATCTGAATTAGCTGGGGATAAAGTATTTCCTACAAAAGTTTTCAATCCATCATAGGTTAAAGTTCCAGAATTAAGTAATGTAATGTTTGAAGCATCATATACTATCTCTTCTGTTCCATTGAAGATAGTAATAATCAACTCTTCAATTGATGGGTCATTATCAATGTCTCCAATTGTAAAACATGGATTAACAACACCAACACCATAATCAATTTCAATCGTATTCGGATTAACATTAGAGGTATTTGTTAATCCCATTACATAGCCTTCAGTATTACTTCCTGTAATTCCATCATCTTCATATCTAAAATAATTTAATGAAGCTCCCAAACCAGGAGTAACAGTAATTGTTGGTGAGACAGAACCTAAAGTAGCAATATTAGCTGGATTTGATATTGTACTGCCATCAGCATAACTACCATTTAAAGATAAACTACTCATACTACATAAGAATTCATCTACATCTAATACCCCATCATTATCATCATCAAGGTCAATAGCATCAATAACTCCATCGCCATCTGTATCAGAAGTAATTGTAATATTTACATTTGCCGTAACAGTTTCAGTTCCATCACTAGCTTCATAAGCAAACGTACTAGTTCCACTATATCCACTATCAGGAACAAATGTAATATTACCATCAGTAGCTACTTGTACCACACCATTAGGAACAGTAACATTTTGTTCACTCCCTGTAAGTACTACACCATTAATTCTTGTAATGCTTAAAGTATCTCCTACATCACTATCACTCACTAAAGAAAGTAAATCAATGATTGTTGTACTTCCTGTATCAATCGTACGGGTTACATCCGTAGCAACTGGTGGATTATTAAAGAAAATATTATCTCTATAATCCAAATCCCTAGTCGTCGCATTCGCATCTGAACCATTAGCTAAAGTATCGTTATCACTATCATCTAATGTAAAGTCTGTTCCATCATTGGCTAAACCATTTACATCAGTATAATCATCTGTACTCTCTGCCCATGATACTAATCCATTAATTCCTACATCTGAA
>CACVAP010000046.1 GCA_902727895.1 uncultured Sulfurovum sp.
ATGAAGTTTATTTTCAATCTGTGAATAATCCCAACTCAAAAGGAGAGTATAAGTTACCAAAGGTATCGTACTGAGGTGATATTAAATAATCTTCTTTACTGGTATGAAAAAAAGGGAGCATTATAAAGACTCACTCATACAACTATATTTAGAAAGTTCTCCCTGTATCATCTCAATCAGAATATCTTCATTATTTTTAGACTTTAAATTTCCAATTACATCACATCTATCCTTATTATTAGAAATTCCATCAACAGCTAATTCATCTATTTTTTTTAAAATCCTCTCTTTATCTATCTCCCCATAATTTACAACTAGTACTTTTGCATTGCCTCGTCCATTTGAATAATCAATTAAAGCTCTTGCAAAATTATCTGTACTTTGTTTTTTATATTGTTTACATTCAATCTCTAAAATTGAGGATTCAGTATCTGTTATGGGTTCTCTATAAAAAGAATAATCTGGTTGAATATTTTTTGTTCTACTCTTTCCCACTGGATTACTTAATTCAGTTCTCTTTTCAGAAAAAATTAATATATTTTCCATCTTACAAGATATTGTTGCAAGATGTGTCTCTTTAAAAGGAAAACTTAACTTATTATTTACCGTATATACGGTTAACCCATATTCTTTTGTTGCTTTATAAATAAGAGTAAATACCCATACAGAATAGAGTTCATATCTTTTATCCCAAAAAGGTAGTTTTAGAAATTCTTCAAATTTTTCAACTCTCTCTTCTACCTTTATTTTGATAACTGGCATATCACTAAAAAAAGCTTCAAGTTTGTTAGCTATTTCATTTTTAATTTCCTCGTTACAATCAACTAGACTATATATATAGTCTATAATCATTGGAATCCATTCATTATTATCTAATCTTTGAACAATTTCACTATTATTATCGATATATCTTGATTTTCCTGGAACTTCTCCATAAGATTTTATTTCTTCTACAACTTGTTTCCAAATATAAAAAACTTTTTCAATTTGACTGTCTAGTAATACATTTCCTGTTTTCTCAATTTCTGGATAATTCTCAAACCAACCTTTGTTAGCGTATTCAGAATAATATTTTTCTCCAAAACCTTTTAATCCTCTATTTAAATTGTCTTTATTTCTGAGGTAGTCTAAAATATTTGGTAACTCCCATAATTTTTCAATATCTAAATTAGGTATTTCAAATTCTTTATTGATTTCTACAAAAAATGATGCATACTCCTTGAATTCATCGAGATTTACAGTAGTAGGACTTTTTCCTTTATCAAAATCAAATTCTATATCTAAATTTTTATCAGTTTGTTTTACAGATATTTCTTCAAACATATTTAATAAATCAGTCATCATGTTTGAAAAAGATTCCATAGATTCAAAAAATACTTTGATAAACTCTTCTAATTCAACAGGTTCTAGTTTTTTTTCTTTTGATTTTAGTCCTACAAGTATACTTCTCCCCCTCAATAAACCCAATTTATTTTTTATATAATTTGTAGCATCTAAGTCATAACCCTTTTCATCAAAATTTCTTTTATTAATAATATTTTCCCAAAACTCAATACTTGTCTCTATTCTTTTACTCATTTTCTAACCCTTTTCTTATAAATTCAACTATTCCATCAAACCCCTCACCATATGGATAGCCTTTTTCCTAATATACTATAGGCTTTCATATAAAAAAATAATAAAGTCCAACATATTCAAGGCTATTCATAACAAAGAAGGTAAGAAAGATTTGTGTAGCGTAAGAATTTAAACGGTATATAACTTGCTATGTGAGAAAGGAGGAGAGATGTCCTATAGCTTAAAGACTATAGGACAGTTGAAGGTTTTGATATGATTAAATATTAACCGTTATGAACTTCAATGAACTCTTCGTAAGTACCTTCAAAATCAATAATGCTTCCATCTGGATTGATTTTAATAATACGACTTGCGAATGCGTCAATTAACTCTCTATCGTGAGAAACACAAATAACTCCACCTTTGTAGTTATGTAATGCTTCACCAAGAGAAACAATAGCTTCTAAGTCTAAGTGGTTGTTTGGCTCATCCATTACTAAGTAATTTGCATCATCCATCATCATTTTAGATAACATAACTCTGTGTTTTTCTCCACCAGAACAAGCATCAACTTCTTTACTTTGTTCTTCACCAGAAAATAGCATACGACCTAGACATTGTCTAATCTCATCAATATGCCATTTAGGATCATGACCTTGAATCCAGTCATACAATGTCTCTGTCCCTGTAACCATGTCTGTTGAGTTTTGAGGAAAGTATGAAGCAGTAACTGTCTGACCCCATTTAAATGTACCATTGTCAGCTTTTAATTTTTCCATAATGATTTCTAAAAGTGTCGATTTCCCAACACCATTTCCACCAATAATAGCTATCTTCTCTGTTGAATCAACTTTAAATGAAATATCTGAAAATACTTCTAAGTCATCATAAGATTTTCCAACATTTTTAACTTCTAAGATTTCATTTCCAAGATCTCTATGAGGCTTAAACATAATAGAAGGGTCACGTCTCGATGAAAGCTTAATGGCTTCAATGTCTAGTTTGTCCAATTGCTTTTGACGTGAAGTTGCTTGTTTTGCTTTTGAAGCATTCGCTGAGAATCGAGTAATAAACTTTTCAAGCTCTTCTTTTTCTTTAGAAGCTTTAGCGTGGTCTGTTTCTGCTTGTTTTGCAATAAGGTTTGCAGCAATATACCACTCATCGTAGTTACCTGTAAACTCTCTAATATTTTGAAAGTCAAGGTCAAGAATATGTGTTACAACATTATTAATAAAGTGTCTATCATGAGAAATAACAACCATTACCCCTTCATGACGCTTAAGTTCACGCTCTAACCATGCAATAGTTTCAATATCTAGTGAGTTGGTAGGCTCATCGAGTAATAAAACATCTGGCTGTAAGAATAGTACTTGTGCTAGTAAAACCTTAACTTTGTCACCACCTGTAAGTGAAGACATTAGGTCACCATGAACTGAACTCTCAAAACCAAGCGCTTCAAGAAGTTTTTCAATTTTGACATCAGATTCATAAGTAGGATCTTCATCAGCACAAATCATTTCAAGTTCACCAAGACGGTCGTTTACTTTGTCATCTTCAAAGTCACCTTCCATGTAAAGCTTTTCTTTCTCTTTTTGTGCGTCATAAAGCTTTTTGTTTCCATAAAGAACAGCATCACGAAGCGAAAAGTCTTCAAAAGCATAATGATCTTGTCCTAAAACACCCATTTTAAGACCAGGTTGCATTTGAACTGTTCCATCAGTTTGCTCTATTTGACCAGCTAAAATCTTTAAAAATGTAGATTTTCCTGCTCCATTTGCCCCAATAAGACCATATCTTTTTCCACCATCAAGTGTAATGCTGATTTTGTCAAAAAGTACTCTTTTACCATAACGCTGAACTATATTTACTGTGCTTAACATGTTATAACTTACCTACTTATATTAAATAATTTCGGCATTTTATCATAATGTCTTAAAAAGTGAATTTACTTAGCCAATATTTCGGCTAAAGCTTCCTTAAATTCTTTAGGACTTCTCATTCCAGGGTACTGATTAATAATATTTTCATCTTGATCTACAAAAATAAAATTGGGAGTCATTCCTTCTTGTAACGCTAAGGGTAAAGATTCTAAGTCTTGATTGTAATGTAATGTAATAAAGTCTGCGTCTAAAGCACTTTTTACACTGGGTTCACTTAGTGTTTCTTTCTCCATCTCATCACAATAGTGACAATGTGTTGCTCTAATTGCTAATAAAATTACTTTACCTGTCTTCTGAGCTTCTTTTAAAGCAACCAAATATTCTGAAAGCTCTTTAGTTTCTTCTTTTTCGACAGTAACATCTTCCATCGTACTGTTTTCTTCAATAATATCAGTTTCAACAATTTCAAAAGATTCATTTACATCCATGTAAGAAATAGCTTCCTCATAATATTCATTAGTAATATACTCATCTGCAAGAACAAAAGAGTTTGAAGTTAGAAACACAAGTAATAAAAAAGTTCGCTTATTCATATCATTCCTTTTTATAATAAACATCCTTTATGGTCTATACACCCTAACATTTTCACGAGATTCAGCATCACGCAGGTATTGTGCGTGAAGTTGACTCATGACCCCTTTGTCGCAGTATAGCAGATATTCCTTGTCTTGTGGAAGTTTTTTAAACTCAGTTTTAAGCTGATGAAAGGGAATATTAAGACTTTCACAAGATGTTTCTATGGTCTCTTTCTCGCCTCTAATATCAATCACAACGTACTCAGAGTTCTCTAGTTTTTCTATAACTTCTATGGGCGCATTATTCGTTACATCATCTATCACTTCATCAACGTAAATACTTTTTGCATCTTCTACAGCTTTGTCTAATACATCATAATTAAAACGCTGTGCTTCTTTTGCCATACGTTTATAAGAACCATGCGTAATAGGGTTTTTAGAGATAACACCACAATACTCAGGCATATTTTCTGCAAAACTTCGTGTTCCTATTTTAGTTGCAATGTCAATAATCTCTGGTTTATTCATGGTAGCCAAGGGGCGTATAACCAACATGTCAGTAGCTTGGTCAATCAGTGCTAGATTCCGTAATGTTTGGCTAGAAACCTGAGCTATAGACTCACCTGTAACCAAGGCATCTATGTCCATTTCTCTTGCTATCTTTTCAGAAGCCATAAGCATGAGTCTTTTTAGTGTTACACCCATGTAAGTCTCAGGTGTTGAACGGAAAATTTCTGTTAAAACATCATCGAAAGGAACTGAGATTATTTTTACTCTATGAGAAGCGCCAAATTTATTCCACAGATAAAAAGAAACTTGTTTAACACCAATTTCATGGGCAATCCCACCAAGATTAAAGAAAATGAAATGCGTTTTTAATCCACGCTTCATCGTAAGGTAAGAAGCCACTGTAGAGTCAAAACCACCTGACATAAGTGACAAAATATCACCTTGAGTTCCTATAGGGTAACCACCCAATGCAAAGTGTTTGTCTGTAATAATATTTAGTTGATTATTAATAAGCTCAAGACGAACTGTTTTCTCAGGATTCTGCAAGTCAACCTTTTTAGCTTTTGAACGTGCCAGTATGTATCCACCAACGGTTCGTTCTATTTCAGAAGAGTTAAATTCATGTTTTCCTGAGCGTTTAGTACGAACCACAAAAGTTTTACCTTCTAATTCGTCTCCTACTATTTCAAAAACTTTCTCTTTTATCTCATCTAAGGTATTGATGTCATCAAACTGTAGGGCTTCGAGTATCTGCTCTATTCCTGGTGTGTTTAAAAGGCATTGTCTTACTTTAGCTACTACTTCAATGGGTGTAACTACTTCTATCTTGTCTGAAAACTTTCTAACTTGTATCTCTTTGTTTATGTCTTCTAAGAGTTTAATAAGGTTGTTGTAAAGTTGTCCAACCATTTGTTTTTTGGCCGAAGACCCTTTAACCATAATTTCAGGGAAAAATTTTAAAATGAACTTTTGAGTAGTCACGGAGGTTTACCTTATGCATTGATATATAAAACAGAATTATAGCTAATCTTTGATATAAAGAGCTATTAAAAAATAAGAGGTCAATCATGGCAAAACAAGAAATAATTTTAGGTGGAGGATGTTTTTGGTGTCTCGAAGCATCATTTCAAATTTTAAAAGGCGTAGAACAAGTTGTCTCAGGCTATGCTAATGGTTCACTTCCTAATCCAACATACAAAGATATTTGTACAGGTACTTCAGGACATGCAGAGGTTGTAAAAGTAATATTTGATGATGACATTATTCAATATGATGATATTTTAAACGTTTATTTTACCATTCATGACCCTACAACACTTGACCGTCAAGGTAATGATGTTGGTACACAGTATCGTTCTACCATTCTCTTTCAAAATGAAGAGGAAGAAGAGTTATATTATGAAATTATAGATGAAAAACAAGAAGATTATATTGACGAGATAGTTACTGTAGTAGAAGAATTAGATTATTTTTACACGGCTGAAAATTATCATCAAGATTATCTTAGAAAGAATCCAACGCAAGGTTATTGTAAAATGATTGTTGCACCTAAAGTTACTAAAGTACAACAATCATTTCCAGAGATGATTAGCGACACTTATTAAAGTGTCTCTATCTTTTCCACTACATTAAGTCCAAAACCTGCAAGCCCTACAAACTCTGTATCTTTATTAGAGGTAAGTAGCTTAATGTTCTCAATTCCTAAATCTTTAAGAATTTGAGCACCCACACCATATTCTTTTGCTTGTTCTTTAGAGATGGTCATGGTATCTAAGAAAATACATACCCCACCATTTAACTTTAAGTACTCTAAAGAAGAAGTAATTGAATCAAAACGTTTTTGGTTTAAAAGTAAATCTACATCTTTACCAATATTATAAAACTTTACATTTTCTGTGTCATGCGTTGTATAAAACTGAACAACTTTATGTATACGTCCTAAGTGGTCTTCATAAGAAATCTGTTTTACTTTTGTATTTAAAATTTCTATCTCTTCTTCTGAGATTCTTTTTATAAGTTGTTCATTTGCTAAACGATACTCAACTAAATCTGAAATATAGACAATCGGCATATTATGTTTTTCTGAAAAAATTTCTAAATCATCATGACGTGCCATTGTTCCGTCATCTTTAATAATCTCACAAATAACACCGATGGGTGCAAGACCTGCTAATTTACAAATATCAACTGAACCTTCGGTATGACCTGTACGTACTAAAACCCCACCATCTTTAGCAATAAGAGGGAAAATATGACCAGGACGTACAAAGTCAGATGCTTTAGTTAAAGGATTTGCAAGTTTAGAAATACAGTCATCACGCTCAGCAGAAGAAATTCCTGTTTCAGCAATGGTAGAGTCGATTGAAACTGTAAATGCTGTTTCATGATTAGAGATATTATTAGACACCATTGGTATTAATTCTAAACGTTGAGCTAACTCTTTAGGTAAAGGCGTACAAATTAACCCTCTGGCCTCTTTAGCCATAAAGTTAACCATGTCTGGTGTTGAATGTGTCGCAGCATAAACTAGATCACCTTCATTTTCTCTGTCTTCATCATCCATCATGATGACCATACGACCTTTTTTAATCTCTTTTATTGCTATTTCTACTCTTTTTAATGCTTCTGCTGACATTAGAATACTTCCTTTTATTTATATACATTGTTTTAAAATATTTTATCACGAATTATGCCATATATATTTAATAATATAGGTTCTATTTTGTAGAAGATTTTAATTATAATTGATGAGAGGAGTTTGATTTATATGTAGTAGTAAAAGTGGAGCGGGAAACGAGATTCGAACTCGCGACATCCTGCTTGGAAGGCAGGGGCTCTAGCCACTGAGCTATTCCCGCAACGATGAAAGTATAACCTTTTATAAAAAGATTTAGCTTAAATATTCCGCTTCACTTATGGATGGGGTAGAGGGATTCGAACCCCCGAATGTCAGTACCAAAAACTGATGCCTTACCGCTTGGCCATACCCCAGTAAATTATTAAATCATATAGGTTAAGTATATTAAAAAAATTATATGATTGTTGTTGGTTGCGGGAGCCGGATTTGAACCAACGACCTTCGGGTTATGAGCCCGACGAGCTACCAAACTGCTCTATCCCGCGACATTTATATTTTACTTACTTTTTTAACTAATATACTTTTATTCTAACTGGTTGCGGGAGCCGGATTTGAACCAACGACCTTCGGGTTATGAGCCCGACGAGCTACCAAACTGCTCTATCCCGCGACATTTAAATTGACTTATTTTAACTAAATATTTATAATTGGTTGCGGGAGCCGGATTTGAACCAACGACCTTCGGGTTATGAGCCCGACGAGCTACCAAACTGCTCTATCCCGCGATCTATTGAACGCATTTTTTATAAATATTCATAACACATTTTGATGGATGGGGTAGAGGGATTCGAACCCCCGAATGTCAGTACCAAAAACTGATGCCTTACCGCTTGGCCATACCCCAAAACATGTTACACTTTGTTTGTGTGGACGGCATTATAGAGTATCTAGCAATGAATGTCAAGCTTTTATCTAAACTTTTATTGTAAAATGTTTTTATGATAAAATTTGTTGACTTGTTCTCTGGTATTGGTGGTTTTAGATTGGCCTTTGAGTCTACTGGAGCTAAATGTGTTTTTTCAGCTGAAATAGACAAACATGCTTGTGAGACTTATCAAAAGAACTTTGGAGATTATCCCTTTTGTGATGTCTCAACGTTAAGTACTTCTGACATTCCAGACTTTGACATACTCTGTGCTGGTTTCCCCTGTCAGCCCTTTTCTTTAGCTGGAAAAAGAAAAGGTTTTGAAGACACAAGAGGAACACTCTTCTTTGACATAGAAAGAATCATCCATGCCAAGCAACCAAAAGCATTCATATTAGAAAATGTAAAGGGCTTAGTCAATCATGACAAAGGTAAAACTTTAAAAGTCATCTTAGAGACTTTAGAAAAGAAACTGAACTATAAAGTCTTTTACCAAGTACTTAATTCAAAAGATTATTCTGTCCCTCAAAATAGAGAGCGTATATACATTATAGGATTTAAGAACCATGACATTAACTTTCAGTTTCCAGAGAAAGAAGAACTTCAAACAGACTTGTCTACTATAAGAGATACAAATATAATGAGTATAGAAAATACAGACATCTCAGATCTTGCCAAGTCACACATAATGACCCATCTTAAAAATCATAAGAAATACCATGACATCAAAGAGAACAAACTACTCTTAGCCTACGAAGTACGAAAGTCAAGATGTGCCTTTCGTTTCGACAACATATCCCCTACTCTTACAGCCAAAATGGGTACAGGAGGAAATAATGTTCCCATATTTGTAAATGAACTACGAAAATTTAGTACCAGAGAATGCCTAAGAATCTAAGGTTTCCCAGAAACATATACCATAACACCTAACACAGCTCAAAGTTATAAGCAGATTGGAAACTCTGTTTCAGTTCCTGTTATTAGCGTATTGTCAAAAATCATGCTAAAAGATATTAAATCTTGTTTATAAATTTTAAAATCTAATTTTAATTATCCCTTTCATGCCCACAATTTAGTCATTTAAGTAATTATTTTTGTAATAAAAATGCTATACTACAATAAAACAAAATATGAAAGAGGGAAAAATGTTAGAAAAATTGGAAGAGTTTAGTATTGCTCTATGGCAACCACTAGGAGATGTATTTGATTATCTTTATACCAGTTCAAATATTTGGGTTCCTATCATTTTATTTTTTGTTATTAGTCTTCTCTCTGTCTACCTACTCCATAAGCTCATAAATCTTGTACTCAGTGTCAAAGTTACTTTTAAAACTCTTTTTTCTTTTTTTGTAAAAGCAATTGTTATTTTACTTATAACTGGCGTTATATTTTCACTCGGATTCTACCTATTTTCTCAATATGAAGAGCATGAAAAAGAAGTTGTTAAAAAAGAATTAGATTTAGGGTACTTACTAAAATAAGAACTAGAACAACTGTTTTACAACAAATACTTTACAAGTAAAGACGTTTAAAAATAATCATTCCTAATAAAGTAGCACCTATAGAGAGAGCCACATTTAAAAGTACATTTGAGAGTGCTTTAACATACAATTCTGCTTGCATAAGCAGTACTGTGTCTAGTGAGAAAGTAGAGAAAGTAGTCAATGCTCCAAGTAGCCCTGTGATGAGTAAAGACTTTTGATAAACCGAAAGGTTTACCTGTTGAAAGTATAAGAAAAGAAAGCCTATAACAAAGCTTCCTAAAACGTTTACACATAATGTTCCAAAAGGAAAGGAACTACTACTTAGACTGTTAACCCAGTTTGAAATGCTAAAGCGTAAAATAGCACCTACAAACCCACCGATACCAACGGCTAGTAGTAATCCCAGTTGCATTAGTTTTTAAACTGCCAATCATCTATAGGTTTGCCAAGATCTTCATTCATACTCATAGAATTAACTTTATTGGTAAGTGTGTTTAAAATTTCTAACTCTTTGTTTAAACTTTCGTCATTTAAACTACTCATCTCTTTTTTATAACCTTTTTTAAATACTTGGAAAAGCTTGTTATAACCATTGCTAACATTTAACTTACAAGATTTACGCTCCCATGTTGATACACGTGGATAAACAGGATGCATTGGTGGATAAATCATACAACGTTTTTGAATCTCTATTGGTTGTTGTCTTGCCCAACGAACTTCATCATTACAAGCTGCACGCGCGTCAATAAGCCAATTTTTCATAACCGACACATAGTCAGATACTAAAACAGCTTTTCTAATACCTGTGTTGTCATAATAAGCACTTTTATTTTTAAAACTTACTTTTTGTTCATTTGAAAATGCTTTTCCATCTACATCAGTATAAGAGACAGACAATGAAAGGTCACTGCTTCTAGCTGCTTGTTGGTTTTTCTTTAATTTTAAAAGAACTACCCCACCCTTGGTTGCTGTTCCATCATTATGAGAAGGAAACAATGTATTTACTTTCATAATCTGACCTGTTGCTAAGTTAGACTCTGGTGAACCATAAACAGCTTCGATGCTATACATGGAGTTAGAAAGCTTTAATTCTAAGTCATATACCAATGGTGTCACCATGTATTCAAACTCTTTGTCTAAGAGCTTAGAAAACTCTTTACTTGAATGAACAGAAAAGTAATTTGCACCTTTGGTTTTAGAGACATACTCAACTAAGTCATTGTTAAAGTCTACACCTACACCAATGAATGTCGTGTTGATTCCTTGTTTAGAAGCAGCCTTTGCCATTCCAAAAAGTTTACCTTTTTTAAGTTCACCTCTGTTTGGCATAGCATCTGTTAAGAACACTATTCTATTTTCATACTCTGAACTTAACTCAACCTCATCAAAAAGTGCTAAACCTTCTTTGTAACCAGCACTCCAATTTGTTCCACCACGAGACTTTAAGGCTAAAATATGCTCACGAATCGCAGCTTTATCTGTCTTACCTACTAAACGCATTGGTTTTGCTTTGTACGCATTATGGTCAAAAAGAACAATTCCTACTTTGTCATCATCTTTCAACTGTCCAAGCATAGCAACCAAAGACTCATTAGCAATTTCCATTTTTGTTTTATGTTCTTGTTCATCATTTTCAACTTTGTTTCCAACTTTATCATAATGATAAGAGTTAAACTTAGAACGCATAGAACCAGAGATATCAAGGACAACTACCAAGTTTAGTTTCTTACGTTTAAAGTCACCCTCCTTAATGCCAGAATTTAGCCCTACTGACAAAAAGTATTCTTCTTCATCTGAGAATTGGTTAAAACGTTTTGCAGAAGAGTATGAAGGACAGAAAAGGTCTTTACATTCACCAGCACCTATTCCTGTGTCAAAATAATGGTTGTAAAATTGACCTTCGTAAGTAATAGATTCTAGTTTTGGTAAGTATCCATTGTCAATGTTGGCTTTAAAGTTGTTAGTGTCTTTTGCACCACCTACAGACAAACCAATGCTTTTTGGCGCTGGAGCAGACATTGTCATAGGCATAGAGCGTGTTGACTTCACGTTTCCTAGCGTACTTGAACGTCGTGAGCTATCTTCCATAACAGAAGTAGCATTGTATTCCCAGTCATCTAACTGATCAGGCGACACCTTTGTGGTCATCGCCGATAAAGAAGTAAGGTTTACAATTAATAGAAAAAACAATAGTCGTTTAATAAATGATCGCGTCATGGAATAATCCTTAATATATAATGTTATTCCTTATTATACTATTTACTCTTTAACTATGCAGTATAATTTTTGCACCTAACTGACATTTGTTTACTCTCTTTATCTAAGTATAGGTCATATAAGTCCATAACCTTTAACAAAGTACTCAATTTTTTATATCCGTAGTTAATAGGTGAGAATGAAGACTTATTATTAATGTACGCACCCATGTCAGCTAAATTAGACCAACCGAACTCATCCATTGTTTGATTTAAAGCATTGTCTAAAAGTTTTCTAAGCCATTTATCATTTTTTAGTTCATCTGATGTCTTACGTACTTCTTTAACAACAACCGTACTACTTTTACCTGCACCAGTACTTGTAGGTGCTTCTGTACTCATTAGCTTTTCTGTAAAGATAAACTGAGAACAAGCAGCCATAAATGCAGCAGGTGTTTTTTTCTCTCCAAATCCAAAGACTTTTATACCCTCTTGCTGTACACGCATAACCACAGGCGTAAAGTCAGAGTCAGAAGTAGCAAATGCAAATGAGTCTATGTCCTTAGTATGTAATAGGTCAATGGCATCTATGGTCATTAAGATATCTGTTGCATTTTTATTTTTAGAATAGTCAAATTGCTGTATGGGCTTAATAGCAAACTCTAAAAGCTTTGCTTCCCAGTTCTTTAAGTTATCTTTAGTCCAGTTTCCATAAGCTTGGCGAATATTAACCACTCCATAGTTACTAAGCTCAGAGATAATTCCCTCTATGGCTTTATGTGAAATGTTGTCACAGTCTATAAACAGTGCGATGTGGTCTTTGTCATTTGCCATTAATAATCCTCTTTAGGTACATAGTAAGTCATGGTAGAACGTCCAAACTTCTTACGCTTATGTTTTGTTAGTCCACCTATGTCATCTGGCATATCTAATTGTGTCATATGCTCTACAACTACCATCATACATTTTGAAGCATCTATCTTCTCTATAAGTGCTAATGTCTTTTCATATACATCATCCATACCATCACGCGTAGCAAATGGTGGATCAAAATAGAAGTAAGTCTTCTCATCTCTCTTCTCTACCATAGACAAAAGCGTATCGAACTTCTCAAAGCTGTCTCCAAACATGTGTTGACATCTGCTAGGGTCTAGTTTTTGAATGTTCTCTTGTAGTACCTTATAGGCTACCTTGTTATACTCTATAAAATAACACTGAGAAGCCCCACGACTTAATGCCTCAAGTCCAATAGATCCTGAACCTGAAAAAACTTCTACAAAGTTCTTGTCCATAATGTCAAACTGTAATGTATTAAACAGAGATTCTTTTAAAATCCCTTTTGAAGAACGTGTTGTAAAGATGTTAGGAATTTCTATTACTTTTCCTTTAAACTCTCCACCTATAATTTTTGTTGTAAAATTGTCTTGTTTTGCCATCTATCATATACCTTATTAAATAATATCATAGTATACACTATTCTATTTCTAAAAGCATCTTGTCTATTAAGTTTTTGTTAATTCTATAACCATGAACCAATGCATCCTATAATTTTTTCCATAGCCATCAAATATTTTTTGAATATATTGAAGTAAATTTCTCGAACTCAAATAAGCAGAATAATCAATCCAAACATATTTCATAAACCTCCACAGAGTTTCAATAATAAATAAGAAGAAAGATTATAAAAGGGTTAAGCCTCTATTTGACCATCTAAGAAGATTGGCTTTGAACTTTTTACTCTTATGAAATGAGGCATTATCTAAAGTTTCTACAAATTCATCGAACACTTCAATAACTTTATCGCTATTGACTCTTCCAACAGCAATAAATGATTTTAGTATTCCTTTTTTTGATATAATTTAAAAAATTAAACAGGTTAATAAATGCAAGAAAAAAAAGAAGCTCTAAGACTAATAGAAGAAACACTTAAAGAGTTAGAATCACTTAAAGGTTCTGTACTTATATCTGTCCAGAAGCTTAGTAGAGTAGCATCTATTTTAGATAATCAAGATGTCTATATATGGTGTGAAATTCAATTAGGGAATCCTAAATATACGAATACCTTAAAACAGTATATAGACTGTGTACTTCAATATCAAAAAGAAAAAACAGATGATTCTTTAAAAGCAACAAACAGAATAATAGATAAATTAATAGAATTAAATCTTAAATCAGAGATTCATTATACTAATGAAGAACTCAATATTAAAAAAGATATTAATGGTGGGGGATATGAAAATATTGGATTTGTTGAAGAAACATATAACGATTTACTTAGACTAAAAAAAGGAAATGATGGTTCATTTTATAAGACCCATTTAAATACTCATATTAGTTATGTTAAGAACAAAGCTCACAAAATAGCTTCTCAACTTTTTAAACAATTAAAGTTCTCAGGAACAGTAAGTAACTCATTTGACATTCTCAAGAATGTTGTTGATGATCGTCTGTTAGATTTAGACCCTAAAATATCAGAACAATTAATGTTAGCTTTCAAGTCTGTATCATCAAATAGAAAGGAAGAATGGTCTCAAGCATTAACTAGTTGTAGACGCTTACTTGAAAGTTTGGCAGATAAATTATTACCAGCTTCAGATGAAAAGATCAATGGACGTGTCTTAAAACAGGGACAATATGTTAATAGATTATGGGCATTCATGGATAGGTCTATTGAATCTGATACAAATAAAGCATTAGCCAAAACACATATAGATTTTCTTGGCTCATGGTTAGAAAAAGTAAATAAGTTAGCCAATAAAGGTGTGCATGCTGATTTAAATCAAATTGAGGCAGTGAAAGCAGTTTTTCATACTTATTTAGTTGTTGCAGATATTTTAGAATATGTAAATAAAAAGGAAGCAAAAACTACTAAACCTAATATTAATGAAGCTTCACTTGATGAACTTGAAGTTCATTTAGATATATCTCGTACTATTGCGAAAGAAATTTTTAGATTGCGTATAAAAGAAGAATATATTGATTTAAATATATTGTCTTCTATTAAAGGTATTGGAGAGAAAACTATTCAAAAAGCAAAAGAAAACTTTATAATAGAAGAATAATCTTATTTGGTAATTTAAATAAGAAAATAAACGACCATCATCTCCAAGATAATGGGTTAGTTTAACGTTCTCAAAGTTTTAACGCTACGGTCTCTTCTTTAATTGAGGTAGGAAAATAAATGATTAAATCGGTCTTTATCCACACTACCATAACGCTCTTTGTCGCTGACAATTTGCAATTGGTTCAACTCTTTTAAAATCTGAAAACCAGCTTCTCTACAAATGTTATTTCTTTGGTTAATATCAGCTCTGTAAACTGAATAAGCAAAAGAAAAAATAGCGATTGCCATAATAAAAAATGAGAAATTAAAACTAAGCCATTTTTTCATTTTTTTATATTTTAAGTAAATCCTCTTGAGACAACTCCTTAAGCCTCTTCTTGCCCATAATCGCCAATAAAGAACGCATACCTTCTATCAAAGCATCATGATAGTTTGCAACGGTATGTGATTTTTTAGCAACCAAGAACTTAGAATGTTTAAAAAGTCAGCATCATACGCAAAAAGTTCGATGGCATCATCAGGCGTTAAATCATGCATGACTATTTCTCCTTTCCAAACATCAGATGGTCAAGAGAAAACTTCCCTGCACCATGGGCTGTAAACATAAACAAAAATAACAGATAATAAAGAGGAATCTCAAAACCGTTGTCTCCAGCTGAAAAACCATGTGCAAAGTGTACCGTAGCAATGGCAACAACCATCGTCACCATCAGTGGTATTGAAATAAGTCGGGTAAACAATCCTAACGTTAACAACAGTACGCCTAAAAGTTCCGTTGTGGCTACCATGTAAGCGTTAAGTGTGGGAAAAGGAATTCCCAATGAGCCAAACCATGTAGCAATACCATCTATGTCTTGCCATTTCTTAACAGCAGGTTCATAAAAACCATACGCAATAATAAGCCGTGCAAGAAGTAATGAAAGCGATTGAAAATTAACAAGAATATCTTTAATAAATTTATGAGTTGTGTGTAACATGTATGTTCCTTGATTTTAGAGATATGAAGACCATTATAGTCTTTTAACTCTAGACCATCAAAAGAACATAATGATTAAGTATATTAAAAAGGGTAGAGATGTTGGAGAAAACAAGCTCTACTGTCGAAAGTTCTAGCTAATGGCTATTTACCACCACACTTACCTGCACCACATTTTGCGTCTGGTTTTGGCTTGTCAGTACCACATTTTCCCTCACCACATTTTGACTCTGGTTTAGTTGGTTTTGATGTTCCACATTTACCCTCACCACACTTAGCATCTTCTGCTGTTAATGTTGTTGTTCCAAAAGCTATCATTGCCAATACTGCTGCAAATCCTAGAGTAAGTTTTTTCATTTTGTATCCTTAAAGTTTTGTTTAGAACCATCCAGTCTCGCTCGCTGAGCTTGTCGATCGGTCACTGAGCTTGTCGAAGTGACTTGTTCTAATAGCAGTATATTAGAACAACAAAAATGAACCATATACCTTTCATAAACAATTCATTAACAAGGGTATTTCTTAGAAAACATTATGAATCTATTTAAAAAAATCTTATGCTAATAACCACTCCAAGATATTCTTAACCTCTACTCCACTATCTAAAACCTCAGAACTATCCTCACACAAAACAGTCATCTTCACCTCTTTTAGATTTAGCTCTTTTAGATTTAGCTCGTCTACTACTTTAGCGAAAGGAGCCAACTCTCTTTTACGTGTTTTTTCATCTTGTAAAGTTACCGTAACTTGTATCATCTCAACTATCTCTCTATTTTTCTCAACCACAAAATCACACTCCAAATCACCCTTAGTTTTGTAATAATAAACCTTATATCCTCGTCGTAACAACTCCAACAAAACCACAGACTCCAAATCATGCCCTTTTGTTTTAACATTTGGAACTCGTAATAGATTAGACAAACCCAAATCTATAGAGTAATATTTTCGAGCATTGGCTTGTTGTTTTTTTAGCGAATAATCAAATTTATTGATAGCCAAAATCATATAAGCTTTTTCTAAATACTCCATATAGTCTCTAGCCATATCATAAGAGATAGCAAAAGAATTTTTGAGTTTATTAATGGTGTGGTAAGTTGCTGTATTAGAAAGTATAAAAGCAGATAAATCTTCTAAAGTTTTAAAGTTTTTGAGTTTAAATCGTGCGACGATATCTTTAAGAAGTATAGAGTTAAAATAACCCTCTATCAGTTCTTTTTGCATTAGCTTATCTTTTGAATAGGCTATGCTTTTGGGAAATCCCCCCTCAGATATAAAAGCTGTGAACTCACGATTAAGCAAATGCTTTTGGCTAATTAGCTCTATTTTATTTTTTACTTCTATATCTTTAAACAACAAAAACTCTTTGAAACTCAAAGGATAAACGTCCACACTTACATATCGACCACTTAAAGCTGTGCCTATCTCAGAACTTAACATCGAAGAGTTAGAACCTGTCACGTAGATGTGTGATTTTTTTAGTTCATACTCCGTATTTACCCACTTCTCCCAATACTCAATATTTTGTACCTCATCCAAAAAGATATAGGGCTTTCCTTGTGGATTAACAAACTCCATGTAGGTATCTTTAATAAGCCCCAAGAGTTCAATACCCAAATGACCGATAAGCCGAACATCTTCAAAGTTAACAAACAACAGTTGCTCTTTTTCTACCCCATTAGCCACAAGTCGCTTCATCTCATTAATAAGCAGTGTCGATTTACCACAACGCCGAACCCCTTTAATCACAAGTACTTCATCTGTTTGGCTCAACCGTTCTATCTGATTTACGTAGCTTTTTCTTGGAGTGGTTTTGGGAA
The DNA here is from genome assembly GCA_902727895.1 of uncultured Sulfurovum sp. Lineage (GTDB taxonomy): Bacteria > Campylobacterota > Campylobacteria > Campylobacterales > Sulfurovaceae > UBA1140. The sequence goes on from CACVAP010000046.1 coordinate 17,559, forward strand.
ATTCTCTGTTCCAGTAGTTCCAATCTAATAGAATTTCGAAGAGTTGATTTTTGGTTAGCATGGATTTCCTTTTTATGATATAAAATGTATTATATCATAAAATTACAGTTTATAAAATGTAATATATTATTTTTTAAAAGGAAGTAATTTAATACTTTCCTTTCTGTACCTTCTTAAGTCAAAAATTATATTTTTATGTATATAATCCTTTTGGTCTACATAGGGAATTTTTATGGGGAAGTTTCTTTTAGAAAAATGGCAAATGATTTATCTTTGATAAGTCTACAGGTTCGAGTCCTGTCCCCCCACTAGTAGACCACCACTTCCATATTAAATAGGATTCAAATTATTTTTAATAAACAAAGTAAAAATGTACAATATCTTAGAAAAGTAATTCTCAACTTAAAAAGAGATGTTGTTGAAGCCATAAAAAAGAATAGACCTTTTGAAATTGAGATGAGAACAAAATTACTTGCATTGACATATAGTGCTTGGTCTGAAGCTCAATTTACACAAATTGTATATACTCCTAATACATTTACAGATACACAAATAGCTAATATGCTAAAAGATTCGGGAATATTCAATAAATGGCAAATTCTCATCAACTATACATTTATACAAATTAAAACACACCATAAAGTCCAAAAAATAGAAAGAACAAATCAAATAAAAAATGATGCTGAAAATGGTTGGGAACAAAAACTTCAGGAGATAAATCAAGTTTACTGTGAGAAACAAAAAGAAATTGTATATCAAAAGACAACAATTAAAAATTATTTGGAAAATTATGTCGATAAACAATCTAAAGTTAGAAATAAAATTGCTCATGGACAATGGCTTACAGCATTACACCCAAATAACAAAATGAAATTTCCTGAAAAGTTAACCAATTTACAATGGTCAGAGATTGTAGTTAAATTAAATATAAAAGATTTTCAATATCACTACTGTGAGTTTATTCAGAACTTTAAGATAAATTCCACTTTAACGAAAGAACTAGAAGAACTTAATGTTTTTTCAATAATGAAAGAATTTGAAGTTCATACTATATTAGGCGATATAATTCGACACTTAGTACAATCCCCCAATAAAGAATTTAATAATAATTATTATAAAAACATGGAGAAATTAGAAATATATCTGAATAAGATATCTAATCGAAATTATGAATCTTTTAAGCAGGACTTAGAAATGAAAAAGCAGAGATTTAAAAAACAAGCTGTTACATTTTCATCAGTAAATCCAATCGTCTCAAAGACCTCATTGACATAAAAATCACTTTTTCTATACCCATAAGGTCGTGAAGTGATGATGTAGTTTTGAAGATTATACTTTTTTATCGCACCATGCAAAAGAGAAGTTTCTGAAAGCTCATCATACCCATCAAACAGAAATAGCGTCTTGGATTGGTCTATCTCTATCGCTTCATTTTTGTGTCTCTCTTCAAAATAAATCTTTTTAATAATACTCTCTAAACCATCCTCTTTCCACTCTCTTAATGCAATATAAACAATATTGTCAAACTCATCATAAAGCTCTCCTTTTGCCCATATATAAGCGATATATTTACAAAAACTAGTCTTCCCAATTCCTGCTTTCCCATAGATAAGAGCTTTTGCAGAGTTATGTTTAGATGATTTTTCTATCAGCTCCTCAATGGCTATTGGCTCTTTTGGTTTGTATATCTCTTCATAAGAATTTATGATTTTATCTCGGTCTAAAAGCTTTGATTTGTCTTTTATATCCTCTTCTTTTTCCTCTCTAATAATGGCAAGATTGACATAAATATCATCTATTGGCTTTTTCTCATCTTCTATTAGTAGGGAGATGGTTTTGAAGTGGTTTAGATAATGCTCGGTACATGATTTTTTGAGTTCTTTTGCCCCTATATTGGGGCTTATTGGTTTGGGTGGTTGTGTGTATCTCCAAAATGATTATTTACTGTGCCACCTTTATTCTCTTGATGTTGAATACCTTGAATTGTACCTTTATTAATGTATTTACTTTTCTTAATATACTCTCTAAAAGCTTTTTCTTTCTCTTGATTATTTTCTATTTGTTTTATCTCATCAGGAGTTTCAAGAATAGTGACCTTTAGAAAAAACCTCCCATGCTACTCCACCTATGATGGCATCTGTTATTACTGGCATATTATTTCCTTTGATTTTGTATCTATTTTATCGAATAAAACTTTAATTAAATTTGTATGCGATGTGTAACTATTTCTTACTAAACTCAATCGAAAAACAATGCATCCCATCCATAAATCGGTAGGCAAAAGTATAGTCATGACGGTTCACAATACCATCGACAATGTAAAGTCCTAAGCCCATACCTTCTAAACTGTGTTGGGTCAAGTCCCGTTCATAGGCGTTCATGTATTTGGTGATGCCTTCTTTAAAAGGCGTTCCACTGTTTTTAATGCTTAGACGGTTGTTTGCAAAGCCAATGTAGACAGGTTTGGCATTTTTATATTTAAAAGCATTGTCCAAAAGGTTTTTAATAACATAGGTAAAAAGCTTAAAGTCCACCTCCACACGTTCAACTCCCACACTAATCTCAAACTCATCACGATGAATGTCTAACATATCAATCGCCTGATCGACAAGGTCAATGACAGCATAGGTTTTTAAATCCAACTCTAAACTCTTCTCACTCAAAGACTCCACCCGTGCAAAGTCATCCAAATGTCCTTGCATCTGGTCAAAAAGGTCTTCGAGTAAGCGTTTGTCTTTTGCTTCACCCTCGATAAAGTGCATGAGCATCTTTCCTTTAGAAATAGGGGTTTTAAGTTCATGCATGACATTTCGTAAAAACAAGGCTCTACTTTTTTCTAAAGCCTGAGTCCGTTTAACACTGGCATCAAAAGCATTGGCTACTTGTGCAACCTCATCCGTACCTGCTATTTGTATGTTAATGTCTTTTTCACCATTGGCAAAACGTTGTATCTGTACATATAGCTCTTGTAAAGGGTTAATGGACGAAGAGATAAACCTAAACAGCATCAGCAGTAACACAAAAAGAAAAATAGCAATAATCCCAATATAAAGCTTATAAGGTGTCATAGGTTCATCACTACGATAATAATACATGCTGTCCATCTTATAAGCATAATAACAATGCATATCATAAACATAAATGGCAATGTCACCCGACTGTAAGGTCTTACGAAACAACTCATCTTTGATAAAGAAAACCCCTTTCTCTTCAACCTCTTTCATTTTAGCACCACCCACAGGGGTGAGTTGATGTTTTTGGATGTACTTTTCAAAGTCATCTTTAGAAGGGTGTTTGGTAAACAGTAGGTCGTAGAGCATCACAGCCCGATAGACTTCATTTTTCTTATCAAGGTACACAGAGAGTTGCAAGGCTAAAAGTGTCGCCACAACAAGGAGTACCCCAGCAATAGCCCCTACCAAACGTGCAGAGAAAATAATAGACTTAGTTTTCAACAAAACGATATCCTATTCCTCTAACTGTCTGTATGAAGGTATCAAATTTATTGGGGTCTAGCTTCTTACGTATGCGTCCTATGAGTATGTTTATGCTTTCAACGCCTGAGTCAAAACGATGTGAGTCAATGCTATTGGCTATCTCTTCACGGCTAACGGTTTGTCCTGAGCGTTTAATAAGTAGTTTTAGTATCTCATATTCTGCAAGGGTTAGTTTTAAAACTTCCTTGTCAAAGCTTATTTGTGTTGACTCCTCATCTACATTAAAACGGCTATTTAAAACCTTCTCTGCTTTTACTGAACTGTCTCTTTTGAAAATACTCTTAATACGTGCTAAAAGTTCTCTAGGAGAATAAGGTTTTGGTAAATAGTCATCTGCTCCATTTTCAAAACCTATGAGCTTATCAGCCAAGTCAGAGCGTGCAGAAGAAATAATGATGTATATGTCTGTAATCTCTCGTATTTTAATACACAAGTCCAACCCATCCATCTCAGGCAAAGACAAATCTAAAATGATGAGGTCAAACTTCTCAAGCTCCAAAAGTGCAATAGCCTGAGAAGGTCGTGTAACATGTGAGACTTCTAGTTCTTGCTCTACTAAAAAACGCCGTAGTAGCTCAGCCATTTGTTCATCGTCTTCTATTAGTAGTATTTTTTTCTTTATCATATTTACCTCCTTCTATAGACGTTAGTATACTAAAATATGAAAAACAGTTCATAAACAGCTTTATAATGGATTAATCAATTAAAGCCTATAATAATTTATAACTAAAAAAAGGATTTTATATGTATATGAAAAAAATAATCTTTATGGGTCTACTCATAAGTACCCAACTTTTAACTGCCCTTTCATTTTCACACCATGACTGGGAAGTTACTTGTGACAACAGTAATACTTGTCGTATGGTCGGGTATTCTGAGGAAGATTCAAAAAACCTACCTGTGACTGTTTTACTCATCAGTCGTGCTGGTCCAAACCAAGAAGTTATGGGAAAAGTACAATTAGGCTACCTAGGAGATAAAGAATCAAAAGTATTCGCTACTTTTCCTAAAAAATTTCAACTTGAAATGAAAATCAACAACAAAAGCCTTGGTCTTGTGAGTATGAGTAAAAATGAGCTAATAGGTTCATTGTCAAAAAAACAGACTTATGCTTTACTCAATGCATTCAAAAACAAAAGTACCATTGTTTGGAAAACAGGAAACTACTATTGGGAACTTTCAGACCAAGGTTCTTCGGCTGTACTGCTTAAAGTAGATGAGTTTCAAAAACGTCTTGGTACAACAGGCGCTCTGTATAAAAAAGGCACAAAAAGCGAACAAAATGTTTTACGCCCTAAAACCGTACCCACCATCTATGCTCCAGCTCTCTACTCAGACAAAGAGGTACGTATTAATTCTCAACAAATGAAACTACTGGAAAAAGCGTTGGTACTCAATGAAGAAGAGTGTTTTTCTGCTAATGCTGAAGACAATGAACTTAGCCTATACAAACTCTCTTCAAACAAATTACTTGCAACAAAAGTCTGTTGGATGGCTGCGTATAACACTGGATCTGCCTATTGGGTTATTAATAACAAAGCACCTTTTGCACCCAAACTGATTACTACAGAGTCTAACGCGTATTCGATTGAAAATAAAATTGGAACCATCTCTGGACAGCACAAAGGACGAGGCATTGGAGACTGTATCTCTTATGAAAAGTTCGTTTGGAATGGCAAAAAATTTCAACAAACCAACAAAGGTAGCACAGGGGCTTGTAGACTCATGGCAGCAGGTGGTGCATGGAATCTACCAAGTTTTGTCTCAACCATTAAAAGAAAATAACCTCTAACTCTTCAAAAGAGAATACAATACATCAAGATATATTGATGTATTGTATTAAAATCTGCTATACTCCCAAAAACATTCAAGTAAAAGGTCAAATCATGAGTAAAAAAGTACTGGTATTATGTACAGGAAACAGCTGTCGAAGTATTATCGCTGAGGCATTAATCAACAACCATTTAAAAGGTCTAGAGGCTTACAGTTCTGGTGTTAAACCCAGTGGTCGTGTAAACCCAAATGCTAAAAAAGTATTAGAATCGCACAATGAATGGGACGACAATTACCACTCTAAAACATTAGATACCCTAAGTCATTTAGACTTTGACTTGGTCGTAACTGTTTGTGACCATGCTCATGAAACTTGTCCTATATTTGAAAAACCAACGCCTAAACTACATATCTCTTTTGAAGATCCAGATGGAAAAGAATATGACGCATTTGAAGCAACTTATACAGAAATAAAAGAACTACTTCTGCCACAAGTACAAAAAGCTTTAGAAAATAACTAATGGATATTTTTCTAAAAACCATTGGCTCACTTAATGATGAAACCCGTATTCGCATTTTACACTTTATAGACCTACATGGTGAGGTCTGTGTCTGTGACATCGAAAGTTCATTTGAAATGATTCAGTCACGTATCTCTCGTCATCTAAAAATCTTAAAAGAGGGAGGTTTTTTACGCGTTGAGCGTAAAGGGCGTTGGGCTTTTTACTCCATTCGCTCTCCTCTTGATGCTTTTCGTCAATCTATCTTAAAAGAGATTCAACACCTCCAACTCGAAATTCCACCTCTCAATAAAGGATGTAACAATGTTACTAGCAAGTAGTATATTTTTAATCACGCTCATATTTGTCATTTGGCAACCCAAAGGCTTACAAATAGGAACAACAGCTGTCATCGGAGCCATTGTCGCTTACATTGCAGGAGTTGTTTCATACCCTGACCTTTTCACTGTTTGGGACATTGTTTGGGATGCTACTTTAGCCTTTATAGGAATTATTATTCTTTCTTTGGTACTGGATGAAATAGGCTTTTTTGAATGGGGAGCTTTAAAAATGGCGAAGTTCTCTAAAGGTTCTGGAGTCAAGATGTTTATCTACTCCATTCTTTTGGGTGCTGTGGTTTCAGCCCTTTTTGCCAATGATGGTGCAGCTCTCATTTTAACGCCTATTTTACTAGCGAAAATGCGTATATTAAAACTCAATGTTAAAACCATACTTGCCTTTTTACTTGCAGGTGGATTCATTGCAGATTCTGCTTCTTTACCATTTGTATTTTCAAACTTAACCAACATCGTAACAGCCAACTATTATAACATTGGTTTTAGTGAATATTTATCTAATATGTTCTTACCTTTTGTCGTGAGTGTTGCCATGTCCATTGCTGTTTTATACTTTTTCTTACGTAAAGACATTCCTAAAACCGTCGACATTGACCTACTAAAACCTGCTGACTCGGTTCTAAAAAGCAAAGAGCTTTTCTATTTGGCTTGGGGATTTTTAGGTTTACTTTTAGCTGGATACTTCATCGGTGACCACTACAACATTCCTATTTCTGTCTTTGCTTTGGGTGGGGGAATTATCTTCTTACTTATTGCCACAGCCTACAAAACAGTTGAGCCTGTAAAGATTATTAAAGATGCTCCTTGGCAAGTTGTTTGGTTCTCTTTGGGTCTTTACATTGTGGTTTACGGACTTAAAAATGCTGGACTAACTGACTACCTGACAACGGTTTTACACTCTCTAAATACACAGTCTGATGTTGTTGCCATTGTAGGAACAGGGTTTATCTCTGCCTTTTTATCAGCCATTATGAACAATATGCCCACCATTATGGTAATGGACATTGCCTTAAAAGACATTGGGAATGATGCCATGGTTTACGCCAACATCATCGGTTGTAACTTAGGACCAAAAATGACCCCATTTGGAAGTTTAGCAACCCTACTTTGGTTACATACTTTAGCTCAAAAAGATGTGAAAATTAGTTTTTGGGAATACAGTAAGTTTGGACTCATGGTTACCCCACCAGTGTTATTGGTGGTGCTTTTGACCTTGGTTTAAGAATAGCAAGTGAGTTGAGTTTTACTCAACTCTGTAATGATTAAGATTCTTTACTATTCTGTATGGTCTTAAAGAAAAATGCAAGCCCTACAAACATCACTGTTGTTCCAATAATAAGATAAAAAGCATACAGCATATTCGTATAATCATCTAAGGTAATTTTAAACACCACCATCAGGGTCTCAATAGATAATGCAATAACAATAGAAGAGAGAAATTTTCCTAAAACTTTATACTGATGTCCATCTTCATGTGAAAAATTACGAAATAAGACCTCATGCTCCATAATCTGTTTTGCTAAATCAAAAATTGCAATTCCCAAGGTCACAGCAATAATAGATTTAAATATAGAGTGAAAAAAATCACTCTCAGGATTCATAAAAAACAACTCCACCAACCTATACCCTCCATACACAATTAGTGCAATTGCTACTATGGCTAAAATTGTTGCCCCTGTTGCATAAATTATACGTGTAACCTTATCATGTACACTATTGTATTCAATTAATTTTAACTCTTCTAAAAGAAAAAGTAAATTACAATCAAATATATAGTAGTGATCATCAATTTTTCGAACAACCGTCAAACTAGCTTTACCTGTTCGATAATGTATGTACGGATTAGAGATATAAAATCCATCTTCATTAAGATCTAATTTCGAAAAATAATGACTCTTACTATTCCCTATATTAAGGGTCTCTCTTTTATCCTTACATATTATTGGACTCACTTGATTAAATGCTTCGTCAACACTGTAAATGAGTTGTATAAAATCATACTTCTTAAAAATACTTTCTGCATTCTCAATATAATTTATTGATGTATTTTTAATAGAGTTAATAATAAAATTATCAACTGTTGTTTTATGTTTCTTATAAGTATTAATAACTACCTTCATCTCTAATTTCTCCTAATATTTATTAATTATAACATATATCACTATCACGATAGTAAATCTTATTTGTTAGGTCTTGTATATCTACATATAAATACAACATTGCAACGTGCTGAAGCTCAATACGACACCTATCTACAAGAGGTTATTGATGATGCCTTCCAAACCACAAAAGCAGTGAGTTTTCACAAGCTATTAGTCAACTAAAAAACCATTCTAGTGAACGTGCTACTGCTGTTGAAAGTTATTTGGATTAAACTTATACCCTAAATAGAGACTGGAAAGATTCTTTCACAGTCTCTGTGATTACGATGAACAACTCACATGAGAAACACCTGCAATATCAAAGAGTTCAGCAGGTTTTTCTCTGTAATACTTGCTTTCTGTTTCTTCAGACTGTTCAGCATAAGGGTTGTTCATCACTTCTTGTAAGTCATGAATTAACGCATAGTCTCCATGATTTGCTTTTCGATAAGCAGGTACAAGTAACCACTCACGTAAAGTATATTTGGGGTTAACAGCTTTCATCTGTTCTGACAGTGATTTTCGCTCTTCAGGAGTAGAAACATCTACCAAAGACTGCCATCTTGTAAACCACTCTGACCATTTATCCATCAGTTTAGCATCAAGCACACTTTCACCATAAAAGCTCTTTGCAAGTACAGCCATATCCTCAGGAACAGAAGAGAGTTCACGAAAAAAGATGGTATAGTCTACGGAAGTCTCTATCATCAACCTCATCATGTCATTAAAAAGTGTTGTATCAAAGGTTTTTAACCCCAACTTAGAAGCCCACATTTTTAACATACGAGCTTGCATCACTTGAGGAAAATCATTTTTAATCTTCTCTAACATCTCTGCTGCCTCTTGATTTGAGGCTAACAGTGGTTTAAGTGCCAAACAAAACATTTGAAAGTTACGTTCGGCAGCTTTGGGTTGATTGAGAAAAGAGTAATGTACACCTCCACCTGTCCACGGCTGATATCTTGGGTCAAACATGTCTATGAATCCAAAAGGGCCATAATCAATTGTATAACCCCCTACTGCACAGTTATCACTGTTGAAGTTTCCTTGACAGTAACCCACACGAATCCAATTTGCAATCAGTAAAGTCAAGCGTTTTCTAAATTCAATCGCCAATAAAAGTACTTTTTCATCCAGTGATAAACTCTCATCAATCACCTCAGAATATTCACGTTCTATAATATGCAACACCATTTGTTCAAGCTCTTTCATCGCAGTAGGATGTTCATTTTTTCTTGCACGACGACCAAAGAGTTCAAGTTGACCCACACGTAAAAATGAAGGTGCAACCCGTGTACTAATGGCAACAGCTTCATCTATCATCAGTTCAGGGTCTTTAGAATATGACCCCTTATGAAACCATGGACGACTCACTGTCTCTGTCTCCGAAGCATAAAGCGTCAAAGAACGTGATGTGGGTATGCCCAGTGCATGCATGTGTTCTTGAGCCAAAAACTCACGCACACTCGAACGCAACACAGCACGTCCATCACCACCACGACAATAAGGTGTTCTCCCTCCACCCTTAAGTTGCATCTCCCAACGTTTTCCCTTTAGTACGCCCTCAAAAATTGAAACGGCACGACCATCACCATATCCATTCCCTGTACGAAATGGACACTGATCATAATATTCCGTTCCATAGATAGAAAGAGCATAACCCGTAGCCCAACCTGTCTTTCGCATTGACTCTGGTAGCTCTGAAGTATTTCCAGAAAACATTTTCATAAATGGCTCAGAGGTTGCCAAAGAGTCTGACAATCCAAATTCAGAAAAAAATCGCTTACTGTGGGCAACATATTTAGGGTTTTTAATGCGTGTAGGATTCACAGGAACAAAATGCCCAGAAAAGACTTGTCTTGGGTCATGGTCTATACCATCTTCTCTAGCATCAGGATCAATATTAAGTGTGTTTATAAGTGAATAATCTGCCAAAGGTGCAAGATCTTCAAGCGTTTCTACTGTGGTATTATCGGTTGTTTTCATAGGTTTTCCTTGTTATTAGGAGTTATTTTATCTGATTTTTCACACTATAGCAGATGAAACTAAATTCTTGTTTTCTATAATGATGGAATTAAAAGGTCAGTCATCTTAAATCTATTTAACTTCTTCCTTTTAATATTCATATGATATTATTAAATATGAATTTAATAAAACTAATAAGCCTAACCCTACTAACAACTTTTACGCTCCAAGCAGCTGAACCCAAAGAACCACTACCTCCCGTACCTTATGACTTTTTAGCCAAGAAAAAAGTCAAAAAATTTATTAATATGATGGTCAATAAAAATAACTTCAAACGTAGCTATATGGAAGAGGTTTTGGGTAACGCAATGTTAGACCAAGAAACCCTTGACCGTTACGTGGGTAAGTACAAAGCAGGAAGTACCAACGGAACATGGGAACGCTATAAGAAAAATGTCTTAAATGATGAAAGCATGGCACTTGCCCTAGAGTTTAAGAAAAATTATTACACAACATTACAACGTGCTGAAGATGAGTACAACATTGACATGGATTATATAGTAGGTTTTTTAGGGGTAGAAAGTAAATATGGAACATTTACAGGTGACTTTAGAGTACTTGACTCTTTAGCAACTTTGGGTTTTCATAAAAACCGTATGCACAAATGGTTCAATGCTGAGTTAAAGAACCTTTTCTTACTCATGCGTGAAGAAAACCGAGACATCTACACCCAATATGGTTCATTTGCAGGAGCAATGGGCGCTGTACAACAGATGCCTTCCATCCAAAGACGTTTTGCAGTTGATTACAATGGTGATGGGATAAAAGACCCATGGGACTTAGAAGATTCAATTGGGATTATTGCCAAGTTTATGCACAAAAAAGGTTGGGTAAAAGGTGCTGTGGTTGCAGCCTCTACTAACTTTTCAGGAACACGTTTTAAAAAGCTCAAAACTTCTCATAAAAAGAAATACACAATGAACTACTTAAATAAACATGGTATTAAAGCGACTCAGCCATTTTATGAGTCAAAAGCCTACTTACTCAAAAACCGTAATGACAGCAACGATGACATTTGGTTAGGAGGAAGTAACTTTAGAGTACTTACTAGGTACAATAACTCAACCTCTTACGGTATGGCTATTCACCTTATTGCCGAGCATGTAAAAAACTTTACGCCTCAAAATGATAATACCTTTGTTACCTTTCAAGAATAACATAATTCACTAATATTATTAAAGTCACTTCTTTTTTCTAAGAAGTGACTTTATATCCCTCTACTATTTAATCCCCTTCATACATCAAACAACCAAGAGGCTTACCTTTTTCTTGCATATATCCAGAAGAAGAACGAACCCACCCCACCAAACCAAAAGAAGTTTGTACTAAATAATCTTTAGAATTATCAATATCAGACTTAGATACTGTAAATGCATTTAACAAAACTTTGACTTTTTTTCCTTTTGGTATGTTTGCAACAATATTTCCTTTGCCACCTTGTTCTGAATAAAGTGTGGCTAAAGCTGATGTTTCACATTCCATATTGACAGAAAGAAAAGCTTGTTTTAGTTCTTTAACACCATTTTTTGTAATTTTAAATTTTCTTTTTACTTCATAGTTTTCATTAGTTCTATTAGAAATATAAATAGTTCCTGATTGAGAAATAAAAACGCTTTCACCTGCAATCATTGTCTCTTTACCATTATGTTTAAAAACAAAAGAAAAATCATCACTTGCTCCAGGGTCAATAGAGAGTTTAACTTCTTCACCCTTAATCGTTAAAAACATGGTTTTCACAGAAGCATGAGTATTTTTATCTTTACTCTTTTTAATTTTCATACTTTTTATTAATTTAGGAGAAATAAATACCATCATATCATCAAGCGTATATTGCTTATAATCTTTAAATGACGCTGGTTTCTTAAACTCATTTTCTCCAAAGAGTAATGTTGTAAAGAGCATAGCCAAAACTGATAATGTTATAATTGTTTTTTTCATGTTAATCCTTTATCGAATTTCAACATCATAATTTTGAAATCCTTGTTGTCCTTGTGTTCCTTTGTAGGGAGTATTAAAAAATTGTTTTTCATTTTTAACTGTCATTCGGTAGCGTACTTTTAAGCTATCTATATTTTCAGGCATATTAAGTATTAACTCAATTTTTCGTTCTTTCTCATCTGTCCACTTTGTAACTTCACCTTCAACTAAAAGATACTCACTAACAATGTTCTTCTTTTGGCTAAGATTATAAATCTTATGTCCTTTTGGATAAAGCATCAACTTATCAATGTTTTGTGAAGACTTTGATAATACCTCACTTTTACTAGAGAGCTGAGGAAAAGAAAGAGAGATGCTTCCTTTATTTGCTTTCATTCGATAATTATACGGGTCTTTACTCACTTGAAGAATTAATTTTAGTTTTGAACCAGAAATTCTTTCAGCACTTAAGTTCATGCTTGAAAGGGCATCGCTAAAACTATGCTGTACTTTACCTTCACTAAGCTTTTGAGCTTTTGCTAAAGGTGCTAAGTAGCCATTGGGTTTAATAATAGACTTTAATAAGGCATAAGGAACAATGATGTTAGTCGTTCCTGCTGCATAAGATTTAATCTCATAAGCATTGTAGGCTAAATGAAGACCATCTTCACCAAAACCAATGGCTTCAGCTAAGACAAACTTATTGTCAAACCAATCTAATTTATCTTGGAGGTTATCATCTTCTTTAATGTGACTTTGAATACGGTATTCTTTTTCCACAATTTCTTTGAGTTTCTTTTTATAATTAGGAACAAAAACATCTTCAAGCGTAATTTCTTTACCTGTTTTCGTATCATAATTTATAAAGATGGTATTCCCCATACCATGAGCGCCTCCAAGATAAGCATAAAATGAGCCTTCTAAAGTAAAAGTCTTATCTGTGGCAGAAAGAACTTTAAGGCTAAGGCTTGATTCATGTCCCATCGCAGAACCTACATTCCCTTCTTTAATCTCTTTTAACACGTGAGACTTTGGACTATTTTGTGCTTTCAGTTCTTTTTCAATGGCTTGTCGTAGGTGCTTTTCTAAGGTTTTATTAGTACTACTAACTTTTGGGTATTTTGTTTTAGTTTCCATACAGAAATCAACTTCTTTTTGACTCTCATCATTTAAAAGTGTGTTTTTACAAAATTTATGACTGCTTTTTTCAATAGTACTTGAAATATTACTTGCAACTAAAGTGTTTAAAGAGAAAAGAAGTACGAGGGGCAGGGTTTTAACGTTCATAATGGTTCCTTGAGAATTAATGATATTAGCGTAGCACTATTTTACAAAATTGTAGAGAAAAAAAGTCAATAAATGTCATATTTTAAGTTTTAAAAAAGGCTCAGTATCAAGAGTGTTAAGATATTAGACTAATGTTGTTAATATTACAGCTATGAAAAAATTTACCAGCGAACCCTTATTAGAAATAACCACATGGATACAAGAAGCACTTAAAACTAGCACAAGCCTAAGTTTTATAGTGCCAGATCCCGACCAAGAAAACAACCGAAGCTTTAAAGCATGGGTCAACCTAGCAGAACTACACTTTTGTAAACTACTTATACCTAAACCAATAGATGAGAACTTCATACAACTTACTTTTCAAAAACTCAATCAAGAAAGTTCTTTTCATTCGGCAAGCGTCAAAAACAAAGAAGAGAAGTATGGAACTAACTCCATTTTTTTTGATATCAATAAAAATGAAGAACCAACTTTTTTACATGCTTACAAAAAAGCTTTAGAAGCTGTCAAGGTCGAGAAACGAAAACATATTTTAAACCTTGGCATTAACAAAGGTGATGAGTTCGAACTCATTCAACAACTTATAGAAACAGAAACCTTTGACAACATAAACTTCACTGGCATCGACCATTCTCAAACTGCTTTAAACCATGCCAAAAAACGTTTCCCAAAAGACAATGTACAATTCTTTCAACAGGATATCAATACCATTAAAGAACTCCAACTACAAAAGTCTGATCTTATTATAAGCATTGGTACTCTACAAAGTCCTAGCATCAACTACAAGCCTTTTCTCATGTCTTTGGTACAAGAACACCTCACGTATGATGGTGCGTTTATATTGGGCTTCCCAAACTCACGCTGGATAGATGGCGAACTCATCTACGGAGCAAAAGCCCCTAACTACCCTTACTCAGAGATGTCATTGCTTTATAACGATGTTATTTTTGCTAAGAAGTATCTGCAACAGAAGAAGTTTAGAGTTACCATTACAGGTAGAGAATATATCTTTTTGACGGCTACGAGGATTGGACTATAAACGGCATCAACCGAGCCATATTACGTGCATCATCAATCCCACGATGATGTGTGCCTTCTAATTCCAATCCAACATGTGCTAACGCTCTGTCCAATCCACAAGGCTTAATGTTTTGTTGTTTGGCAAATGCCTTTTTGATGTTAAGATGCTCTTCGTTAAATGGGTAGTCTAAATTATGCAGTTTAGCGTCCAATATAAATTGATTTTTATCATAATCACCCCAGGAACAAAAAAGATACTCTTCATACTGACTCGACCATGTTTTAAATGCTTCTATGGCTTCTTTATAGCCTATGGCATTGTCCACATCGTCTTGGGTAATGGTGGTGAGTGTTTTACAAAAGTCGGTTAAAGTCGGATTGAGTATGGGTTTTATAAACGTTGTGTATTCATCAACAACGTCCAATGTCCCAGCATCGACAACAACAGCACCAATCTCTATGATTTCCATTGCTTCACGCGTGATGATTCTTTCTTTACAACAAGTGGCTTCTAGGTCGATGATGAGGTAGTTCTTATGGTTATTATTTGTCATGAGTAATTTTATCGAAATTTCCGTAGGTCGGGCTGCCCCCTGCCCGACAATTGTTCCAATGACTAATATGTTTGTTTATTTTATGTTTTTCATGCCAATATTTATTTTCTATATTGTGCATTTTCTTTATGCTTGTTTTTGTCGGGCAGGGGGCAGCCCGACCTACGGTTTTTTTGTAAAATGATGAATATTCCCAATCATTTATATCTTCAACCAATCCATGTTTTATAGGATTATAGTGTATGTATTCTAAAGTTTTTAACCAATCTTTTTCATCTCTAATCGTATGTTCATAGAATCGTTCTTGCCATATACCTCCATGTCTTCTTCTATATTTAGCATCACTTATTTCCAGTTTAGCTTCTTTTTTTACTGACTGCTCCAACCCATAGATAAACGTTCTTTTAATATAGGAAATAATTTTAGAATAATCTTTTGAATGTTATAATGCTCCCCAAAAACTAGACCAGCAAAACAAGATTTTTTATATCAATAAGATAGAATAAAGATTAAGAAATCAAGGAATAAAAAATGAGTAAGAAACGGAAAGTATATAGTGCAGAGTTCA
>CACVAP010000047.1 GCA_902727895.1 uncultured Sulfurovum sp.
TAAAATATTCAAGCATATTTGCTTAATATTCTTTACTATTTTAATGCTTTAGGGTGCTTCGATTTACCCTTAAATCCTTTAGAAGTATTTTATCTCTTTTACCTCTATTTGGATTATACAAGGGTGCGATTGCCATCGCACCAATTAATTAATTCAAGTAGTCTTGTAAAGCTTTAGGCTCTAACTCACCGTTAGAAGCTTTAAGCTCTTTAATTGCCAATGCTGTTGCTTTGGCTGCTGCAATCGTTGTAAAGTACGCGATGTTTTCACGAAGTACAGATTGACGAATTTTCTTACCATCTATCTTTGCACCTTGTTCGTTAGAAGTGTTAATGGCTAAAGTAATCTCTTTGTTTTTAATCATATCATCAATGTTTGGACGACCTTCAGAAATCTTAAGTACTTTATTTGAAGTAATCCCTGCTTCTTCTAAAGCTCTATGCGTTCCAGAGGTAGCATAAATTTCAAAACCTAAATCAACAAATGACTTTCCAATCTCTGCTGCTTCTTCTTTATCTGAACTTGACAATGATAAGAAGAGTTTACCTTCTAATGGAATGTTATTTTTTGCTGCAAACTGACTTTTAGCAAATGACATACCAAAGTTATCAGAAATCCCCATTACTTCACCTGTAGACTTCATTTCAGGTCCAAGCAATAAATCGGCTCCTGGCAGTTTGTTAAATGGAAATACTGCTTCTTTAACAGCCACATGACCTTTTAAATTTGGTTCCATAATCTTTTTGTCAAAATTAACCACATTAAAGTTATCATAAAATTTAAGTGCTTCTTTTAAATCACCTTGAATCATAACTCTTGTTGCTACTTTAGCCAAAGGAACACCCGTTGCTTTTGAAACAAATGGCACGGTTCTTGAAGCTCTTGGGTTTACCTCAATAAGATAAACCTCATTTTCAAAAATAGCATACTGAATGTTCATAAGACCAACAACACCAAGCCCAATAGCAATAGCAGCTGTTTCTTCTTTGATTTCTTCTAACAACGCATCTGAAATAGAAATGGTTGGTAAAGCACAAGCTGAGTCACCAGAGTGAATTCCAGCTTCTTCAATATGTTGCATTACCGAACCAATGTAAACATCTTTTCCATCACAAATAGCATCTACATCAAGCTCAATGGCATTGTTCAAGAACTTGTCAATAAGTACAGGTGCGTCATTAGAAACGGCAACAGCTTCGTCCATGTATTCTTTTAATTCAGAATCAGAATAAACTGTTTTCATACCACGTCCACCCAATACAAATGAAGGACGTACAAGCACAGGATAACCAATACGGTTTGCCACAATAACAGCCTCATTTTTAGTCACAACGGTGTCATTATTTGGTTGTTTTAATCCTAATTTATTAATGAAGTCTGAGAAAAGCTCTCTGTCTTCTGCAAGGTCAATAACTTTAGCCGTAGTACCAGAAATGTTTGCCCCAATCGCTGTTAACTGTTTAGCCAATTTCAACGGAGTCTGTCCCCCAAAGTGAACAATCACACCGTCTGGATTTTCACGCTCAATTACCGAACGTACATGCTCAAAGTCAATTGGCTCAAAATATAAAATGTCTGAAGTATCATAATCTGTAGAAACTGTCTCTGGGTTACAGTTATACATAATCGACTTAACACCCATGTCTTCTAAGGCAAAAGCAGCATGAACACAACAGTAATCAAACTCAATCCCCTGACCAATTCTGTTTGGTCCACCACCGATAACTAAAACTTTTTTCTCATCGACAGGCTCAGACACTGAACGTTCACTGAGCGTAGCCGAAGTGGGAAGTTTTGTAATATTTGTTGTTGAATATAAATAAGGAGTCAATGCCTCAAACTCAGCAGAACAAGTATCTACTTCGTTGTACTCTAAACTAATTCCCATTTTTTCTCTGGCATTGTAAATGTCATTTTCAGAAAATTTCATACCATCATGTCGGTTAATACACTCTGCAATCATAAGGTCAGAAAAACCATCCGATTTTGCTTTTCTCATTCTAACTTCATCTTTAAGCAGTGCAACATCCATTGCTTTTTCAATGGCTACAAGCTCTTCTAACTGATACAAGAACCATTGGTCAATTTTACACAATTCAAAAATCTCTTCTACCGATTTCCCTCTTCGTAAAGCTTCAAAAACATATAAGGCACGATTTTCATTTGAACGTCTAATTTCATGGACTAACGTATCTTCATCACAATCAATTGGATTAAATCCAATTAATCCTGTTTCAAGAGAAATAAGTGCTTTTTGAAAAGACTCTTTAAATGTTCTACCAATTGACATTACTTCACCAACAGACTTCATAGCTGTACTTAGTGTTGAGTCTGCCATCGGGAATTTTTCAAATGTAAATCTAGGAATCTTTGTTACTACGTAGTCAATTACTGGTTCAAAAGAAGCTGCTGTACCTGTAATGTCATTGCTGATTTCATCTAAAGTAAATCCAACAGCCAACAGTGTTGCAACTTTAGCAATAGGATAACCTGTTGCTTTTGAAGCCAATGCAGAAGAACGAGAAACCCTTGGATTCATTTCAATAACAATCATACGTCCATCAGCAGGATTAATAGAGAACTGTACGTTTGATCCACCTGTGTCAACACCAACTTCACGTAAAATTTTAAATGAAGCATCTCTCATTCTTTGATATTCTTTGTCTGTTAAGGTAAGTGCTGGAGCAACGGTAATCGAATCTCCTGTATGCACACCCATTGGGTCAAAGTTTTCAATAGAACAGATAATAATACAGTTGTCTTTATGGTCACGAATAACTTCCATCTCATATTCTTTCCACCCAAGAAGAGACTCTTCTATAAGAATTTCAGAAATAGGAGAAGCATCAAGCCCACCTTGGACAATGTCTTTATATTCATCAATATTATAAGCCACACCAGAACCACCACCAGCCATGGTAAATGACGCTCTAATAATGAGTGGGAAACCAATGTTTTCAGCAACTTTAAGTGCCTCTTCCATATTGTAAGCGTATTCAGAGATTGGTAAGTCCATACCAATTTTTATCATCGCTTCTTTGAATTCTTGACGATCTTCACCTTTTTTAATGGCAGCAGGTTTTGCACCCAAAATCTCAATGCCTTCAAGCATTCCAGCTTCGTGCATTTCCATGGCAGCATTCAATGCTGTCTGTCCACCCATCGTTGGAAGAATTGCATCAACATTTTCTTTCTTAATAATCTTAGAAATAACCTCAGCCGTAATTGGCTCTACATACGTTCTATCTGCAAACTCAGGGTCTGTCATAATGGTTGCAGGGTTAGAGTTAATTAGAACTACTCTGTATCCTAACTCTTTAAGTGTTTTAGCTGCTTGCGTTCCAGAATAGTCAAATTCACAAGCCTGTCCAATAACAATTGGTCCAGAACCGATAAGTAAAATAGTTTTGATGTCGCTGCGTTTTGGCATGAAGAAGTACCCTTATTGTAATAAAAAAATTTTGAGATTATACTAAAAAGGCACTTAATTTGTGGTTGCTTGTTATTGCTATAAGAACTGATTATTTTTTAAAATAAAAATCCGAAATTTAAATCACCATAATTAAACCATAGTACAAGTATAATAAATAAAATAAGAAAAATAAATTGGATAAACATGGTAATAATAGGCATAGGAAACATACTACAAAAAGATGATGGCTTAGGTGTTTACGCAGCAAGTTACCTTAATGAAAACTATACTTTTTCAGAAGAGATAGAAATTATTAATGGAGGTGTTGAAGGGATTCATCTTTTAAATGTGCTAGAAGAAAATAATCATGTTGTTGTTTTAGACTGCTTACAACTCAATGATAATCCAGCTTCCATCTATGCCATTCCAGCCAAAGAAATTTCTGGTTATGGCTTAAACAATGGTGGCGCACATGAAATAGGAATTCTTCAATGTATGGATATGATGGAACTACAAGGAAAAGAGGTTCCCCAAGCCATTGTGATTGGCATAGTACCAGCTGAAGTTATTTTTGAGTTTGGATTAAGTCCAGAACTAGTGGATGCCTTTGAATCTTATATTTCTGTTGTTTTACAATATCTCGATAAACACAATATAAAATATACAAAGAAGACAACTTTCACAAGCCTTCAAGAAATTATGAACAGAGCAAAAGATCCTTTAGGTGTTATGATTTAACTACTGAGGTTTCCCAACCATCATAAAGTGCATCATGCTCTTCTGCAATGCCAATGAGTTCAAGCGTAAGTGCATCTATATCATGATAAAAAGGTTTGTCTAAACGGTAAAAACCAATACCCTTTACACCCTCTTCATTTGTCAATTCATTGTTTACTTTAAACCCTTGTTCTTCTAATGCAAGAGCTAACTCTTCTTTTCTATCTTCTTTTGGAAAAAATATTTTATGCTCAATCGCACGTTTTAAATAAAGATTATCACCTTGTTCCTTTAGAGAATCACAAACTTTATGGTTTTGTATGAGTTGCCACTCTTTTACTGTTGGATATAAAAGATTTTTATAATAATTCCATCCGTGATCTTGAGTATGTCCATTACCTATCTCATAACTTTCATGTTCATTCAATGCAAACTCAATGAAGTCAACCCAGTTATAAGTATATTGTACATAATACAAGAAAGTCACATAACCATCAGAAATAATACGACCTACATATTTTCCAATACGAAACTTTATCATAGAAGCTTCTAATTTGTCTTCTAAAAAAAGAATCTCTGGCTCTTCATTTTCACTTAAAAGTCCGTTCTCTTTAGGGTCTTTCAACTTTGCTTTGACATAGGCTACCGTAGGATACGTATATTCCAACTCTTCTATCTCAATAGATATTCCTGCATTAAATTGTATAGAGGCTGGTTTTCCCTCTAAGTTTTTCATGTATAATTCCCAATACTCTTGCATAATAACTCCTATTAATTCATTTCTAAACTCATGAGGTACATATCTTCCCCATTAAGTACTTTTACGCGTAAACTCTCACAGTTATCACAAAAATAACGGACTTCATCCACCTCAAAAACATTACCACACTCTTTACATTCTAATTTAAGTTTTTGCTTATTTAGCACAAGTTCTGCCTCTGCACAAACTGTTCCTTCTTTAAAAGTATCAAAAGCCACTTGAAGTAAATGAGTTTCAATACCTGACATCACCCCAATTTTACAAATAACTTTAATGACTTTAGTAGCAGAATTTTCCTCTGCATGTTCTTCGCATTGATTTAAAAGAGCTTGTACTACACTATATTCATGCATGGTGAATACCTATTCATTTTTTATTTATTATACAGTTTCAATCTTTCAGGAGTCTTGGAAGCACACACTTTCCAAACAAACTCTTTCCTGAGTTTATGAAACACAGAATCTTCTTCCCAAAATTCAGGATACATTACTTCTATCTCAGCCTCTTTATAGGCTTCAATTTTATCTCTGTTCTCTTCTAAAAAATCCTGTTTATCCCAAATAAAATCATCATCAAACTTACTCTTAGAAAAAAGATGAAGTTCTTCATAATAATCACTATGAGCAAATACCTCATCAATCATTCCCATATTTTTTGCACTACTTACAGAAATAGGCAAACACTCATCAAGTAGTTTCTGAGCCTCTACTTCTCCTACTCTTTTAGGCAAAGAATAAGTATGATACTCACTTCCAGTTAATCCCAATGTTTGATAATGAGGATTAAGAACAACACCTTCTTTAGCCACAACATAATCACAAGCCAAGCCTAAAAAGACACCCCCTGCTCCTGCATTTCGAGCAAAAGAAGCAACCGTTACTACTTCATCAGCAAAAATAATGGACTTAATTAAGTCATTCATCGCATTAATATTTGCCCAACCATCTTCACCTTGTTTTTCACTATCTTCAAGAATATTAAGATGAATCCCATTGGAAAAAAAGTCCATTCCTCCAACCAGTACCAAGACCTCACATTGTGTCTTGACATACTCAACAGCATATTTCAAGCGTATACATTGAGCTGTACTCATCGCACCATTATAAAAATTAAAACAGAGGTAGCCCACCTTATCTCGATACTCCACACTTGTCTCATAAAAAGTAGCATAGGATTTATCAAAAATTAAAGGAATCCTATCCTCTTTAATCCCTTTAATTTTGTCTTTTAGCACATAAGTAGCAGGTAATTTAAAACTACCCACTTCTTTTAAATGCGTAATCCAAATAGCCCCATCAATCGTTCCTAAACAAATAGCTCCATCTCTTTTTGCCAATATTTCTTTGACTTCTCCCCTAAACTTGTCTTCTTTCCATACACCAAAAAGAGTACATGGTATTCCTAAAATCTCATCAAGTACCCCAGGAAAAGAGTCTTTTGTCTGTATCTTTTTTATTATCTTATCAGTACTGTCTCTTTCCCAATCAATCTTCACTATTAGAGGCTCATGAATAGGATTTAAAATTTGTGGTAGAGAATTTTCTTGTTTTATATTTTCAAACAAAGTATCAAGTGTAGAAGTAGCAATCAGTATCATCTCTTGTCTATAAATAGAAGCCTTATAACTCTCTCTCATCTCAAAACTAGCAAAAGCATAAATATCTCCAGCATCATAAGTCTCATTGGCTTTAAGCCATACCCCACCCCATTCTTTGGCTTGATGAAAAACAGCATAATCTAAAGAATAAGCACCTCGGTCACCTATCGGTGCTGGATGAAATATAAATGTAGGATAATTTTCATAAATAGCTTCAGGTAAATATTTTTTTAGAAAAGGACAGAGAATAATTTCTGGATTAAAAGAATCTATCTCTTCTTGCATCTGAGAAGTATTAATACTGTAAGTTATGTTGAGTTGGTAGCCTTTGTCTTTTAACGCTACATGAACTGCTTGGCTTAGTGAATTGTAAGTACTTACAAGAAGTGTTATTTTCATGCTATTAACTAACAAATCCGAGGTAACAACTCTCCCGTAGGTAAGTCTAAGAACCTCTTAGTTCCCCAAGAACTGTTTAAAATAACCTTACCTTCATATTGCATAGAAACCGTACCAATAAGCTCAGCACTCTCATGTGTTTTTCTTAAAACTTCCAAAGCTTTTTCTTCGTCACTTTTAGGAACAACCAAAACAAATGTTCCTTCATTGGCTAAATCAACAGCTTCAAATCCTAACATTTCACAAATTCCTCGTACACTCTCTTGTACAGGTATTTTTTCTTCTTCTATCTCAACACAAACAGCTGAAGCTTTTGCCCATTCGTTAAGAACAGCACTAACTCCTCCACGGGTTGCATCTCGTAAAGCTACAATCTCAATACCACTCTCTATCAACACTTTAACTTGTGGGTAAAGTGATGCACAATCTGTTTCCAAATTACTTTCTAATTCTATCCCCTCACGTGCTGAAAATATGGTAGCCCCATGCGCGCCTATGTCACGGTTTACCAATACAGACATTCCCTCTTTAAGATTTGAAGCACTAATCCCTTCGTACTCAACTTCTCCGATACCTGTGGTATTGATAAAAAGTTTATCTACAGCACCTCTAGGCACAACTTTAGTATCTCCACTAACGACCATTGCCCCATTTATATCAAGCTCTTTTTTCATGCTTCGTACAATTTTTTCTAACTCTCTTGTAGAAAAGCCTTCTTCTATAATAACACTACAAGTCAAGTATTTTGGCTTTGCTCCCATCATGGCTAAATCATTACAAGTTCCACAAACAGCCAATTTTCCAATATCTCCACCATTAAAGAAAAGAGGACTTACCGTAAAGCTATCCGTACTCATGGCTGTCTTACCGTTTAGTTCTAAGATTGCTGCGTCTTCACTCTTATTTAAAATGTCATTTTTAAAATGTTTGTAAAAGATTTTAGAGATAAGTTCATTGTTTTCTTCGCCACCATTACCATGGGCCAGTGTTATTGTTTTTGTCATAGTAGATTCCCATATTTATAATAAGCTGCACAAGCACCCTCTGAGCTTACCATACAAGAGCCAATGGGTGTCGTAGGTTTACAAGCCGTACCAAAGATGGTACATTCCTGAGGTTTTGCCATTCCTCTTAATATATCCCCACAAATACAAAGTTTATGATCTTCTATCTCAGCAATTGGCAATACATCTTTAAAAAGTACCTCAGCATCATAGTCAACAAATTCTTCTCTTAATTTCAGACCAGAATCAGGTACATTCCCCAATCCACGCCATCTAAAGAGTGACATTTTTTCAAAATACTGTTCTATCAGTGCTTGAGCTTTTAAATTGCCATCATAATTAACCACACGTTTATACTGAACTTCAAGTTCACAACGCGCTTCGACAAACTGCTTAACTATCATCGAAATACCCTGCATGGCATCCACAGGTTCAAACCCCGTAACCACAACAGGACGACCGTAATCTTTTGGAAATTTATCATAAATCTTAGCTCCAGCAATCACCGAAACATGACTAGGTCCTAAAAAAGCATCTATTTGATTGTTATAAGAATCCACATGCACATCACGACTGTCTATAAGTTCTACCATTACCTCTGGTACAGTCACATGGTTAATGTGAAAAAAGATGTTGTTAATCTCTTTTTGTATCACTTGGTCTACGAGTACAGCTGTCATGGGTGTGGTAGTCTCAAAACCAATGGCAAAGAAAATCACTTTTTTACTAGGATTCTCCTCAGCTATTTTAATACATTCCATCGGAGAATAAACAAAACGTACATCAGCACCTTTTGCTCTTGCATCTTGCAAAGAACCATTTGAGCCAGGTACTTTTATCATGTCGCCAAGTGTTACTAAAATCACATCTTTTTGCATGGATAAAACATAGGCATGGTCAATGCGTTCCTTTGGCATAATACAAACAGGACAACCCGGCCCATGAATAAAATTTACATTATCAGGAAGTAATTGAGGTAGTCCAAACTTCATAATGGTATGCGTATGCCCCCCACAAACCTCCATAATATTAATAGGCTTTTTTAACTTCTTAGCATCCTCAGCAATAATTCGAGCATACGCTTTAATAGTCTCACCATCACGAAAGTTATCATATAAGTTTTTGAGTTCCAGTTCAGCCATTGGTTTTACCTCTAGCTTCGCATTCATCATCTTCTAAAATAGCATCTCTACGATCTTGCTCATTCATATGTTCCAATATTTCTTTATAGGTATCAATGGAAGCAAGTGCTTCTTTTTCGTCAATCTTATTCATCACAAAACCAATATGAAGCAATACATAGTCCCCTAGGTTTATGTCACCATCAGCCATCATCATTAAGTTTGCATCACGCTGTACCCCCATAGTATCTACGGTACACATCGTCTCGTCATCTGAAATTTTAACTACTTTACTTGGGATTGATAAACACATTGTTGTCCTTCTTTTATACTCTCATTTTTCTTTTAAACTCTATCCAATCAGAAACAGCTTTGACAGAATTAATATCATTAATATTAACTTCTAAAATATCTACATTTGGTTTAATACGTCTAGCATCTGCTTTTTCTTGTTCAACATCATATTTAAAATAAGGCAATAAATCTGTTTTTGTTATCAAAATCAAATCAGCTTGACGAAACATGACAGGATATTTTGCTATTTTGTCCTCACCTTCAGGTATGGAAACAAGCACAATATTTAAATGTGTACCCACATCATAAGAGGCAGGACAAACAAGGTTTCCTACATTTTCAACAAAACAAACATCCATCGAATCCAGTGGCATGTGGTGCAAACCTTTATGAACCATAAATGCATCTAAATGACAAGCCGTTCCTGTTTGTATCTGCTCAGCATGTATGCCTTTAGCTCTCAAACGATTTGCATCACGCTCTGTCTCCAAATCACCTTCTATTACAGCAAATTTAAAACTTGCTACATCAGCTAAACTCTCTAATAAAGTCGTCTTACCAGAACCAGGGCTAGACATAAGGTTAATTCCTAATATTCCATGTTCTTCAAGATGCGTTCTATTATGGTCTGCTTCTTGGTCATTTTTATCAAGTATTTTTTGTATGACAGAGATAGTTTTACTATCATTCAACTGTGGATTATGATGCAAATGTTCATGTGCTTTTTGATGTTCACTACTGTGTTCATGTGAGTGACCAGCTTCTTCTTTATGAGAATGAAATGTTTTTTCTCCATCATGACTATGTTCACTATCATGCTCATGTGCATGTTCTTCCATACCTCTTATACTACAACCACAATCTGTACACATAACTTCTCCTATCCTATTAAAATATTTGTTCCAACCACAAGAGAAATAATTCCTGCTGCAGTAAAAGCTCTTCTTACATTCGTAATATTTCTTAAAAAGTTTTTGTTAATGTAATATATCAACATACCAAAACCCATAAAAATAAACATTACACCAACGGTAAATGCACCAACCATACTAAAGTTGACAGCACCACCTGCGACGACACCTAGTGTAACCAGCATTCCACGAACACCACCTATACCCATAAGTAAACCCAGCGCAAAAGAAGAACGCTCATCTACCTTACTATGTTCATGAGATTTTCCAAACCAAATGTGTACATGTTCTTCATTCCCATGAATATGCTTACGCAACTGAATACGATTCATCGCAACCATGAAAAGTAAATAAAGCCCCATCCCAATAATCACCGTAGCAGAAATAAGATCTCCATAGGCTAACAGTTCATCAGACAAAGTAATTGTCTCTAATAGTTTTGCAAACAAAAAAAGTGTCAAGCCATGTCCAACTGCAAAAAGCATTGTTATCATCATGGTTCTTTTTTTGTTTTTACCAATTGAAAAATCAGCAATAACCGTTAAATGGTCTGGACCAAATGCATGTAGTATTCCATACCAAAAAATTACTAATAAGGATAATTCCATAATTCTCTCCATAAAGTGAATGTCTATTCATTATAGTAGTAGCTTATTATTAACTATTGATTAAAAAAATAATTTTTATGCTATTTTAAAGCGTAAATGTTATGATTCTAGGACATATCAAAGGATAACTCATGAAACACCCCGTAAAAACTTACCTAGAAAAAGGGAAGACTTATCATTTTTGTACTTGTTCAAAAAGTGCTGATGGTGTCTTATGTGATGGTAGCCATTCAGGTACAGAATTTGAACCTAAAGAGTTTATTGCCACCCGTAATTCTGAATTTCTTTTATGCCTCTGTAAAAAGAGTACCTGCACCCCTTTTTGTGATGGAGCGCATGCTAAAAGAGAAAAACTGGACTTGGATTTTCTTTTGGATTAGTTTGGGGTTTTTTATTCCAAAGTTATAAGCATCTCAATCATCAGGAAAATATGAACCAACATTACGAATATCATATTTAGTATGTGCCATAGAAGCATTAAGTAAATATGAGAAAATAGGGTTTTCTAAATTTTTAATGAAATATGCTCCAGAAGATTTTATAGAGTTCTATAAGAGCAACGCTTATAAACTGGGTCGAAAAAGAAGTTTTATAATTTGGTTTAAATTCTATATATTCAAATAAAGGGGATCGGCTACTTTAATTCTTTACACCCATTCCTGAAATTCCAACCCAAGTCCATACTCAACAATATCGGAAAATATTCCATCATTACTAACTAAAATAGCCCCTTGACTAATAGCAGTAGAAGCAATCAAAAAGTCTAAATCATTCTTTTTTAATGCTTTAGTATTGATGCCTGTTTCTTGTTTATATTTTACCTTTAGTTTCCCAAAAATATCTATCTCTTCCACACTCAAAGGAAAAACTTCTAAATATTCTTTAATAAACTCTATGCCACTTTCAAAAAGTTTTTCATCTCGGTTATCATCTTTTTTAGTTTTTTCAAATGTAGCTAAACCATAAGCAAGTTCATAAAGTGTAACAATAGAAACAGATACTTTGTCTTCTTCTGCAAGTGAAAAAAGCTTCTCTTTTACGCTATTTCTATGAGGAGATTTAGAATCTGTAAGATAGGAGATAATATTTGTGTCTAAAAGATAAGTTCTACTCATAATATTATTCTAGTTTCCAATTCTAGAGATAAAGTTCTCTCTAGCTTCTTTACGACTTTCGTTAAGATGCTCAATAATTTCAGGAGTAAAAAGACCATCCATCTTTCTAGCAAATTCACCCCATTTGGTCTCTTTTTTCTGAGGTTTTTCTAATCCATCAATTACTTTAATTTGTAAATTAAGTTGCTCTTTTGCAATATTTAATAGTTGTTCAATAGCACTTATATCAGTGCTGTTTATCTGAAAAGTTACCATGCTAAACCTTTGTTATTAATAGGTTATAGTATATCTGAAAGTTATTTAACTCTAAACTAAATACTCTCCATGAATGATTTTGTATCATACAAGGCTACTATGTCGTTATTGTTATTATCCCTATTTTTCTAAGGTTTAATGGGTTTATTTAATCTAAACCCAAAACTCTCGAACATCTTTCTTCTTAAACCTATAACCCAAAGTCTCACAAAGTATCTCAGAAGAAAGTACCTGCGTTGGGATTTTCATCTCCGTAAAATGCGTTTCACCAAAATTAAACTGCTTAGCATTTTGCGTAAATATCTCTTTTCTTGTTGACTGAATGGGAGCCAGCACATTAAATATCTTTTGCCTAACATTTTGCTCTATAATACTTTCTATAATCCCCAGAACATCATCACGATGAACATATTTTGTAGGTCTATCTTCCATGGTTTTACCCACTGAGTATTTACCAGAAATTCTGTCATAACCCATTAAGCCTCCAAGTCTCAAAATAACAGACCTTTCATCCTTTATTTTCACCAACTCTTCTGCTTCCACAATAATTTGTTTTTTACTGTAAAAAGAAGTAGAACTTAAAAATATAATTTGTGTATCAAGTGCTTCATTAAGAGAAACAGAAAAGAAAGCATCTTCTATAACATCCAAGTATTTATCAGAGGGAGGAATAGCAATCACCAAAACATCACAGGCATAAAATCCAACCAAGGTGTCCATGTCTACGTCCCTAGAAAGACAATTTACTTCATGCCCTTCAGTCTCTAACGTCTTTTTTAAAGCACTTCCAACCCATCCACAACCTAAAATGGCTATCTTTTTTTTCTTTTTAGTCATTATTTTTCCTATAATTTATTCTTGCCACACTTTGCCCCAAGGCAATTCCTCCATCATTAGGAGGAATTTTATTGCCAATCATCGCTGTAGGTATTCGTTCTAAAACCAAAGCTAAGAGTATTCTGTTTTGAAACACACCACCACTTAACACTAAGGGTAAATCATATTTTTTATGAAGCGTATCTATTATCTCTACCAAGGTATTAAAAAACTTTGAAATTGCTACAGCAGGATTACTCTCTTCACTTATCTGCTTCACCATTGGCAAAATACCTATAATGCTTTCGTCAAAAGTAAAGTCGTAAAAACCAATAATAGTTTCATCGTAATACTCTTCCATCAGCATACCACTTTCACCCTCAAAGCTCATCACTTGACAAATACCCGTTAACGAAGCAACAGCATCAAAAAGCCGACCAACCGAAGAGCTTAACGGTGAGTTTAAGCCTTTTTGCCAGATAAGATACTGCGTTTTAAATTCACTCTTTATAAATGCCTCTGTTGTAGCATTAGAAAATGCCAAGGCTTCTTCACCATACAAGTCAAACAACAAACTCAAGGCAACACGTTTTGGCTCTTTTATGGCTTTTGCACCCCCAAGTAATTTAAAGTAATTTATCTGAGCCACGCGTTCATAACCATCATAGTCACAAAGCATAAACTCTCCACCCCATAAGTTGCCGTCATCACCATAACCCGTACCATCAAAAGCCACCCCTAAAACTTTTTGATTGATTTTCTTTTCTACCATAACGCCTAATATATGTGCATAATGATGCTGAATTTCCATAAGTTCAAGATGCTTTTCTTTAGCTTCTTGTTTCGCTACTTTTGTACTTTCATAGTTAGGATGTTTATCATGTGCAATTACTTCAGGTTCAAAGCGATAAATCCGTTTTAAATTCTCAATATTCTGTTGAAAATACTCCACCGAGGAAATCCCATCAAGGTCACCAATATGAGGAGAGAGTATGACTTGTTTATCAAAACCAATGGCTACCGTACTTTTTTGATTAGCCCCAACAGCCAAAACCTTTTTCTCTAACTTAAAAGGCAATTCCATACTCACAGGAGCATAACCTCTAGCCCTACGTAAAATAATCTCTTGATTTTTAACCACCATAAGTACAGAATCATCACAAGCATTTACTATTTTACGCTTATGGTCAAGTAAATAGTCATAAACACCTGCAAGTTGTTCTATGCTTTCTCTGTTTGTAGCAATCGGTTCATCAGTTACATTAGCACTGGTAGCTACCAAAGGAGAATTAAGCTTTTGAAAAATTAGTAAATGTAATGGGGTATAAGGTAAAAACAATCCAAGACGAGAGATATTTGGAGCAATTTTTGAACTTAATATATTATCGTTTTTCTTAGCATTCAGAAGAACAATCGGACGCTCTTTTGAATTTAGAAGTAATGCTTCTTTCTTATTTATTTCAGCAAGTTTATGTGCCATCTCTAGGTTCTGAACCATGACAGCAAAGGGCTTACTTGGTCGTTGTTTTCTCTCTCTTAATTTCTGAACGGCTTCGTTATTTGTAGCATCACAAACCAAGTGATAACCACCTACCCCTTTTATGGCTAAGATATTGCCTTCTTCTATAAGCTCTACAACCTCATCAACAATTTTTTCTTTAGAAATATCCTGCCCTACTAGCTCTAAACTAGGACCACAATCCCAACAACCTATGGGTTGTGCGTGGTATCTTCTGTCTAAAGGATTAGTGTATTCTTCTTTACATCCCTTACACATCTCAAAAAACTTCATGGAAGTATTTACTCTGTCATAAGGTAAGTCATAAATAATAGAGTATCGTACCCCACAATGGGTACAAGTAATAAAAGGATAATTAAAACGACGGTTATTGGGGTCAAGAAGTTCTTTTTCACAGTCTTTACAAATACTTACATCAGCAGGAATATTAACGGCAACATCTCCTGCTTCTGTGGTTTCAATAATAGAAAAACCATCAAAAGATTCATAGTCTAGTTCTACATAATCAATACTTTCTATACTAGCCAATGGAGGATATTCATACTCAAGTGCTATAAGAAATTGTTTAAAAGTGAGTAGGTCTATGTTTAGAACTATTTCAACGCCATGGCTATTATTACTTACGGTACCTGTAAACAAATAACGCTTAGCCAAAGCATAAATAAATGGACGAAAGCCAACACCTTGTACCGTACCTTTAATGGTTACCTTATAAGTACAAAGCTCCATGGACAGCTGACTCCTTCCCTATTGGAAATTTTTTACTCATTAAAGGGTTATATTGCCCCAATGTTCTTTGAATTCTACCATAGAGTGATTGATTGGCAAAAGTTTCTCCTGTTAAAACTATTGTCCTAGTATTTACTTTTTCAATAAGCTGAGGTACTATCTCCCCAATATAATCTCCAAACGATTCATAAATACTGTAACACATGTAAGAGTTTTCAACATCACCCAGCTGATACGACATAATAGACGTTAAAAATGCATAATTATCAAAACGGTTGTCTTTAACTCTGGTGTCTATTTGTAATCCACCTTTTCCTAAAAAGCTTAAAGCTTCAGCTGAGATACCTTCAAAACTTTCATTGGCTAAGCCTAAGGTAATTGCCGTTACCTCAAAAATATCCATGTCACCTTCTAAGTTATCCAACCTTTCCCAAATTTCAGGATATGCTTTTTTGTAGTTCCCCACTAAACGGTCAGAACCATCACGAAGCGTTGAAATCTTTTCCCATAAATTATCTGACTCAAAAGGAATTGGAGGAACAGCATTGATTATCTCTTTTCCATTATAGTACAAGAAATTGAGATTACCATCAAAATGCACCCCAATTGCTTTTTCACCTACTTTTCCATATTCTGCTAAAACCGATGTCATAGAAGCTTTGAACTGAGGGATTAACTTTTCATTGGCATGTCCCGTCTCAAAACCTTCATTGTCTAAGATATTGACCCAGTTACCTTTAATACCCGTAAACTTCTCCATAGAATCAATAATGGTTTCACCCTCTACATCAACAGCTAAAAGGTCATGGGCTAAAGCTACCATACCCTTAACATTTTTCACCACCGTAGGAAAAACAATTCGTTCTCCTGAAATAAAGATTTTATCATCTTGATTCACAAAGAGTTTTGTATCTTTTTGCCATGTTATTGGCAAATCAAAATCAACTAGAAAATCAGCTTCTTCTCTTGCATCACATTCAATATAAGCAATATACTCTAAACCAGCCGAGATAACCTCACGTGCTAAAAGCATGGTCATCCCATCATCAGGATATTTTACCAATGCTGAAGAACCATAAAGGTTTTTCATCTCATCACTTTTTGTCGCCACTCTTAACAAGGGTCGCTCAATACTCAGTAAGGCATTAAACTCTTGTTCTACTAGCATAAGGTGTCGGTTAAATCCAGTTGCTGAAGCCATAAGTAAAGTAGAAAGTTCAACATTCTCTTTACTCGCTTCTGAAAAAGTATAAGGATTTTTACTCAACCCATCTGAGCTAGATGAGCTAGAAAATGCCATTTGTTTTACAGTGTCTAAATCTTTATTTGGATTAAAAAACTTTCTGTATCCATGTGCTGTTTTCATCAAAACTGTTTTACCAGCAGCAATCGCATACGCACTTACTTTGAAAAGCTTTCTAAAGTCACCTTTGTTAAGGGCTAAATGTTCCGTTTCTTTGTCTAACATACGAATGGCAACACCACATTCAATACAAGAGATAAGAGGATAATCCAAACGTAATGAATTTGACTTCGCTTCATCTACACATTCTTTACAAGGTACTAAAAACTTCATACTAGAGTTTGCTCTTGTGTAAGGGTATTTAGTCAAAAAAGAATGCTGTGACCCACAATGATTACAAGAAGTAAAAGGATAATAATAACGCCGTGAACTCACATCAAACATCTCTTTTTGACAAGTAGGACATGGGGCGATATTGGTGGGAAGTTTTGCTTCATTTAAAGTAGGTAAAAAAAGTTTTTCATCTCTAAAAAAATGTTTGCTTTTCCCTAAATAAAGAGAAGCAGGAAGTATTTCTTCTAAGCCATTTAAAAACAACTCCAACTTCTCATCATCTTGTTTAGCCGAAATGGTAATCATTTTACTGTCTTGAAAAACATCAAGCTCTATGCCCACGTCTTTACTGTACGCATGAATTAAATCAGAAATATACGTTTTACTTGAGTTAAATTCTAATTGAAAGATAAAATACATGATATTCCTTAAATTAATTGTTCTGATTTTTAGGCAAAATTAGCCATTGTAGGATTCGCATAAAAATCAATGACCTCTTCAAAAGAGACATTTTTAGCGTTGGCTCTTAACTCAATCCCTGAGTTTTTTAATTCTTCTAATGTGGCATCCACAAGTTTTGGCATCTGTACCAATGCTTCTGCTGTCATTGCATTTTTGACCTCAATAATGTCTTCTGGAACCATGGTAATGAGTTGAACTTCACCCATCTCTTCATGGAACGAACAGATTTCTATCATCATTGTTATCTCAACTTCATTGGCAGTTTTACGGGTGGCATCTTCATTTGCCATCACTTGTTCTGCATTCTCAGACGAAATGGTACCAACAGGACCTTCTTTAGACCCTGTCCCCACCACAATAATTTTGTCATACTCTTGATAATAGGTCATCAAAGTAAAACCCAGTGTCCCACCTTCAACAATGGTTAGTTTTGGATGTTCTTCATAGTTCTCTTCAATGTACTTAACCAAATATGCACCCAATCCCTCATCGTGGAACATAATGTTTCCTATACCGATGAGTGCTACTTTTTCATACTTCAACGTTAGGCTTCTTTATCGGTTTTCACAAATTTGTCACCACCAATAACAATGGAGATGTCACCTTCTTTCCAGAAGATGGTTCGCCATACTTGGTAATAAATATGAAACACAACCCAAACAATCACAAGCCACATGGTCAAATGATGCGAAATACGCACGTCCATAATATTTGCACCCGTAGCCGTTGAACCTACCATCCATGAACTCGCTACTTGTGTCCAGTCGGTCACAGCATGTAACATCCAAGGCCACCAAGCCCCAATACTACTTTCACCTGAAGCCAAACCATGTACGTACATTTGCAGACCCGTTAACAGCATCCACCCTAACAGTAAGTGAAAGATCAAAAAGTACACGGAGTTAAAACTATCACTATGCGTTGAGTCAAACTTTTTTCGTCGGTTCAGGGTTACGAGGTTTAAAAAAACTTCAAAAAACTCTTTCATGTTTTTCCACGTAGGAATAACCTTTCTCCATGGCTTTTCAAAACGTGAAAAGAAAAAGAGGTACGCAATGATAATCGACGTAACATCAAAAATAATAGCTACCATAAAGTGACCCCATCGGTTCCAAGCCATTACATACTTGTCCACAGCATCATCAGCCATGAAGGTCTGATAATACGGTGCAGCAATGTAAAGACCTGTGGCAACTGCCACAATCATCGAGAAGACATTAACCCAGTGAATGATTCGCATTGCAGGGGTCATACGTCTTACACGTTTATATCCTTCTTTCATCGACATAACTCACTCCTTAAAATGCACAGGTAGGGTCAACTTTGTAAACAGCTAACTCCTTACCTTTTGTATCCACTACATGTACAGCACAGGCAATACAAGGATCGAAGCTATGAACCGTTCTAATAATCTCTAAAGGTTCTTCTGGATTGGCAACTTTAGTACCAATCAATGATGCTTCATACGCACCAATTTCACCATTTGGTCCTCTAGGCCCTGCATTCCAAGTAGAAGGAACAACAGCTTGAAAGTTTTTTACCAAACCATCTTTAATAACAATCCAATGTCCTAAAGAACCTCTTGGTGCTTCAGCCATTCCTCGACCTTTACAGTCTTTACTTACCTCATCAAAGTCAAATTCTGTCCAAGTACTAAGGTCACCAGAAGCTGCATTTTTAGCAAGCTCTGCTGCCCATTCTACCATGGCATCACCAATCATCTCTGTTTCAATGGCACGTGCTGCTGTTCTACCTACTGTTGAAAATAGTACTTCAATCGGTAAACCTGAACGTTTAAGGAAATTACCAACATATTTTGTAATGTTTTCATCCCCTTTTACATACCCAATAACCATACGCGCAAGAGGTCCAACTTCTACCTTACGACCATCATAAAGTGGTGACTTAATCCAAGAGTATTTTCCCTCAGTTTTAAGATAAGCATATCCATCATCTTTTTTCTCAAGTCCTGTATATTCTGGAACTGTTGTTCCAACATAAGGATGCTCAGGCGCACCAGTACCTTCAAACCATGAGTGTGTTACATCTTCTGTAATCTTGTCTTCATCAAGCTCATGTACTTTTGTAATGTCACCATCAAGCACTAGACCCGACGGTAAGAAAAGTGCTGATTTGTAAAAACCAGTATCATCCAGTCTAAAGTCACCATAAGACATGTAAGAAAGAAGTCCACCACCTGAACCACCAACAGCTTTACCAAGCGTACCTTCGTGCTTCGTACCATGGAAAGACTGTGTTGAATCCGTTGCTTCTTTAGCGTACGCCGTTCCAGCCATGTAAATGTCTGGTAAATATGCTTTCTTAACAAACTCATTTGTCTCACGTAATAATTCTTGAAACAACGCAATACGTGCAGGGTTTTGTATGTCTTGAACACAAGTAACCCCACCAACAACAATTGATTGAGGGTGTGGAGATTTACCACCAAAGAGTGCATGCATTTTTGACATACGTCTTTGAACATCAAGCCCTTTAAGATAATGTGCCACCCCAATAAGGTTTTGTTCAGGTGTTAATTTATATCCTTTATTTCCCCAGTATCCATTTCCAAAGATACCTAAACGACCTTCTTTTGCAAACTTAACAATACGGTCTTGCACTTCTTTAAATGCTGTATGTCCAGAAATATAAGGAGTAGTTCCAGCTACCTCAGCCCATTTTTCAGCTTCTATTGCTGTCTTTTTAGGGTCAGCTTTTGTTGCTGAAATAATATCCACAAAGTCAAGTGCATGTAAATGATAAAAGTGTACAAAGTGGTCATGTACCTGCAATGAACCTTGAATAAGATTACGTACAATCCGTGCATTTTTAGGAATGGTTACGTTAAAAGCATCTTCAACTGCTTCAACCGATCTTTGATAATGTGTACCCGTACAAACACCACAAATACGCATGGTCATTAATCCAACATCACGAGGATCTCTATTTTTTACAATGGTTTCAATTCCTCTAAACATGGTAGAAGAACTCCAAGCATCAATAATGGTATTGTCTTTATCAATCACAGCTTCAATTCTAAGGTGACCTTCAATTCTTGTAATAGGATCGACTATAATATGTTTGTTTCCAGCTGCATCTGTTTTATGAAAATTTCCATCTGCACCATGAGCAGCTGTTTCATGTGCTACTTCTTCTGTTTCTGTTGTTGTGTTATTCTCTGACATTAGTACTCTCCTCCATCTTCTTTTTCATCGGCTTCTTTTTTGCCAGCTACAGCACTGGCTGCTGCATGAATGGCAATACCCACACCTGCTGCTGTCAATAATCCTAAACCAAATTCATCAACTGTTTTTTCAACGCCACCTGTAGGTGCTTTGATGTTGGCATTTGCCATTGGTCTTTCATAGGCATACTTGTCCCAGAAATCTGGTTCAGAACACCCAATACATCCACGTCCAACACCAATAGGCCAGTTCACCCCTTCGTTATAACGAATAATAGAACAGTTATTAAAGGTCATTGGACCTTTACATCCTACTTTATAGAGACAGAAGTTATTTTTAGCCCCTTCATCACCCCACTCTTCTACATACTCACCAGCATCAAAGTGTGCACGTCTTTCACAGTTATCGTGAATACGGTAACCAAATGCAAACTTAGGACGTAAAAGTGAATCAAGCTCAGGAATCGTCCCTGTAAGTACAAAGTGTAAAATAACCCCTACCATGTTAGAAGGGTTTGCAGGACAAGCAGGAATATTAATAATTGGTTTTCCTTTTACAACATCCATAACCCCTACTGAATCAGTTGGGTTTGGTGCTGCTGCTGGAATACCACCATAAGTTGCACAAGAACCCACAGCCACAACTGCTGCTGCACCTTCTGCTGCACGATGCAAGTGATCTACAAATGTCTCACCAGTCGCACCAATGGTTCCATAATTACCATTCATCCCTAAAGGAACAGCACCTTCAACAAAAAGAAGGTACTTACCTTTAAAGTGTTCCATTGCTTCGTTCATTTGCTTTTCAGCTTGATGACCTGAAGCAGCTTGAAGTGTTTCGTGAAACTCCAATGAAATAATGTCTAAAACAATTTCATCAATTTTTGGTCCGTCTGAACGTAACAATGCTTCAGAGTTCCCAGCACAGTCAGAAAGCTCAACCCAAATCACAGGAACTCTGTTCATAAGAACAGCTGCATCAGCAACCAGTGGCGTAAATGAAGCAGGAAGCATGAGCATCGCCGTTGTAGCAGAAGCCCACTTTAGAAAATCTCTTCTTTCTAAACCTTGATCTTCAATACTTTCTGTAAAGTCTGGTCTATTATTAAGAGGAGCAAGTTTTCTTAAGTCCTCAATCCTCTTTTGACAGGATATATACAATTCATTGTAATAAGCATCACCTTTATTTGTATCTACTTTTGCACTTTCAGCCGTAAAGAGTTTCTTTACAGATTCTTCTTTGTCTACGCTCATTTCATACTCCTACTAATTTTTTTGAATCATCATTCATTATTTTATGAGAATAAACTTAATATAAAATGAATACTAGTTCACTTTTGTAAAAATAATCTAATTATTTTTATTTCTATACATAAGCTAAAATAATAATTAATCAGGTAATATCGCAGAGAAAGAATTGTAGAAATAAAATGAATAAGTATTCATTTTTAATTGTAATCAAAGTTTTTATAGATTATAATACTATACTATATAGGCTACAGCCAGTTAAACATTCCTTTTAATTATGTATAGAACCTCTCTCTTATACTTGGCTGGTTGTAGCGTGTATAGTAAAAAAGAACTACGCTACTGTGTCGTACAAACCGAACAAACATCAAAAGTAC
The DNA here is from genome assembly GCA_902727895.1 of uncultured Sulfurovum sp. Classification (GTDB taxonomy): domain Bacteria; phylum Campylobacterota; class Campylobacteria; order Campylobacterales; family Sulfurovaceae; genus UBA1140. The sequence goes on from CACVAP010000047.1 coordinate 22,105, forward strand.
GAAAGATAAAAGAAGCCTCTTCAATAGACTTAGAACCTATCATCGCTTTAATAGCAATACCACTTTCTTCACCTTGTCCATGACTTAAGTTCCATTGTGTAGGCACAATAATTTCATAGTTTTCAATAACCCCATTACTTACTTTAACTTTATGTATAAGCGAACCACGAGCAGCTTCCACTACCCCTACTCCTTCAAATTCATCAAGTAATAAATTTGCATCAAGATTACAAGAGACTTCACTCAAATCTAAGTCTTCCAGTAATTTTTTACTATAGTCTAGTAATAATGCCACTTCATGTACCCTAGCAAAGATACGGGTTAACAAAGAATCTTTATAGCGTTTATGTAGATTTTTCACAATGGGTTCTTTATTTACCATAGCACGAGCAAGAGGACCCACTTCATAAAGTTTGTTTTTATAAACAACAGCTTTTGCTTTTGTTCCTTCTTGGATTGACTCTTCTACAAAACGCGTATCGACTTTTGAAGTCTTAGTAGGAAGAGCTTTCCCTGTTTTCCAAACAAGACACTCACCAAAAACAATGAAACGACCATGACTTTGCCCCGTTTCTTCCATACCAGCCGAACCAATTAACTGTAGTGCTTTTCCAAAATCTCCTTCTACTGCTCTAAGTGCATTACACGTCGTCAAAGAAAAGTACTCTTCTAGCTTTAAACCCGTCATCGTTTTCTCAAAGAAATCAGTGCTTTCAGCTAATAAAGTTTGAGCTTGCATGACATCAACATAAGTAGGGTCACAAGTCACCCCTCCAGGAACAGCATAAGAAGAGTGAGGCCATTGCCCAGCAAAAATTGCCAAGGCTTTAGTAATGGTATTTGAAAGGTAAGAAGCTTTTAACGCATAGTTTTCATCGCTCTCTTGGTCTAGTAACTTTTCTAAAGTAGGTAAAATATTCAGATAAAACCATTTAATATGATTTTGAATTAACTCACAAGCCAAAGTAAACTCACGAATATCATTGGCTTTTTTAGTTAAAGTAACATCAACACCTGCTTTTCTATAGCCATCTTCAATGGCACGTGCAGCAGCAATAAGATGTGCATGGTTACAGATACCACAAACACGAGGCGTAATAACCAAGGCATCCCGTGGTGCTTTACCCACTAAAATGTCTTCTATTCCACGGTAAAAACCAAAGTTTATTTTGATATCATCTATTTTTCCTTGATTAAAAGAAAAATCCAATTCAGCTTCACCTTCTATTTTTTCTATTAGTTTTTTAATTATCATAGTAATTTTTCTATTATTCGATGATTTTTCAAACTAAAAGGTGCTAGAAGTTTCAAATCCTCATAAATTTTCTGAGCCAAGATATATGCCAAATTAGGAGGAACAGCATTTCCCACCATTTTATAACCTGCTGTTAAATTTTTATAATAAAACTTATGTTCATCTGGAAAAGTTTGAATTCTTGCACATTCTCTAATGCTTAAGCGTCTATACAATTCTTCACTTCCTTCAACAAACTTACGTTTGTCTTTTTCTACCAGTTCCATTTTAGGTGCTTGTGGATGAAGTGGTGCATGTCTTCCTCCTGCTTGAATGGTAAAGGAAGGTTCATCCCATCCTCTAACACGATTACGAGACATAAACATCGAGGAAAATCCACCTGTCATATACTCATGGTTAAATAACTGACACGCATCATCATTACTATACGTTTTATTTTTAGCAGCCAATGCAGAATCTTTTAAATCATCAATAACATCTTCTAAAAACAACTTTTCATCTACTGCATCAGGAAATTCAAATTCCATATTTAAATCATTTCGATAACCCACAAAAAAGATTCGTTTTCTATCTTGTGGTACATTATAATCATGAGCATTTAAGAGTTTAAAAGACAGCGTATATCCACTATCTGTAAAGTGTTTTTTGATATTCTCCAACGCTTCGCTATGCCGACTTGCCAACATTCCCGAAACATTTTCAGCCAAAAAGAACAGAGGTTTCTTCTCTCTTAAGACACGTATAAATTCAAAAAAGAGTTGACCTCTGTCATCTTCTATACCTCTTGATTTTCCTGCTTCACTCCAACTCTGACAAGGAGGCCCACCTATGAGTCCTAGAGTTTCAGGAATTTCATTTGAAGGAACTTTAACAATACTTCTTCTATCTAATATTGTATTTGTAAAATTATTTTCAAATGTTTCCCAAATTTCTTTGTCATATTCATTTGCCCAAATAGTTTGGAAACCTGCTTTCTTAAATCCGAGGTCTAAACCTCCTGCTCCTGAGAATAGGGATATTAAGTTCATATCTTTACAACTTTATTCAATGTTTCAGCATATTCTAAAATCAAAGCTAATACATCATCTTTATTTGCTCTACCATTTATCTTTTCCATAATTGAATGCATAAACATATATTTATAAGAGGTTTTCTCATCTAAAACTTGTTTAGTATACTCTTGATTTTCTGTTGGCCATTCCTCTTCAATTATCTTTTTAATATCTGAACTTAACAGGACTAACTCTTCTGGGAGAAAATCATACATTTTATTGTCAATTATTTCATCAATAATTTTTCTTTTCCACACCTTTCCAACTTGGGCTTCAAACTCTGATGTTGAACCAACTCTACCAACATAAATACCATGAAAAATACTAATTGGTTCAGAACCTTTATAATAAATATTTCCTGTATTTATTTTTCCATCTCGACAATAATAAATTACTGGGGCACCAGACATACCTTCTTTTGATGCACAGTCAACTAAAAATTGTTCTTGTTGTTGCCATCTAAGATGTGGAGATGTTGCAATAGTTGCTCTTTTCCAAATAGCTTGTCCCGTATAATCTGTAATACCTTTGGGATAACCAATAATAAAAACTTCATCACTTACATATAGAGCATCAGAATAATCACCTATATCATAATTTTTAAATTCAGTATCTTGTATATGAATAATATCCATTGTAAGACCATGTGGTTGTTTACTTCTTAATTGTATTGGTAAATCTACCTTTTCACCAGAAGCTATACTGCTTTCCATTATATATTCTTTATCTAAATCAATTGGTATAGCAACAACATCAACCTTGGGGTAACCTTGCGAATGTATAAAGTATGTTGTTCTTTTATTTTCTATTAACAAGGGAATCGTTATACTCATTCGAATAAAACTTACAGATTCTCCTTGTTTAACTTGCACATCAATTGAAGCAATAATATTATTTGGTATAGCAAGTTCTTTACTTAATAATCCTAATGTTTCAGTGTGTCTCCCTGATATATTATGCCAAGCTGTTACTATATAGGTTTCATTATCTTTTTGATACAAGACACCTGTACCTACTGCTAATTTTATTTTATCTCTACGAATGCTTAAATGAACAACTGAATGTGCTGGACTATTCATTATTTTAAATTCCTTTTCTATACTTTAAAAACTAAAATCTTAGCTTCCATCAACTTCACAGGATTATCAGGACTCTTAATCTTAACATCCAAAACCTCAACTCCATCAACATCTAAACTTTCAACCATCTCTCTATCTTCCATAGAAAAAGACTCATACTTCTCTTTTGTCATCAAAGCCATCAATTGAAATGCTTTACTATCATCATACTCATAAACATAATTAAAAGTCTTATTTGGATTCTCAATATGCCACATACCTCGTATACGTAAATCTGTAATCCCTAAAGGGTCAACTTTTTTGACTTTTCCAAGCTCTTTAGTTTCAGTAAACTCGACATCAGCTATTGTGTTTATTCCACTTGAGATAGTATTCTTTATTCTTTCATAAGTCTCTTTCTCAGCACAAAAGCAATCTCCATAAACCAACCATAAAGATTTTAGATTTTTTTCTTTAACATACCCAATTGTATAAAGCATATCTTTTATGTCCCAATCTTCACAGGATTTGCAAGCTTTAGTTATCATTGGACTATCTGCATAGAGTTTTGCTTTTGGATATGAGCTATTTAAAGCAATAGCTGAATTTTTTGATTCTAGTTTTTTAATTTCTATGGCATCTGAATTCTTTAGCATTAAATCAGGTGGGTTATTTTTATTACCCTGAAATGAATAAATCTCTTCAAGTTTTTCTAACTTTTTTTGTTCATCATTCTCATTTATGGTTCCAGCAAAAACATCTTTAATATAAGTTTCTAACCCTTCACCCATATTATTTGCTCTATTATTACCATATGTCAAATTCTGAATATGGACTTGATAATTTTCTACAATGTTTATAAACGCTTTAATAATATTTGACACTTTTACTCACTCTTATTGAATTTTTAATTTTAGCATAACATTGTTAACTATATTTAAAAGATGTCAAATTGTAATATTTAACTATCATAATCCACCAGCTTCTCTGAAAACCTTTTAATCTTAATACTTTTGGCAACACCCGTTAAAGTCAAATAAGCCCGTTTTGAAACACCTAAAGGCATTTTTGCAGGTATGCCCATATTGGTTTTTGTTTTAAACATGGCTACTTGAGGAAACGTAGGTTCAGTACAACCAAAACATGGTGTTCCAGCCATGGTTTTTGAGCTTATGTCATTCCAGAGTATCTTGTTACAACTCCCTCTGGTATAAGGACCTTGACAACCTTGCTCATAAAAAAGACAGCCTTCTTTTAAGCCAAATCTTTTGGTATCTACCTTCCACTCAAAGTACTCATTTCTTGTACATCCTGTATGAACTGTTATGCCATACAATTCTTGTGGACGATGCATTGAGTCGAGTACAATCTTTTTCTTTTTTGCCAACATAAGCAGTACAAAAGAGAGCCATTTTGGATGAATAGGACAACCAGGAAGAGAAATGAGTTTTGAGCGATAACGTTCATAACGTTTACTTTTCTCCTCTCCATCAAAGGCAAAGCCAGAAATCTTTTCAGGATTTGCTTGTTTAAACATACCCCCAAAAGTAGCACAAGTCCCCGTAGTGACAATATGCTTTGACTCATTAGCATAATGCTCTATAACTTTTGAAACTTCAATACCTTTTTTTAAAAATCCCTCTTCTTGAAAGGAACCTTCTAAAACCAAAATATCACACTCCACACTTAATGCTAAAACTTCTTCAAGGTCATGTGCAGTATCTATAAAAGGATGATGGATTAATTCAAAATGGGACAAAATAGAAAAAAAGTCGGGGTGGTTAAAAAAGGAGTGTGCATTACCATTACAGGTAATGCTTTGAAGCCATAAAAGTTTAGGCTTTTTCATGTCTTATACTTTTAGGGCATGATAGATATTTCGCGAAATATCCTCAACATAAAACTCTATATCTTTAGGTAAAACATCTTCCCCTTTAAGGAAGACCATTCCTCCTAAATATCCCATAAAAAGACCAAAAGCAGAAAAGAAATCTTGGTTACGTAAGCTACCTGATTCGACAGCATCATCAAAGAAAATCATAATCTCAGTAATAAACCCTGAAACACATATCATGCCTTCACAACCATCGTTAAAAACCTCTCTGTTTGAAAGATAAACACGTAAAAAGTATTCTATCATCTCAGGTCTTTCTTTTGCCATGGTAAAATAAACTTCTACTATTTTATAAATCTTTTCTTCTGATGAAATATCCATATTATTAATCGTTCTAATCTCAGCACCTAGCACTTCAGAGGTATATTTAATAATCTCTTTTGCCAATACATCTTTTGAAGAAAAATAGTTATATAAATTACCCACACTCATTTTTAAGGTATTAGCAATATCAGGAATAGTCGTCTTATGAAAACCATTCTTTGAAAAAAGTTGTAAAGCAGTTTGGATAATAGATTCACGTTTTAAAGCTTTCTTTTCAGCTATTTTCAATTCTCCCCCTTTGTATCTTAATCTGTTATATTTTAACATAATTATTGTTTAGTGGATTTAATTCTTTTGGATTTAGAGGTTTTGATAATGGATAATGGATAATTTTATAAAAAAGTTAAATCAGACTAATTTACTCCTATTTAACCAAACCCCCTTGACTACTACACACTATTGTGCTATAAATTGGTACAGACTTCCTATAAAACCTCAATAAAAGGAGGACAAAATAATGGAAAACAATACGCTAGACAAAGCCGTTTCAGCCGACTATCAACTTGGATTTGAAGTTGACATTGAAACCGATACCATTGAAGCTGGATTGGATGAGGAAACTATTCGTTTTATTTCAGCTAAAAAAGAAGAGCCTTTATGGATGTTAGAAATACGTCTTAAAGCATTTAAAAAATGGCAAAAAATGTCTGAACCTCATTGGGCACACTTAAACTACGAACCCATTGACTACCAATCTATCTCATACTTTTCTGCCCCTAAAAATGCTCCTGATTCTCTGGATGAAGTTGACCCTAAAATACTTGAAGCCTATAAAAAACTTGGAATTCCACTTGATGAGCAAAAACAACTGCAAGGTATTGCTGTTGATGCTGTTTTCGATTCGGTCTCGGTTAAAACTACTTACAGTGAAGAGCTTCAAAAACATGGGGTGATTTTTTGCTCTATTTCAGAAGCTATTCAAGACCACCCTGAGTTAGTGAAAAAATACATGTTTTCAGTCGTCCCAATGACCGACAACTATTTTGCAGCGTTAAACTCTGCTGTTTTTACCGATGGTACTTTTGTTTACATTCCAAAAGGAGTGCGTTGTCCTATGGAACTTTCCACTTACTTTAGAATTAACGCCTTAAACACAGGACAGTTTGAACGTACGCTCATCATTGCTGATGAAGGTTCTTACGTCTCTTACAATGAAGGTTGTTCAGCCCCAACACGTGATGAACATCAACTTCATGCTGCTGTAGTAGAACTCATTACCATGAAAGATGCTGAGATTAAATACTCAACCATTCAAAACTGGTACCCTGGAGATGAAGATGGAAAAGGTGGTATCTATAACTTTGTAACTAAAAGAGGACTCTGTAAAGGAGACAATTCAAAAATCTCTTGGACACAGGTTGAAACAGGTTCTGCCATTACGTGGAAGTACCCTTCTTGTGTGCTTAAGGGTGACAACTCTGTGGGTGAGTTCTACTCGGTAGCCGTGACCACCCTAGCCCAACAAGCTGACACAGGAACTAAGATGATTCACTTAGGGAAAAATACCTCATCGACCATTGTGTCCAAAGGTATTTCTGCGATGAAAGGTCAAAATATCTACCGTGGTTTGGTTAAAGTAGCGAAGTCTGCCACCAATGCTAGAAACCACAGTGAGTGTGATTCACTGCTTATTGGCGACCAATGTGGTGCCCATACTTTTCCCTACCTAGAGTCCAAAGACAATCAGGGACAGATAGAGCATGAAGCAAGTACTTCTAAGATTTCAGATGAACAACTCTTTTACTTACGTCAAAGAGGAATAAGTGAAGAAGATGCTGTCTCCATGATAGTACATGGCTTCTGTAAAGAGGTCTTTAGCCAACTCCCTATGGAGTACGCTGTTGAGGCAAAAGCCTTACTTAACTTAACATTAGAAGGGAGTGTCGGATAATGCTAACCATTAAAAACTTACATGCCAATATTGGCGACAACAAAATATTACAAGGCTTAGACTTAACCCTTGAAGCAGGAAAAGTACATGTTATTATGGGACCAAATGGTGCTGGTAAATCTACCCTTTCAAAAGCCATTGTGGGACACTATGATGTAGAAGTTACAGAAGGCTCCATAGACTATAAAGGCAAAGATATTGTAAAACTTCCTGCTGAAGAACGTGCTTTAGAAGGCATATTTATGAGCTTTCAAAACCCCACAGAGATTCCAGGAGTGAACAACGCTTACTTTTTACGTACAGCTCTCAATGCTAAGTTAAAACATGAAGGAAAAGAAGAACTTAATGCTGCTGAATTTTTAAGAGTGATGAGAGAAAAACTCTCTAGCTTAGAAATGAAAACTGACATGCTTAGCCGTTCACTTAACGAAGGTTTTTCAGGGGGTGAAAAAAAGCGTAATGAAATTCTTCAAATGCTCATACTCAAACCCGATGTTATCATATTAGATGAAATAGATTCTGGTTTAGACATTGATGCATTAAAAGCCGTTGCAGAAGGTATTAACTCTATGCAAGATGGTAAACGTACTTTTTTAGTCATTACCCATTACCGTCGATTATTAGACTACTTGACGCCTGATTACATTCATGTTCTCAAAAACGGTAAGATTCTAAAAACGGCTGGTGTTGAGTTGGTAGATAAGCTGGAAGAAGAAGGTTATGACTGGATAAAGGCTGAATGATGAAACTCACAGACTTACAAAATAAATTGCAAAATGAATTCCAAATAGCAGAGTCTAAAAGTGAGCTTGTAGAAAAATTTTTAGACTTAGGACTACCAAATAAAAAGTCTGAAGCTTATCGTTATGCCAACATGGACAAACTCTTTGACCAAGAGTTTGAAACTTTAGAGTATAACGCGAAAGAGTTAGCCTATTCAGATAAAATTCTAATTGTTAATGGTGAAGTAATCTCTATGCCGAAAGGTATTCGTGTTTATTATGCAAATACCGATGAGCAAAACATAAACCTAGAGCATTATGACCCTCTCTACTTTTTAGGACATTTACTGAGTAAAAAAAGCATTATTATCGAGATTGATGGTGACAGTGAAGTAGACATTTTACACCGTATTACAAAAGCTTCTACGCTCATTCATTATCGTATTGTCATTAAGACACAAGTGAACAAACATGCGAGTATTTATGAACATTTTGAATTTGACAATGCCCATGAATCTTTACTCTTATATGGTTATGACGTTGATGTACAAAAAGACTCTACTTTGACTTTTGTTAAAAACCAACACTCAGATGAAGATGCACCAACCATCATTGCTTCTCATGATATTAAAGTAGAAAAACAAGCGTCACTTACCCTTCAAAGTTTTGACTTTGGAAATGCTCCTGCTTTACAACTTTTTAACATTGTGCTAGAAGAACATGCACACGTTGACATGGGACAGTTACTCTACTTGTGGGGTAATGTTAAACGAGGAACTATCTCAAAGATTATTCATAGAGGGGAGTCTTCTCATTCTGTGCAAGAGGCGAAAAATATTTTAGAAGGTTCTGCTAGAGGTATATTTGATGCCATCATTAAAGTTGAACACTCTGCTAAATATACTAAAACGCAACAGAACTCTAAAACCATACTCTTAGGTGAAGCTACTTACATGGTAGCCAAACCTCAACTTGAAATTTACATTGATGAACTCGAAGCATCTCATGGTTCAACCATAGGACAACTGGACATTGAACAGCTCTTTTACTTACGCTCTCGTGGTATTACAGAGGTGGAAGCTAGAAAACTGCTCATTGTTGCTTTTGCGAATAAACTGATTGGAACCATACGAGACAAACGACAAGAAGAGCTTATTAATCAGAATTTTGAAAAAGCATTTTATGCTCAAAATCAAAAAACAAATTTATTATAAAAGGAGTTATCATGACCATGCAAGAAAAAGTAAACCAATATAAAAGTGACTTCGACCTGTTTCCTTCTGACAATGATAAAATAGAATACATTGTCGACCTAGGTAAAAACCAAGCACCTCTGAACGAAGGTGAAAAGAATGACCTCTCTTTCATTCATGGTTGTTCTTCTCAAGCTTGGCTCATTGCTGAGTTTGAAGACCCATACATCGTCTTTAGAGGAGAAGGAGACTCCATGATGGCAAAAGGAATGATGACCGTACTACTTGATGTTTTCAACAAACGTACGCCTAAAGAGATTTTAGAATTTGACCCTGCCCTATTGCATACCATGGGTATTACCCAACTCTTAAGTCCTGTACGACAACAAGGCTTAGAAGCATTTTTAAATGTTATCTACCATCATGCTCAAAAGCATACGAAAGAGGAGTCATTATGAGTGACATAAAAATCCCCAGCGATAAAGAGATGAAAGAGAAAGTAATTGAAGGATTAAAAGGCATTTTTGATCCTGAGTTACCTGTGAACATTTATGACTTAGGCTTAATTTATGAGGTAGAGTGTAAAACCGATGAAGAAACCAAACTAAAAGCCTGTACCATTACTATGACCTTAACTTCAGCTACTTGTTCTATGTCTGAGATGATTGTGGATTTAGTGAGCAGTCTAAACATGCGTATAGATTATTTAGAAACTGTTGAGGTTAACTTAGTCTTTGACCCTCCATGGAGTCAAGATAAAATGAGTGATGCAGCTAAGTTGGAGATGGGGTTTTTATAAACCCTACCTCTCTACAAAAAAGCTACTGCTTTCTCATAAAGCTCTAAAGAAACATCCATAAGTTGTTCAGATTGCGAAATAACAATCAGTAAAGAGATAGAGAAAAACAACCATTTATAACTTGCTTTCTTAATTAAGAGGAAATACAAAGAAATAAGTCCTAACCATAAAGTAAAGAGTGATATTAAATAGTAGTCATCCAATGAAGTGGCTAAAGAACGAACATATATAGAAAGTCCCAAAGTAATACTTAAAAGAAATAAAGAACCCCAAATCAATGCTCTAAATTTTTTATTTGCATCATCCCATAATGGTGTCCAATGCATGTAAGTACCAATGGCGATAAATGTATATCCAAGGGCTAAAAGGTCTATATTAACCTCTCCCCAACTCTTCTCTAAAACTACCTTAGCAACATAAGAAAAAAGAAGAAAAAAGTAAATAAAGAATGAGGGTGTCAATATATACTTTGTAAAAACTAAACCTATGCCTTCATATTTATTTTTTTGTACAAGCATAATGTATTTTGGCATCTTTGCAAAAAAAGAACTTACTGCGAAAACACCTAAAAGAAAGAGTGCAACCTGTATATAATGCCTTTGAGCTAGGCTAATAGCAAATAACTCTTCAAGGGCATACATCGTAATATAAAACAATATAAAAAACACCATAGACAAAACAAGACTAACTAATAGATTCTGTACAATGATCTGTGTCCATTCCCAAATATTTTGATTAGAAATTTTGATGTCCATAAATGGCGCCCACAAAAACATAAAACAAAGTGCAAAAATCAAAAGAAGATGATGTGTAATGGTAGTTGAGTTCAATACATTTAAGGGTAAATAGTAATAATAGAGCGAAAGAAGCCCTACTCCGACGAGTTTAAACCATAGTTTTTTTGAAAGTAAATGAAGTGCAGGAAAAAGAAAAATCCCAAGGCTCAAAACAACAATCAGTTTGTTAGCTATAAGTATAAACTCTGCATTAACTACCTCTTCAACCTCAAGTACAATACATAAAAGTATTGTCACCATAAAAGAAGAAAACATAGCTAAAGGAAAGCGTTTAAAAACTTCTAAAATTTTATAGGACCAACGATCAATTGTTTCAAAAAAGAAATTCACTTTTAGCCTTTGTTCATGAGTTTAAAAGTGTTATTTTATCACAAAATATATTAAATTGTTATCCCAAGCTAAATAGTAAATTGTTTTGACTACTTTAACTTCTCAGCCACAAGTTCATTAACCACTTGAGGGTTTCCTTTCCCTTTTGTAGCCTTTAAAACTTGCCCAACAAAGAAACCTAACAACTTCGTATTCCCTGCTCTAAACTTCTCAACATTATCAGGATTCTTAGCAATGATTTCATCAATAATCGGTGTAATTACAGCTGGATCACTAATTTGTACTAATCCTTTGGCTTCAACAATTTTTCTTGGGTTATCACCCGAGGTTAGCATCTCTTCAAATACTTGTTTTGCTATCTTATTTGAAATCGTTGCATCGTCAACCATTTTTATAAGTTCAGCTATTTGTTTAGCAGAGAATTTAAGCTCATTTACTTCTTTCTCTTTTAGCTCTCTAGCCACTTCATTAGACACCATGTTTGCAAGAGCTACAGGACTGTTCAGTTCAGATAAAGCATCTTCATAAAAAGAAGATAATTTTGAATCACGTGCTAGTGTATTGGCTACCTCAGAATTTAATTTAAATTCAGTGGTATACTTATCAAACAATACTTGTTCAGCTTCACTCATGGCTACTACTTCACCATCTATTTGTACTTTTTTAGTTTCAGGCTTAGCTTTAGCTACTTTTTTCTTTTTACCCCAAGAGTCTTTTAGTCCAACAATTTTATTAAACACAGGATTCTCATCCGTATAATCAACAGGATCAGCGTAAAAATACCCTTGTCTTTCGAACTGGAATCGCTCATCTGGTTTGTCCGTTATGACAGCAGGTTCAATAAGTGCATCTTTAATTACTTGAAGTGAATCTGGATTTATATCTTCAACACCTTCAGGAGCTTCATCTTTAAACAATCTATCATAAAGTCTTACTTCAACAGGCTTTGCATGTTCAGCACTTACCCATTGAATAGCACTTTTAACTTTGATCTCACTCGTGTCTTCACCACTTTTGGAATTAGAATGATACTCAGCTTTTATCTCTATAATCTTTCCATCAGCATCTTTTATAACTTCTTTACAAGTAATAATATAAGCATGTCTAAGTCTTACAGATTGCTCAGGAGTCAAACGAAAGTAACCTTTTGGAGGATTCTCCATAAAGTCATCACGCTCTATGTAAATCTCTTTAGAAAAAGGTAAGGCTCTTGAACCCTCTTTTGGTACATCATGAGGATAGTATGAAGCATCAATCTCTTCTGAACCCTCATAATTTGTAATGGTCACTTTTAATGGGTCAAGTACACACATAACTCTTGGTACTTTTGTGTTTAAATCATCTCGTATAGAAAACTCTAATTGTGCAACATCCACCATAGAGTTTGCTTTAGCAATACCTATTCCATCACAAAAGTTCAAGATAGAGTCAGCTGTATATCCTCTTCTTTTGTATCCAGCAATGGTTGGTAAACGTGGGTCATCCCAACCATTTACTTTTCCTTTGTTTACCAGTTCTAGTAATTTTCTTTTACTCATCACCGTATAGTTAATACCAAGTCGTGCGAACTCATACTGATACGGTCTTTTTTCTGCAAGTCCAAGTGTCTCAAGTACCCAGTCGTAAATAGCACGGTTGTTTTCAAACTCTAAAGTACAAAGAGAATGGGTAATACCTTCCATATAATCAGTCAGACAATGTGCAAAATCATACATAGGATAGATATGCCACGCATCCCCTGTTCGGTAATGCTCAACATTTCGTATACGATAAAGAAGAGGATCTCTCATCTGCATGTTATTCGCAGACATATCAATCTTCGCTCGAAGAATATGCTCACCATCTCTGAACTCACCCTTTTTCATTCGCTCAAAAAGGTCTAGGTTTTCTTCTACAGAACGTTCAGCGTATTTACTACGTTTTCCAGCTTCAGTCACGGTTCCACGATTTTCACGTATCTCTTCTTCACTTGCAGAGTCTACATAAGCCTTACCCATTTTAATGAGTTCAATAGCATAATTGTACAGTTCATTAAACTTATCAGAGGTATAACGAACATTCCCCTCCCAATCAAATCCAAGCCACTCTACAGCATCTTTGAGTGCTTCTACGTATTGTGTGTCTTCTGTTGTTGGATTGGTGTCATCCATTCTAAGGTTACAGTGACCATTATAGTCATTGGCAATACCAAAGTTAATACAGATAGATTTAGCATGTCCAATATGTGGAAACCCATTCGGCTCTGGAGGGAATCGTGTATGAACCTCGTTATACTTACCTGACTTTAAATCTTCTTCAACTATTGACCGTAAAAAATCTTTGCTTTCATTACTGCTCTTCTGCATTCTTATTAAACCTTTTGATTATGAAACTTATATTAAGAGGGTATTTTATCTAATTTGGGCTTATTATGTCTTATTCCCAAATTCCTAAACATAACTTTATTAAGATAAAAAATATATATAATAATATATACTATAATATATAAGGAGTATCAAAACCATGTATACCATACAAGAACTAGAAAAACAACAAATTGGATTGCGTTTGCCCCAATACCTCATTGATGATATTGATGCCTTTACTCAACAGTTTTCTGTTAATCGTACTGACATTGTTATAGAAGCCCTACGCTCTTACCTTGCTGAACAAAAAGCAAAAATTTTTTATACTAATTTTGATAATTCCTGTAAAGAAGCTAAAGCCATTATGGATGGAGAGTTACCAGCTACTACCTTAGGAGAACTTATTGATGAACTTGAAACTGATAGCAACGCCTGAGTTTAAAAAGTCCGTCAAAAAATTAGCCAAAAGGTATAAACAAATCTCTAAAGATTTAAAAACTTTGGAGGAAGAACTAAACCAAGAGAATCCAACAGCTGTTGACTTTGGAAATAACTGCTTTAAAATACGACTTCAAAATTCATCTGTTCCTACAGGTAAAAGTGGTGGTTTTAGGGTTATCTATTTTTTTAGACAAGAAGAGAATATTTACCTTTTAGATATGTACTCAAAAAGTGATTTGGATAATATAGAGGAGAAGAGATTAATTGAAATATTGGTTTCTAATGGGTTAGAATAGGATTTAATTCTATATTTTGTTTTTTACATCTCAAAAGTGGATATGTGGATATTCTGTAAAGAGTATAGCTTCAATTTTATTAAGTGTTCAATTTTTTCAATAAATATTTTTAGCTACTTTTTTATTTAGATAGTTTTTAGAGATTAATATATCTCTAGCATCTATTATACTACATAAGTATATTTTCTCATTTTTTGTTCCATAGTAAATAATGTCAGCAGGAGTATTAGCTTCTACTTTCATGGGGAAATTTCCTACTGCTTCTAATCGTCTTAATACTTCTCCAATCGAATGTTTATTTTCTCCAAATAAGAATATGATATACCCTTTAGCCTTAAACATCGAAATACCAAGACACACTAAATATCCTACTCAATAAGCAAAGCCAAAATATTCCGTTGAACATTCTCAACTACCCTATCATCTACCCTACAAATAAAACTAATATCTCGTGCTGAAAAATCTAAGTTTTTTATCTGGTCAGATACGATAACTCCTTGAATTTCTAAATCATTAGGTAGAGCTACCTCAAAAGGATAACCCTTGACTTTAGAGGTAATTGGAAGACAGATACACAAAGAGGTTTTTTCATTATAAATTTCAGGAGAAAGAATTAATGCTGGTCTTTTACCTCTTTGTTCATGTCCTGCTTGTGGTGTAAAATTAATCCAAACTATATCCCCTCTGTCAGGAACATATTTACCACTCTTCATTACCAACACTCCTACCTGTATCTACCTCTTTATGCAGGTTTTCACTATTTATTTGTGAAACTAATGTTTCTAACAAATTACTTTTCTTAGGTCTCATGGTCAATACTCCATTCTTAATATCTAACTCTATTAGAGAGTTATTATCTATATCAAGAGTGTTTGCTATGTCTTTAGGAATACGCAAAGCAAGAGAATTACCCCACTTTTTCAATGAAACTGTCATAATAAATCCTTTTAGTACAATTTAGTATATACATAATAATACATTGTAAAATCTATTTTGTCAAGTTTAGTTTTTATATGAAATAGGTAGTAGTGAAGTTAAAAAGAAAAAAGTATAGAAGAAGGTTTAATTAAGACAAGGCTAAAAAGCCTCATCAAAAAAGAGTAATCCCAAAGGACTACTCAACCATAGCAACAAGTTCTTCTTTAGAAACCTTGCTGAAGTTTAAGTATTTGTAAATCTCATCTGTCATCTCAGGTTTGATTTTGTTTTGTACAATTTCAAGATACTCAGCAGCAGTTGGTAGTTTACCTTTAAGTGCAACAACAGCAGCAAGCTCGGCAGAACCAAGGTATACTTGTGAACCTTTTCCAAGTCTATTGTCGAAGTTTCTTGTAGATGTTGAGAATACCCATGCATTTTGTTTAACAGATGCTTGGTTACCCATACATAATGAACATCCTGGAGGCTCAATTCTAGCACCTGCCATTCCAAATACAGAGTAGTAACCTTCTTCTTGAAGTGTTTTCTCATCCATTTTAGTAGGAGGACAGATCCAAAGCTTAGCTTCAACTGCACCTTCACCTCTAAGTACTTCTGCATTTGCTCTAAACAGACCAATATTAGTCATACAAGAACCAATGAATACTTCATCAATTTCTGTTCTAAGACCAGCTTCTGCAACTTCACTTAAAGTTTTAACATCATCTGGATCATTTGGACATGCAACAATTGGCTCTTTAATTGCAGACATATCAATCTCAATAACAGCAGCGTATTCAGCATCAGCATCAGCTTTAAGAAGTACTGGATTAGCAATCCAATCTCTCATTTTTTGCGCTCTTCTTTCAAGTGTTGACTTATCTTCGTAACCTTGAGCAATTAACTCTTCAATAAGTGCAATGTTTGACTCTAAGTATTCAATAATAGGCTCTTTGTCAAGATTAACAGCACAAGCAGCAGCAGAACGCTCAGCAGATGCATCAGAAAGCTCAAATGCTTGCTCACATTTTAATGTTTCAAGACCTTCAATTTCTAAAATACGTCCAGCAAAAATGTTTTTCTTACCAGCTTTTTCAACAGTTAAAAGACCATCCTTAATTGCTTGGTGAGGAATAGCATTTACCATATCACGTAATGTAATACCTGGTTGCATTTCACCTGAGAAACGTACAAGTACTGACTCTGGCATTGTAAGTGGCATAGAACCTGTAACTGCTGCAAATGCAACAAGACCAGAACCAGCAGGGAAAGAGATACCTATTGGGAATCTTGTATGTGAATCTCCACCTGTACCAACAGTATCAGGAAGACACATTCTGTTTAACCATGAGTGAATAACACCATCACCTGGTCTAAGTGTAAATCCTTTTCTTTCAGTCATGAAGTCTGGAAGTGTGTGCTGTAATTTAATATCTGCTGGTTTTGGGTAAGCAGATGTGTGACAGAACGACTGAAGTACAAAATCAGCACCAAAGCTAAGTGCTGCAAGATCTTTTACTTCATCTCTTGTCATTGCACCTGTTGTATCTTGAGAACCAACTGTTGTACATACTGGTTCAGCATAAACACCTGGTTTAATACCTTCCATATTAGCAGCTTTACCTACCATTTTCTGTGCAAGAGAGAAACCTTTACCATTATCAGCTGGTAATGCAGGAGTCATGAAAATATCTCCAGCGTCTAAACCTAAAACTTCTCTGGCTTTAACAGTAAGACCTTTACCAATAATAAGTGATACACGTCCACCAGCTCTCATTTCGTCTGGAAGTGTGTTTGGCTCAATGTTAAACTCAGAAACAACTTTTCCATCTCTTTCGATTACACCTTCAAAAGGCTTAACTGTAATTACATCACCAGTATTAAGGTCTCCTACAGGTGCTTGAAGAGGAATACATCCTGAATCTTCTGCTGTGTTAAAGAAAATTGGAGCAATAATATCACCAATAACCATACCACCAGTTCTACTACCAGGGATGAAAGGAATATCGTCTCCCATATGCCATTGAAGTGAATTAATACCAGATTTTCTTGATGAACCAGTTCCTACAACATCACCAACATAAACAAGAGGATGTCCTTTTGTTTTAAGTTCTGCCATAGTCTCTAATGGATTTTCCATTCTACTTACAAGGAAAGCATTCGCATGAACTGGAACATCTGCTCTTGTAAATGCTTCTGATGCTGGAGATAAATCATCTGTATTTGTTTCACCAGGAATTTTATATACAGTAACTGTAATCTCTTCTTGCATTGCTGGTTTATTGTAGAACCACTCAGCATTTGCCCATGACTCAATAATACCTTTTGCAAGTTCGTTACCAGCATCCATAAGTGCTTTAACGTCATTAAAAGAATCATATACAAGTAAAGTGTTTTTAAGTTGACCTGCTGCAGACTCAGCCACAGTAATGTCAGATGAAGAAAGTGCGTCTACAAGAGGAGCAACGTTAAATCCACCTAACATTGTTCCTAAAATAACGGTTGCGAATACTGGGTCAATCTCTGTACAGGTTACGTCACCTTTAACAATATCATTTAAAAATGCTGCTTTAATATAAGCTGCATCATCTACACCAGCTGGAATTTTATTTTTAAATAAATCCATAGCATAATCTGCATCCACAATTGATGATGCTTTTAATAACTCTACCAATGCTGCTGCTTGATCTGCTGTAAGCGCAAGTGGTGGTACACCCAGCTCTGCACGCTCAGCTGTGTGTGCTTTATATTCTTCTAGTAATGACATTAATGTCTCCTAACTATAATTTTGCCTTATTCTACTCTAATAGTTATTATGATACCACGTTAAGCTATACTATTTTAATCGTAAGTTGCTTTTTGAGTAATCTAGTTACAAGAATAAAGGGTTAAGCCGTTTTTAAATGCTCATTTAGGCTATGTGCATCAATTGAATAGTCTAAAACTTGGCAACAATCCGTATTTCCTTTCTCCTCAGAAAAGAGAAAAGGTATGGCTCCATTCTTTTCAATAATTTTAACCATTATCTCATTATTAGTATTTTTATCATCAAAAAGTGCATATTTATATTTCTTTTTTTCTAACTGAGTCTTAAATTCATAAATAGAATAATAAATATCAACCTCAAAACCAAAACTCTTTAATATAGAATAATAAATCTTTCCACTTAGTTTAGACTTCTTATAAAGTAAGATATTATTTAAAGGTGGATTCCCTTCTCTATCCAATATTTTCATGATTTTTGTGTAATTTATTGGACTATAAACAGTTTTATGAAGATTCTTTTCATCTATCTTTTTAGTTTCACTTATTTTAGAATTCGTAATAAGAACCAGTTTAATAGGTAATAAGGCAAGACGTTTTAATGTTCTTTCACTCTTTATATAATGCTCATTAATAAATAAGATATCTGGTAAGAATTCTCTTT
This sequence comes from uncultured Sulfurovum sp., assembly GCA_902727895.1. Classification (GTDB taxonomy): domain Bacteria; phylum Campylobacterota; class Campylobacteria; order Campylobacterales; family Sulfurovaceae; genus UBA1140. The sequence goes on from CACVAP010000047.1 coordinate 40,847, forward strand.
CAAAATTTAAAAGTTCAGCTTCATCATAAGGATGATAATCAGCTTTAGTCCACATAACATACGATTTTATATTTTCCTCAACTTCTCTGTACTCATGTTTCTTTTTTACTAAGTATCCAACTTTTAATTCCGTATAGTCTCGCTGAGCTCTTGTATTATTTTCACCATCAATGTCTAAAGTTAAATCAAAATAAAAGTTACTTCCTTTACCTTTTTCACTCTCTAGCTCCAATTTCCCACCCATAAGTTCAACAAACTGCTTTGAAATGGTTAAACCTAAGCCTGTCCCTCCAAATTTACGGTTAGTACTAATATCTGCTTGTGAGAAAGCATCAAAAATCTGATCTTGCTTACTTTTGTCAATCCCTATTCCTGTATCTTGCACAGAAAAACGTATATTAGCTTTATTGGCATTTACTAAGAGCAGCGTTATAGAAATATTTATTTCACCCTTTTCTTGTGTAAACTTTACGGCATTACCCAATAAATTTAATAATACTTGTGAAATACGCGTAGGATCTCCTAATACACTTATAGGAAGTGTTGGATCTAAATAAAGTCCCAACTCAATGTTCTTCTCACTTACCTTTTCTGTATAAGACTCAATCGTAGCTTCAATCTTCTCAAGTATATTAAAAGAGATGTTTTCGACTTCAAGATAACCCGAAGTAACTTTTGAAAAATCTAAAATATCATTAACAATTGTTAGTAGATTATTTGAACTCTCAGCAATAATATTTAAGAAATCTTCCTGCTCATCATTTAATTCTGTACTTTGTAAAAGGGTCGTAAATCCAATGATTCCATTTAGAGGCGTACGTACTTCATGCGACATATTGGCTAAAAATTGATCCTTAGCCATATTGGGTTCTTTAATTGTTTTAGCAAGGAACTTATAAACTTCAAGAGTATTATTCTTTTTTAAAACTTCATGAATACCTAATCGTTGTTGATCATTTAACTCAGCTTCAATCTCTTTTAATGTAGCAACCAACTCAATTTTATGTCTCTTTATTTCTTTAAACCAATAAAGTAGGAATAAAATAAAAAATAAAAATAATATACTTGCTAAGACATAAAGAAAAATCTCTCTTTCAAGTTTATTATTTATATCTACAAAAGTATGTTTATTCTTTAATAATAATCTAGCTCTTTTTTTATCTAACCCTAAAGTAGCATAGTTAAACCATTTATCTAAACCCTCCCTATATTCTAAAGGGAAAGATTGCATTATATATTCTATTCTATTCGTTAAAATATTAATAACTTTTTTATCATAACTATTTTTTAAATTCTTATGTATCGCACTAAAACCATCTACTTCGTTATGTATTTTTACTAGCTGTTCAAGTGAGACTCTCACTTCATTAGCTACATTTTCAAAGGTATCTTTTCCAAGCGTGGTATTTCTAAGTCTATAAAGTTGTGATTTTGTTTGGCGACGAGTATTTTCTAAATTATAAAAATTTGTTTCATTGTGATTTAACAAGTAAATAAAGGTTAGTTTTTTTTCGCTCTTAGCTAAATTAACCACTTTATCTAGTTGTTCTAATACATCTACTTTTAAAAGATATGATTTATTATTTTTATACTCTAAGGTAAATTCACCTGCTCGAATAACAAATAATATAAAAACAATTACAGACAAAAATAGAAAAAATAATATCACTTTTTTATTATTGAGCATATGAGTTAGAACCTTAATATTATATTTAGTACATTATATATTTTTTAAGGTTAATTTATGTATATTAAATTAATAAGTTAAGTTTTTTTAAAGAATTATCTCTCTCTGACCCTTATTATTAGGAGCAGATAACACACCCATCTCTTGTAATTGTTCAATTATATTTGCTGAACGATTATAACCAATTTGTAATTTACGCTGTAAATAAGAAATAGATGTCTTTTGATCAGTCAAAATGATTTTTCTTGCATCCTCATACAGTTCATCTAAATCACCTTGTACACCAAGACCTACCTTCTGAGAAGACTCTTCTTTAACCAAATAACGTTCATCATAATCAGGTGCTCTTTGCTCTTTTAAAAACTCTACAATCTCTTCAATCTCATCTTCTGAATTCCAAGGAGCATGAATTCGCACAAGTGAATTAGAAGCAGGAGGCGTAAACAACGCATCTCCTTTTCCAAGTAGTGTATCAGCACCAAGTGCATCTAAAATAACTTTTGAATCAATTCTCTGTCCAACTCTATAAGAAAGTCTTGATGGTAAGTTAGCTTTAATTAGCCCTGTAACAACGTCAACAGAAGGTCTTTGTGTTGCAACTATAAGGTGGATTCCTGATGCTCTAGCCATTTGAGCTAACCTAGCAATAGAGTATTCAACATCTTTACCACCATTCATCATAAGGTCAGCTAGCTCATCTATCACAACCACAATAAAAGGTAGTGTATCTATACCTTTTTTCTTCGCTTTTTCATTATAATTATCAATGTTTTTAGTACGACTTTCAGCCATCATTTTATAACGACGTTCCATCTCTCCTACCATATTTGACAATGCTGCAATGGCTTTAACTGCATCAGTAATAACTGGTGTAATTAAATGTGGAATATCATTATAAATAGAAAATTCTAACATCTTAGGATCAATCAGCATTAACTTCAATGAATCTGGATCATTTCTATAAAGTAATGACAAAATCATGGCATTAATTCCAACTGACTTACCAGAACCTGTTGTCCCAGCAATTAGTAAGTGAGGTAATTTCTTTAAATCTGTCACAAAGGGATTACCAACAATGTCTTTACCCATTGCCATGGTTAAAGGAGACTTTGAAGTTCTAAAAAGTTCACTCTCTAAAATGTCACGTAGATAAATTGTGTCAAAGTTTTCATTTGGAATCTCTATCCCTACAACATCTCGTCCTGGGATTGGTGCTAAAATTCTTATGGTTTCTGCACACAATGCCATAGCAAGGTCATCTTGTAAATTTAAGATCTTAGACACTTTAACATTCGCTGCTGGTTTAAACTCAAAGGTTGTAACCAATGGACCAGAATATATATCCATAACTTCACCCGTAATCTTAAACTGTCCCAATTTGTCTAAAAGCTCATGTACTTTTTTATCAATCTCTTCTTCATTGATTTTTGTCTTTGTCTCGGGAGCTTCTTCTAAAAAGTCTAAATAAGGCAAAATAAAATCATCAGGTTCTGCAATTTCACCCTTTTCTAACTGATCCATCAATTCACGATTTTCTTTTAATTCTTCAAGAATTTTAACCGTACTTTCTCGTTCTTTAAGAACCTCTTCTTCTGTGGGTATCTCTTGAACCTCCTCCACAATTTTCTCTACTGCCTCTTGAGAATCAGCTTCTTCAACTTGATTAATCTTTTCAATATCTTCAATATCTTCAACCTTATCAACACCTTTTGAGATCTCTTTAATATTAATATCTCGAATGTCTTCTAATGGACGATCTTCTAACATTCCTAGCTCTTCATTAGAAATTTTGATTTTCTTTTTGGGTGTTTTTTTCTTATGTGCTAATTTTCTAGGCGTTTTTTGTTTAACAGTATTTGTTGGAGTATTGGTACTTAGGTTTTTTCGTACTCTTCTTCCTGTAACAATGGTTGTCATACTGTCTGTACTCTTTTTATCAAAAAATGGATTTTCTATTTCTAGTCCTATTTTATCCCATAAAAGCATGATTTTAGTCATTGCTATTTTTCTATATTTATTCAATGTACTCAAATACATCTTGTAATCAGGTACTTCATTCAAAATTAACACTAAGGAAATAGCAGTGGTCATAAACCATAAAAGCCACATACCAGCTTTCCCTATGTAAGGATTCAAAAAATCATAAAGACTTAAACCAATGGTTCCCGTGTTATAAAGGTCAACAACCAAAGTTTGAAAGAGAATCAAAGAGATAAGTAAAAGAAGCCATCCAGTATAAAACTCCATGTCTTTTAGTAACCTCGGATTCTTATACATTCGATAAAGAGGATAAACCAAAATTAGTAAATTAACATGCGCTAAATAGCCAAAGAGATTGATATTTCCTTCGCCATAGTTTTTCCCTATTTTCCCCACCATTTCGGTAGTATGGAAGGAGGTAGAAAAGGCTCCATATAAAAAAATTATAATTATTATTAGTATAAAAATATGCACTAAAACTCCTAAAAATATTGAAAAATTATAGCATTTTTTTGAATAAAAGTCCCAAAAACACTGCCTTTTAAAGCCTTTTTAACATATTTTATCTATTATCCTTGTTATTTTAAAAAAATAATTGTAGAATTTAGAATCAACACAATACAAAGGATGATTTAATGAAAAAAGCAGAGTTTATTGATGCAGTAGCAGAGAAGTCAGGTTTATCTAAAAAAGATGCTAATGAAGCATTAAACGCAATATTAGAAACTATTACAGGTGCGCTGAAAGATGGTAAAACTGTAAGTTTTATCGGTTTTGGTTCTTTTTCAACCGTTAAAAGAGAAGCTAGAGAAGCTAGAGTACCATTAACAGGAAAAACAGTTCAAATTCCTGCAAGAAATGCTGTTAAATTTAAAGTTGGTAAATCTTTAAAAGATACAGTAGCATAATTAACATTTTTTAAGTATCATCACTGTATAATCGCACTCCAATTTAAAATTGGATGTGCCACAGTGATGGAACTGGTAGACTTGGTAGACTCAAAATCTTCTGCCTTAGGGCGTGTCGGTTCGAATCCGACCTGTGGTACCACCTTTTAAATAAAATCTTCCCTCATCTATAATATATATTTTAAAATTTGGCTTTAGCCAATATAACATAGGAAACTCATGAAATTAGTCGTTGCCATAACCGGTGCCTCTGGAGTAGGACTAGGAAAGAAATTTGTCCAATACTTACCAAAAAACATCGAAGTTCATATTATCACCTCCAACAATGCTTTAACTGTTAACCATTTTGAAAATCAAAATGTTACGCTTCATGACAACAGTGACATTGCAGCTTCTATTGCCTCAGGATCTTTTCAAGTTGATATAACAGTTGTCATACCTTGTAGTATGAATACACTTGCCAAAATATCTTGTGGTATTGCAGATAACTTAGTAACAAGAGCTGCCTCTGTTGCACTCAAAGAACAAAAGAGACTTTTATTGGCTCCTAGAGAAATGCCCTTTTCAGCCATTGCCTTAGAGAACATGGAAAAACTTGCTAAATTAAATGTAATTATTGCCCCACCTGTTATGGGTTACTATTCAGACTCTTCAACGCTAGAAGATATGGAAAAATTCCTCATTGGTAAATGGTACGATGTATTAGGCATAGAACATGACTTATATGAAAGATGGTCATAAATGAGTAATAAAACAAGAGCAATCTACCCTGGTACTTTTGATCCACTGACCAAAGGGCATTTAGATATTATTGAACGCTCAGCTAAAATGTTTGATGAAATTGTTGTCGCCATTGGTGATAACCCTGATAAAAATCCACTCTTTACTGTTGCCCAACGTGCTAGTATGATTAAAAAAGCAACGGTAAATCTTCCAAATATTACGATTGTAAAATTTAACTCACTACTTGTTGACTTAGCTACTGAGTTAAATGCAAATATTGTTATTCGTGGTATTCGTTCAGCTACTGACTTTGAATATGAATCACAAATGGGTTATGCTAACAGTAGTTTGAAAAAAGATTTAGAAACCATTTATCTCATGCCTACACTTGAATACTCTTATATCTCTTCTTCTGTCGTTCGTGCCATTTTAAAATTTGACGGAGAAATTAAACACTTGGTTCCTCAAAGTATATTAAAAGATATAGAAGTAAAAAGAAAAGGGAAAAGCTAATGTACGTATTATTTGAAGGCATAGATACTTGTGGAAAAAGTACGCAAATAGAACTGGTTGACAAAGTATTTAAAGATGTTATTTTAACTAAAGAACCAGGAGGAACCAGTTTTGGTATAAAAGCCAGAGAAATTTTATTAGAAGACTCTCTTTCTTCCAAAAGAGCTGAACTTTTACTTTTTTTAGCTGATAGAGCTGAACACTATGCCCAAGTAATTAAAAAAAATAAAAGTAGCCTTATCGTCTCTGATAGAGGTTTTCTTTCAGGTATTGGTTATGCCTTAGCCAATGGTGATTTTGAATTTAACCATTTACTTGAGCTTAATAGGTTCGCCTTAGAAGAAAACTTTCCAGATCTTATTGTTTTATTTATTACTAATATGGAAACATTAACTGAAAGAATGGGAGAAAAGAAATTAGATGGTATTGAATTACGAGGGTTAGAGTATTTAATATCAGTTCAAACACATATGCAAGAGAGTTTGAACAAATTAAATATTCCCTATTTACTTATAGATGCTACTGACAGTATAGATAATATTCATAAGAAGATTACAGAAGAAATCAACAAACTACTCTAAAGACTCTAATTTAATAAGTTTTATTTTATCTGAAACTATCTCTATGCTTTGCTTTTCTAAGTTTACTATGTGTAAAACATCATTTGGGATCATATACCCATTTGAAAGTTTTGCCACACCTGCACTCATAGCAGCTGAAAGATGTCTAATACAAAGTTTATATGCTTCCGTACTGCCCTCTGAGTTATAAAATAGAGGTTCAGTATGGGCTTTAACTTTTTCTATAAAGTCATCTTTCATATATTAAGCTTCAACTGCATAACTTTTTAAAGTTTCTAAGTCTATCTCTTCTAAGATAGCTATATGTGTAGACTCTAAAAATACTTTAGGAGCTTTATCATTTTCTATAGCATTTAAAAAGTTACCTGTCGCTAAACACCATTTATCACCTGGCTTAACACCTTCAAAACCATATTCAGGCATAGGAGTAGAAAGGTTATTTCCAATCCTTTTAGAGTACTCTAAGAACTCTGCTGTCGCTAAAATACATATCGTATGTCTTCCTTGATTATCCAGTCCAGAATTACATGAACCATCTCTATAAAATCCTGTCATTGGCTTTCTTGAACAAGGTTGTAATCGTTCACCAAAAACGTTAAGGGGCTTAAACATTTTGTCTCCTTTTTTCTCTCTCTAATTAATGCCATTTTACGCAACATATGCTTCATCTATCGTGAAATAATATCAAGATTATTGATGATTAACCTCAATTTTAATTTACTTCTCTATAATTTACATAACAAATCACAATTTCAAAAGGAATGAAATGAATTTTATCAAAAGTATATTTACAATCATTGGAGCCTTAGTAGTGCTAGGTCTAATTTTTGTAGGTGTTAAATATGGTTCAAGCATCACAAAAATGGATGGTAAAGCACTTGGTCTTTACATGAATATGGCAGACGACGTACTAACAACTGGTGACCCAGCTAAGGGTATGATTATTAAAAGAAAAATGGTTATTGAAGAAGGTACTTCTAAAGAAGAAGCGATTGAAAATGCTTTTGAAGTTATGGATGAAGTAGCTGAAGAATATGGTTTAATGAAAGTTGACGAAAAAACTATGCCAAGAGATGGAAAGTTCATGAAAGATGGTGGATTATTTACACATATTCGTTCTTACTGTTCACCAAGTATTGCTGATATTTTCTTAACACATTCTGGAGAATTCGTAGGATTTATGCCATGTAGAGTTGGTATTGTTGAAGATGCAAATGGTGACATTTGGCTTTATACTATGAACCTTGATATGATGATTCACGGTGGACATACACTACCAGATAATCTAGCTAAATATGCTTTAGATGTTAAGAATGCCATGGTTGGTATGCTTGAAAAAGGTGCAGCTGGAGAGAACTAAGTTCCTTTCTTTTCTATCTTCCTTACAGGAAGATAGAAAGCTTTACGTCCTAACTTTTCCCCACATATTCAAAACGTTTTAAAATTTTTCCCTCTATTTCTACTGTTTCTATAAACATATCATAGGGACGAACCCATGTGCTTCCATCACCATAAAGTGTTCGATAAATTACCATCCACTCCTCTGTTTCTGAATGTCTTCCTCTGTCTAAAACCTCATAAAGGTTCCCTTTGTAATGCTTATATATTCCTGTTTTTATTTTTTTATCTTTTTTCATAGTACTATTATAGTAAACTTCCCTATTAACCAAAAGGATTTATATGAAAAAAATTATCATATCACTATGTATTTTACTAAATATTACACTCTATGCTCAAGAAATGGAAATGATCGATACCAATGGTACAAGCTATAAAGTTCACGCACAAGATGAACAATTTGAAATAGAAGGGATGGAAGGTAAAGTTGTATTCTTAGAATTTTTTGGTCTACAATGTCCAGCATGTAAAGAAATAATGCCCTCTTTAATTAAATTACAAGAAAAATATCCAGAAAAGCTAAAAGTACTCGCAATAGAAGTACAAAACAACGACATTGAACCAATTAACAACTATAAAGAAAAACATAATATTAATTATACAACTTTCTCTAATTATGATATCGGTTTAGTAGTAAGATACATGGCAGATAATGCAGAATGGGCTGGAGCAATTCCTTTTTTAGCTGTTATCGACTCAAAAGGAAAAGTACAAGTTTTAAAACTGGGTGTTGTACCAGAAGAGGAACTTGAAGAATATATAGAAAAGTATTCTAAGTAAAAAAGCTAACTAAACCTATTTACGCTTTACAAGAAAAGCTAACTTAGCTTGTAGGCGTAACCATGTTTTATGATCAATTGCAGGAAAACCTGCATAAGTTCTTCCACCTTTAAGAGACTTAGTGACACCACCTTTACCAGCAATAGTAGTAAAGTCTTCCAAGTGTAAATGTCCAGCAGTAGCACTTTGCCCACCCATCACTATATTACGACCTGTCGTAGTAGATCCAGCCATACCAACTTGTGCTGCTAAAAGCGAATGCTCTCCAATATCACAATTATGTGCTATTTGAATAAGGTTATCTAGTTTTGAACCCTTACGAATATAAGTTGTACCAAATACAGCTCTATCCACAGTAGCGTTTGCACCAATTTCAACATCATCTTCAAGAACTACATTACCATTTTGATAAATTTTAATATGTTCACCCATTTTTGTATGAGCAAAACCATAACCATCAGAACCAATAACCGTTCCAGCATGAATAATACAATTAGCACCAATTACACTACCATGATATATTGTTACATTAGGATAAATAAGTGTATTAGAATCTATGCTAACATTGTCTCCAATATAAGCCCCAGCCATAATAATTACATTATCACCCAAAACTACAGATTTTCCAAAACTGGCTTTAGTATCTATTTGACAATTATTACCAGTATTAGGTTTATCAGTGGCCGTACTAATTTTATGTTCAAAAATTTTAGATGCCAATGCCAATTTTAAATAAGCTTCATCTGTAGTCAGTGCAATGGAATGAGAAGGGAGTAATTGAGCGTATTCGGAAGAGACCAATACAGCTCCAGCTTTCGTTGTGGCTAATTGGTCTATATATTTTTTATCATTAAAAAAAGAAATCTGAGATGAAGTTGCTTCATTTAAAGTATGAAGCCCCGTAATTTCAATATCTGCATCGGTAAACTTAATATTTATTTTTTTACATATTTCACTTAACTTCATCTTTTTTTCCTATAAAATTTTTATTTATCGTTCTATTGCAACAACCCCACCACGTACAATTTCAATAGGGTTATATCTTCCTACAGCTTCAATAAAATGTTTTACTCTTGATGGTTCATCTGCCACCATTCCAATACACATATCAAGACCAACATTTACAATTGTTCCATTATATGCTTCACATAAAACTTCAATATCTGCCAAGCTTTCAGTTAATGGGAATTTAACTAATACCATCTCTTTTTCAACCATTTCACTATGCTCAATAACTTCATAAACAGGGATAAGTTTATTAAGTTGCTTAGTAATTTGAACGATTGTGCGTTCATCACCTCTAGTTTCTATGGTGACACGAGAACGTTTAGAACCAGGTATAGGTGCAACTGTTAAAGTTTCTATATTATAACCACGCCCTGAAAAAAGTCCAGAAATACGAGAAAGTACAGAACTTTCATTCTCAACAACAATAGATATTACTCTTCTTACTTCAGTCATTACTTTTCTCCTTTATCTGGATTTGCAATTTTAGGTAACATCATATTATTTAATGCACCATTTGCTGGAACCATTGGTAAAACATCTTCAAAACGTGCTACTTGAATGTTAATAAATGCAACTTTATCTTTTTCAATAGCATCTTTTAATGCTGCATCAAATTCTTCTTTAGTAGTAACATCATAACCAATACCATGACATGATTCAGCTAACGCTTTATAATTTGGCTGAAAAGTCAAATCTGTCTCAGCATAACGTCCTTCATAAAAGAATGTTTGCCATTGACGAACCATACCAAGGAAATGGTTATTTAAAATAACGTTAATTACAGGAATCTTATATTCAGAAGCTGTTATTAGCTCCTGCATATTCATTAAGATTGATCCATCACCTGTTACATTAATAACTGTTTTGTCTGGAAATGCTTTTTTAGCACCTATTCCTGCTGGTAAACCAAAGCCCATAGTTCCTAAACCACCTGAGTTAATCCATTGTCTTGGTCTATCAAAAGGAAAGTGTTGAGCTGCCCACATTTGGTGCTGACCAACATCAGAAGTAATGATGGCTTGTTCACCAACAAGTTCACCTAAACGTTCAATGACCCATTGAGGTTTAATTACTTCATCAGAATCTTCAAATGATTGAGGATATAAAGCATCATAACGTGCTAGAATTTCTCTCCAATCTGTGTACTGCTCTGGATCAACCTTACCTGTAAGTCCAGAAATCATCATTTCTACAACTTCTTTTACATCACCAACAATTGGATAATCTACATTAACCAATTTACCAATGTTAGCAGGATCAATATCTACATGAACAATTTTTGCATATTTACCAAACTCAGAAAGTTTACCCGTAACACGATCATCAAATCTAGCCCCAAGAGAAATAATTAAATCAGTCTCAGACATTGCCATATTAGATGCATAATTACCATGCATACCAAGCATTCCTAAACGTAAAGGATTTTTTGCACCCATCGCACCTAATGCCATTAATGTTTCAACCGTTGGAATTTGGCTTAACGCTGCCAATTCACGTATTGAATCACTTGCATTTGATAAGATTACTCCTCCACCTAAGTAAAGTAAGGGCTTCTTCGCTTTTAAGATTGCTTCAACAGCAGCTGAAACATCCTCTTCTTTTGCTTTAGGAACCGTTAAGTAACTTGGGATATCTACTTCATCAGGATAAACGAAATCACCCATTTCAGCTGTAATATCTTTTGGAATATCCACAAGAACTGGTCCAGGTCTACCTGTACGTGCTATGTGAAATGCCTCTTTTAAAATACGAGGTAAGTCATCAATAGAACGAACCAAGTAATTGTGTTTTGTACAAGGTCTTGAAATACCAACAGCATCAATTTCTTGAAATCCATCCGTACCTAAAAGAAACTGTGGTACTTGTCCTGAAATAACAACCAAAGGAATTGAATCCATGTAGGCTGTTGCCAATCCTGTAACTGCATTGGTAAAACCAGGTCCACTGGTAACCATAGCAACACCAACTTCTCCGTTAGCTCTTGCATATCCATCAGCAGCATGTACAGAGGCTTGCTCATGTCTGTTTAAAATATGTTCGAATCCATCTTGCTTATATATTGCGTCATATACGTTCATGATAGCACCACCAGGGTAACCAAATACGGTCTTTACTCCCTCAGCTACCAGTGCTTCACAAACCATTTGTGCACCATTCATGTTCATGAATCTTTGCTCCAATCGTTTTGTAATTTTGTGGGGGATTCTAACAAAATATGACTAAAAGAGGGGTGAAAATTTATTCTTTAGGACAGGAAAGTCCAGAACCTTCTAAACAAAAACTCTCTTTACATTCAGCACCTTCGTAATCTGAACAACATTTACAAATTTCTTCTTCAACCATCTTTTCATCTTTTTCAACATAAGTAGAAAGCTTATCTTTAAAAATCGAAAATACAAAGCTACCTAATGTTGCTGCTGTTGAATTACTTTTTTTATACATACCCTCAAGCGAAGTTAAATGAGGTTTTACTTGTTCATCAATTTCCAAGCGTAAATCAGAAACTAAAGCAGCCTCCTCTAGCTCTTCTTTAGAAACTACTTTTTTAGGTGTCGATAAAATATTTGAAAAAACTTTAATCACATTTAAAAAAAGTACGATTCCGATGAGTGTAAATACGCCATAAATTAATAAGGTATTAATGTCCATGTCCATCACCTTTTTTCTTTTTTGTTAAATCTTTTAATTTTATTTTACCTTTAAAGTCATCTCCAAAGTAACCCTCATTTGCCATCCATTTATATATTTCTGCTGCAATAGGACCAGCTGTACTACCACCATGTCCTCCATGTTCAACCAATACAGTAACCACATACTTAGGATTCTCATATGGTGCATAAGTAGTAAGCCAAGCATGAGAACGACTATAGTAATCTAACTGAGATTCAAGCATTCTTTTTTTCTCACCTTGGGGAATAGAAACAACCTGTGAAGTTCCCGTTTTACCTGCCACAATAATTGGTAATTTTGACATCGTACGTCTTGCTGTTCCTCTTTGTGAATTACATACATCATACATACCTAAACGTATGGTATTTAAATGTTGTTTATTAACTTCAAAGGTCTCATATTTTTTTTCAACTTTTCTTCCAGCAATAACATCTACAAAATGTGGTGTGGGTAAACGTTCTGTTGCTAAAAATGCTGTATACTGAGCTACTTGTAAAGGTGTTGCTAAGTTATATCCTTGTCCAATAGAAGAAATAACCGTTTCCCCTCTATACCAGCCCTGCTTAAAACGCTTTCTCTTCCATGGCTTGTCTGGAACAATTCCTGTACGCTCACGAGGTAAGTCAACACCTGTTTTAACACCTAAACCCATTTTTCTTAATGATTTTGCCATAGAATTAATACCCGTATCTAATGCCTTGTTATAAAAATAAACATCACAACTTTCCCTAATAGCTTTTCTTAGCCCTACTTGTCCATGACCATAACGAGACCAACATCTAAACTTATGTTTACTTTTTCCTAGAGTAATATATCCTTTACAATACTCTGTACTTTCAACAGCTGTTCCAGCTTTAGAAAAAGCCAATGCCATTCCCATTTTAATAGTTGACCCTGGAGGGTACGCCCCTCCTACTATTTTATTGGTGAAAGGATGATCTAAATTTGTAATTAATGCTTTCCAGTCTTTAGTCGAAATTCCTCCAACAAATAAATTTGGATCATAAGAAGGATAAGAGACACCTGCAATAATATCACCATCTATCCCCATAACTACAGCAACACCAGCTTGCCCAACAAAAAGCTCATTAATTCTTTTTTGTAATCCTAAGTCAATATTTAAAACAAGGTTTTGATCATCTTTCGGATCTACTTTTTCTAACTCTGCTACTTCTTTATTTCTAGCAGAAACTTTTACCAAACGGTAACCCAGTTCACCTTGTAAAACATTATTATATTCTCTTTCAAGCCCTGTCTTACCAATAACACCTACTTTTTCTACAACTGGGTCTTTTTCATTTTCTTTTAAATTTGATCGTCCTACATAACCTACAATATGTGTAGCCAATGAACCTGCTGGATACATCCTTTTAGTTTCAGATTCTATTTTTAATGACTTATTAATACTTAATTTTGGATAAGCACCAATCATTCCATCATAACCAATAAAATCTACTACAGGAATATATCTATGATTATATGAGGAGTCTTTTTTAACATATTTTGTAATGAGTTTCGTTTGATTTAAGTCAGGAAATTCCTTAACAATCCCAGCAATAAGTTTAATAAGTTTTGTATCAGCAACTCTTTTTTTCAGTATTTTATCATACTTAGTCAAATGAGGTGCGATTTTAATAGAAAATCCAATGTCGTTCACAGCCAATAATTTACCATGCCTATCCAAGATTTCACCACGTACTGGTTTTATAAAATATTTACGCTCAATATTCATTTGAGCCAGATTTTCATAGTAGTAGTTTGACTTAATTGAAATTTGATAAATACGTGAAATTAACATAAGCCAAAAAAGTACAAAGATAATAAGAATTATAGAAAATCTCACAGTAACACTCCAATAAAGATGTCAACCACAATATAATAAACCAAAAGCATGTCAGCTAATACAGTACTGGTATTAAATATAAAATCATAGATAAATAAAGATAGATAATAAGAAGAATCAATAATAATAATTAATGCAAAAAGTAGACATACCTTACATCTAACCAAACGTTTTAAGGGTGTATACACAAACATATATATAATCATAATCATAAATATTGACAAAAAGAGAGGTAAACTTAAATTTAAATCTAAGTTTAATAAGTAAAATAATGCTGCAAAAACATAAACTTTCTCTTTATTCAGATTTAAAATTAAAATATACCCTACCAAGCCAATAAAGGGAGGAAGCATTGTGTACATAGAAACAAATAAAGGATAAGTAACAACAAAAAGAGTAATAAGTACTTTAGATAAAAGACTTAGCCCTTCTTCATCAAAACTATCAAATTTATTCACACACTTCTCCTAACTTGCTAATTTATAAACTAATGAAATTTCGTTACAAACTGGAAAGTGAATACACTTTATGCAGTCTGCCCATATCTTATGTTCTGGAATGCTCTCTTTTGCTATTTCAACAAAATTCATTTTCTTAAAAAACTCAGGTAAATAAGTTAAAACAAGTACCTCTTCAGCAACATTCAAATCTTTGGCTTCTTCTAATGCAAAAAGAACCATCTGTTTTCCAATACTCTTTCCTCTATTACCTTCTGCAACTATTAAAGATCGAATCTCAGCCACTCTAAGAGAATGGATGTGTAATGCTGCATAGCCTACAATCACATCATTTTCTTTGGCTAAAACATATGAACGGATATTGGTTGCGACTTCATCTTCATTACGCTCAAGAATTATTCCATCTGCAACTTCTTGTTTAACCATAACTTGCATTTCGGGAATATCGGAAAGAGTAGCTTTAACTAATTTGACCATTCATCAAGCCCAAAAACATGTTCAAAAATTTTCTGATGTATTCTGTCATAACCAATACGCTTAGAGTTAGAAATAGTTATACAACCAGGAAACGCTTTTTTCAATGCTGTCTTTTCTTTCATATTTAGTTTGTCAATTTTTGTAAATACATCCAAGTAAAGCTGATCTCCACGAATAAATTTCTTAACATATTCATCCACACTTTTATCTATGGAAGCATTAGGGTGTCGAGCATCACGAAGATGAATAAAAACACGAATTGAAACCCTATGTTTAATAAACTCAACTAAGTTCTTCTGCCATACACCTTTTAAATCTTTAGAAACTTTTGCATAACCAAAGCCTGGTAAATCTACAAAGCGAACATTCCAATCTTTCTCATCATGAATATAACGAATGTCAAAAAAGTTTATGAGTTGTGTCTTACCCGGTGTAGCTGATGATTTTGCTAAATTCTTACGTGCTGTTAATCCATTAATTGTTGAACTTTTCCCAACATTTGATCGTCCTAAAAAAACAATTTCACTCACGGTATCATCTACTGAATCACCCAATGCTTGGGCTGATTTCATAAAGTTTGCTTCTACAAGTCTTGGTGTTGCCATTATTTTCTGTCCTCAATCTCAAATATAAAGTGTACTGGTTTTTTCTTTTTACCTTTAATATCAGCTAAGCCTGTTTTTAAATCTAGTGAGACAGATTCTGCTTTGATAACCCTATTATTCGTTAAATCTTTTAAGACTACGTTCTTTTTAAAAAGATATTTTGAACTTTTAGGTGAATAAGTAACGGATCCAGCTTCACCGAGATAGTGAATTTTTTTTTCCGTTAAATCAAATTTTACATCACCTGTTGCAATGTATTTTTCAGCTTTTCTTTGATCATTAAAAAAGACTGTTATTTTAGAAGCATTAAATTCATTTTTATCTTGTTTAATTTTAGCATTTCCTTCAAAATAAGCTTCTTGATTAATATCGTTAGCATAAAAATGATCTGCCTTAATATCAACGATATCTGCCATCAAATTTAAGGTATATAGAAAAATAAATAATAAAAAAATTCGTTTCATATAAAGTATTCCCAGTTTTTCTGTCATTATAGCGTTTTAAGAAAAAATGATAAAGACTTTAGAAAAATTCATTAAATTTTCTTTGTGCTAATATTGATATAATGTCATTAATTAACTAAAGAAAGAACTATTTTAATGAAAAAACACTACTCCTCTCTCCTCTCAACTGGCTTTGGTAAGTTTGCCTCAAGACCTTTTTCAAAACCTGTGCAAAAATTTATCAATAAATCTTATGTAAAACTGATGGGTTTAGACATGTCAGAATTTGACAATCCAGCAAATTATCCAACACTTAATAAGCTCTTTACCCGTTCATTTATAACAGCTAAAGAGATTACAGAAGATGAAAGTATTATGATTTCACCTGTTGATGCATTGGTAACTGATTTCGGTGAAATTACAGAGGGAAAAGCGTACCAAATTAAAGGTATGGAGTATGATATTTCTGAACTTTTTGGCGAATATCATAAGGAAGCAAGTAGCGCTGTAGAAGGTGGAGAGTTTGTAAACCTTTACCTTTCACCAAAAGACTACCACCGTTATCACACACCAGACAAACTAAATATTAAATCTTTAACACATATTCCAGGAAAACTATATCCTGTTAACTTTCCATTATTACGTAATAAGAAAAATCTATTTATAGAAAATGAACGTGTCATCATAGAGTGTACTGACCAAAAAGACAATGTATTTATTATGGTTCTAGTAGGTGCATTAAATGTTGGTAAAATGGTCGTGACTTTTGAAGACAGCATCAACACAAATTCAGATATTAGAGAACCTCAACATTACACTTATGAAAACTTAACATTGGAAAAAGGTGAACTTTTTGGTTGGTTTGAAATGGGTTCTACTATTTTACTGTTTAGCCAAAAAGGTGTTTATACTCCTGCCCTTGAAGTGAATCAAAAAGTTAAATTTACAGAAAATATTGGAACACTAAAATAATGAGTACTACTAAAAAACTTGTCATTTTTGACATGGACGGAACCCTAGTTGACAGCTCTATTACCATTGTAAATGCCATCAACCATGTACGCTCTAAATTAGGACTGGTAGCTTTAGAAGCAGAATTAATTTTAGAAAAGGTCAATGACCCAGAACTCAATCCTGCTCTTTTCTTTTATGAAACAGAAGAGTTTACTTCTGAACATGAAGAGTGGTTTTCAGGGTACTACACCGACAATCATGAACAAGAACTACAGCTCTATAAAGGCATTGAAGAATTTCTAAAAGAATTAATAGCTAAAGGCTATAAACTAGCCATCGCAACCAATGCTTACAGGGGTTCGACTTTAGAGTCTTTAACGCATCTAAATGTTCTTGAGTACTTTTCAAGTATTGCTTGTTATGATGATGTGGGTAGAGGTAAACCAGCACCAGATATGTTAGAGAAAAACTTAGAAGATTTAAAGCTAGTAACTAAAGATGCTATCTTTGTAGGTGACAGCGAACGTGATCTCATGGCTGCTAACACCATGAAAATGGATTACATCATGATAAACTGGGGTTTCTCAGACTATGACGATGCTATTCATACCGTAGACAAACTCAAAGAAAGAATTTTGGAACTTTAATGCCAATGTCAATAAATTTTTCAAAAGCCACTATAACGGATGTTGTTTCAGTATCACTGATAGGTATTGGTCTTACTGTTGCTGCACCCATAGCTAAACCCATTCTCTACACAGGGCTTTTTGCTTTCTCAGGTGCCATTACCAACCAAGTAGCAATCTACATGCTCTTTAACAAAGTTCCTTTTCTTTATGGTTCAGGCGTTATAGAAGACAACTTTGAAAACTTCAAAGCTTCTATAAAAGAGATGATTATGAAACAGTTTTTCAATAAAGAACAACTAACAGCTTTTTTTCAAAGTGAAGAAAAGAAAATAGACCTTGCTCCTTTGGTAGAAAGTGCTGACTTCTCCCCTGCTTTTCATGCCCTAAAACAAAGTGTTATGGAGTCAAAACTGGGTGACATGCTAAATTTATTTGGTGGAGAAAAATCTTTAGATGCATTAAGAGAACCTTTTGCAAAAAAACTAAAGTCAGCAGTAGTAGGTATAGTAAGTTCGGAAACTTTCAAAACTCAGATTGACCATCACCTAGTAAACTCATCACTCAACGATGATATTTTAAATACCCTAGATGACCTCATTACAAAACGTTTAAAGGACTTAACACCTAAAATGGTAAACGAACTTGTACATGAACTCATTCATACACATTTAGGCTGGTTAGTTGTTTGGGGTGGTGTGTTTGGTGGAGTTATTGGGCTTATTTCTTCATTTTTAGTTTAAGATAAATATATTCTATATGATTTTTTACCCCATAGGGTAAAGAATCTCTTCATGTACTTTATTACATTCTGCTAACACTTCAGAACTTAACTCTAAGTCCATTGCTTCAAAAATAGGGTCTAACTGTTCAGCAGAAGTAGCACCTATAATGGTCGAAGCCACAAAGTCAAACTGTTTTGACCATGCTGTGGCTAAAGTTACAGGGTCTATTCCAGCACGTTTTGCTACACCCAAATACTTTTGAGTCGAAGCCAAAGTTTTGTCGTTCATAAAACGCGATGCCATTGCTCTTTGTCGTTGATGTTGAGACTTTAGATAAGTTGCAAAGCGACCTTCTACATTGATGGGGTCTTGATTGTACTTACCACTTAAAACACCACCAGCTAAAGGAGAATAAGGGAGTAGAGAAATCTGCTCTTTTTTACATACTTCTGCCAGTTCATCTAAAAATCTACGGTTTAGTAAAGAAAAGTTATTTTGAATAGACTCAAAACGTGCAAAGCCATGATGCTCTGAAGTCATCAGCGCTTTGGTAGCTCCATAGGCTGTGTCGTTAGAGGTTCCTACATAACGTACTTTTCCACTTTTAACCAATCTGTCAAATGCTTCTAGTGTTTCTTCTTTCGGTATCAGTGTGTCAGGCCAGTGCATTTGATAAAGATCTATGTAGTCGGTCTTTAAACGCTTTAAACTTCCCTCTACAGCTCTTTCTATATGAAACCTATCCATTGCTGTTAAACCATGACGAATGGGTGGTACAAACCAGCCATTGGCTGCCCCTGCAACCTTGGTAGCAATAATTAGAGAGTCTCTTGGTTTGTCAGCCATCCACTCACCTACCCACTCTTCACTAATCCCTGCTAATTTTCCAGAAGGAGGTACAGGGTAAATCTCTGCTGTATCAAAAAAGTTAATGCCTCTGTCATAGGCTTTATCCATTATTTTAAAAGACTCTTTTTTGTCAGCTTGTGTACCAAAAGTCATGGTTCCTAAACAAATTGGGCTAACTCTTAATCCTGTTTTTCCGATGTATCTATGTGTCATAATTTATACCTTGATTATAAACGTATCAATTTCATAGGGTTAATATGTTTATTATTTTTTGTCACTTCAAACATAAGACTTTTATCTACTTTCCCAATAACTGCACCACGAGAAAGTTTTTTTCCTACATGTACCCCAGGTGCTAAACGTGAGAGTTTTGCATAAATAGTATGCATCTTATTGCTATGTTCTACAATCACAACTTTACCTAACATACCACCAGAGTTTTCAGCAAAAACAACTTTTCCTGCTAATACTGAACGTACCTTTGAACCTGCATGTGGTGCTTTTAATGTAATAGACTTATTAAAGATTTTAAATTTATAAATAGGATCAATATAAGTACCAAACTTTTTAATAAGTCTTGAACCCTTAAGTGGTGAAGCTATTTTTCCTCCAGTATAGTTAGCTATAGCAGGAGCAGATGCTGAGTTTGAAGAAATAGCTTTTTTCGGAGCTTTAGCAGAAGATCGAGCTGCATTTCTCGCGTCTACTTTAGCTTTATCTTTAGACTTTTTAATAATCTTTAATTTTGCTAACTTTCTTTCTAAACTTGTTCTAGCAGACTTTATCTTGTTAAAACGCTTTTTATAAATAGCTTTATCTCTTGCTAAGTTTTTCACTAGTGTGTCTTGCTTAGCTTTTTTACTCTTATATTCACTACGCTCTTGAACATAAGCTGTCATGGCTTTTTTAACACTAGACTTTTTCTTAGTCAATCTAGATTTTTTACGATCAAGTACTTCAATTTCACTTGTTAGCTTATTGAGTTCTTCTTTATTTTTCTTCTCATAAACCTTATATACTTCTTTCATCATTACTGAGTCAGCTGTAGGTTTATTTAACTCTTCCTGTGCCAAAGCCAAGGAAAAGTTTTTAGCCACAAGGTCTAAAAATTTTTGCTTTTTCTTATCCATACCAACAGCTAGATTTGCTAAGTCAGTTCTATATTTCTTATCTTTGGTCTGTAAAGCATTAAATTCTGCTTCATTATTCTTTATGTTTTCAGCAAGCTTGGCAAGTTTACTTTCTAAATTTGCTTGTTCTTTTTTTGCAGAATTTATTTTTTTTGCAACAGAAGAGAGTTGTTTATCCATTTTTTTATATTGTATTTTTTTAGAACTTAATTGTTTTTTATTCTGTTTGATTTTACTCTCAACAGAAGCAGAAAAAAGTAAAGAAAATGAAAGTACTACATAAAGGAAAATTTTCACTTACTCTTCCTTTACATTCACAACAACTAAATATACGGCAACCATTACAACAAAAATAGAAGCTACAAGTAAAATCAAAATATCTGTAAAAGCAAACATCGCATCAACGTTGTCTCTTAAAATATCCATTTGACTTCCTCTCACCCAAACATTTTGAATGACATAAAAAATAGCAGAAGTTATAAGTGCAGAAATTACAGCATCTATCAATGCCATATTAATTAGGACTTTAGATCTTAAAAAAAGTGATGCTCCAAATATTTCCATAATCTTCATACGTTGAGCATGTAAAAAATTCCAAACTTCCATCTGTTTCAAAATCAAGAAAAAACTAATAATAGACATAAACAAAATAAAGGTTTGAAATGCAAATTTAATAAATGAAAACAACTCATATTTTGACTGATAGGCTGATTGAAAAGACTCAATACTTAAAATATTATCTGACTTTTCTAAATTTGACTTTACCTTTTCTAACTCTGGTACAGTTAAATAACCGTCTAACTTTAAAGAATAAAAATTAGGAAGTGAATCTTGAAACTTCATCTTCTTCTCATCTTCTTTTGTCATTTGTAAACGCTCTAGAATTTTAACTTTTTCTAATTCTATTACTTGTTCAATATGTTTGTCCCATGATTTAAAATCATCAATACTCATTTCATCTTTAGAAACAACCATCATACTGTAACCATTTTGTAAATTCTTTTCAAAAGTATCTGTTGTACGATCAAAAACAATAAAAAATTCTAAACCAAGTAAAATCGCCATTAAAGGAAAAATTAGTGAGACATGTGTTTTAATGAATTTCATATACACTCCCATTTTCGTCAATTGTAAAATGTCTATACGGAATATTAAACACCATCGGGATTCTATGTGTTACAACAACAACTGTAGTATCTAGTTGATGACAAGCATTTTCCATCAAGTCCCAAATAACATTTGAAGAGTATTCATCAAGGTTACCCGTTGGTTCATCTGCTAAAATTAAAAATGGATTCTTTGCTAAAGCACGGGCTACCCCTACTCTTTGTTGTTCTCCACCTGAAAGTTCCATAGGGTATTTCTCTTCTTTTCCTGAAAGCTTTACATGATGTAAAAGACGCTTAGCTTGTGTCTTCTGTACCTCTTCTGAATATCCAGAAATCCATAATGGCAACACAACATTTTTTTCAACTGTCCATTCATTTATAAGACGATAATCTTGGAAAACAATACCTAAATGACTTCTAAGTTCTTGTAGTTTGTCTTTTTTAATGTCAATCATGTCTAAACCACCCACAACCAATGCACCATCATCAGGGGTAAGGTTTCCATAAAAAGATTTTAAAAGCGTTGATTTTCCAGAACCACTGGGTCCTGTTATAAAAACAAAATCACCTTTCTTAATAGAAAAGTTTGCATTTTTAATAATCTCTTCCTCACTGTCATAAGAGAGCGTCAAATTATTAGCTGTAATAACATTAGACATTAAGATACTCCATAATTTTCAAATGTGTTTTGTAGTTGGTCAATGTTTTTACAGGACTTGAATTGAAATAATATGCCTCAGTTTTATCTAAGTATATATATTTATGCTCAGGTCTGTCAAAACTACCAAATGCAAGTTTAATCAAAACAGCTTCATCACCTATCTTAAATAAACGTTCAAAATGCATAAAAAAACCTTCAAAAAGTTCAGGCTTATAAGATATCTTATCTAAAATTTCTTTTTTATATACAATATCTTTAAATGAAAAGTCAAAAGCTAAGACTCTTAATTCAGATTTTTCACTGGAAGTTACATAAACATCATAAATATCTTTTTCTTGTTTTAGCCATCTGGCTTCATATTTAGAAGTGATTTCTAAGGCTTCATTCTTACGAACTTCTACACCTATTTTAGCTACTGTATCACCTAAAAAAGTTTCCATTGAGTACCAAAAATACTTATATGAATCCGTTCTAAGTTCAAGTCTTCCACCTACTTCTAACACACGCATAGACTCTTTTAAAAATGAAGGAGAAATAACCCGCCTATGAGGTTTTTTGTCCCAAGGTACAGGAAAATGAACAAATACTTGATGACAGATATTCGAAGGAATCATTTCTAGTAATAAACGTGCATCATAATTAACAACCCAAATATTTTTCAAATCTAAGATATCAATTTGTTTTAAAACTTGTTCAGCCGAGGGAGTATGTATTTCAATACCTATATAAAGTCGCTCTGGATTTTTTTGTGCTTGATAAAGTAAATGTTTTCCTGAACCAAAACCAACTTCTATAGAAAGTGAATCAAAAGGATATTCAATATCAACAAAATCTTCAATACCTTTTTCGTAGACACTCGAAGGTACTATCTTAGTAGGATGAATAGTAATATTAGACTGTAAAACATCTAAGTTTAGCCCTCTTGAAACATCAGCTATACTTTGTTTCAACAAGTTCACTTTTAAAGGTCTGGTTACCTTGTCATATTTTAACAACCAAGTAGCTTCATTCTTTTTTAAATGAAGTAAAAAGTCTTCATCCCCATGATTGATACCAATTAATTCATCGTCAGAAAAATTATCTTCTGCTTTAAATAAAACCTTTGTTTCCTCAGCATCTCCATAATTCCCTTTTACAATACAAGAAGAATCAAAAGGCTTAACAGTAATATGTGGCATTTATTCCCTTATCTTGACTGGATAGATACAATAACACTTGGCTTAGAAAAACTATGTTCAAAACCTATTGCAATAACACGGTAAGTGTACATGTTTCCAGCTACGATTCCATTGTCAATGTATTCAGACATCATGCGTTCTTTAACCGTTCCAACCCATTTCCATTCTCCTGAGTTAACTGATCTTTCAACCTTATACCAAGAAACCTGTTTGTTAGGATGTGGTCTCCAGATTAGCTTAATTGTACTTCTAGTTTTTTGAAAACCTTGAAAGAAAGTAACTGGATCAAAAGGTGCTAATGTTTTTACATTAATAACTTTTCCATGAGCTGATTCGAAGTTGTTTTTTACCGTAGTAAAAGTATAAGTATATGAACTATTTTGTTTTAATTGCGTATCCACAAAATGTGTGGCAAAACGGTCATGTACTGTTCCAATTTTTTTCAATTGTTTTGTTGAGCTATTCACGTATTGGTTTGTATCAGTTCTATAGATATTTAGACCTGTCACACCCTCATTTACCATTGACTTCCACTCAAAAGCTACAGAAGTACTACTTGGAACAGCCTGTACATCATTTAACTTTGGTAATGACGGGTCTAACTGCTCATTATTTAACATGCTTGAAGGATTACATCCTGTTAGTAATAGTAGTAAAATAGCCATCAATGAGATCTGGGTTAATTTTTTCATGAACTTCTCCTTTTTCAAATTCTTGATTAATATATTCTTGCATATCAGGGAAAAGTGGCGCTACAAACTCCATCTTTTTACCTGTGGTTGGATGATACATATATAACTTATATGCATGCAAGTAAACTCGCTTGATTGTATCTTTTTTGCTCTTAAATCCATATAAAGCATCCCCCAGTATATGTCGTCCTAAATTTTCTAAATGCACTCTAATTTGGTGAGTCCTACCCGTAAAAAGCTTAACAGCAATTAACTCAATTTGTTTAGGGCTTTCGGTCAACTTATGAAAGGCAGACTTTGCATCTTTCCCATTTTGTACCACATCCATTTTCAGTCTGTTATTGGGGTTTCTACCAATTGGTTTTTCAACAATTCCAGAATCTTTTAAAGGATAATCAATAAGTGCCAAGTAATAACGACCCATACTCTTATCTTGTAGTTGTTCACTCAATTTCTGATGAGCTTCATTCGTCTTTGCAATTACCAATGCACCAGTGGTATCTTTGTCAATTCTATGAACAATGCCATGACGTTCTTCACCAGACATAGTTGAAAGAGAAATACCTTTGTGGACTAACCAATCAACCAACGTAGCTTCTTTTACAGAAGGTGCTGGATGGACAACTAGCCCTGAAGGTTTGTTAACAACTAACATCACATCATCTTCATAGATAATCTCTACATCAAAATCTATTACAGCTGCTTCTTTAGGTACTATTTCTTTAAATCTATATTCAACTTTATCCCCTATAGAAAGTTTTTTTCCTGTTTTTAGAATATTTATTCCATTCACAGAAACTAAACCCTCTTTAATGAGTTGTTCAACTTGATTTCGACTTTCTCCTAAAACATCTGTCAAGACTTTGTCTAATCTTCCAGCTTGTTCTACTTCAAATGATTTTAAATCCATTGTACTCTTTTATAAAATTTTAATCGTATTATATCGAAATCAATAATTATTTAGACTAAGCCTATTTTTGTTGTAGGTAAATACCGAACTTCAATAACAAACGATAAGATGTTTTAAAATTATTAATATCTCTTTGAAGAATAGAAGGTGCCACTTCATAATAAGCCCAATGTTTATAAAAAACATGGTGAAATACACCATGAAGATAATAGTAATCTACATTCATGTCTTCAAACTTTTTTATATGATTAGAGATTCCTAATCCATATCTGATATGCTGCTTTTCATTAAAGATAGAAACCATCGTAATATCATTTGCTAAGGTTTCATAAGGATCTTCATTAGAATGATAAAGTATGTTACTCCAAATAGCATAAAAGTCATCTGCTATGGTATATAATGAATTGAATTCAAGATTATTTTCAATTTCTCCATCAGTATAATAACGGAAACGATTAAAAAATTCTCCTTTACTCTTTCCCTCCTTATGAAGTTCGTAACGTGAACGAATGTTAAAATAAGGAACAAGGTTACCTCTACGTATCTTGACCCCTCCACCCATTCTCATGTTGAAGGTATCTTTCACGTAATTCAAATACTCTAAACGAAGATAATACTCTTTACTGTCTAAGTGTCGGTCATTTAAGGTTGTACCATCGTACAAAAGATTATCACTACTATCATCTTCAAAAATCAAACGTAAATTTTTTTGTATTTTAGGTAAGTTTAGACGTAAACGAAAACGTACATCTTTTTCTAAACCCATGTGACTTTCTTGGGCCATAGAAGTACTAAACTCAGCATAAGTTTCACTAGACTCATTCGTACGGTTATCATCTACAAAGTAATTATCAATACTATTACTCGTATTGACTAAAACTTTACATAAGTTATTGTGATAAACATCAAATACAGAGGTATTATTCTCAGCATGTAAAAAAGATAAAAAAAGAAGCGTAATTATAGGTTTAAAATACATTGTATTATTATAGGGGATTTGTAATTAAAATATGGCGGACAGTGAGAGATTCGAACTCTCGGTACCCTTACGAGTACGCATCCTTAGCAGGGATGTGGTTTCAGCCAACTCACCCAACTGTCCGTGTGTTTGTGGAGTGAGATTATAGGGGAAAGAAGCTTAAAAAAATATAAAATTGGAGCATTTTTTTAAATTCCAAATATCTCTTTGTAAATAGCCTGAATATTACCACGTTCTTTGTACTCTATTAGGTCTCCAAACTCAACTTCTATGAGCTGTTCTGAGTTTTTATCTTCCAATGCATTTCCTAGAGCTTTATTAGTATGTGTACGTATATAAACTGGTAAAATAGGTAATCTATTTTTAAGTGCAATAATTCGAAATCCTTCTTTGAACTCAATAAGTTCTTCTTCACCCTTATTTCTTGTTCCTTCTGGAAAAATAAAAATTGAAGAACCCTCTTTTACTGCTTTTTTTGTGTCAGCAAAAAAGCCTGACATTTGACTTTTCTCTCTGTCTAATAAAATAGAACCAGCATTACGAACAAAAAGACCAAAGAATGGTGAATTATAGAGTTCTTTTTTTGAGACCCAAACACCAAAAATATTTGTATCTTTTAAAGCAACCTCTAATATAGGAGGATCAATAATACCTCTATGATTACAAATCACCAAGTACTGACCATCTTCAGGAATTTTTTCCTTATTCACTACTTTAACGTTGATGTTAAGTGCTTTTAATTGTGTCTCTGAATATTCTGCACGAAGACGTTTTTTCTCTAGTGAATTAGCTGTTTTTTTAAGTCTAAAGCCATAAGAATTTGTTAAATACAATGCATAGACTGCTTGTTTTATAGAATTAAATGTCATCTCTCACCTTTAAAAGACATAACCCATGTCTTCAAGACCACCACGTGATTTTGACCAACCTTTTTTAACTGCCACATGCAAATCTAAGTAAATTCGTTTTCGTGAAAAAAGTTCAAGTTGTTGACGTGCTAATTTACCAACACGTTTAATACCTTCACCTTTATTCCCAACAATAATACCTTTTTGTGTTTCTTTCTCAACAATAATAGTGGCATAGACTCTGTCCATACCTTCTTCTTCATCAATCTTCTCAATTGTTACATCCGACTCATAAGGAATTTCATCTGAAAGGTTTTCAAAAATTGACTCACGAATTAACTCTTTATAGATGTCTCTTACAAACTCTGTTGTTGTAATGTCTGTGTCATAAAGTGCAGGAGAAACAGGAAGATGTTTAACAACTTCACTAAGTAAAGGTGCTTTACCTACTTTTTTGTTAACTGAGAATGGAATAATCGCTTCAAATCTATCTTGATACTTTTGATACTCTCCAAGCTTCTCTAAAATCTTACCTTGAGGTACATGATCCATTTTAGTCAATAAAACAATATGCTTTGCTTTAGAACTCTCTTTTAAAGCCAAGAACTTCTCATACTCATCTAACTTATCTGTAATAGGTGCTAGAAACAAAATTAAATCTGCATCACCCATTGCCTTTAGTGCTTCTTCAAGCATAAATTCATTGATAAGACGTTCTTTCTTATGAATACCTGGAGTATCAACAAAAATAAGTTGATCGTCACCATGCATTACAATAATGTTCATTCTCTTTCTAGTAGCTTGTGCTTTTTTAGAAACCATAGCAAGTTTTTCACCTACTAAAAAGTTTAAGAGCGTACTCTTACCTGAGTTGGGTCTACCAACAACAGCAATAAATCCCGATTTTGTTTCATTTGTCATTATTATCCTAAATCTGCTCCAGTAGAGCAGCCTTCAATTTTCTCAACACGTCCAGCATGTCTTCCACCTTCGAACTCTGTATTACAAAAAGCATCTAACATACTTTCAATAACACCCTTACCTACAACACGTTCACCAAAACATAAGATATTTGCATCATTATGCGCTCTTGTTGCTGTTGCTGTAAATGCATCGTGACAAAGTGCAGCACGTATACCAGCTACTTTATTTGCTGCCATAGAAATTCCTATACCTGTACCACAAATAAGAATACCATGACTACCTTCATCAGCCATAACAGCATCAGCACACTTTTTAGCAAAATCTGGATAATCAACTCTATCAGCTGAGTCTGGACCTAAATCAATAATCTCATGTCCTAACTCTTCAACATAAGCTTTTGTAAATTCTTTTAATGCATATCCTGCATGATCTGTTGCTATATAATACTTCATACTTTTTCCTAATATCTTGGTTCTTCTAATTGTAAATCATTAATAACGGTACCCAATCTGTCCCAACGAATGCTCTTTTTCTCAGTGTCCCAAGAAAAATAGATAAACCAAGGTTGACCAATCACAAGTTTATAAGAAACTGAACCCCAGAAACGGCTGTCTGCTGAGTTATCTCTGTTATCACCAACCATATAGTATTCATCTTTTTCAACTTTTTTATAAAAAGCATTCATTTTAAGTCCCGTCTGACTCTGATACATAACCTCACCTAATTCTTCAACATAAATTGCTTTCATGTCATTCGAACGGTTTGCAAGGTTTACAAAGGCACTGTTACCTTCTGGTTCATACTGAATTCCAGGGTATTTATCCATATATGGATTGTCAACCCAAAGTTTACCTCTAAACTTTTTTATTTTTTCTTCTTTATAGTTTTTCTTAATGTACTCATCACCTTCTACAAAGTGAACATACATATGTTTATCTTGATAAACTATTTCATCTCCACCTGTCGCTACACAACGTTTTACAAAATGTGTTTTTCCATCTTTAGGATAAAGAAAAATAACAATGTCCTCACGTTCTGGTTTATCACCTTCTATAAGGTGTCCATTATCATTAAAGTCTGGAACTAAAGGAATTTGAACCCAAGGAAGTACAGGAATTGGTGTTCCATAAGAAAATTTCTTAGCAAATAAAAAGTCCCCAATCTGTAAGGTTTTCTTCATAGAACCAGAAGGAATTACAAATGATTGAACCACAAAAAATATAAGAAAAAGTACAATGATAATTGTACCTGTCCAAGAACTTGAAAACCTATAGAACTTATTTAAAAATTCCATTAATTACCTTCTTTTTCGTCTGCAAATGCTTTTGCCGAAATCAGTGTATTTTGAAGTAACATCGCAATGGTCATTGGTCCAACTCCACCAGGAACAGGTGTAATATAAGAACACTTAGGAGCAACAGCATCATAATCTACATCACCAACCAAACGTCCATCATCCAAACGATTAATCCCAATATCTATAACGATAGCACCTTCTTTAACCATGTCTTCTTTAATAAGACCTGGAACACCCACACCCACAATAACGATATCTGCTTTTAAAGTATGTGCTTTTAAATCTTTAGTATAAATATGCGTCACCGTAACTGTGGCATTTTTATTTAACAATAAAGATGCCATTGGCTTTCCAACAATATTTGAAGCACCCACAACGACAACATCTTGACCTTCAAGATTAATCTCATACTCTTCAAACATCTTCATCACCCCTAAAGGTGTACAAGCAACAAAACTTGGTAAGTTAGAAACCATACGCCCAACATTGTAAGCATGAAAACCATCTACATCTTTGCTAGGATCAATAACTTCTAAAATTTTATCGGTATCAATCTGTGAAGGAAGTGGTAACTGTACTAAAATTCCATGAATATGAGGATTATTATTCATCATTGTAATAATTTGGATAATTTCTTCTTGAGTAATTGTTTCAGGCATTTTATGCGCTATAGAGTAGAAACCAACATTTTTACATGCCTTTTCTTTCATTGAAACATAAGCATGACTTGCTGGATCATCACCAACAATCACTACTGCTAAACCAGGAACCATTCCTTGATCTTTTTTTAAAACTTCTACTTCAGACTTAACATAGTCTTGCACTTTTTTAGATAATGATTTTCCATCGATAAGTTGCATTTTTTCACTTTAAACTGATTTTTTGGTATTATATCAAAAAATCTATTTTAGAGAGGTAATCCTCATTTTGAAACACTTAATATTTTTAACTCTATTAAGCATTTGTATTTATGCTTCAAATACCGATAACAACACCACTAACAACGAAGACAACTTAAGTGTAGAAACCTCTGAAAGTTTCCTTTCATCCGTTGAATATGGAAAAATGCTCTACAAAAACCCTAGAGGTATTTCTTGCTCTCAATGTCATGGAGATGCAGGAAAAGGTGGACAAAAAATTGCCAAGTATTATGACAAACATAAAAATCCAAAACTCTTAAAAGGGGTTAACATTACCTCTTACTCTTTAGAAGATTTAAAAGCCAGCCTAAAAAATGAGTATCGTGAAAATAACAAACGAAAACGTCATAAAATTATGCCAATGTATTACTTGACTGAAAAAGAAATACAAGCCATATACGACTATTTACAATACTCTAATAAACAAGAAAGCTAACGATCTTGTTTATATAAAAACTCTATACTCGAAGTGTTTGGTGGCTGTATAATAATATCTGTCTCAAAATTCTTAGAGTGTTCTATTCTTACTTTTGCTCCATCCAAACCATTTTTGTGTAAGTAAAGAACGGAGATGTCTTTTGAAATTCTTTTTCCTACTTCTAAAGAGAGCTGTTCATCGGCATCTGTCCCTAAGAGTAAATGGTCAACATCAATCCCCAAACTTTTAATCAATCCTTTTGCAAAACTCCCTCCTAAAAGTGTATAAGCTTCTGCTCCATTTCCTGAACTTGACCCCGTACCATCAAATAAAATAAGAGACAATATCTCCTGCTGTGTCAAATAGGGATCAGAGTTAAAGTTCACAATAGGCGCATCTGTCGTACCTGAAATAAATACGTATACATTATATTGATCTTTTTCATAACTGGCTTTAATGTCTAATAGAGGTGTTTTAATGTCTCCTGTAAAATATACATTACTTTTATCTAAAACAAATTTCTTATCTTCTAACCTGTAATAACCACTCTCAATATTTGAAGTTCCTGTTACCATCATATCTTGGTGATAGTTTTTGACAATTGAAAGTTTATTCAAAAATTCTATGTTAATGTCATCAGTAATATATTTTAAAGGACCTTTACTATTTACTTTTACATAAAGTTTAAAGTTGTTAAATACTGACTCCTTGGTATTTAACATGTCCTTCAAAATAATAATATCTGAATCTTCAACAATATTTGTACCCACTACTTCATAGGTAATAATGTCCCCTAAAATATCTATATCACCCTCAATATCAAACTTATTACTGTCTATTTTTACAACTAAGTCTAGATCCAATATCAGTGCAAAATCTTTAGTTTTTAATGTATACGAACTACTATCTACTTCAAATCTTCCTTTTGAAGTATCAGTATCATAGTTACCAAGCAATTTAATTTTATCATTCAACCAAAACTCACTCATATGTAATTGACCTTTTTTCAAAGACAAATAAGATTTTTTAGTACTGTAAAATGCGTTCATATAGCCATTGTCATCTATCTTAAATTGATAGTTATTAATGACTATATTTGATGCTTCATCTACTGTAAATGCTAACTCTACATTGTAAAAATTGGTAACCGTTAAATTTACACCTTCATCAGATAAGTATTGTAATTTAGGACTTTTAACATTAACCGTAACTATGCCATTTTTTTGCTTTTTAACAAAAATATTGGCTTCCCCTCGAATATTAGGTATCTCAAAATCATAATAAGATTGCATTTTTTCTAAAAACTTTTGAATATTAGCAATATTAGAATTAAAGGCTAAGGCTTTATTATGATCTCTTTGTATGTTAAATTCTTCACCTTCCAAATTTAATACTATATCTCTAATTGAAGAAGAATCACTGTCATACTTCATTCTAAATTTTAAAAACTGATTTTGAAGATTAATCAAATAACTATTCTCATTAAACAAAATATCACCATTAAGTCTTTGTAACTTAGTAAACTTTACTTTTGGTTCAATTTCATTTAACAGCCTATCATCTTTAATTCTACTTTGTAATGATATGTTATACGGCATTTCAAGTGTCATTTGTCCATCAACATCTACGGTATTATTTATTATTTTTAAATCAATGTTTGATTTTTGTAAATTTTTAAAATTAAAAAAGCTTTGACTTGAAAAAGCTACTTTTTCATTTCTCAAGGCTATTGGTAAATTAGGTATAAATTCATTTAATGCTATATTTTTTTCTTTACTATTTAACTCTAATAGTCCATTTTTATAGGCTGGCATAGAAAATTTTCCACTTAATAACTTAGAATCTAAATTCATATCAAAATTATTACTACCTCCTTTAAACTTTCCTTCTACAGAGGGTAATAAATATTCTGAAACTATTTTTGGTAAAGCTTTCACTTGTTTAACTTGGACTTCCCCTTCATAGGAAAATCCTTTTTTATTAATAAGTACATTATTTTGTATCGCAAAGTTATCTGCGTAAGTCATTGCTCCTAGTAAATCACTTTTTATAGTAAAATCACCTTTACTATAATTATAATGTAAATTATGTTTTCCTTCAGAAACATCCAAATTAAAGTCACTTTTTAGCTTTAAAAGCTTTTCAACTTTATGGTCAATATCAATCCAAACAGCGCTATGGTTTAAACGTAATTTACTTGGAAGTTTTTCTAAACCTTTAAAATTTAAAGGTAATGTATACTTAGAAAAAAGTGCTTTATCTAATACAATATTTCCTTTGGCATAAATAGTAGAATCTTTAACCTCACCCTTATACAATAGCTTACCAAAATTTGTTTTACCATTAAAGTCTAACTTCTTAACTTGATATTTAAAGTTATCATTAGGATCAATGGTTCCATTATATAGGTGTAATGTAGCACCTTTGATTTTCAAATCTCCATATTGAACAGGTTTCATCGTTCCTAAAATATGTTTAACTTTAATCTCTTTTAGAAAATTTGATTTGCTATTTTCTTTTTTAGTAGTACTTTTGTCTTTTTTATATTTACTTTTTAGCCTACGTGTTAATTTTGTTATGTCATTAGCAGAAATGTTTTTTAAGTCTAAATTATTAACGAACAAACTACTGTCATCAATCTTTCCATCTAAAGTCACATTAACAATATCTGAGTCAAATTTCAAATAAAGAGTATCCGTATTGACTTCTAAATCTTTACTAACTTCTATTTTTCCTGTTTCTAATGTAAATGAAGAAAACTTTAAACCCTCATAGATATAAGGATTAATATCAAAATATGAAGAATTTATAGCTAAGCCAAAATCTAAAGCGCTAGATTCACCTGAACTTTCTGATTTTAAATCATTCATCATTCTCATAATATGTTCAAGCTCAATGCCCTTTGCATCTAACTTAGTGATGGTGACCTTATCATAAAAAAGGGTTAAAGGATTCCAATAAATTAGTGCTGAAGAAAACAATGGTTTGTTCTTATAACTCAGTTTATTAATCTCTAAACCATTAAAAAGATTTCCTTGAATACTTTCATAAGCCAAATCAGAAGAGTCCAGTGAAGTTTCGGCAATATATTTGATGGTTCTAGAATCAGTTATAATGAAAAGTAGAAGTGCTGCTAATACTAATAGCACCTCTATCAACGCTAAAGTCCAGTAAATAAAACGAATCAAAAGGATTGTCCAACTTGGAAGTGTATTGCTTTTTCATCTGTGTTATGGACATTAACTCCCATGTCAATTTTAAAAGGACCTATAGGTGTTAAGTATCTAAATCCTATACCAGCAGAAGTTAACACTTTATTCGAAAACTCCCAAATTCCTTGGTTATCAGATATCATGGTATTGTCTGAAAAAACTGCTCCTCGAAAACTTTTATAGAGTGGGAAGTTGGCTTCAACACTTAAGTTCGCCAAAGTAAATCCTCCAAGTAAAGCATCACTAGTAGCAGATTCTGTAATCCCTATTCTGTCATATCCATATGCCCTATTTGAAAATGCCCCACCTGCAAAAAACTTTTTAGAGTCAGGTAAGTTATTATCATATACCTCTATGGAACCCATTCTTCCTACAGAAGAAAATGTAATATCATTATAGGTATAAATAAGACGTAACTCTTCAATGTATTTTAAATAAGCTGTACTCTCAGATGAATACGGTAATCCATACTCCATTTCATGTGAAAAATAAATTCCGTTTTTAGGATTTAATTTAGAATCACGCTTATCATAAACCAGTCGCATAAAAGGATAAATTAAAAAATGTTTATCATTAGCTGCCCCAGTATTTATGGTTTCAATCTGTTCAAAACCTACCCCTACACTGTTGTACCAATCTGAACTAGAATGTGAAAGGTATAGCCTATCATAAAGAACTTTTTCATCAAAAGGGTGAATGTCATCTTCTTCTGCATATCCCAATGAATTTTGAAAATCAAAATGGTAACCATTTATAGAAAACACATAAGGCACAAAAAATCTTGCTTCTACAATTTTTTGAATGCTAGAATAAAGCCCATCAAAGACAAGTTTTTTTCCATTTCCTTTAAAGTTTTTATACTCAGCATAGAGTTTAGCCTGAAACTTTAAATCTGTCGCATAACCAATACCCATACGAGTATGAATCTTTTTACTTACTTCTTTAAATTTAATATCTACAGGTTTTACATTGTATAAATTTCGGCTATAATCCAAATTTAACTGGTCAAAGCTCTCCAAAGAATAGAGAGACTCATAAGACTCTTGAATCTTAGAAATGTCAAAAACATCACCCTCTTCAAAATGTAAACGAGAACGTATAATATCATTCTCCATAGTACTAGAATTTGTTTCAATATTTACTTTACCAAAATGACAAAGCTTTCTCTTTTTTAAATCAACAACAATACGTGCAGAATAATCTTCAAGAGACAAGTAAGCTTTTGTTTCAAGAGCAGGACTACAGTAACCCTCTAAAAGAAGTTTTTTCTTAATGTTTTTTTTCATTTCAGAAAAATCATTTGCTCTAAAACGGGTCTTTTCCACAAGGTTCATCTCTTGTTTAATGTCTAAATCACTGTCTATGGCAATTTCATCAATTATAATAGGTCGATTCTCTTCAATAGAAATTTTTACACCTTGCGCCATAATTTTATGAGAAATATTAGCTTCATAAAAGCCTTCATTTTTGTAAAAAAGTGTAAATGTTTCGTTGAGTCTTTCACGAAGTTTAATATCGACTTTGGAGGTATCATCTTTCCAAAAAGCATAGAAAGGAGGCTTGTCAACACCCACAACCTCTTCAAGCTCAGCAGTGCTAACCTCTTGGTTTCCCTCGAAAATTATAGGTGTTAAAACAGAATCAGCTTTTTTAGCTGTAAGCAAATTTGTTAAAATTAAAAAAATTAAACAATATTTGCTTATTTGAGATTTCATATTAATTCTTTTCAAGAAATTTTTTAACGTACCTGTCCATTACCATAAATTTTAAATTTGTAAGTAGTTAATTCATTTATACCCATTGGACCACGTGCATGTAGTTTATTAGTAGAGATTCCTACCTCTGCTCCAAAACCAAAAGCACCACCATCTGTAAAGCGCGTACTCGCATTAACATAAACACAAGCTGCATCAATGGCATTCATAAATTTCTCAGCAGCAGAATAATTTTCAGTAATAATCGCTTCAGAATGACCTGACCCATACTTAACAATATGTGCCATCGCTTCTTCAATACCAGTAACAAGTTTAATGTTCAATTCATTTGCTAAGTACTCAGTATTATAATCTTCATCTGTTGCAGGGTCAATAAATATATGTTCTCTTGTTTTTGCACAACCTTTTAACTTTGTACCATTATCAACAAATGATTTATAGAGCCCAGGAAGTATTGTCTTAGCAATCACTTCGTCTAAAATCAATGTCTCCATTGAATTACAAACCCCTGGTCTATCACATTTTGCGTTAATAGCAATTTTCAAAGCTTTACTAGGACTTGCATCTCTATGAATATACGTATGACAAAGACCTTTGTCATGTTTGACCACAGGTACTGAAGAGTTTGAAGAAATGTATTTAATAAGTGCTTCACCACCACGAGGCACAATAAGGTCTACATACTCATCTTCTTTAATAAGTTTAGCTACCCCTTCGCGTGTTGCATCAGGTAGCAAAGAGATGATTTCTTTTGCTAAATTATTTTTAATCAATACAGCTTGTAAAACTTTTGCAATGGCATTGTTTGAATGTTCAGCTTCTTTTCCACCTTTTAAAATGGCAACATTTCCACTTTTAAAACAAAGTGCAGCAACATCAGATGTTACATTTGGTCGAGACTCATAAATGACCCCAACAACCCCAATAGGTACAGAAACTTTCTCTATACGTAAGTTGTCATCAGTAACCCAACCATCAAGAATTCTACCAAGAGGCTCTTTTAATATGGAGATTTCTCTTAAAGACTTTGCCATTGCATTCACTCTGGCTTCATCTAAAAGAAGTCTGTCTAAGAGTGCAGAGTCTAAATTATTTTTTTTTCCTGCTTCCATATCTTTTATATTTTCAGTAACAATCCCTTTAAGATTGACTATTAAAGCATCTGCCATTTCATTTAATATTCTATTTTTTGTTTTTCCATCTAGCGTTGCAATGGTTATTGCTGAAGCTTTTGCTTTTTGTAAAAATTCTTTCATAATATTATATTTCCATTTTTTAATTCTATTATATCTACTTTGCTCTTTTATTCAAATAAACATAAATGACACTGGCTAAAACTATAAGCCCTAGAGTCATAAAGATAATTTGATGTAGGTATTCCTTAATCAAAGCTTCATTCCCACCAATAAAATAACCCAATAAGGCTAATACCGTAACCCAAATTCCAGCACCTAAAGTTGTGTGTAATGAAAACTTACCTAGATGCATTTTAGACAAACCAGCAGGAAGAGAAACCAACTGACGTACCCCAGGAATAAGACGTGCTACAAAAGTAGAAAACGATCCATGTGCGACAAAGAACTTTTCCATTTTTTCAAGTTTTTCTTCATTGAAAAAGAAATATTTACCAAATTTCAAAACACCTTTTCGCCCATATTTTCGTGCTAAAAAGTAATTAAACAAAGCACCCAATAACGAACCAGCTGTTCCAACTGCTATGGCTATGGGTAAACTCATTTCACCTTTAACTGCCAAATATCCAGCAGGTATCATGGCTACTTCACTTGGAAAAGGGAAAAAGGTGCTTTCTAAAAACATCATTATAAAGATACCTAAGTATCCAAACTCTCTGGCTATATTCACTACAAAATCTATTATTTCTTGCATATTTCTTCTTTAAATTTATTTATTTTTTCTTCTGTACTTCTAATCTTCCAAGCCACTTTATCACCTAAAAACTCACGGTTAACTTGAAAAATTTCTAATTTATTTAATAGGTATTCACTTTTTTGTACATCAGAGTAAGATGAGTGGAATTCATAAGAGAATTCTTTTTCATATTTTTTTATATCAGCTACAGAAACAACTTCTTTTACAGCCGAAGCATAAGCCCTTGCCATACCACCAATACCGAGTTTAGTACCACCAAAGTAACGCACTGTAAGTACAGCCACGTTAATGAGTTCTTTGCCTCTAAGTACATTTAGAGAAGGTACACCAGCAGCCCCTTTTGGTTCTTCATCGTCTGAAGAGTTTTCTACTATTTGGTCAAACTCGTTAAGATAACGCAAAGCATAAACAACATGTCTCGCTTTTGGATGTTCAGCTTTTAGCTTCTCTTGTAAGCCCTTGTATTGGGCTATGGGAACTAAGTGGGCTATAAACTTAGACTTCTTAACTTCATACTTTCCTACAAATGATTCTTCAATGGTTTGCATTAAAGTGCATTTACCTTTTTAACTATAAAGTCTATAAATGCATCATCATCGTTAAAACATTTAGCTACACGATAGTCATCATATTTAATCTTATCTGCTATTTCTCTATGTTCAATATCAAGCTCATAAACCGTCTCAGAGTTGTCAACCGTAAAAGCCAAAGGATAAATGAGTACTTTTCTATGATAAGGATTACGAAGTACATCTACTAAGTTTGGTTCTAACCAAGCTGCTGAACCTACTTTTGATTGATAAACCAACTTAATGTTATTAAATTTAATACCACGCTCATGAAAATACATACGTAGTGCAGAGACATTTCCCTCTACTTGGTTTTGATAAGGGTCACCAGAATTTATGATACTCAAGGGTAAGCCATGTGCCGACAATAAAAGATCATAATCTTCTGTCTTTTTATCTTCAAAGGCTTCCATAATTTTGTTTGCACACATTTCTATGTAGTCAAAGTCATCATAATAAGGGTCTATCATTGTAATCTTAGGATTGTATTCCAACGCTTTACAACGTGTTTCTACGTCTTGCAGCGAAGAAAGCGTAGTAGTAGTAGAATACTGTGGGTACATTGGAAATAAAACTAACTCATCCACCCCATCTTTTTGAAACTGTATTAGGGCATCTGTAGCAAAAGGAGGAACATAACGCATTGCAGGTGCAATTTTCATGTCAAGCTTAGTATTTAGCTTGTCTATGACCTTATAAGTCAATCCTGGTAATGGAGATTTCCCACCTAGGTATTTTGTGAAATTTTCTTTAACTTCATCAATACGACTAGAAACAATAATCTCTCTAATCAAAGTCCGTGTATATCTGTCCATGGTCAAAATATTCTCGTCAGAAAACATGTTAGCTAGAAACATCTGAACTTCATCAACGTTATTGGGACCACCCATGTTTAATAATAATAGTGCTTTTTTATTCATGGAAGTATTTTAGCAGTTTTAGTTAAACCTATCTTTATAAGAACACTTCAAACACATCTCTTCTGAACATTGTCCTACTCTAAAGCCCTCTATCATAGCTGTGGCACGTTTATCATAGAGTATTTCTTTTAAACTCTGCTCTTTTAGGTTTCCTAGTTTCATAACAGCATCATTATCTAAACAACAAGGAATGACATCTCCGTTAGCAAGTATTCCCATGTGAGAGTTTAAACCTTGGCATGTTCCGTGACCATAGTTTTTATTTTTTAAAGAAGGCCATTCAAAATAATTGTCAAAATGAAGTAGTACTTTGTTGTCTAAACGTATGCTTTTTTTCTCTTTGGGATTTAAACTTTGTAAATCTAATTTTACAGAAAAGTGTTCTTCTAAAACATCAAAAAGTTCTGTGTTAAATTTCTCTTCTGACATAATTTCGTCTAAGTTCCACATACGCAGGTTTATAAATATCTCTTTTTCTTGTTTAACTTTTTCAGTACAAAGGTTTAAAACAGGTTTCATGTATTGCTCAAAACTTATACTTGTATCATTTTTATTAAAAGCATTCAAAGACACATTAATTTGTTTTACAGCTGGGTGAAAGAGTGTTTCAAAAGAATGTTTTTTCATAAAGTAACCAGAGGTAGTTAACATGGCTTTGAGTTTATATTTATGAATAATGTCTAAATACTCTTTCAAATTAGGAAGGGTCAGAGGATCACCAACGACATGACAAGCAATCTCTTTTGTAAAGGGCTTTGCTTCTGCAATCACGGACTCAAAAAATGCTAAATCCATTGTAGTATTGGGTAATTCTTTAGTGGGACAAAATGAACAACGAAGTCCACATATATTGGTAAGCTCAATGTAAATACGGTAAAATTTCATAGCGAAGTATAACAACTTTTAGGTACAATTCTCGCCAAAGGAAATTTTTATGTCGAGACTTTTTAAATCTTTACTCTTTTTGAGCTTAATTCTTTTTCTATCTTCCTGTTCTGCACCAGAAGAAGAGGTAAAAAAGAAAAAGGTAGTGCCTGAAAAAATCACCATGCTTTTTGTTACTCAACCATTTTGTCCTTCTTGTGACAAACTCGAACTTACCATGAAACTGACTAAACCTAATGAACTTATAAAGAACTATTTTGAAGTTAAGAAAGTTTATCTTGGAGAAGAACTTCCCGATGGACTCATCCCTCCTAATGGAACACCAACTGTTTACTTTTTAGGTTCAGATAATGAAGTATTAGTTGAGCCAATGGTTGGAGAAAAAAAAGAATCTGCCCTTATGGAGTTCTTAGAAGATGCCCTACTAGAGTTTAAGATTACTTATAATGTAGACTTAGTAGAAAAATTCAAAATAAAACAAGAAAAAGACAATAATGAAACAACTGTTTAATACCCTCTTACTTTTAACTACGCTTAACTTTACAGCTTGTGCTGATAATCAAAAAAGTGACATCATTGCTTCCATACCTGAAGCTTCAGGTATCTCATTTTGTCAAGACACAAAAACACTTGTCGTTGCCAATGATGAAGGTCTCTTTTATGAACTTAGTACTGATGGTGCCATACTACTAGAACATAAACTGGGTAAGTATGACTTAGAAGGTGTTGTTTGTGAAAAAGAAAACTTTATTTTTGCCATTGAAGATGGTGCTATACTTAAAGTAAATCGCCAAACATTAAAATCTAAAGTTCTTAAACTAAAAGGTAAAGGCTTTAAACTCTCTAAAAAAGCTGGGATTGAGGGCATTACTAAAATAGGTGATTTATACTACCTTGCTATTCAAGCCAAAGAAAAAAAAGATGCTAAATTATTGCTTGTTAAAGCTGGTGCCAACTATGCAAAAGTCGTTAAGGTTATTGAACATGGTATTATAGACTCTGCTGGACTACAATACCATAACAAAAAACTTTTTATCGTCTCTGACAAAAAAGACAAACTCTATGTTTACAATTTAAAGAAAAACAAAATATCCAAAAAAATCAAACTTCCAAAGTTCGCCCAAGAAGGAATTACTTTCGATAACAGTGACTTTGTCTACTTCGCAGATGATGACGGAACTGTTAGAAAATATTCAAAGACCTCATTAAAGATTTAAATTTTATTTAAAATACTTCATAAACCTAATTAATATATTTTCTTACTCTAGTTAAATATATTAATTATCTCCAACTTTATACTCCTAAAAGCATTAACATTTTACAGCATATCAACAAATTAGACTTAAAAGTGCATTATTATAAAGTCAAAATATTTAAATTATTAAAAAATTTTAAATTTTTAATAATAATTATTTTTTCTATATAAATACCAAGAAATAGTGCTTTAATCGATGAATTTATCTTATAAATCATTATAATTGATTAAGTGTACAACTATAATTCAATATTATTTAAGTTATAAGTTGATATTATTTTAAAAATAACAAAGGATTATGAGATGACAAACTCAATCACTAAAAAATTACTAACAGCTTTGACAATTACTTTATTGTCTCAACCAATTTTTGCAACAGAGAGCAATGTTTCAGATAACTGTCTTGTTCCTAAAGGTGCTAAAACAGCTGTACTTGATGCAGTAAAATTCACTACTGTTTGGTTAAAACTTCATAGAGATAATAACAGCACTGCTGGTTCACAAAAACACCTAGAGGCATACATTCAAGAATCTTTAAGAGAAAACAATGGAACACTTGATGTAGAAAAGTTCTCAGCACTTTGGGACAAAGCAGGTAACAATAAAAATACAACCGATCAAGCACACTTACAAAATGCTTTAATCATTATTGTAGATAAAGCAACTGGTCAGATTACTACTAACTCAAAATAAGTTATAATTCAGGATTGAAATAAATCAATTTCATTTTAAACCTAACTCATGGGTTGAAATTGCTACAATCCGTTCATGAATAAAATAGCCTTAGAGAAAATAGAAAGAACAAAGAAGCTACAACTTAACCATGTGGATCTAAGAGGTCTGGGTCTCACTAGCCTACCTAAAGAACTTTTAGAAATCACACATATCAGAAGTTTAGCTCTTTCCTCTAACAAGCTAACAGACCTCTCCCTACTAAAACATTTTTCACATATTAAAAAACTTTCCATTACCCATAACCAAATAAAAGACCTTTCTGTCTTACATAACTTTCATAATTTAAAATACCTCTTTGCAGCTAACAATAAAATAGAATCTGTAAAAGGATTAGAAGGCTTAAAAAAGTTAAAAAAAGTTGTGTTAAATACAAATAAGATAGTAGACATAAGCCCTCTACAAAAAACAACAAATATTGTCTTCTTGGATTTGACATATAATCAAGTTAATGATTTTACCCCTGTAAAAAGCTTAGATAAGTTAGCATGGCTTTCCCTTTCTGAAAATCCTATAGACTTACAAAAGGCTCAGTATTTAAGAAAAGAGATGCCCATACTTTATTTTTACCGTTTAGACTATGTTCGTTCAGCCATTTTATGCGAGATATAAACAGAGCCTAAAAGTAAAATGTATTAATGAGTGGCGTTGTTTTCTTCTTTAGCAACTTCTTTAGTAGCTACTTCGGTAACAACAGTTTCAGCTTTCTCCTCAACATTTGAAGTGACATTAGCTTCAACTTTTTCAATATACTGAGCTTTGGGAGCCTCTACTTTTGTATTAGCAGCTTTAACCATGTCTGCGTGTAATGCACCTAATCCAGTGTCAGCAAGTGCCAAGCCTGACACAGCTAATAGTGAAAGAATGATTTTCATCATAATAAAATCCTTGATAATATAGTTTGTTCTAATTATAGTGTTTTTAGAATAGTAAAAAAATGATGTTGGTCATGTACTTTTATTCAGCGTGGGCTAAAGCCCACCCTACAGCTCAATAACCTTATAAAAGTTCAAACTCTATAGGGTTGGCTTCAGCCAACGCTTTATTATCACCTCATCGACAAAAACAAACCCATCATAAAATAATATTGGAAACGGCGTAGGTCGGGTTGTCCTCTACCCGACATTTACCCATGATGAAATAAAGATTTGATTGTTCTATGGAAGTTTTTTATGCAGATGTTTTTTATTTTATTGAGTTTTTAATTTATGCCACGGAAATGTCGGGTTACGGAGAACCCGACCTACAGACTGCCGTCTTATTTGAAAAAAAGACGAATAAAGAAGCTCTAACTTTATTAGCAAATACTTACGTTAAATATTAAAAGTAACAGCCCCAGGATTTGCATTAGAAATAGCTACTAAATCGAACTTTGTCTTTGTTCCTGCATTATTTAACTCAAGTGTTGCATTATTTTGTAAAGCACTAGCAATAGCAACTAAATCAAATTTTGTATACTTAGTAGCATCAATAACAATACTCCCACCTGCCTTGGCTATTGAAACTAAATCAAACTTTGTCATATATTTTCCTTCTATAATAAATTAAAATTATTATACTCTAAACAGCATAATAACTAGCCTTCCCATGATGCACCACCAAAGCACTTGTACTCTGCTCAGGATGTATCTGGAAAGTCTCACTCAGTTCAATCCCAAACTCTTCAGGTTTCAACACATCAAACAATTCACGACTAGCTT
Source organism: uncultured Sulfurovum sp. (assembly GCA_902727895.1). Lineage (GTDB taxonomy): Bacteria > Campylobacterota > Campylobacteria > Campylobacterales > Sulfurovaceae > UBA1140. The sequence goes on from CACVAP010000047.1 coordinate 84,019, forward strand.
CTAAGTCGGGACAAGCAGGATAACCAAATGAGTATCTTGCTCCTTGGTAACGTCGCATTCTTACATCACGTAAGGTTGCACCCTCATCTTCTTTTAAAATATCCCAATCCATACGTATTTGCTTATGTACTACTTCTGCTAACGCTTCGGCTAACTCTACTGAAAAACCGTGAACCATATTGTATTCTAGGTATTCACCTTTTTCATAAAGTTCTTTTTCATACTCTGAAAACTTTGATCCAGCACTTACACAAGTTAAAGCAATAACATCATGTCTATCATGTCTGTAGAAATCACTTAAGGCTCTATGTGGTTTCTTACCTTGTCTTGGAAAGTCAAACTTTACCGTATGTCTATCTTTCACCTCATCAAAAGGTTCTCTTGAAGCATTTTCATCTATGTTCCAACCCTCTTCTTCATCAAAAAGATACAACTCTTGGTCATTGGATCTACATGGATAGTAACCGTAAATAATCGTTGGATCAAACAAATCTTTTTCAATAAACTCTTGCTTTAAACGTTCAAATGCTGGGTAAACTTTCTCTTCTAAAAGTTTGTCATACGCTTCTTGACCCATTTTGGCACGTTTGTAACCCCAATGCATTTTAATAACCGTCTTTTTATTAACCCAGTCAAAAATCATATTCATATCTAGGTCTTCTTTTTGAAGTACACGTCTTCCCCAAAAAGGTGGTGTTGGAATGTCCACTTGTTCAGGTTGTTTTATCTCTTCAAACGGAGGGATGATAATTTCTTTTTTTACTTTAACCTCACGCTCTCGCATGTCTCCAGCCATTCGTGTGTCAAGTCCTACAGAGTTGTCTTCATTATACTTTTCAATACGACTCATCGCAATAACACCATCAAACGCATCTCTACAATAGAAAATTGGACCTTTATAAATAGGTCGGCAGAAATCATCCACAAAACTTCGTGTTAGCGCTGCACCACCAAGTAATACAGGAATTTCTAATCCCATATCAGTCATGGCTTCTAAATTGTCTTTCATCACAGCCGTAGATTTTACCAGTAATCCACTCATACCAATTGCTTGAACATTATGCTTCTCATGCGCTTCCAAATAGGTTTCTAACTGAGTTTTAATTCCTACGTTTATAACTTTAAATCCATTGTTAGACAAAATAATATCAACTAAATTTTTACCCACATCATGAACATCACCTTTTACCGTACCTACTACTAAAGTTGTGTCTGTCTCTTTTTCTTGTTTGGTTAAATGAGGGTTCAAATAATCAACTGTTTTTTTCATGGTCTCAGCAGATTGAAGTACAAATGGTAACTGCATTTGTCCTGAACCAAAGAGTTCACCAACTACTTTCATGGCATCAATAAGAATTTCATTTACAATTCTGTCAGGGTGAATTTCATGACGTGCTTCTTCCACTAAAGGAATCATTCGTTCTTTATCACCATCGAGAAGTAATCTTGCTATCTTCTCTTCCGTGTTCATGGCTTCATACTCTTCATCTGAATTATCATCTTCAATATTTACATCTGAAAAATGATCAATGAACGTAAATAACGATTGGTCATCAGGAGCAAAAAGTAACTCTTCACAAATCTCACGATCAGCATCAGACATTTTAGCAAGAGGAACAATGTGCTTAACATTAATAATAACTGTCGTTAGCCCAGCTTGTAGACAATGGTGTAAAAAGACTGAGTTTAAGAAACGACGTGCATTAATGGCAAGACCAAATGAAATGTTAGACAGTCCCAAGGTTGAACCCACTTCTGGGTGTCTTATGTGTAACTCACGAATGGCTTCTAACGTTTGAATAGCAGCATCACGGTACTCTAAATCTCCAGAACCAACGGTAAATGTCAACATATCAAAAACGAGGTTTCGTGGATCTATACCGTGACCATTTACAGCCATATCATACATACGCTCTGCTTGAGCAACTTTATCGTCTTTTGTTTTTGCCATTCCTATTTCGTCAATGGTTAAACAAACCAGTGCTGTTCCAAACTTTTTAGCCAAATTACAAATGGCATGAAACTTCTCTTCACCATCTTCTAGGTTTACAGAGTTAATAATTGGCTTACCACCAATACATTTTAAACCCTCTTCCATGGTATTAACACGTGTAGCATCTGGCATAAGTGGTAAAGGAATCTTTTGATTATACAGTTCCATAATGGCACGCATATCAACAGCACCATCTCGTCCTGCAAACTCAACGTTAACATCAAGGCAATGCGCACCATCGCGTACTTGTGCTTGTCCTACTGTTACTGTTCCTTCATAATCAGAAGCAATAATGAGTTCTCTAAAAGCTTTAGAACCTGTAGAGTTAGAACGCTCACCAATGAGTAGTGGTGCTGGTTCTTGAAAAAGTTCTGTGGTGTTAAAAAGTGACGCCACACTTGGCTCTATAGACCCTGTAGGTTTTTTAGGTTTCATCGTTGAAACAGCTTTCTGTAGTGCATGAATATGTTGAGGTGTTGTACCACAACATCCACCTAAAAAGCTCACACCATCAAACTCTGTAAATTCTAACTGTTTGTTCGTAAATTCATCTGGTCCCATTGGGTAGTAAGTGTACCCTCCTCTATTTTGAGGAAGTCCAGCATTGGCATGAACTGAAATAGGTATGCTACAAAGCTCAGAAAGTGTACGTAAGTGTTTTTTAACTTGGTCTGGACCTGTTCCACAGTTAAAACCTAAAGACAAAATATCAAAAGGCTCTAAAATAGTAACAATGGTCGTAGCATCTGTTCCAATAAGCATAGAACCACTTAGCTCAATGGTTACCGAAACCATAATAGGAAGTTTTACATTACGTTCTTCGTTGGCAGCTTCACAACCATGAAGTGCTGCTTTAATTTGTAAGGGATCTTGACAAGTTTCTAGCATAAAGATGTCACAACCACCGTCTATGAGACCAAGAGCTGTCTCTTTGTACCCTTCATACATCTCATCATAATGGATATGTCCAAGACTTGGAAGCTTCGTTCCAGGGCCAATTGATCCTAAGACAAAACGTGGTTTTTCTTCAGTAGAAAACTCATTACAAACATCTTTAACAATTTCTGCTCCCAGTTTTGAAAGCTCATAACAACGTTCACCCATTTGGTACTCGTCTAGTACCCAAGGCATGGTTCCAAAGGTATTGGTTTTAATGATGTCTGCACCAGCTTTAGCATAAGCATGGTGTACTTCTCTCATAAGTTCAGGTGCTGTTGCGTTAAGAAGTTCATTACAACCTTCTTGATCTACACCTTCATCATCGAGCCATGCTTCTGCTGGTATTTCTAAATTTTGTATTTGAGTACCTGTAGCACCGTCAATTACTAAGATTCGTTCTTCTAATAGTTCTTTAATTTGTTCTGTACTTGCCACTGTTGTACCCTTGGGAAATGATAGTTTTTATTAGTGGAATTGTAGCAAAAACTTCTGATTATTTAGACTAAACCCAATTCTCTAAAAATCTCTTTAAAGGCCATGTTCACTTCTAAAAGCTCATCATAAATAAGTCCAAAGGCTCTATCTTCTCTTACCCACTCTTCAATATGTTTTACACTTTGGGTTTTTTCTTCACTACTTAAAGTTTCTGAAGCTTCAATCGCCTCTTTTAATTGTTCAAATTTTGGCATTGTAAATCCTTTTATTTTGTGAAATTAAGAAGAAGTCTTCTTCCTTTATTATATTCTTTTTTATTGAATTTTTGGTTATAATCTACAAATGAATAAAAGCCTAATGATTACCATAGTTTCTGCTTTGTTATTAACATCTTGCCAAGATGTAGGAGACAACAAACCCCTCCTTTCTAACTCGAAGAAAAAACAACCTATTATTATTGTTAACCGAAATAGACATCTAAATATCCCAGAATTTTGGATGGATAGAATTGAAAATTCTGACAAAGTTATTATGAACCAAAAAGAGATAGAATCTTTTAACAAAAATACTGCGCATACAAAACATACTTTAAATTTTTTCAAAGAAATTAACAAAGCCTATGGAAGTTCATGGGTACGAAAAAGTATCTTAGGTAATTATGAAGGTATCAAATCTAGTGTTCGTTATTTTGAAGATGGTAATAAAATTACCCAAATGTTTTATGCCAATGTAAAAGAGATATTAAATCTCGATGGTATTTTAAATAAATCTGTCAAAACACGTTATGCCCTAACCACAGCCTACGCTAACCAGAAAATTATACCAACGGGACTTTCTTTACTTAAGAAAAAAGACCAAATTCACTTTGACCGTAATCAAAACTCTGCGTTAGACCTTGCTACACCCGTAGCTATCTTACATACAAGTGATGATGGTTTATGGCACTATGGTATTGGACCTACAAGTTCAGGTTGGATACGTTCTGAAAATCTGGCTTTTGGAGAACGCGAAGAAATTTTAAATTATATAAATTCAAAAAGCTTTGTCATTACCACAGCTGCTAAAACAGCCCTAAGTATTGGTGGTAAATATCATGACTACATGCGAATGGGTGTAAGGCTACCTTCGATTTTAAAACTTGATGACATGACCATGGTTATGATTCCTACTGCTGATGACAACGGAAACTTAGTACTCTCAAATGCAACCGTAAAAACAGCCGATGTCCATAAAGGCTATTTGGCTTATACGCCGAAGAACATTTTAACCCAAGCCTTTAAGTTTTTACATGCTCCTTACGGTTGGGGTGGTATGTATGGTGAGCAAGATTGTTCAAAATTTTTACAAGAGATTTATGCTACAGTGGGTGTAAAACTTCCGAGAAACTCAATGTCACAGTCAAATGTATCAGAAGCCAAACTTGAACTTTCAGGACTTTCTAGAACATCTAAACAAACTTTTTTAAGAACGACAGCTATGGTCGGTGGAAGTATCATTCACTTAAAAGGTCACATTTTTTTGTATCTAGGTGAGTATAAAGGTGAATCGTACATTATACATACTGTTTGGGGAGCTTCTTCAAGACATTATGCCTTAGGACGAACAGCTGTTACCTCATTAAACTTTAATGACTACATGGGGAAGATAGATAGACTTACCAATATTACTCTTGAGTAGTACTTCTTTTCTGAGGTATAAAATAAATAGAAGCTTCTATATGATCAGCTTTTACTTTTTTAGTTTCTGTATTTAATTCTAAGTTATCACCTAAAATAATACTTGAATTAAATTCTAAACGAAAAGGATGAACAGTTTTAACATCTTTTGTTTCAACATTGTAGTTTAAACTCTTTGTCGTAAACTTCAAGCCATCATCACGTATAACATTTACACCTTGATCCATATAAACATAGTCTTCTTCATAAATGGCTTTTTTAGACAAAAGTCGATAACCATTTTCATCTTTCAAATCAATCTCATCCATGTCCAAATAATTTTGATGCTTCACCATTTTTAAGGCAGATACTACTTGTGCTGGTTCATCTTTTTTAATGTCAAAGAGAGAAAATTTTTGAAACTCTAACTCTTTGTCTCCTTTAGAAGAGGTTGCTTCCTTAGAAGTAGGATTAATACCTAAAATACTTAACAGTAGTATTAATACTATGAGAAGTAATAAGTACTCTATTCTTATTGCCATAAAGCCAAATACTCGTCTTCTAAATTTTCTAAGACAATAAGCTTTTCAATCATCTCACGAATAGCAGCATCTCCACCCTTAGCAGACAATACTTCTGACGCAATCTTTTGAACATGTACAGAAGCATCAGCTGGAACATAAGAGAGTTTAGAAGCCACGAGCATAGAGTAATCATTTAAATCATCACCAGCAGAAGCTACATTGTCCATAGTTAAATCTAACTCTTTAAGTATCTCTTCTAAGACTTCTCTTTTATTATGAATGCCTTGATGAAAATGAACAATACCAAGCTCTTTGGCACGGCGCTCTACTATCTTAGAGGTACGCCCTGTAATAATAGCCACTTGCTTACCAAGCTTAACCCATGAAGCAATGGCAAGACCATCTTTTACAGAAAAAGATTTTACCTCATCTCCATTTTGAGTGTAAGTAATTTTACCATCAGTTAAAGTACCATCAACATCTAGAACAATGAGTTCTATGCTCATAAAACACCTTTAGTACTAGGAATTCCTGCATTTTCATTAATGGTAGCTCCACGACGAAGTGCCACAGCCAATGCTTTAAATGCAGCTTCTATTCTATGGTGTTTGTTTGTTCCACGACCACAAATTAAGTGTACGGTCATAGATGCATTGAAAGTAATGGCTCTAAAAAACTCTTCTACTAATTCAACATCAAAGTTTCCAACTTTACCTTCCATTGGCATTTCAAATACTAAGAAAGGTCGATTAGAAATATCTAAGTCACAAGTTACAGCAGCTTCATCCATAACCACGGTAGCATTACCATAACGCTCTATGTTTTTAATAGGATAAAGCTCTTTTTTAAGTGCTTGACCAATAACAATACCAATATCTTCAACAGAATGGTGATCGTCTATGTGTGTGTCACCATTACAAGTAACCTCTAAATTCATGTGGGAGTGTTTTGAAAGTGCTTCTAGCATGTGATCAAGAAAACCAACACCTGTGTTGATGTTTGATTTACCTTGACCGTAAAGTTCGAGCTTAACAGAGATTTGAGTTTCTCTTGTTTCTCGTGAAAGTTCTACCATAATTTATCCTCTATTATATTAGAGGACATTCTATCATAGTTTCTATTTTCTTACAAGAAATCCATCTGAGATACCATAACTGTTCATAAATTTTTTGGCTTCAAAGTTATTGTTAAAGCCTTCAATTCTTACTCTGTATAAAGGTTTACCATTTTTAGTTCCTTTTTTAATGGCAACATTGTATCTATCTGAAAGTGCCCTATATCTTTTAACGTATTTAGTAGCACCACTGTACTTTCTAAAAGCACCTACTTGAATGGCTGTATTAGCTGTTGAAGCGTAGTTATTCTTGATTGTAAATGATCCCTGTGCTGTATTTATAGGAGTAACAGGAGATGCCATACGTGTATTATTAGCATAAGTACGCTCTCTTTTCACTGTCGTATCTGATTCTTTTTCATTATAAGGATATCTACCATAACTACCATCATGCTTCTGATTACTGGTTTTCCTTGCCTGAGCAATAGGTGTAACTGGTTTTTTTAAGTTGTGTGCAAAAGTATTATTAGATACGGAAGGTGCCTTAGAATAATCTGTACCACTTGCATAACAATCAATACAGTCTTTATCTTTAGCCTTCACAGTTTTCACAGTTCTCCAAGTGTTCTGACTTTTTTGAACATTCTTAACATTCATAATAGGTATAATTTTAGTGTCACGTTGAGGTTCATTCTTAACCACACAACCATTAATCATTAATGTAGTGATTGAAAAAAATATTAGGTTTCTTTTATTAATAATGTTCATAACTTACCTTTGTGCGTATTTTAAATAACCAGTTCTAGCTGGTTGTATATTTTGTGTATAGCGATTGTAAAACATACCTACCTTTGAAGTTGGTATATTAATCTTATATCCATGTCTATGAGGAACTTTTCCATTTTTTAAATGTGCATTAATTTTCTCTAAATAATAAGTATTCATATTTAATATTTTTGATAAGTTCACTAAGCTTTCACCTGAACGTACATTGACAGGAGTAATACTATCTTTGTTAATTGTATACATCATCTCACCAAGATTATCATTAGACTTAAACAAATAGTTTTCACCAATCATTGCCATAAGTAAAACTTTTTGAATGTATTTTCTTGTTTCTGCTTTAATATAACCATTACGAGATGAAATAAGCGTACCTAAATCTCTTGTACCAGCTTTTTTAAGTGAACGATTTACACAACCATTACCACAGTTATATGCCATCGTAGTAAGATACCATGAGTTTAAATTATTATTTATTTTATATAAGTATTTAATAGCTGAATCAGTTGCTCTAATAGGGTCATAACGTTCATCTAAGGTTTTTCCCACATGTAAGTTAAACTCTTTTGTACCCGTATTGACCGTAAACTGCCATAGTCCACCAGCACCCGTACGAGATACTGCTTCTGGATCAAAAGCAGATTCAACCATTGCTATATAAAGGAAAACAGGGGAAATATCTTTTTGATACATCATCTCTTTAATCGTAGGGATAATAAGTCCACCACGTTTTACAGCGTTAATGTATCTTTTTGTGTATTCTCGTTTATTCTTATGCACAAAGTTTTTAAACTCAGCATTATCAATAAAACGTTCATCTACATCAAACTCTGTCAAGACATATGAATAACTTGGAAATTCAGACCGTATGTCTGCATAGGAGAATGAAGTAAAAAATAATGATATAATGAGTAATTTATAAAATTTCATTTCGAATCCTTAATATTTATAAAGAAAGTATACTATATTAAATATTAAGTTAAAGAGTTAAATTAGAATTTATAATTAATTTTAATTTAAGAAATGGTTTTAAATAACCTTTTTGCATTGCTTGTAGTCTTATCTATTAAATCACTTTTTTCTACATTTGAAAGTTCAACCATCTTAGAAGCTACTAAATCACAATAAGCTGGTTCATTCCTTTTACCTCTATACGGATGAGGTGTTAAGTAAGGAGCATCAGTTTCTATAATCAATTTGTCATTGGGAATTTTAGGATAAACATTAATGAGTTTTTTGGCATTCTTAAAAGTTAAAACCCCACCAATACCATAGTAAAAATTCTTATCTGCAAGTTTTAAAAGTGATTCATCAGCATTATAACAATGTAATACACCACCCTCATCCCCAGCGTACTCAGTTAAAAGTTCTAAACAATCAGCTGAAGATTCACGCACATGCACAATAAGGGGTAATTTTAACTCTTTCGCCCAAAGAATTTGATCAATAAAAACTTTTTTTTGTAATTCTTTTTCTGTAGTAATTTCTTTCTCTGTTTCAGGTAAACGAAAATAATCCAAACCACATTCACCAATGGCAACACACTTAGGATGGGAAATAAATGATTTTAAAAATGCTTTGTCATAATTTGTGGCATCGTAAGGGTGAACGCCTACAGAGAAATATATTTCTTCATAAAGCTCAGAAAGTTTAACTGCGCGTTCTAATGTTTTTGGGTCTGCTCCAGGAATGATAAAACGCTCAACACCTTGGTCTTTTGCACGTTTTATTACTTCTTCTATATCATCATTATACCGTTCATCATCCAAGTGGCAATGTGTATCAATAATCATACTAACCCTTTAAAATATTTTAAAGAAGTTTACCATATTAATATGGTAAATTAATTTTTTGTCCTTCATAAAGAATATCATTTTCCAGTAAACTGTCATTACTTGCAATAATTCTCTTATAATTCATAGCATCACCATAAAATTTATCGGAAATACCTTGTAATGTATCACCTTTTTTAATAGTAACCACACGTTTATCTTCATATTCTTCAAGACCAAGTTCTTCTCTTAGCTTATTAGTATACCCAGAGTTATCAGCCAATTTTGTGTCATCCATAAGATCACTCATTGCTGAACTTAAACTCATTTGACTAGTTGTATCTAAGGCAATTTCGCTTCTTGATTCTATCAATTCATTTTCAATACTTCTAAGTGCATTCAAATATTCTTCTTCTGAATTATCTAGCTTATTATTCTCTGCAACAACTACGATAGGTGTTTCAACTCTATTTTCAACTTGAGATATAATTTCTTGTTTAACAACTAACGTATCATCAAGAGGAATTGTCGATTTATAAAAATAAAATCCAAAATAAGCAATTCCAGCAAGTAATATTATTCCTACAACCTTAGTACCCATTCCTGATTGTTCAAAACTATTTTCATCTTCAGCATGTAAAATTGAACCCTTTACGGCATCATTGTAAACATCATTTGTATCAAACATAAACTTCCTTTTAGTTTTCTCTAAGGAGTATAGTTAAACAAAAGGCACTAAGTGTGAAATTTTAAAAAATATTTATATCTTAATTAAATAGGTATCTTTATACTTTGTCCAACTTGGAGTAAATGAGAGCCATCTGATAGATTTTGATTTGCTTTAATAATTTTAAAATAATGCCTAGAGTTTCCATAAAACTTTTCAGAAAGACTAGAAAGTGTATCTCCTCGTTTTACAACAACAATACGACCTCTAAAGCCACTTTTCTTATCATCTAGTTCTCTAGCAATAGCTTCCGTGTAAGATGATTGACTCTTAATGTGTGAATCATTCATTAATACTTTCATAGAGTTTGTCAACTCTTTATGGTAATTCTTAGTTCCATAATCCTTATTTACATGGTGTCCTGTAGTATCTGTTTCTGTAACTCTTAAAAGCTTTACAAGCTCTTCATCAGAATACTCAGCAGCATCAACGACTTCACTTACACCTAGTACACCTTGACTATAAGAAACAGGCATAGAAACTAATTCTCTCTCAGTTTTTAAATATATAAATCCTAAATATAATAAAATTACACCCATAAATAAATTCATAATTATTAATTTATTTTTCGTAGGTTTTTTTTCTTTACACATATTAATTTCTGCATGTTTTGTTGCATTTAAATATTCTTCTTCTGTATCAAACATTAAATATCTCCTAAATTCTTTATAATAAAAGAATTATATCAGAATAATATTAATATTTATAATTAAAAAAATAATTTAATATTAGATTAATAAATAGAATATCTTATAATAATAATTTTTTAGCAAAATCTGTGGCTTCATCATTTGCTTTCTCTCCACCTATGATTCTTGCTATCTCAGAGATTTGTCCTGTTTTATCTAAAAGTTTAACCACACTCTTTTGCTTTATTTTAGTAACAAGTAGATGTTGGTCTGCCTTAGAAGCCAAATGTGCTTGATGAGAAATAGCAAATATTTGATAAACCGAAGAGAGTTTAGCAATCATGTTAGCAATGGCAATTGACTCATCTCCTGAAACATTGGCATCTATCTCATCTAAAATCAATACACCACCCTCTTTAACCCCTGAAAGTGCTACAACCATTAAAGCTAAACGAACACGGTTAAACTCTCCACCTGAGAGTGTGCTTGCTTTTGAACCATTTAAATTCACTTCTATACCATCTTGTCCTAATGCATCTAAAGTGTTTACTGTAAATATAAATTGAAGTGCTGGTAATTTTAACTCAGCCAAGTATTTTTTTAAAGGTTTTTCTAACGCCAATGCTTTTTCTTTTCGTGTCAAAGAGATTTGTCCAGCCAAAACAGTTAATTCAGATAATTCCATGTTTAAAAAAGAGACCAACATACTTTTGTCTTGCTCTATATTCTGGTAACCTGATAACTCTTTCTTTTTAACTTCAGCATATTCGAGTGCTTCGTCAATACTTCCATATCTATTTTTTAAAGAAGATATTTTTTCTAATCTATCCAATACAGCTTCAATATCAACCTCTGCCAACTCCTCCGAAAGAGATTCAATGTCTTCAAAGTCTGCCCGTAATTGATTCATCATTTCTGAAAATACAGAGTCATCTTTATCTAGTAGTCTATACACTTCTGAAACAGATTCTTCAAAAGTAAAAATACCATTAGAACTTTCTAAGGCATCATTTATCTTTTCAATTTTTGAAAGTTGATGTTTTACTTTTAACAACTCTTCATCTTCTCCAACAACTGGTTTTACAGACTCAATTTTTTCTATTTCAAACTCTGTAAATTCTATCAGTTCTAAAACTTTTGCTTCATCTGATTTAAGTTTTTCTAACTGTGTTACTTTAGCTTTATAGTTAACATAACGACTTTGATACTCTTTCACTAATTTTTTAAAGCCTTTGTCTTTAGACAGTAAGTCATTGTCTATTAAAGCCAATAGGTCACTACTTTCAAAACCACTTTTATCCCGTACCGATAAAAATTGCACAAAGGGGCTAAACATTCCATTTAAAACTTTTTTAGAAATGTTTTGTCCATCTATGCTATAACGAACTTTCTCTTTCTTTATTGTCTTAAGTGTTATTTCATCTTCAAATTCAAAAACATCACTCTGCAATTTTTTTGGTTTAGACACCAAAACCTCACACAGTGCTGCCTCTGCTGTTCCATAACCAAAAGTAGACAAAATACTGTTCATAAAAAGTGATTTACCTGCTCCAGATGGACCAGATAAAACTACTAAGCCCTGATTTAATTCAACTTCAACTTCTGAAAAACTTATTAGATTCTTTAAAAATACTCTGTTTACCATTATTCTTTTTCACCCCAATGTAATTTTTCTCTTAATACAGAAAAATAATTTCTCTCTTTTTTATGTAACAATCGTGCATCTACTTGTGCACAATTTATCACTAACATTTCTCCTGCTTGCATTTCATAATCATCTTGCCCATCAACCATTACAATAACTCTGTCCTTAGGAGAAGAAAAGTCAATGGTAAAATTAGAAGGTAATACCAAAGGACGTTGGGTTAATGAATGTGCAGCAATTGGTGTCATAATAAATGCTTTACTTAAAGGATAAACCAAGGGACCTCCAGCTGCTAAATTATAAGCTGTAGCTCCCGTAGGTGTTGAAATAATAAGTCCATCACCACGATAAGTGTTAAACCACTCACCATCAATAGAAGCATCTATTTTAACCATATGAGAGATACTTGGTCTGGTTATGACAACATCATTAAAAGCATGAAAATTCTTACGACCATCTGCTGTTTGAATATAAGCATCAATCATCATACGATTTTCCATTCGATACTGCCCGATAAGTAAGCCATCTAAAAATCTATCTACTTCTTCTATACGGACATCAGCTAAAAAACCTAGAGTTCCAGCGTTTATACCCATTACTGGTTTATTGTAACCATAACTATTTCTCACCAGTCCAAGTAACGTTCCATCACCACCTAAAGAAACTAAAAAATCAGACTGTGTACAAAGTTCAGTAAAAGAAACACCAGCTGTTACAGAAATCATTTGTGCTGATTCTTGCAGTAAAAGTACTTTTATATCTCTACGTTCAAATTTTTCTTTTATATCATTATATACAGTAAAAAGTTCAGGTGCATCAGGTTTTATTACAAAACCAGCAACATTCATTTGTGATGACTTTTCATCTGACACTTTATTCGCTCCCATTTTACGTTTTCAGTAGAATATCATAAAATCTCTTCATCAATCTATTTATATGTCAAATTGTCATTTTTATTATTTTAAGCATGACTCTATTTTACTTCTATGCAACAATTAGATATAATCTTAAAAAATTTTAAACTATATGCAAATTGCTATATAAAATAGAGGAAATAACTGTGAGAACACACTATTGTGCTGATGTAACAGAAACACAAATTGACGAAACTGTAACCGTTGCTGGTTGGGTTGCTAGTCGTCGTGACCATGGTGGATTAATTTTTATTGATTTACGAGACAAAGATCAAGTTGTACAAATTGTTTGTGACCCTGCTGATAATGCAGAAGTACATAAACTTGCTGAAGGTATTAGAGACCAATTTGTATTGGTTGTAACAGGTAAAGTACGTGCCAGAGGTGAAGGTCTTGAAAACCCTAAACTTAAAACTGGTAAAGTTGAAATAGTTGCTGACAGTTTGGTTATTGAAAATGCTTCAAAACCAATGCCTTTTGAGCTTGGTGATGAAAAAGTAAATGAAGAAATTAAACTAAAGTATCGTTACTTAGAACTTAGAACACAAAAGTCTTACGACATTTTCAAACTTCGTTCAAAAGCAACCATTGCTGCTAGAAATTCACTTGATGAATTAGATTTCCTAGAAGTTGAAACACCAATCATTACTAAATCTACGCCAGAAGGTGCTAGAGATTATCTTGTTCCTTCACGTGTTCATGGTGGTCAATTTTATGCACTACCACAGTCTCCACAACTTTTTAAACAGTTATTAATGGTAGGTGGTTTTGACCGTTACTTCCAAATTGCTAAATGTTTTAGAGATGAAGATTTAAGAGCAGACAGACAACCAGAGTTTACTCAAATAGATGTTGAAATGTCTTTTTGTGACCAAGAAGACGTTATTGGTGTTGCTGAAAAATTAATTCATAATATTTTTGATAAATGTGGATTTGAAATTCCTACTAAATTTACCCGTATGGCATACATGGATGCAATGGAGAACTACGGTTCAGATAAACCAGACATGCGTTATGACCTAAAAATGGTAGATGTTATTGATATTTTTGAACGTTGTGACAATGAGATTTTCTCTAACATCGCAAAAGATTCAAAAAAGAACAGAATCAAAGCCCTTAAAGTTCCAAAAGGGGACGAAATTTTCTCAAAACGTCAGATGAAAGGTTTTGAGGATTACGTACGTAAATTTGGTGCTTCTGGTCTTGGTTATTTCCAAATGAAAGAAGATGGACTTAAAGGTCCTCTTACTAAATTCTTTACACCAGAAGATATTCAAGCTATAATTGATAGATGTCAACTTGAAGTTGGTGATGCTGTATTCTTTGGTGCTGGAAATAAAAAACTAGTATGGGACTACATGGGTCGTTTCAGAATCTATCTTGCTGAGATTATGAATATAATTCCTAAAGATACTTTTGAGTTCTTATGGGTTATGGATTTCCCAATGTTTGAAGAAGATGACGGTAAAGTTAATGCTATGCACCATGCCTTTACTATGCCAGAAACGGATGAAAACGGTAAAATAGTTTATGATGACATCGAAGATCTAAAATCTATTGCCTATGATATTGTGCTTAATGGTACAGAACTTGGTGGTGGGTCAATCCGTATCCATAAAGAAGAACTTCAATCTGAAATCTTCAAACTTATGGGGATTTCAGAAGAAGAAGCTAATGAGAAATTTGGTTTCTTACTTGATGCCTTTAGATTTGGAGCGCCACCACATGGTGGATTTGCTCTAGGTCTTGACAGACTCATTATGCTTATGACAGGTTCATCAAGTATTAGAGAAGTTATAGCCTTCCCTAAAACACAAAAAGCACAATGTATCTTAACCCAAGCTCCTTCGGAAGTTGAACAGGAGCAACTGACTGAGCTTAGTTTAAGAGTTAGAAAACCAGCTGCTGAATAATTTCAGCTAACATTCATTTAAAAACAAAAGGACACACATGAAAAAACTATTTCTTATCATCGGAGCACCAGGATCTGGTAAAACAACAGATGCAAGTATTATTGCAGGTAAAAATGACAATATCGTTCACTACTCAACAGGTGACATGCTCCGTGAAGAGGTAGCTTCAGGTTCTGAACTTGGTCAAACTATTGATGGATTCATTTCAAAAGGTGCATTAGTTCCTTTAAATATTATCATTGACACTATCATTTCTGCTATTAAACAAGCGCCTGTAGATAACATCTTAATTGATGGTTACCCACGTTCAGTTGAGCAAATGACAGAATTAGATTCACTTTTAGAAAAAGAAGATGAGATTACTTTGGTATCTACAGTTGAAGTAAGAGTTTCAGAAGAAGTAGCAAAAGACAGAATTTTAGGTCGTGCTGCAGATGCTAAACCAGGTGAAGAGCGTTCAGATGACAGTGTAGAAGTATTCTTTGACAGAATGAAAATCTATACTGATCCTTTAGCTGAGATTCAAGCTTTCTACACAGAAAAAAACTTACTTAAAGTAATTAACGGTGAAAGAGCTCTTGAGCCAATCGTTGAAGAAATGGAAGCTTTCGTAAAAAATAACATCTAGTTTTTACGCTTAAAGTCTTTCCATAATGTTGTTAGTTCCTGCTAACAACTCCACTTCATTAAGCATTACCAATGGTAGTGAAGTGGGTTTGCTATATGAACAATTCTCTGACATTTTTGCCAAAGCTCTTCTACCTCTTGAAGAATTAATAAAATGTACAATAAAACGGCTATCCATTTTAATATAACTCTTTACACGAATAATACTCATGTAGTGTGGTACCACATACCCTTCTTGACCTTTTTCTACATAACAAGCAATCATTGGAGAGTAGAGACTTACAATTATATCCCCAGCTTTTGTTAATTGTTTTTGAGAAACCTGATGTGTAACATCTACACTAATGAATTTTCTCTCATCTAAAAAAGAAATGGGTTCTAAAGAGAGCATTGTCAACTCTTTATATTCTTTTACTTTCTCTTTTTTTCCACCTTCTATAAGATGTATACCTTTAATAACTTCTGCAATTTCTTGTAATTTCATAATTCTACTTTCCTTTACACTTAATAATTTTTAACTCTTTATCTAAACTTAATTATTATAGTTAAGATAACTTTAATATTAATTTAATATTAATTAAATATTTTAGTTATACTTATAAAGTTTAATTCTATATAATAAATTTAAGTATAAATAGATATATTTTAATAAGCATATACCTGAATAAACAGCTTAACCGTACTGTTAACTATTCATTAGATTTCTATTATCAATTATCTGTTAGAAATATGTTAGAATAAGAAAATTTATTTTAATAAGGATATTAATGCCATACATATTTCTACTAGTATTTGCTTTTTTATTTACAGCGTGTAACCCAACTACTACTGCTAATATTCCTGCTCCTACTGTTTCTAATCAACCTAATGGTCTACCTATCAGTAAACAAGATACTGATATAGATGATTTAAAGATCCTTGATGAAGACTCAATTGTTGGTCACTATATACTACAACGTGGAATGTTTCGTAACCAAGAACTTGATGAAGGCTATTTAGTTGTTGAAGAAATCGATGTTAATAATTATGGATACTATTATGTAACAAGAGCTGGTAAACTAACCCCTGAAACACATACTGGTATTTTTTATAAAAAAGGTGGAAAGTACGTTCAAAAGGTAATTGAAGACAGTTCTGAATCAGAAATTCGTCAAGGTAAAAAGAAATCAAAGATGAGTATTATTGACAACATGCATATTGTCCAAGATGGAGAGTTATTAAAACTTACTATTAATTCTACTAAAAAAGAAAAACTTATCTGGCGAAGAGATGTTGATGAAATTGAAAAAAGTAGTGCTCTAGAAGAAACACTTAAGAATGCTCGATATGAATACTTAAAGTACTATCAAGAAAAATGTGCAGAATGTGCAGACTTTTGTGGTGACTCTGCTTATACAAAAGTAAATGAGTAGTCCAAGTTACCTAGAAACACTTAGGCACCCCGTTGTCGCGAGACTAACACTTATACAATTTATTTCTTACTTTGGTACTTGGTTCTCCCAAGTTGCCATTGCCTCTATGATGCTTCAATACGGAGCATCAGAACTCGCCATTGCTTATATTTTCATGATGATTATGC
Organism: uncultured Sulfurovum sp.; assembly: GCA_902727895.1. GTDB lineage: Bacteria > Campylobacterota > Campylobacteria > Campylobacterales > Sulfurovaceae > UBA1140. The sequence continues at coordinate 101,208 of CACVAP010000047.1, forward strand.
TTCCTGCCATTGTTTTAGCACCTATTTCTGGTTGGATTATTGACAAAGTCCCTTTTAAAAAGCTCATGGGAGTGTTACTACTTGTCGAAATAGTAATGACTTTATGTTTCATGATGGTTAATTCTCTAAATGACATTTATGCATTAATGCTCTTTATCTTTATTCGTTCTGCTGCTGCTTCTATTTTATTTGCTGCTGAAATGGCACTCTTCCCTAAACTTTTAAAAGGTGAGATGCTCAAAAAAACCAATGAAATCCATTCAATGGTTTGGTCGGTTTGTTTTGCAGCTGGTATGGCACTTGGTGGATTGGTTACTTATTATTTTGGTTATGACACCACGTTTCTAATAGATGTCATACTTTATAGTATCGCGTTTCTTTTACTCTTAGGACTTAAACTCTCCATAGAACCTGTTAAACATACAGAGTCAGCATTTAAAATGATGAAGAGTGGTTTTATCTATTTAAAGAATCATAAAAAAATAATACATCTTATCATTTTACATGCTGCCGTTGGATTCTCAGCATTCGACACGCTCATTACCTTGCTAGCTGACTTACATTACAAATACATCTTAGCCATTCCTTTAGCCATTGGATGGATAAATGCCATAAGAGCCTTAGCCATGACACTAGGACCTTTTTTATTTTCAAAATATTTTAATGAAAATAATCTACACTACTTTTTTGTTCTGCAAGGTCTAACCATCATTGCATGGGCATTTCTACAACATAGTTATGGTATATCTATTTTAGGTATATTTGTAGTAGGACTACTAACTACCTCACTTTGGTCCTATACCTACTATATGTTACAACAAGAGATAGAAGAAAGCTACCTTGGTCGTGTTATCGCCTATAACGACATGGTTTTTATGATATCCAATATAACCGTAACCCTATTTGTTGGCTATGCTGCAAAAATGGGAATGGAATTAAAATACATAACTATTGTTTTAGGATGTGGATTTATCGCCATGGGTCTGTATTACCTCTGGTTTAAACAAAACTATTTATCAAAAAACTCATAAGAAAAGAGTATAATTTATTAAAGGAAAAACCATGATAAAAACTTATACAACAATATTTTTAGCATCTGCCCTACTTAGTTCTTCTTTATTTGCAAAAGAAAAAGTAACAACCCCTAAAAAAACTTATACAGCCCAATGGCAAAAAGTTTATGGTCAAAAAGATGATGACATTGCCAACGCTGTTATTATGTTAGAAGGTGGTCATACTGCTGTTGCAGGTACCTGTAAATCATTTAATGCTGAGCGTTCAGACATTTGTGTAACACGTCTAAATGAAAAAGGACAAACCATATGGCGTAAAATGTTAGGTGGTAAAAAAACTGACAAAGCCGTTGCTATTTCACGTGCTAAAGATGGAAACCTACTTGTTTTAGGTGACAGTAAGTCTTTTAAGAAACATGATGGTCAAGATATTTATGTTGCTAAAGTCTCTTTAGACGGAAAACTCATCTGGGAAAACTCTTTGGGTGGAGACAGAGATGATTTTGCAGCAGGTATTGCAGGAACGGATGATGGTGGGGCATTACTTGTAGGTGACTCTGAATCATTCTCCAAAAAAGGTTATAGAGACATTTATATTGTTCGTTTAGATAAAAATGGGAAAATGCTTACAGGTAAAACCATTGGTGGAAAACTTAATGATGAAGCCAATGCTTTAACCAGAACAGCTGATGGAAACTTTATCATGGCTGGTTCAAGAGAGATTAGAAGTTCTGGTGATGCTGACTTCTTTTTAATGAAGCTAAACCAAAAGGGAGAAAAAATATGGGCAAGAACCTTAGGCGAAAAGTATAATGACGTTCTACATGCCATAGCACCCACACCAGATGGAGGGATTGTAGCAACAGGAAAAACACGTTCATACAATTCAGCTCAAACAGACTTACCAATTATGCACTTTAACAAAGATGGGAAACTTATTTGGTTTAAGATTTATGGTTTTGCTTACTATGATGAAGGGAATGCTATTACCATGACAAAAGATGGTAACTATATGGTAGCTGGTAGAACCAACTCTATGGGAAAAGGTAACTTTGACAACTATGTTTTATCGTTAGATAGAAAAGGACAACTTTTATGGTCAGGTATGTATGGTGGTGAAAACCAAGATGTTGCGCATGGAATTACAAGAACAACAGATGGGGCAGTGGTAATCGTTGGGGAAAGTGACAGTTACAGCCGTTCTAAAAAATTCTTTATGATTAAATTAAAGTAATTCTTGATATACTCATTTTTCAAAAATTAAACAAAATAAGGAACATATTATGAGTGGAACAATAACCCCAATAGATGAAATGACATTATCAGGAACAAAAGGTAAAATTACCGTAACAACAGTAGATCAACCATACGGACCAAAGAGCGAAAGCGTTGCAAGTATAGGAATTTCTTTAAAAGCAGACGCTACAGAACCTGAATGGAAAGTACATATTCCAAAAGCAAACATTGCACAGGTTATTGAAGCTTTACAAAAAGCAGAAAAAGAACTTTAGTCTTCTCTACAATCTAATCTTACACCGACTTCATATTTCATATGAAGTCACCCTCTCCTTTAAAATTAATTAAAACTAAAATTTATGTTATAATATAAAGTGATTAATTAACATTAACAAGGAAAATAAATGATTAAAAAAATAATTATCAGTAGCCTTTTACTTACAACACTTAGTTCAAATTTACTAGCAAAAGAAGAAAAAAAGATAACAATTACTCAGATGGAAATTCATCTTGCAACATTGGCAAAAGAGATAGCTGAAGAGAAAGTAAAACTTTTTCAAAAAGAAGCATTACTTCAAGATGCAAAACTTGCACTTCTAAAAGAAAAAGAAGCACAAAAAGTAAAGTAAATCAAAAACTCTTAGTTTGCTTTAGATTTAAAGGTTGTGGCAAAGGAGTTTACGTACAGTAAATGACTGCGCCAACTCCTTTAAAGATAAAGTGAAATAAGCGTTTTTTATTCCCACTCAATTGTTGCTGGTGGCTTTGAAGAGATATCATAAACCACTCTGTTTATTCCATCAATTTCATTAATAATCCTACGGCTCATTCCTTCTAAAACATCATGAGGAACATGTGCAAAGGTAGCTGTCATACCATCAACAGACTCTACCATTCTAATACATACTGTATTGTCATAAGTACGATTATCACCCATTACACCAACAGACTGAACATTTAAAAGAACCGTAAATGCTTGCCAAACTTTGTCATAGTATCCAGTTGCACGTAACTCTTCTTGCATAATAGCATCTGATTCACGAATAAGGTGTAAACCATCTTCTGTAACAGCTCCCATAGTACGAATAGCAAGTCCAGGTCCAGGGAATGGGTGACGACCAATCATATCTCTTGGAAGACCAAGCTCAAGACCCAATTTACGAACCTCATCTTTAAAGATTTCTCTAAGTGGTTCAACCAACTCAAATGTCATCCAATCTGGAAGTCCACCAACATTATGATGAGACTTAATTGTTTTAGAAGGTCCTTTCACAGAAACAGACTCAATCACATCTGTATACAATGTACCTTGTGCTAAAAACTCTACATCAGTATGTTTTTTTGCTTCTTTATCAAAAACTTCAATAAACTTTTCACCAATGGCTTTACGCTTTGTCTCAGGATCAGAAACACCTTCAAGTGCAGCCATAAACTCAGCTTTAGCATCTATGGTAATTAAAGGCATATCTAAAAGCTTAAACATGTTTTGAACATCTTCAGCTTCATTTTTACGAAGTAGCCCTTGGTCAACAAACACACAAATAATCTGTTCTTTTGGTAACGCTTCATTAAGCATCGCAGCAACAACCGAAGAGTCAACCCCACCAGAAACACCACAAAGTACTTTCTTGTCTCCAACTTGTGCTTTAATGGTTGCTATTTTCTCTTTAGCAAACCCACCCATGTTCCAAGTACTGTCACAACCACAAATATGTTTTGCAAAGTTCTTAAGAAGTTTAGTTCCCTCTACAGTGTGGTGAACTTCTGGGTGAAATTGAAAGGCGTAAAGTTTTTGTTCTACATTAGCAATGGCAGCATAAGGAGAATTTTCAGAAGTACCAATAACTTCAAAACCATCAGGAATTTTCTCTGCTCTGTCCCCATGAGACATCCAAACAATTTCATCGGTATTCATTCCAGCGAAAATCGCAGAAGAAGTAATGCTAAGTTTAGCTTTTCCATACTCATGATGATCAGCTGCTACAACTTCTCCACCATAACGCTGAGTCATTAACTGCATACCATAACAAATTCCCATTATAGGTATACCAAGAGACCAAACACCCTCTTCTGGTTTATAAGCATCTTCAGCATAAACAGAAGCTGGACCACCAGACAAAATGATACCTTGTGGTTTACGTGCTTTAATATTTGCAAGATTTTCTCTATAAGGAACTACTTCACAGTAAACCCCCGACTCTCTTAGTTTTCTTGCTATTAATTGTGTGTATTGTGAACCGAAATCTAAAACGAGGATTGGTACTTGTTTCATGGGTTTTCCTTCTGAAGTAATTAAGTTTTTATTTGTGGAATTATACTGTGTTTTTCATGAAATGGGGTTGCGAGTTTTAGTAAATATTTAAATATATTTCTTCTTTTCAAAGCTAAAAAAATCTAAAAAAAGAATTCCTAGATGAATTACTTCTATAGAGCTAAGTTCTACTATAGAAGCTTCAAATTAGTATAAAAATAAAAAATAGATTAGACTACTAGCTTCTTACCCACACTTCCCAGGTGCACATTTCATCCCACCACATTTTCCACTTTTAGGAGTTTCTCTCATGTCATCCATCATGGCTTGCATTTTGTCTGGATTGGCTACAAAGTTGTAACCTTTGTACATAGTAAACAAGGCATAAAACACTACTAACAAAGCTGCTGCTTTCATCATACTCCCTCGTAAACTTCCTTTTTGTAAAAACTTAGTTACCGTTCCCAAAAAGAAAAGTGCTGGAATGGTTGCCAAACCAAAAGTAGCCATAACAATTGCTCCCCACAATGGCGAAGCCGTAGCAGCAGCCATAATAGCAAACGAATAAACCAATCCACAAGGAATGATACCATTTAACATACCCAACAAAAAGAACGACCTGTAAGATTTACTCTTTAACAAGCTTCTAAAGCTATTTTGAAACCATGCGTACTTAGAAAAAGAGAACTCAGCCGAATTTAAAAATTTAAACTTCCCAAGAAGCGAAAGCCCTGCAAGCAACATCAACAAACCTGTTAGTAAAAAGAGTATCCCTTTAGTAGTAGGCGTAAATGCAATGGCTTGTCCAAGTAAACCAAACAAAGCCCCTATCATGGAGTAAGTTGCTACGCGTCCAAAGTTATAAGATAAATGCGAAAGGGTTTGTGTTAGATGTGAGCTTGTCTGGTCAATCTTAGAACTAGAGTAAGCAACCACTATTCCACCACACATACCAATGCAGTGTCCAAAACTTCCTAAAAATGCTGTTGTTAAGATAATGACTAAATCTATGTTTTCCAAGTGAGACCTTTTTTAATAGTTTTAAATTATAATAAAAATTTGTTTAGATTATAATTAGAGTTTGTTAAATTTGTGTTAAGACTCTTACCTCTACTCTCCATAGTTTTTTCTTCTTTTAATTTTTTACATTGAACATAGGCTGAGCATTTCCCATAATGATAGTTATATTAACCTTACCCTCTTTAGCAGCCTCTATCGCTAGCTTCTGCACATCTAATCGTTTCATCTCTAAATATTGAGATGCGTTCATACCAATAGCATCCATATAAGCCTTATCAGCATTAGCTGAAGCTTTTTCAGCTTTTTCACGTGACTCTTCTGCTTTAACACGCTCTTGTTGAGTTTTAACATTCTGTTTCTGTACAGCTGTTTGAATCGTGGAGTCAATTACTATTTTAGGTGGCATAACCTTTCCTACAGTTGCTTCTAGTAATTCTGTAGGAATTTTCTCTTTTAATAAAAAATCTTTGATCTCTTTTTTAACTTGTTTCTCAAGCTTATCGGTAATACTACTATTCGTTGTCATTTCAAACATTGTATGATTTTTTGTAAAAGTTCTTGTAGCATTTCTAAGGGGTTCACGAACTTTATTTTTATACCAATTATCACCAAACTTCTCAACCAACACAGGAGTTTTCCCTGCAATATGTTTAAAGGTCAAATGAATTTTAAAATCAACAGGGTTATTATCTTTAGTTACTAAGTCATCAAAAACCTCATTAATATTAAAAGGTCTAATATCAACCCTAATTACAGAAGTACTCCAAGCTTTCCAAACAAGCCCCGTGGACACAGGAGTTTCATCCACCCCACCATGACCAAAAATCCATGGCTGATAAACAAGAACTCCTTCTTCTCCTTGATCAATAGCAGAAGTAGAAATACACCCAGAAAGAGAGAAAGACAATAGTGAAAGGGAAATTAGATGTAATGCTTTGTTCATAAATAAAACTCTTTTATTATATTTTATTTAAAATTTACTTATACCAGCTGTAATTATTAAACTTTCTCACACCAACCTCAAAGACAACTTTAGATATAACAAATAAAAATACCCTTAATAAAGAATATCCTATGAATCAACAAGAAAAAGTATACTCAAATCCTATAGCAAAAGACTTCCTCCCCACCACACGTAAAGAAATGGACAAGTTGGGTTGGAAACAGTGTGATGTCATTTTAATTTCGGGTGATACTTACATCGACTCGCCTTTTATTGGGGTGGCTACTGTTGGACGTATTTTAGAACGTTTGGGCTACAAAGTCGGGATTATTGGTCAGCCAGATGTTAAAAGTGGCAAAGACATTACCCGTTTGGGTGAACCACGACTTTATTGGGGTGTTTCTGGTGGTAGTATTGACTCTATGGTTTCTAACTATACAGCTACTAAAAAGTTTAGAAACAACGATGACTATACCCCTGGAGGGAAAAACAACAAACGTCCAGACCGTGCGACCATGGTTTATTGTAACCTAATCCGTCAACATTTTAAAAATACTGTTCCTTTAGTTTTAGGTGGTATTGAGGCGAGTCTTCGTCGTGTAACGCATTATGACTTTTGGACAAACAAACTTAAAAAACCTATTCTATTTGACTCTAAAGCTGATGCGCTTATCTATGGTATGGGAGAACATGCCATTCGTGAGCTTACAGAAGCCATGGACAGAGGAGAAGACTGGAGAAAAGTACGTGGGGTTTGTTACATTTCTAAAGAGCCTGTTCCTGAGTATCATCAACTGCCTTCCCACAAAGAGTGTTTAGAGGACAAAGAGAAGTACATTGATCTTTTTGACTTTTTTTATGATAACAATGATCCAAAAGGCGCCAAAGGACTTTGTGAACCAGTAGATACCCGTTACTCTATTCAGAATCCACCCTCACCCTATCTTAGTGAAGAAGAAATGGATGCCGTTTCAGCCTTACCTTTTACCCGTGAACTCCACCCTTTTCACCAACCAGAAGGAAAAGTTAAATGTTTAGAAACCATTAAATTTTCCATTATGACCCATCAAGGATGTTGGGGTGAATGTAACTTCTGTGCCATTGGTGTTCACCAAGGACGAACCATTCGAACACGAAGTGAAAAGTCTATTGTTCAAGAAGCCACAGACTTTACAAAGTACAAAGACTTCAAAGGAATCATCTCTGACCTTGGTGGACCAACTGCAAATATGTATGGTTATGAGTGTGCTAAAAAAGAAGACTTTGGAACCTGTGACCATCAACGTTGTGTGGATTCAAAACATATCTGTGGTTCTATGAAACCTGACCATAGCCGTGTTATTAACCTTATGAAAGAAGTTCGTGAAATTCCTGGAATTCGTAAAGCTTTTGTTGCCTCAGGAATTCGTTATGACCTCATTAACCGTGACAAACGCCAAGGGTACTCTTACCTAAAAGAGTTGGTACAACACCACATTTCAGGACAAATGAAAGTCGCACCAGAACATACCCAACAACATGTTCTTGACCTTATGGGGAAACCTGGTAAAAATACACTCATTGAGTTTAAAAAGCTTTATGACCAACTCAATAAAGACATGGGTAAGAAACAGTTCTTAACTTACTACCTCATCGCAGCTCATCCGGGTTGTACTGAAGATGATATGCATGAACTTAAACGTTTTACGACTAAAGAGCTAAAGATTAATCCTGAGCAAGCGCAAGTATTTATCCCTACTCCGGGAACTTATTCTGCTGTTATTTACTATACTGAAATGGATCCGATTACACGTAAAAAAGTATTTGTGGAGAAAGACATCAAACGTAAAGAAAAACAAAAAGCGATTATTCAAGAAGCGATTAAACATAAAGGTTATCAAAGTGGGTTTGCTAGTTAACTTTCTTTTCTAGAAATTAAAAAGAGTGCTTTTACTCTTGTCTTTAGGACAGGGGTGAAATATATATTAAAGTAAAAGCTATGAAAGTTTAATGGTAAAAATAGGAAGGAAAAACCATCTCTTTCATGTTTGTATTATAGGTGCTAACTGTGTCTCAATCGTGTAAGATATAAACTTTTATAAAACTCTTTAAAGTCCTATAAATAAGGACTCTTAGGGATAAATAGAAAAAAATATCTTGTATTTGTTTTTATGTTTTCTTAACCATATTAAATTTACTTCTCACTCTTTTTAATACTTCTAAGGCAAGGTAGTTCATCTTTAGAATCTAGTATCTTTCTTGCCATCTCATTCTGTCTTTCTTGAGGAGCTACTTTTGCCACAACACACATCTCTTCATTGGTTATTTTACTAACGAGTAAATAAGACGATGATTTACCTATATTTTCATAATCATCATTCGCCTCAAAACGAACAATCATTCCTATAACATTTTTAGGCTGTTGCAATTCATGTCGCCATTCAATTTTTAAACCTAAAGAAGAAAATGCTGAGCCAACTGTTGACCAAAAAGCTAAATCATACTCTTCTCCATGTCGTGTCAAAACAATACTTTGTCGAATGTCCCCTTCTATAACTTTAACACCAATGTCAACAAAAGATTCACATTCTTGAATGCTTCCCATATTATCACTGTCCAATGTCACACAATCTTTTTGATTAATTGAGGTATAAGTACTGGTATACAACAAAGATGTAAAATTATCAGCCTGAACATTCAAAAAACTCAAAAAAAATAAAACTACAAATGTGATTTTTTTATTCATGTTTGTCCTTTAGATATTATAGAACTATTTACTTGAAATACAACTTTTATTTTTATATGATAAAATTTAACATATATAGTCGGAATTGGGGAATTCAATATGCTTAAGCCTTTACTCTTTATACTTACCCTTGTTATACTCATAGCCTTAGCACTTAACTTTGACTTTTTTAGTAAAGACATCAGTATTAATCAACCCATTAAAGAATCTACGCAAGTAAAAGTAGAACCTCTACCAAAAGAAATTATTAGCTCTAGCACAATAAAAGAACCAATTATTATAAACAATGATTTAAGTAAAGAAATTCAACTACTCCTTAATAAAGCTCAAAAACTACTCGCGCAACATAAGATGGCTGAAGCACTATTAGTCTATGAAGAAATTATTGAAAAGACAAAAAAATCTGATGATATAAAAGTACTAAAACTCTTTGCAGAAGCTTGCTTTAAAAAAGCAGGTATCCATTATATGTTTCCAAATTATGACATTGAATCTACCATAGAAAGTTATGAGCTTATTATTTCAAAATTTATAAATAGCAATAACAAAGAGTTACTCTTAATTTATATGCAGGCTAAAATCCAACAGGCTCCATTTAATTCAAAAGATGAAATACTCATAGCCTATAACGAAGTAATTGAAAAATTTACAAATGACAAAGAACAAAGATTTGACAAAGAGATAGAAGAACTACTTTTTGCTAAGAGTTTTGCCTTAATGGGAGTAGATGACGAAGAAGCCATAGAAGTTCTTGACAGTATCATTGCTAAATATGAGAATAAAACGGAACTACCTGAAACAGTAAGGTTTTCTATTTTAAATAATATTGAACTCTCTATAATAACAGGTAATGACACAGATAAATATGTTGACTTAGCCACACAATATATGTCTGACTCGCCAGATACAAAACCTCTTATTGCTATGCTAAATATTATTAAAGATGCACAGAATTTAGATCAAACTGAGGCACTTACAGCATGGAATGATGAATACAATAAATATAATTTCCCAGACTGGGATTTTTCAGAACTAAGAAAATGGGTCAACAAAATGGAAACGCCTGAATCTCAAATGAGAATTAGCAAATACTTAGATGCCTTTGAAAAGCAAAAATATACTAATCACTACCAACCTTCTACACGTACTGTAGATGCAAGCCAAAACTATTCTGATAGTTCTACGAGCAATGAAGAAAATATAGAAGGAGAATACCAAGAAAATCCAACTTATGAACCTGACCCTTATATCAATGATATGCTCAGTACTGAAGCAGAAGTAACCTACCCTAATCCCTACTCAACTACTAGAGAATCTGTAGAAGTAGATGCTGTCAGTCACACTAACTTTTAAGATCAAACACAACCGTATGAGGTTTTTGAAAAACATAAAAATAAAATAGATAAAGAAACAATCCTACAATATAAAGACCCAATCCTATCATCATCAAGCCCATAGAAAGTATCTTTCTCTTGGCTACAACTCTGTGTTCTGTTACCTCAACAACTTCATAATCATTTTGCTCCAACATCAGTTCAAATTTCAAAATTTTTTCTTTATCTGTTAACTTTGCATTGGCAAGTGTCTTTGCATGAAAATCATCAAAAACTTTTTGATACGCCAATTTATCTTTCTTTTCTACCCCAAAATAAACATAAAGTCCTATGGGTAGCATCAGTATCATTAGTACGGTAGTCATCTAAATCCTTTACTTTCTTCGTCTATAGAAAAACCAAAATACTAATCCAAATAAAACTAAAATAGGAATCCCGACTTGTGTCCAAGCCGAGATTTTTACTGTTTTATTTAAAATATCATTATGTTTCTCTTTGTCTATTTCAATGCCTGCCATATTTGCCATATGATTCATGGCTGAAATTGCTAAGTCACCCTTTGGAATGCTTTCATGACAAGACAAACAAGCCCCTTGACGGTCAAGTGTAGCTCTTTGCTTAGCAGACAAAGGATTCGCTAAAGTCCAATGGTTATCAACCGTTTGAACTTGTGTTCCATTTTCATCTACCATGACTGAATAGTCATGCTTTAAGTTTGGAATAGCTGGAATCTGTTCATCTACTTTCTTAGGTAATACTTTACCATCTGCTGTCATAAGATCAACAATGGTTGACTTAGTTTGGTCAGCAAAATACTTACCCCCATTTATTCCCATACCCAAGGCTTTTTTAGAAGTATGACAAGACTCACAGGTACGAGACTTCTTGCTAATAGTATGTGGATTCACTTGTGCCATGGTAATGGTGTTTTGCCCCTCTGCTCCAGCACCTTCTACATTTGGCATCTTGACAATATGGTTTTGCAGTAAAGCATTACCATCTTTCCCTATAACTGTAATGGTCGTTTGACAACCAGGAATGGTAGGCGAAACACGTCCTTCACCATTAACACTTAATGCAGGGTCTTCCCAACGTAGATAAGATCTTGTCTCTGTTACTTTACCATCTACTAAAAAATCTTTTAAGGTATCTTCTCCAGAATTTCCATGAATGTCATGTGCATGAGAAGCAGCCAAATAATCAGGATTTTGTTTTCCTTCTGAATAGTCTATCTTCACATGACAACCATAACATTGAGGCGCCCACGTTGCATGACAAGTATAACACTCTAGTTTATCGGTATGTGCTTCTATCTGATCCATGGCTACCAATGCTTTTTTAGAAAGCTTGTCTTGTTCTTTGAGGTATTTTAGAGGTTTAAGTTCTATATCTTTTCCTGATGCCAAGTGCATCATTATTTTGTCACCATGTCGAACTACTTTAGTCATGGGGTTTCCACGAGCTGAAAGTAAAAAACCATCTCCTTTATCTTTAGGGATGGCTCCTTTCTTTAGATACTCAGCTAAAGTGTCCGTTGTTCCACGCCCTTTTCCAGTTTTTGGTTTTAATTCAAACTCATCGGAATAACCAAGAGGTAACTCCCAAGGATACTTTTTAGTTGTTCCATGACAATCTTGACACTCAATTTCCACAGCCCCAAGATTTGCTCCTGTCATAAAACCATCTCCATGCATATCATTTGAAGTGTGACAATCTTGACATAACATTCCTTTAGAATAATGAATGTCTTCTGTCAGATGTAAATAACGTTTGGTATGTAGTTTTGGCTGTCCATTTCCATCATGATCAAAAGTACCTTGGTACTCTGTTTCCATTAGTCCTTGATAGGAAACTCCAATACGTTTTCCACGGTTATGACAAGTGGTACAAGTCTCTACAGGCACACCTGAATATTCTGTACCATGTACATTCACCTTGACCTTACGTGAAGACTGGATTTGATGGGTTAACATATGCCCTGCTTTATCATGAGGAATCATAGAATCATTCCCTTCATAAAACCCTTCATTTGAATAAGGAATATGGCAAGAAGCACAACCCATTCCTCTAAAGTCTCCACGGCGTTTTCGACCTTTTCCACCTGTATGACAACGTAAACATTCTTGTCTTAAGTACGTATAAACAGAAAGCAGTGGATCTTTTTCAATCTCTTCTGCTGTTGGTGCTTCAGGAATTTTCTTAGACTCTTTAGGAAAAGCTTGTGGTTCCATTTTTGAGAGTCGTGCCATGTATTCTTGATAAGTTTTTGTACCAAGTCTAGCATGGGTATTGTTAGCATCATAATTTGACTCTGTATGGTTATACCCATCTGCTTTTCCAAACGACCACAAAGCCCCATGAATTTTCCCTGCTTCGGTGTTCATTAGTGAGTTCCATTGAGACTTTACTTGCTCAGGATGGCACATACCACAAGTGTTAATGTTTATCCATTGACTCGTAGGACTTGGATAAAACTCTTTAGGACCTTTATTTTCTAAAAAATACTTTAGCGTTCCAGAGTGTGAAGCATTTTTATCGTCAGTACTTGGGTTACCACCATGACAAACCACACAGTCATTACCTTTAGCCCCTGCTGTCTCTGCTACAGCTAAAATCTCTTGCATCATCTTAGAAGAGTGGTCACGAATATGTTCTATGCCATTATGACACTCGATACAGGAGTTTTTAGAAAAAAGTAAAATAGGAATAATAAATAATAAATAGAGAAGGTTTTTCATGGAGCATCCTTTAGGCGTATTTTACCTAAAGAATGTAAGATTTGTTTTTTTAGTTCTTACGTCCTAAAACAGCAAGTGTAATTCCACCAGCTATGCTAAAATGCTTACTGCTTTATTATTCATTTTGTAATCCTTAATAAAAAATTCAAAATCTTATAACGCTTTTAAAGCCTCTATAGTCGCTTCAAGTGAAGCCATGTCTGACACATTAAAATGTGGTTTTTTAGTTGCTTTTTTGTTAAGCCCTTTAAGAACAGCACCATGACCAAACTCAATGTAGCAGTCTACCTCATCATCAAAATTTGCCATAGACTGTTTGTACTTAACTGGCTGTACGAGTTGTTGAGGAAGTAAAGCTAATGCTTCTTCTTTTGAACCATACGCATTTGCTGTAACATTTGAAATCACAGGAGCAACAAATGTATCTTTAATCATCTCATTTAATTTTTCAGAAAGTGGGGCAACTGCTTCTTCTAATAAAGGACAGTGTGAAGCCACAGACATATCAAGTAACATGGCTCTTTTTGCTTTTGCTTCTTTTAAAATAGGCACTAAAACTTCTAAGTCTTTTTTAATCCCAGCAATTACAATTTGACCATCAGAGTTATAGTTAACAGCCCAAACTTGAAGTCCAGCTGCTCTTTGCTCTTCACAGATTGTTTCTACAACTTCGTCTGAAAGACCTAAAGAAACCATCATGCCTACTTCTTGTTTTGAACAAGCATCAGCCATAAGCTTACCACGTAAGTTTACTAACTCAACAGCATCAATAGCATCTAAAGCCCCAGCAGCTACTAAGGCAGAAAACTCACCCAGTGAATGTCCCATAGTAATCGTTGGTTTAATCTCTGTTGCATCTCTGAAAAGTTTATGCGCAATAGCAGCTACCAATAAAATAGCTGGTTGCGTAAACTCTGTTTGACCTAAGTTCTCGTTCTCTTCAAAAAGAAGATTTTCAAAGTCTATTCCTGTACGCTCACTTGCATCAGCTATCATCTGTTTTGCAACATCTGAATTTTCAAAAAAATCTTTTCCCATTCCCATTTTCTGAGAACCTTGACCTGCAAACAAAAATGCACATTTAACTGACATACTAAACCCTTAATTTAAAATTTAGATATTTTAGCCAAATGGTGGTTACGCCATAATGAATAAGGCATATTTAGCATCAGCTGCATTAAAACCGAAACCAACTAACTCTTGAGGAGCATGTTCGTCACTTACAGATAATTTTACTTCATACATCATTTGATCCATATCCATAATGGTTAAATGTTTAGCAAGTTCACCTATATCAAGTGCTTTCTCTTCTTTGTTAACTGTAAAGACTAACGTTCTAGAAAGTTTATCAACATGAAATGAAGCCACAGAAGCTTCACCAGCATAAATAAGATTCTTTTTCTCTTGTTCATCTTCTTTAAGTAACATTGCTGTTACTGCATACGTTTCATTATTGTTAATACTCTCTCTAATGTCTTCGATTAAGTCAATGACTACTTTCATTTATTTCCTTTTTATCTACCTGTGTAACTGTATAAGAGTGCTTTCTTTAGTTTCGCGAAAACCTGCCATTTATCTTGAGGACGTATGGCAAAACAACCATGACTACGCCCACCCCCATTAACATATTTTGCAGGGTGTATAATAACATCTCTTCCCCCTCTTCGTGTTGGATAACCTACCTTTTTATTAGACCATTGTAAACCTTGTACAGAAAGGTATCGATAACGCTTCTTTTTTGTTTT